>USSM01000023.1 GCA_900557455.1 uncultured Collinsella sp. | reverse complement strand
GCAATCGCAAGAAGATGACGGGGCGGAATGTCAATCCTGGTCTAACAGAGCCTTAAAAAATCATTGTGGGAGAGGAGATGTCCATGAAGCCGTTGCTGCTGCATGCTTGCTGCGCGCCGTGCTCGCTGGAGCCGGTTCGCCTGCTGCGCGAGGAAGGGTTTGAGCCCACAATCTGCTGGACAAACCCCAATATTCAACCGCGTGATGAATGGCAGCGGCGTTTGGACGAGCTGCGCCGGTGGTGTGCCGATGGCGACATCGAGCTTATCGAGGCGGGGGAGGACCGCGAGCGCTGGGAGGCCGGCGTGGCCCCGCTGGGCGCCGATCGACCTCGTCGCTGTCGCGCGTGCTATGCCCTGCGTCTGGCCGAGGCGTGTCGTGTGGCCCAGGAGCGTGGGTTTGAGTTTGTGGGTACGACGCTCGCCGTCTCGCCGTATCAGTTGTTCGAAACCTGCAATGACGTGCTTGAGCGCTTGGCGGCGGCACATGGGCTCGTCCCGGTCATTCGCGATTTTCGCCCGTATTACCCCGAGGCCACGCGTCGTTCGCGCGAGCTTGGCATGTATCGACAGAATTACTGCGGCTGCCGGTTCTCGGCCGTCGAGGCGGCCATGGATCGAGCCCGCATCCGCGACGAGCGCAAAGCCGCCAAAAAGTAGTTCATTTGGGACGTCAGCCTGCTAGGATGTAGAGCGGACTTTAGCTATATAAGGAGAATCCGACGTGTCTATGCGTACCGATGATTTTGACTACAACCTTCCTGAGGAACTGATCGCCCAGGCGCCTGCCGAGCCGCGTGACTCCTGCCGTCTGCTGGTGGTGGATCGCAAGGGCTCCCAGGCGGGAACGCCGCTGGAGCACGGCGGTACCGTTGAGCACCGTATCTTCCGCGATATCATCGACTATATCGAGCCGGGCGATGTGCTCGTCATCAACAAGACGCGCGTGATGCCGGCCCGCCTGATCGGTCGCAAAGCCGGCTCGGGTGGCGTGGTCGAGACGCTGCTGCTCAAGCGCCGCGAGGACGTGGATCCGCTGGGCCATGTTTGGGAGTGCCTGGTCAAGCCGGGTAAGCGTCTGAAGCCCGGTGCTCAGATTGAGTATCGCGCCGGTGGCGCCCATGCGCCCGAGGGCGCGCCCGTGGTGCTGACGGCCGAGGTCATCGACTTTGTCACCGATAGCCGCGGTGGCCGTCTGGTGCGCTTTGAGCCGGCCGGTTGCAATGCCGCCGGCGAGCCGCGCACGCTCGACGAGGCCATCCATGCTGCCGGCCACGTGCCGCTGCCGCCCTACATTACCGATTACGAGGGCGATCCCGAGAAGTACCAGACCGTCTACGCCATGAAGGAAGAGCACTCGGCTGCCGCTCCCACGGCGGGTCTGCACTTTACCCCCGAGCTTATGGCCGCTATCGAGGCCAAGGGTGCGAAGTTTGCCGCCGTCGAGCTCGAGGTGGGCATCGATACCTTCCGTCTGGTGGAGGAGGACGATCCCACGCAGCATGTGATGCACACCGAGCGCTACCACGTGTCGCAGGAAGTTGTCGACGCCGTGCATAAGGCGAAGGCCGAGGGACATCGCGTGATCGCCGTCGGCACCACCGCGGTGCGCTCGCTCGAGAGCGCGTTTGACGCAGACGCGCCGGTGTCCGATCCGGCCGTGACGGCGCGCTATTTTGAAGGCCGCGAGGATGGCGCCGACACGCTCGGCCGCGGTGACATCGTGGTACGCGAGAACGCGACAACGCAGCTCTACCTCATGCCTGGCTCGACCTATCACGTGGTCGACGCACTGATCACCAACTTCCACGTGCCGCGTTCCACGCTCATGATGCTCGTGAGCGCGCTTGCCTCCCGCGACCAGATCATGGATGCCTACGCCGCCGCTATCGAAGAACGTTATCGCTTCTTCAGCTTTGGCGATGCCATGCTCATTTGTTAGTTACGCGGTTCTACGAACCGCGTAACGGCTCGACGCTGCGCGGGCCGCATTTGGACAATCTGACGTTCAA
>USSM01000022.1 GCA_900557455.1 uncultured Collinsella sp. | reverse complement strand
ATGCGAACCTCCAGTCCGGACCGCTTCACGGTCCAACTTTCTGTCCGCACCCCCGGCTGACCGCCCGTCAGGCTTATCTAGGAACTATTTCACCGCAACTTATTGATGGGGATGCGACTAGCGCTTGCGGGGGACGAGTTTGGTGCGGCGCAGGTGAATCATTTCGGCGGCGATGGAGATGGCGATCTCCTCGGGGTCCTCCGCCTCGATGGCAACGCCGATCGGCAGGTGCAACCCGTCGATCTGTTCCTGCGTAAAGCCCTCCTGCTCCAAGCGGGCCCGCACAAAGGCCGTCTTGCGGCGCGAACCCAGACAACCCAGGTAGGCAGGCTTGGCGCGCATGGCCTGAATCACCACGTCTATATCGGACTTGTGACCCGCCGTGGCGACGACCACCAGGTCGCGCGGGCCGATGGGGCACTGCTTGCTCAGGTTCTTGTAATCGACCAGGCGACGATCGTAGACACCGGGCACCCATTCGGGGGTCAACGTGCCGGGGCGGTCGTCGCAAGCCACGACGGCAAAGCCCGCCGCCGTGAGCACCCGCGCCGTCGCGGCGCCCACGTGTCCGCAGCCAAAGATGTAGGTCAGGCCCTCGGGGCAGAGCGTCTCGATGTGCGCCGGGGGAATCTCGGAGGCGGCGTTGGTGTAGGTGACCTTACTCCCCTCCTCCACCAGCGAAAGCCCGGGGCAGCCCGCAATGGTGCGGCGCGATTCCTCGCCATGGTACTCGGCCACATCGCCCTCGAGCGCGCTCGCGATAAACGGCTCAAAGTCGATGACGAAGTCGCCGATGCGCCGAAAGGCCAAGACGTCGGCAATTTCCTGGAACAACGGTGCCTGGGTCGCATCCAGATGCAGGTAGCACAGGCAGATGGCTCCGCCGCAGATCATGCCGGTATCGGAGTTCTCGCCGCCCATGGTGTAGCGGACCAGACGCGACTGACCCGCGCTCAGGAGCTCGCGCGCCTCGTCCAGCGCAAAGAGCTCAATCTTGCCGCCGCCGATGGTGCCCGCCTGGCTGCCATCGGCAAAGACGGCCATCCATGCGCCCACACCGCGCGGTGACGACCCTGCCGTGCCGGCCACGACCACCAGCTCGCACGTCTTACCAGCACGCAGGGCGACAAGCGCCGCATTCACAACATCGAGCTTTTCCATTGCAATTTCCTATCCCTGGAATACACCGGTGAGCATAGCGAGTGCCTCGAGCACGCCGCCGCCGACCGACGTCGCCTTGTCCGAAATGTAGTTGATATAGCTGGCATCGCCGCGCGGATCGACATCGGCGCATTTAAAGCCCTCAGTCACCTGCACGCCATCGGCCAAAAGGCCGCGCAAGCAGCCGTCAATCTGCGTGACCATGGGAGTATCACCCGCATACCCGATCACATCGCCGGCGCTCACGATGTCGCCGATTGCGTGGTCGGACCGAAACACGCCGGCGGCGGGGCTGTGGATAACGCGCTCTTTACCATAGCCGGCGATAATGCCTGGCACGCCCGTGTTGGGCTGGGGCGAACCTTGGGTAATGACACGGCCGAGAAAATGCCCGCGCATGGTCTCGACCACGGCATCGCAGTCAACCGGCGCGGTAAAGCCCGGCCCCACGGCGATGACGACAGGCGCCATGTCGCGCGTGGTGCCCAAGTTGCGCTTGGCCAGAATCGCGTCGACCACGGCGGCGGGTTTCAGTTCTTCGAGCATCTTGGCCTGGGGGTCTACCACAACGGCGACGTCTCCGGCCTCGGTAATTGCAAGCGCCTCTGCCGGCGTCTGTGCCAAGCGAGCGCGAATGCCTTCAACCTCGACCTCGCCCAGGCGAATGGCCTCGCAAAAACTGATTGTGCGACGGATGCACGTGGGAATCGCAATATCGGCCATAACGACCGACACGCCGGCGCGCACCAAGCGAGCGGCGACGCCCGTGGCGATATCGCCGGCGCCGCGAACATAAACGAGCATTCCCGGGGCACCTCCCTGTGCTACGGTTTGAGCAGAGCAAAAGCGGTTCGACCGCACTCTGATGATTATTTATTATCACAGTATTATACGGCGGTGAACAGATGGAAACGACGAGCGGAAACCTTGCCTCCGCGCTCAAGATCGAGCCGGGCATTACCGCAATTATCGGCAGTGGCGGCAAGTCGACCTTGCTAAAGACGCTGGGCCTTGAGCTTATGCGCGCTGGCGGCCGCGTGCTCCTCTGCACCACCACGCATATGTTTCCCGTCGCCGGCGTGCCATGGGACGGGTCGAGCCGTCGCCTGGACTCCGCGCCTTGGAAGCCGGGGGCCCTGCATGTTCCCGGCTGCACCTGCGAGGCATGCGCGGGCATGAACCGCGGAAGTATCTGCCAGGCGGGTGTTTTGGACCCGGAGACAGGCAAGCTCTCCGCCCCCGCTGAGCCGCTCAACGAGCTGGCGCAGCGCTTTGACTATGTGTTGGCCGAGGCAGATGGCAGCAAGCGACTCCCGCTCAAGGCGCATGCCGCCTGGGAGCCGGTAATTCCCGCCGCCACGGCAAACGTTGTCTGGATCGTCGGCGCCTTGGGGCTCGGCAAGCCCATCAACGAAGCCGTCCACCGCCCCGAGCTCTTTTGCGAGCGTTGCGGCTGCGAGCTCACCGACATCGCCACGCCCGAGCGCGTCGCCCAGGTGCTCAATGCCGAGCTGCGGATGCTGAGCCTCAACAATGCCCGCATCATGCTCAACCAAGTCGACACGCTTGCCGACCCAACGATGGCCGACCGCTTTGAGGCCGCCCTCGGCCGCCCCCTCATCGCCACCAGCCTCAAATAGCCGGCGCCGCCCCGGCAGATCTATAAGTTGCGGTGGAATAGTTCCTGAAAGGGGGTGCGGACGATTTCTTGGACCGCGCCTAGGCGTATCCAAGCTTCCTGC
>USSM01000021.1 GCA_900557455.1 uncultured Collinsella sp. | reverse complement strand
GAAAACCTCCCATTTCCCGATGTCCAAGAAATGGGAGGCAGTTCACTGTCCCCTTCGTGGTGGTTTTGGGTCTGAGGCGACGCTAGTGGCGGAGCCCCAGCAGGCCGCGTCCGCGATGACGGGCGTCGGCGTGCACCTGAGCGTGCGGACCGGCGGCCTTGACGGACTCGGGCAGGTGCGAGTACTTCTTCTCGAAGTTCTCCTCGAACATCACGGCCAGGTTGTGCGCGGCCTCGTCGTAGCGAGCGGTGCTCTGCCAGCACTGGCGCGGCACCAGAATGCCGTCGGGCACGCCATGGCACGTGGTGGGAATGTCGACGTTAAAGATGTCGTCGTGCACGAACTCGCTGTCCTCGATGGTACCGTCGAGAGCGCGGGCCACCAGGGCACGCGTGTAGGCAAGCTCGATGCGATGGCCCACGCCGTAGCCGCCGCCAATCCAGCCAGTGTTGACCAGATAGACGCGGGTGCGACCGTCGGCGATACGCTCGCCGAGCATCTTGGCATAGACCATGGGATCGAGCGGCATAAACGGCTCGCCAAACAGCGAGGAGAACGTGGGCGTGGGCTCGGTGACGCCGACCTCGGTGCCGGGGATCTTGGCCGTAAAGCCCGTCACAAAGTGGTACATAGCGGCGTCGGCCGTCAGGCGCGAGATGGGCGGCAGCACGCCAAAGGCATCACAGGTCAAAAACAGCACAACGCTCGGGGTGGTGCCCATGCCCTTGGTCCACGCGTTGGGAATGTGCTCGACGGGATAGGCCACGCGCGTATTGTGCGTGATCGAGACATCATCATAGTTAGGCTTGCGATTCTCATCGAGCACCACGTTTTCGCAGATGGCGCCAAAGCGGACGGCGTTGAAGATCTCGGGCTCATGGAACGCGTCCAGGCCCTCGCACTTGGCATAGCAGCCTCCCTCGATGTTGAAGATGCCCATGTCGGACCAGCCGTGCTCGTCGTCGCCGATCAGCAGGCGCGTGGGGTTGGCCGAAAGCGTGGTCTTGCCCGTGCCGGAAAGGCCAAAGAACACGGCCGTCTCGTGCGTGACGGGATCCATGCTGGCCGAGCAGTGCATGGGTAGCACGTCGTCCTCGACGGGCAGTAGGTAATTCATGACGCTGAAGATGGACTTTTTGATTTCGCCGGAGTAACCGGTGCCGGCAACCAGAATCACGCGCTCCTGGAAGTTAATGACCACGGCGGCGCTGGAGTTGAGGCCCTTAATGGCGGGATCGCACTGGTAGCCCGGCGCGGCGAGCACGCAGAAGTCCGGCTCGCCGGTGCGCGCAATTTCGCGGGCGAGCGGACGGGCGAGCATTTGCTTAATGAACAGCGCCTGGCTGGCACGCTCGCAGGCGACGAGCAGGCGACGCGTATGGTTGCGGTCGGTGCCGGCCATGCCGCGGGTGACGAACACATCGCGCTCGTTGAGATAGTCGACGATGCCGGCCTTGATGGTCTCGTAGCTCTCGATCGAAAGCGGTCGGTTGACGGCGCCCCAGGCAATCTTATCGTGGACATCGGGGGTGTCAACGATAAAGCGATCGTTGGGAGAACGACCAGTGCGCTCCCCCGTCTCGATCACCAGCGCGCCGTTGGATGCCATGCGGCCTTCTTCGCGGCGGATGGCGTGCTCGACGAGCTCCGCGGCGGGTAGATCGACCAACAGGCGGGGCTGATTATCGGCGGGATCTTCGACCAGCGTAATGCCAAAGTTGGACAAAACTTCTGCAGGGGTAACACCAGGCATGGGGCCTCCTTTAAAAACGCGACACGCGGACGCAGCGCGCACTTTACTCACGTAAAGCCCGTTGTACCCGATATGCAAAAACGTTTTTGCGGCAACGGCGAAGCGCCCGCCCAACGGTCAAAAATCACAGGCAAGCGGCCTGGTCATTGGGGACGTTCTTAATCGACTAATCGTTGGGGACACTTATGAACAGGCAACAACCAAGGAGTGTCCCTAGATGCCGGCACTTAGGGACGTTCCCAAAGTGCCGACTACAGCGGCAGGCCTTGGCCGAGCATGGCGATGACGCTCATGAGGACCAGCATGCCGGCGGCGTAGGGCAGCACTGCGCCCAGGAGCTCGGCGTCCTTACCGCGCACGTGCACGGCAGCGAGGCCAATCGCGAGCGTCTGCGGCGAGACCATCTTACCGGCGGCGACACCCAGGGCGTTCAACGCAACCATCCAGTAGTCGCTCACACCCAGCGCCGAAGCGGCCTGGCTCTGAATGGGACCAAACAGCATGCCCGACGATGTGCCCGAACCGGTCACGAACGCACCGACGGCACCGATCCACGGGGCCAGAATCGGGTACAGACCACCGGCGACGGCAATGCAGAACGCACTGATCGAAGAGATCATGCCCGCATAGCCCATCACCTTGGCACAGCCCAGCACCGAAAGCATGGTAATGACCGTCGGCATCATCTGCTTGACGGTCGCGGCCAGCACCTCGCCCATCAGACGCGGCGAAGCGCCCTGAATCGCGCCGCCGACAAACGCGGCCAGGAAAATCCAAACACCCGGCGTGTTGATCCACGAAAACGTAAGCGCACCGGGGTTCTCGCCGCAATACACCTGCACGTGGCTCGCAAACGGCGCGAGCGCGGCGTGCACGACGGGCACCAGGTTGGAGGTACCCAGCAGCAGCACAAAAATCAGAATGAAGCACGACCAGGCCGAAAGCGCCGATTTAACGGTGAGCTGTTCGCCGGCCTCGATATTCATATGGAAGCGCGCGTCCAGGTGACCGGACTTCTCGGCGCGCATGGCAAGCGCGGCGGTCAGTGCGAGCGACACGATGGAGCCCACGACCACGGCAAGCTCGGGGCCCACAAACATGGCGACGACCAGGGCCGCACCAACAAAGGACGCGCCAGAGAGCAGCGCGATACCGGCCACGCCGTGCAGGCGCTCGCCTACGCTCGCAACATCGCCTTGATCGTCGGTCACGCGGCCCGCAACCAACACGATGAGCAGCGGCATCACCACAAAGAACGGTGCGAGCTGCACCAGCTGAACGGTCGCCAGGTGCAGGGAATCCAGACCCACCAGGTCGGCAACGGACACCGTGGGGATGCCGATGGAGCCGTAGGGCGTGGGCACGCCGTTGGCCAGCAGGCAGATCAGCACGGCAGGCACGGCCTCAAAACCAAGGCCCGCGAGCATGCCGGCGGGAATGGCGACAGCGGTACCAAAGCCAGCCATGCCCTCCATAAAGCCGCCGAAGCACCACGCCACGAGCAGCGCCAGCAGGCGGCGATCGCTGCTGATGGAGGTGATCATGCTGCCGATCACGTCCATGGCGCCCGTGCGAACGCAGAGGTTATACGTAAAGACGGCGGCGATAATCACCAACACGATGGGCCACAGCGCCATCAAAAAGCCCTCGAGCGAGGCCGTGGCTATCTGCGCCACCGGCAAATGCCACCACGCAAAGGCGAGCACGCACGAAAGAACAAACGAACCAATCGCGGCTTTCCAGGCCGGCCATTTAAAGCACAGCAGCATCACGACAAGCCAGATGATAGGCACAAGAGCCAGCAAAAATGCGGCGACGTCCATGGGTAAAAGCTCCTTGGTACCGCGAGGGCGGCATCGGGGGTGTCATAAAACTTGAACAGGATACCGCACGCTTACCGACAATTTTCTGCCGCCTGCCGAAATATTGAACAATCCGTTCAAAAACACGAGCAAACACCGCCGCGTCTATACTAGAGCGCAGCAATAGAAAGGACTCCGCCTTGAGCATCACGCCCCTCGATAGCATCCGCCGCGCCATCGCCCGCCGCAACGGCGTCACCGACCCCACCGTATCGGGCGGGGCGCACGGGCAGGGCGGACGCATCGAGAACGGCCTGTTCCCCGCATCGCACACCGCCGAGGAGCTCGCACGAATCCAAGAGCTAAGCCAGCGTAACGCCGGCGGTCCCGACAGCAACCAGGCCACACGCCGTCGCCGCGAGCGCGATCGCCAGCCCGGCCCCATCCACCGCATGGTCAATGCCTGGTGGAACCGCCTGCTCGGAGCCGTCTACGGCGGCGGCTTCTCCACGCAAGAAGCCGAGTACGAAGATCATGCCACCCGTCGCGACTACCTTTGGAATACCCTGGGCACCGCCGTATGGGGCATGGCGTTTCCTCTGCTCACCATCGTGTCCACGCAGCTCGTGGGCGCCGAGGAAGCCGGCAAGTTCTCCATTGCGTTTGTCACCGGCACGCTCATCATGATCGCGTGCAACTACGGCGTGCGCAATTTTCAGGTCTCGGACATCGACGAGAAGGCGTCCTTTGCCTCCTACCAGCTCAACCGCTGGCTTTGCGGAGCATTCGCGCTGGCCTGCGGCCTTGCATACAGCAGTGCCCGCGGCTACGACGCGCAGATGGCAACGATCGGTCTGGGCGTCTACCTGTATAAGGTAATCGACGGCGTGGGGGACGTGTACGATGGCCGCCTGCAGCAGGCCGATAAACTCTACCTGGCCGGCATGAGCCAAACGCTACGCTCCGTCGGCGTCATCGTGGTCTTTAGCGTGGCGCTGTTCCTTACGCGCAGCATGCCCATCGCGGCCATGGCCATGGGTGTCACCGCCATCGCCTCGCTCGTGCTGGTCACCGCGCCGCTCGCCCTGCTCGAGACCGAAAAATCGCGCCGCGTGAGCCTGCGCGAGGTCGGCCACCTGTTTGCCCAGTGCGCTCCGCTCTTTGGTGCACTCTTTTTGTTCAACCTTATCGAGAGCATGCCCAAGTTTGTGATGGAAGGCACGCTGGCCTACAAATATCAGCTGTACTTTAATGCCCTGTTTTTTCCGGCGCAGGCCATTTTGCTGAGCATTGGATTTATCTATAAACCGCAGCTCTTACGCTTGTCGAGCATTTGGGCGAACCCGCGTCAGCGTAGGCGCTTTGACTTAATTATTGTCGCCGTCATGGCGCTCATCGTGGTCATTACCGCCGCATGCGCTGCGTTTATGGCGGGCCCAGGCATTCCCCTCATGAGCTTTATGTACGGGCTCAGTTTTGAGCATTATCGCACGCTGGCGCTGCTGATGGTCGTCGCCGGAGGCATCACCGCGGCCATCGACTTTATCTACGCCATTATCACGGTGCTGCGCCACGCTGGAGACGTCACCAAGATCTACCTGATCTGCTTTGCCGTGAGCGTAGTGCTCCCGGTGATCCTAATCAACCTACTGGGCCTGATGGGTGCCGTCGTGAGCTACCTGGCCATCATGGCCCTGCTGCTGGTGTTGCTGATAATCGAGTACGCCCACATCCGCCAGCGCATCGAGCGCGACCGAAACCCGTACGGCGCCTAATTAGCTGCCCCGGTCACCGGAATTTGCGATGGAATTACCCGGGCTGGGGTCTCGTTGCGGGCAATGCGCATCACGCAAAACTAAGTGAGTAGACCTTTACGGAATCACCGACCACGCCAACAAAGCACAAGTCTGTGACCTGCGGTTTTGTTGAGGCAAATATGTTGGGTGCTCAGCATTTCCAAAAAAGTCTACTCACTTAACCAGCGGGCAGCCAAATGATTATTTAAGGCTCTGTTAGACCAGGATTGACATATATGTGTCCCCACGGTGCCATATCGT
>USSM01000020.1 GCA_900557455.1 uncultured Collinsella sp. | reverse complement strand
TCCAGGCCCTGGAGGACGGCACCGCCTACACCTACCTGGTGGACGCCCACTGGTCCCTCGAGCTGAAGAGGACCTACACCTTCGTGAACCTCGCCGACCCCGAGCTCGCCATCGAATGGCCCATCCCGCTGGACCAGGCCACGGTCTCCGAGGCCGACCTCAACCACCCGTACCTTAAGGACGTCATCCCCATGGCGCCCAGGCGCACCCTCGTCACCGGCTGCGACGGCCAGCTGGGCCATGCAGTCCGCGCGCTGGCGGAGGAGCGCGGCGTCGCCAAGGACTTCGACTTCTGCGACATCGACACCTTCGACATGTCCGACCCGGACGCCTACGCGCAGTACGACTGGTCGCTCTACGGCACCGTCATCAACTGCGGCGCCTACACGGCGGTGGACAGGGCCGAGACCCCCGAGGGCCGCGCCACCGCCTGGAAGGCCAACGCGACCGGGCCGGCGCTTCTCGCCCGCACCTGCTCCGAGCACGGCATCACGCTCGTCCACGTGTCCAGCGACTACGTCTTCGACGGCGCCGCGGAGGTGCACACCGAGGAGGAGCCCCTCAGCCCGCTGTCCGTCTACGGCCAGACCAAGGCCGCGGGCGACATCGCCGTGGCGGGGTGCCCCCGCCACTACATCATGCGCAGCTCCTGGGTCATCGGCGAGGGCCGCAACTTCGTCAAGACCATGAAGGCGCTGTCCGACCGCGTCGCCGACCCCGAGGACAAGCTGGGACAGGTCACCGTGGTCGACGACCAGCTGGGCCGCCTGACCTTCACGCGCGACATGGCCGGGGCCATCTTCCACGTGCTGGGGACGCGCGCCCCCTACGGCACCTATAACTGCACCGGCTCCGGTGCGGTTAAGAGCTGGGCCGACATAGCCCGCGCCGTCTTCGAGGCTGCCAACGGCAACGGGGAGAAGGTCGTGCCGGTTTCGACCGTCGACTACTATGCGAGCGCCGCGGGCCCCATCGCACCGCGCCCGGTCCACTCCGCGCTCGACCTGTCCAGGCTCGAGTCGGTCGGGTTCCACATGCCCGACTGGGAGGAAGAGCTGGGGGAGTACCTTAAGACGCTCTAGTGTTTATAGAATTTGTGAGAGTAAAAGCCGCCGTTCGTTAACGGCGGCTTTTCTTATGATTGGCGTATAGCCCGGCTGCAACAAGAGCAGCGACGGTCGCTAGACTAACCGCAAGTCCCGCAAATGCGCCCGGGGTCTTATAGATCATTACGATCTTATTCGTGCCTTTCTGTACTCTCAGGCACGACATGCCCTTGTCGGCGGCGGGGGTTAGTTCTGCGGCGGCTCCGTTAATCGTTACGCTCCAGCCGTCATCGTACGGGGCACTCAGCAACAAGTTACAGTCATTCTCGGCGGAATACTCGCCCTCGACCATGCCGTCCTCGAAAACCGCCGGAACAAACTCGCTCGTCTTAAGTTCGTTGATAATCTGCTCAAAGGCTTCCAGATTGAGCGCGTAAAAGACCGGCTCATTGTCTTGGGGCATATCGGTATAGCCCTCTGCAACCTTCACCGATACCGTATGCGAGCTTGGGCCATCCGATGCATCTGCAATCTGGCGGATATTGTTATCGAATCGCCAAGCTTCGTTATCGATCGTTCGCTGGTCGATGGTGAGGGCGACGGGCCAGTAGCTGCCGGCATTCGCATCTTTATTGATGTAGAGATAACCGATTGAACCTGTCGGCACGGTGACGCTCCAATGTTTTGCGTCCTGGCTGTCCGCCGTTTTCGCGGCGTCAATCTCGGTATAGAGCTCAACCTTGTGGCCGAGGATTTTGCTATACAGGTCGTTTTGCTTCTCGAAGGGATTCTCACCCTCCAGCGTGCAGTTTTGAATGTCTTTAGAGGCCGCGATACCAAGGTTGAGCGCATAGGGGTTCTCGTACACGGCGCTTGCTGTGTCGCCTGGCTCCGATATTGCCACGTATCTTGCGGGCGCTTGCTCGACGATGGCGTACTTGACCCCCAGTAGCGCGTCGACAGCCAGAATCGGCTCGGCATAGCGGGTCGAAAACTCGCCCACGCTGCTGTATCCAAGGGAGTTGAGCAGCGCGATGGCCTGTGGGTTGTTGGCAGACGAATATGAAGACAGCTGATCGTACCCGAGCGCCAAGCCTTCGTTGAGTGCGGCGCTATCGGCACGCGTGGTCGTGCGGTCAATGCGATAGAACGGTGTTGGGTCGTCGTCCTGAATCGCCTTGACAGTGCTTGTTGCGGTGGCGACGTAGACACTGTTATTGTCCTCGGAATAGCCTACGTACAGCTGGTTCCACATGCTATGGGCGTTGGCAAAGAGCTCAATGGTCGTGAGTGCCAAGAGGGGCAGGATGACTGCCGGACGAGGCGCTCGGCACAATTGGGGGTGGTCTTTGAGCGCCTGTAGGGCATAGCCCGCTGCCCACAGCGCAAAGAAGCTCAGCAAGAAAGTCGTGCGTGAATAGAATCCGTTGGGCACGCGCATGCCGCACCAGATGTATTCAAGAGGGCTCAAAACGGAGCTGGCGACCAGGATTATCGTGACGACGAGCGTTGCGATGCGCGTCTTGATTGAAACCGTGCGGTTAAACAGCAGACCCACCGCGAGCAGCATCATGATGACGCCGCAATAGAACTGCGGTGTACTATCGTCGTTCACCCACATGCCGGGGAGAAAGCCCCTGATGAGCGATTTGAGGCTGGTTTTAAGCAGCGGTCCGAGGGCTAGGACGGGGCCGCCCTTGGACATGGCAAGGATGGTCGGCAAAAAGGTCCAGGCGGACAGGAGCAGCCCAAGCGCGATGGCCCC
Organism: uncultured Collinsella sp.; assembly: GCA_900557455.1. The sequence goes on along the minus strand of USSM01000020.1, from coordinate 5,186 downwards.
GGCGAATCGTAGGGCCCGATCGAGCATGAGCTTCCAGCTAAATCCTTCTTCTGCAACATAATCGACAAATTCGACCAATACGAAGATGCAGAGGAACAGGAGGCTGATGTAGGCCGTATACCAGCAGAACATGACATTGAGCGCCGTTGCGATGACGAGGCGGATCATGCGCTGCTTGCAGATGAGCTCGTAACAACCGTAGGCGCAAACGGGAAGCAGAATCAGACAGTCGATCCAGAGCGGGTTGCGCAGGTTGCTGACGGTCCAGCTGCAAAACGTGAATGACGCGGAAAGCAGGAATGTCGCGGGTTTGGATAAGCCAAAGCGCTTTTGCACATACCAAGCGCTGCTAATGTGGATACAGCCAAGCTTGAGTGCGCTGATGACGAATACAAAGAGCGTCAGCTTGTCTGCGGGAAACAGCACGCAGAACAGGTTGAAGGGGCTGGCGAGGTAGTAGCTATAGAGCCCCCACGTGTTCATGCCGAGTCCCTGCGAGAAGGAATAGCGAAGGTTTGCCTCGCCTAAAAGGACGCGGCGAAACCACGCGAAGAAGTCGATGTATTGGTATTTGAGATCGTCGGTGAGAAACGAGTTGTCGCCAAAGGGGTAAACGTGCCCCACCGCGGCAAGCACGACAAAGAGCGCGACGGAAAACGCGAAGCAGGCGGCGTAGAACTCCACATTCTTGAGCGTGTTGTTATTGGGCCGTGTCATCAGATTCCTCGTTGGATTCTCGAATGATATAGATGGGACGTCGTTTGGTTTCCAAGTAGGCTTTTGCCAAGTATTCGCCGATGATTCCTAAGCACAGAAGCTGCATGCCGCCAAACAGCGTTATGAGGCAGGCGAGGGACGGCCATCCGCCGACGGGGTCACCCCAAACAAGCGTTTTGACCAGGATGACGATGAATCCCAGGATAGCGATGAGACAGAAAACGATACCCGTGAGGGCGGCGAGGGAGAGCGGCGCCGTGGAAAACGCGACGATGCCGTCGATGGAATAGAGGAGCAGCGACCAAAAGCTCCATTTGGTCTCGCCGGCCACGCGGTTGACGTTTACGTAGGGGAGCCATTTGGTCTTGAAGCCGACCCAGCCGTAAATGCCCTTGGAGAATCGGTTGTATTCGCCCATGGAGATGATGGCGTTGACCATAGATCGCTTCATGAGCCTAAAATCGCGTGCTCCGTCGACGATGTCGGCCTTGGAAATGCGGTTGATGATCTTGTAGAACATACGGGCGCAGAACGACCTGATGGGAGGCTCGCCTTCGCGGGTGGTCCTGCGCGTGGCGACGTTATCGTAGTTTTCGGTCTGCAAGATCTCGTACATCTGCGGCAGGAGCGAGGGCGGGTCCTGCATGTCGGCATCCATGGTGGCGACATAGTTGCCCTTTGCGTGCTGGAGTCCTGCGAGTAGTGCCGCCTCCTTGCCAAAGTTCCGCGAGAAAGAGTGCCAGTGGATGACGTATGGATGCGCCGCCGCGGCTTCTGCTTTCATGACGGCAAGCGTTTTGTCTGCCGAACCATCGTCGATGAGGACGGCTTCAAAGGAGATCTCGGGGTACTGCTGAGTCATGATGCGAACGACGCCATCGAGCTCTTTGAGAAAGATCGGAAGTGATTCCTGCTCGTTGTAGCACGGCACAACGATGGAGATGAGCGGCATGGTGGTTTACCTCTCGCTTGGCTTGGAAGTAGGGCGGCCGGGCTGGTCATCGTAGGCGTATTTGCTGTACACGTTTACCTCCCACTGCTTTTTTTCGACCTTTGCCACGGAATCGAGGATGAATCCGGTCGCAAGGCTTAGGCCGCACAGGAACATAAACGAGGCGGCGAGCACGGCGGTGGGGAAGCGCGGAACGAGGCCGGTCTGGAAATACTCGACAACGATGGGCATGCCCAGGGCGAGACCAGTCACCGCAAACAGAAGCGCGACGAGGCTGAAGAACTTCAGCGGGCGGTAGTCCTTGAATAGCGTGCCGATCATCGCAACGACTTTAATGCCGTCGCTCACGGTATTGAGCTTGGACTCGGAACCTTCCGGACGGTCGCGGTACTCGATGGGCACATCTTTGATGCGCCAGCGGTGGTCGACGGCGTGGATCGAGAGCTCGGTTTCGATCTGGAAGCCCTCGGAAAGCACAGGGAAGGTTTTAACGAACGGGCGGCTCATGGCACGGTAGCCGGTCATGACGTCATCGAAGCTGTAGCCATAGATCCACTTGATCATGGCGCGGACCAGATTGTTGCCAAAGCCGTGGAATGCACGCTTGTTTTCCTCGGCGTAGGTGCCGTTGGAAAGGCGGTCGCCTACGGTCATATCGGCCGTGCCGTTGAGGATAGGCTCGCAGAGGGCTTTGGCCGCCTCGGCGGGGTAGGTGTCGTCTCCGTCGACCATCAGGTAGCAATCGGCGTCGATATCACGAAACATCTGGCGGCAGACGTTGCCCTTTCCCTGACGGGGCTCAAAGCGAACCGTGGCGCCGTGCTCGGTGGCGATGCGTGAAGTATCGTCTGACGAGTTATTGTCATAGACATAGACCGTAGCCTGCGGAAGCTCGCGGTGAAAGTCGTCGATGACTTTGCCGATCGTGAGCGCTTCGTTGTAGCAGGGGATGATGACGGCGATGGATTCAGAATTCACTCAATGCTCCTTACACATTCAATTCTTGAAAGTATAGCCGTTTGGGCTTGGCATCCTTAGATGTGGGTTAGTTCTCCAGTTTTGTTGCGCGAATCGTTTGCAGGGCTGTCGGGTCTATACTGTTCGTTTGTCAACGATTACGAGTAAAGGAGTTGCATCCGTGTCGGATCAGACAAAGCAACAAGAAACTCGCAGTCTGCCTGCGACGTTTGCTAAGAACGAATTTGAGAAGGACGCGTTTATCCTTCGTCAGCTGGTTACCAAGGATTTTAAGATCAAGTATCGCCGTAGCGTTCTGGGTGTCGCATGGTCGGTGCTCAACCCGCTGCTGATGATGATCGTCATGGCCATCGTGTTCTCGACGATTTTCGCCCAGGGCCGCAATGGCTCAATTACGCCCGAGATGTACCCGCTGTACTTGATCGTGGGTAACGTCACCTTTGCCGTCATGTCCGAGTCTACGAACCAGGCCCTGACGTCGATCGTGGGTGCTGCCCCGCTGCTCAAGAAGGTTAAGGTGCACCGCTGGGTCTTCCCAGTACAGAAGGTGCTCTTCTCGCTGGTTAACTTTGCCTTTTCGCTGGTCGCCGTTGCCATCGTTATGCTGTGGTTCCACGTTATGCCTTCTTGGCACCTGATTCTGCTGCCGGTCTGCCTGCTGCTGCTTATGTGCTTCTGCATGGGCCTGGGCATGATGCTCTCTGCCCTTACGGTCTTTTTCCGCGATGTCATGCATCTGTGGAGCGTCGTCATTACGGCTTGGACCTACATTACGCCCATCTTCTGGACGACCGACTTCGTTGCGCAAATGCCGCATCTCGTGCGCATTCTGGTCTATGCGAACCCCATGTATAACTACCTGCAGTTTATGCGCGATATCTTCCTGTTCCAGACCACGCCTTCGTTTTTGACGTTTGGCATGTGCGTTGCTTGGGCGGTTCTTGCGCTTGTTATTGGCTACACCGTGTTCCATAAGTCCGAGCGCAAGTTCATCCTCTACATCTAAGGAGTGCTGTGATGACTGAATCTGTTGTTGATTACAGCGAGCAGCCTCTGGCTGTCGAGGTCGATGACGTCACCATGATCTTTAACATGGCGTCCGAGTCGCTGACCAACCTCAAGGAGTACTTCATTAAGCTTGCCAAGCACGAGCTGTTCTTTGAGGAGTTTAGGGCGCTTAAGCACATCTCGTTCGATATTCATCGCGGCGAAGTTGTCGGTCTGGTCGGCACCAATGGCTCCGGCAAGTCCACGATGCTCAAAATCATCGCCGGTGTGCTTGAGCCTAGCGAGGGCAGTGTTAAGGTGCACGGTAACATTGCGCCGCTGATTGAGCTTGGTGCCGGCTTTGACCCCGAGCTGACCGCCCGCGAGAACATCTATCTGAACGGCGCCCTGCTCGGCTATACCAAGGAGTTCATCGACGCCAACTTTGACGGCATTATTGAATTCGCTGAGCTTCAGAACTTTGTCGATATGCCGCTTAAGAACTTCTCCTCGGGCATGGTGGCGCGTATCGCCTTTGCAATCGCGACGATTACCGAGCCCGATATTCTGATCGTTGACGAGACGCTGTCCGTCGGTGATGTGTTCTTCCAGCAGAAGTGCGAGGCCCGCATCCAGCACTTTATCCAGAGCGGCGACGTGACGGTTCTGTTCGTTTCGCACTCCATGGAGCAGGTTGAGCGCATCTGCCAGCGTGCCGTTTGGATTGAGAAGGGTGACCTTCGCATGGACGGCCCGGTCAGTGAGGTCTGCAAGGCGTATCGCGAGCAGTTCAACTAGGTTATAATTACTTGCGCTTGGCCGAATTGTTTGGCTGGGCGTGCGGTTATTTGCTCCATTAGCTCAGTTGGATAGAGCAGGGGACTTCTAATCCCAAGGTCGACGGTTCGAATCCGCCATGGAGCACCATCGTTTATTAAGCCCGGACCGCTAGGTGGTCTGGGCTTTTTTCATCTTGTATGCTGCTGAAGCCGAGCGCGAACAAGCCGCTGCTGTTTGTTGGGGTTGGCATTTTACTTTTCGAGATGCTCTTTCAGCAGCTCCAACGCGTGGGCATACCCCTGCAGGCCCTCGCCGGTGATGGTGGCGAAGCAAGCTAGGCGTGCATAGCTCACCTGGCGGAAGTCTTCGCGCGTCTCTACGGCGCTGATGTGCACCTCGACGGCAGGGATGGCAACGGCCTTGAGGGCGTCGAGGATCGCCACGCTCGTATGCGTGTAGGCAGCCGGGTTGATGACGATGCCGTCGACCTTGCCGTAGGCCTCCTGGATCTTGTCGATGATGTTGCCCTCGTGGTTGGACTGGAAGACCTCGACTTCGTCGAAGCCCTGTGCGGCGCCCGCTTCCTGGCAGATCTGCACTAAGCGGTCGTAGTTGTCGCTGCCATAGATGCCCGGCTCGCGAATGCCGAGCATGTTGAGGTTGGGGCCATTAATGACGAGTGCTTTCATGGTTGCTTCCTTTGCGATTGCAAAACCACCCATTTCCCGATGTCCAAGAAATGGGAGGCAGTTCACTGTCCCCTTTGTGGTGG
>USSM01000019.1 GCA_900557455.1 uncultured Collinsella sp. | reverse complement strand
GAGGGGCTATGCGGCATAGCGCCGGGACATGGTCCGGAAAAACGTCCGAGGTCCCCGCTTTCCGGAACGGCGCCCATGGGGAAGGCGCGTCCCATTTCGGCACCGTGGCCCGTCCCGTACGTCTTCCTCGACAGCCTCGTCAAACAAAAAAACCGGCTGGAACGTGAATTCCAACCGGTTATATATTCAAGCAAATGTCGAATCGACTATGACTGCGCGCCTTCGAGGAAGAAGCGGCGGCTGAAGTAGTTGTACCAGGTGACCAGGAACGTGGCGATGGCCTTCATGGCCTGGTAGCCGATGCTCAAAAACGTGACGCCCACAAACATGTACAGGTCGTTGAGGCCCAGACCGATCACCGACAGGATGGTGAAGATCGTGAACTCGCGCTTGCGGCTCATGCCCTCGCGGTGATCGAACACGTACTTCATGCTGAGCCAGTAGTTGACCACGACGGACGTGATAAACGAGATCGTGGTGCTCATCAAAAAGTCGAGGTGGAACAGCTCGACGAGCGCAATGAGCATGCCCCAGTCGATGCCAAAGGAGATAAGACCCACGACAGCAAACTTGAGGAACTGCTTAGTATGAGGTTGTGCCAGTGCCTTGCGCACGCAATCACATCCAATGCGTTGATGAATCGAGCAGAGGATACTTTAGAGCTTTTGCATGGGAAACGTAAGGTCTTTGGCAAGAACTATACGAACTCGCCAAATATTCAAGAGCTAATCCGCAAACGTTGAAAATTTGCCCGTAAACGAGCGGCGCCCACGGACGATGCTTCGCTGAGCGCGCGTCGACTGTGGGCGCCGTAAGGCTATCGGGATGTCGAGCTACTTGGTCTCTTCGCCCTCCAGGAAGATCTTGCGGGTCACAAAGTTATAGACCATGACCAGTGCGGTGGCGCAAATCTTGGCGATATTGGCCTCGAGACCCAGGCCGGCGTTGAGGGCCAGCACAATACCGTCGTTGAGTGCCAGGCCGATCACGGATAGCACGACAAAGATAATGAACTCGCGGCGGCGGCTCATGCCTTCCTTGTGCGCGAACACGTACTTCATGCTCGCGACGTAGTTAAAGATGAGCGAGACGATAAAGCCGCTGGTGTTGGCGATCAGGATGTTGAGGCCCAGACCGTAGTGGAGCAGATTCATGATGCCAAAGTCGATGACGGTGGCAATGACGCCGACGACGCCAAACTTCATGATCTGCGCAAGGAGCTTTTGCATGGTACCTGCCTTAGAGTGGCGCCGGAGCGCCGCGGGGATGACAAACTCAGCAAGTTTAGCCAATCCCCGCAGGCGGGGCTAGGCGCGCTCCTCGATAGCACCGTTTCTATATGCATCGAGCAGCTGGCGTAGGTCCTGGATTTGGCTGCGGATCTTGGCGCCAGTGTCGGTATCGCTGACCATGCGGCGGCGGTCGGCCTCGTCAAAGCGGTTGGTCTCGCTTTCGATGTCCACGTTGCGGGTGAGCGCCTCGGCAACCGTCGTAAAGGCCCGGTGCGACTTAAGACGGCATCCGCGCGAGCTCGAGATAAGCGTGTAGCCGGCGATGCCCGTCTTGGGATGGTAGGCGCGACAGAAGCCGCCGTCGATGACCAACAGCTTGCCGTTGGCGCGGATGGGCTGCTCGCCCTTGGTAGTCTTGACGGGCGTATGACCGTTGATGATGTGGCCGGGCGGCGAACATGCCATGGGTGCGACGCCGAACTCGCGCATGATGTCGTCGCAGAGCGAGGGCGACTTGGTAAGCGCAAAGTATGGGTCCATCGGCTCGGCCCAGGTGCTCTTATCGGCGATATAGGCACGCTCAAAGGTACGCACCAGGCGTCCGCTCGCGGGTGAGTTAAAGCCGATCCACAGGTACCACATCCAGTCGAGGGCGTCGCGGTCGCCCACGCGCCAGGCGCGGCGGGCGATGCGGTCGCAAAAATCGAGATAATCGCGACCGGCGTGCCAGGTACCCAGGCAGTTCATGCTGCTAAAGGTACCATCCTCGTTGAGCGGCACACAGCCATGGAACAGCAGGTTGCCGTTGGTGACCTTGTACATCGAGCCGTGGGTGTAGAGGAAATCGATATGGCGATGCAGATGATCGGCGGTGACAAACTCGGACACGAGCTTGTCGATGATGTGTTGCTCCTGGGGCGTGAGCGTGTAGGGGTCCGTCGGGTCGACGGTGGGGAAGTCGTTGGTCGCGAGCGGCCACACGCTGCCGTCGGCGAGCGTGACCGTGCCGGTGTCGTGGTCGATCTTGTCGAGCAGCAGGCGGTCGGTCATGTCGAACTCGGGGTGGCGCTGGATAATCTGGCCCTCGAGTTTAAAGAGCAGCACGTTGATGGCCTTGATCAGCGGGGTGATGGACTCGCCGGCGGTATAGGTGGCGTCGGCGAAGGCGACAAGCTCGCGCAGCGAGATGCCGTAGTCGTTCTCGAGGATCTCGTAATTGTCGTAGCGCAGGTTGTTGCGCAGCACCGTGGCGATGCAGGCGGGCTCACCGGCCGCAGCGCCCATCCACAGCAGATCGTGGTTACCCCACTGAATATCGAGCGAATGATAGGTGAGCAGGCGGTCCATAATCTTGGCAGCGCCGCCGCCACGGTCGAAGATGTCGCCCACCAAGTGCAGGTGGTCGACGGCGAGGCGCTTGATGAGCGAGGTAAGCGACTCGATAAAGTCATCGGCGCTGGCGGTCTCCAGAATGGATTCGATAATGCGCTCGTGATACCGCACGCGGTAGTTGTTCTCATCCGGATGCGTGTGCAGCAACTCGTCGATGATGTAGGCGTAATCGCGCGGGATGGCCTTACGCACCTTGGAGCGCGTATAGCGGCTCGAAAGCGAGCGGGCAACCACAATGAGCTGGTCGAGCATGGTCTTGTACCAGGTGGGGGAGTCCTCGCGCCGGCTGCGGACCAGCTCGATTTTCTCGCGCGGGTAGTAGATGAGCGTGCACAGCTCGCCCTTTTCGTCAAAGGAGAGCGTGTCGCCAAAGATCTCGTCGACATGCTCGCGCACGACACCCGAGCAGTTGTTGAGGATGTGCATAAAGGCTTCGTACTCGCCGTGCACGTCGCTCATAAAATGCTCGGTGCCTTTGGGCAGGTTGAGAATGGCCGAGAGATTGATAATCTCGGTAAACGCGGATTGCTCGGTGGGAAATTGTCTCGACAGCAGACGCAGATACTTGAAGTCTTGCGGGTTGCGATCGAATGCGACCATGAAGCACCTTCCGATGTTGTTGGTAAAACTGATAAACAGCGTCAAACGTTTATCAGTATGCGCCGGCTTTGTTTCGATTTTGCGCCGGCGGCTGAATTGTCGGCTGAACGGTTTGGTAAATCGATTTAGTTGAGGTTGATGTGTCGGTTGGGTGGAGACGTAGGGTCGTTTATATGCAGGCGCATACCTCCTGGATCGATAGAGAGGATGACGGTAAAGATGTTCACTACCTTTGGTTCAATTTGGTAAATAGTGGACATTTGTACTGTATTCACGCTTGCTGTGCGATAATTTACGCAGTAATAAGTAAGGAGCCTCATATGAGTGATTTTGTCCTGACCTGTGAATCCGCCGCCGACCGAACCCGCGAGTTCTTTGAATCGCGCAATATCCCTGTCGTGTGTTTTCATTACGAGATCGACGATGTTGTCTATACGGACGATCTGTATCAGTCGATTGCGCCGGACGAGTTTTTTGCCCAGATTGCCGCGGGCGCCATGCCCAAGACGTCTCAGGTGAGCGTGGGCGAGTACGAGGAGTTTTGGGAGCCGTTTGTTGCCGAGGGTAAAGACGTGCTGCACCTGGCGTTGTCGTCGCGTATTTCGGGCACGTATGGATCGGCCTGCGTTGCGGCGCAGATGCTTGCGGATCGCTATCCCCAGGGCGGCAAGGTACGCGTCATCGACTCGCTGGCGGCGTCTTCGGGCTTTGGCCTGCTGGCGGAATGTGCCGCCGACGTTCGCGATAGCGGCGCTTCGCTCGACGAGACGGCCGCTTGGATTGAGGAGCATAAACTCAACCTGCACCACTGGTTCTTCTCGACCGATCTGTCGAGCTACCTGCGCGGCGGTCGCATTTCGGCCGCGAGCGCGATCATCGGCGCGGCGCTCAAGATTTGCCCGCTCATGACGGTCGATTGCGAAGGTGAGCTGGCGCCGCGTGAGAAGATTCGCACCAAGAAGCGCGCGATCTCCGAGATGGCCAAGACCGTGATGGCGCATGTGCAGGACGGCGCGAACTATTCGGGCAAGTGCATCATGTCGCACTCGGCGTGCCGTGAGGACGCCGAGGCCGTTGCGGCACTGATAGAGGAACAGGTTCCGCAGCTCAAAGGCAAGATTGAGATCAATAGCATCGGTGCTCTGATTGGCTCGCATACCGGCCCCGGCACGGTGGCCGTCTTCTTTATGGGCGACAAGCGCGTGGACTAACGTTTGTGGGCTGGCTGACGGTTTTAACGGCTACGCCTGTTCTCCGGACATTCGATAACAGAAAAAGGCCCGTCCCATTGTTTGCGGGGCGGGCCTTGCTGTTGCGGTTAGCGTTTCTTTCCGCGGAAGAAGAAGCCGTGCAGCGAGGGCTTGAGTCCGCGGTTGGCGCGACGTTCCTCGATATGATCGTGGATCGAAGCGACGCGTTCGATGACTTCGTCGGGGATCGGCACATCGGGATTCATGTTCTCGACCTGGCTGACCTCGGCGGCGGCGACCTGGTCGATAATGGGCACATCGTCGCGCGAGATGACGGGCGTGGCGTCTTCCTTCATCTCGCGATAGCGCTGCATCATGTCGGTCTGCAGCTGCTGGGCCGATGGCGGCGTCCAGATGATGGCGTTGGCGCCGGCGGCGATGGTCTCACGGATGCTCTCGGGCGTTTTGCCGCCCGGTGCGATGAGCGGCAGGTTGGGATAGTGCTCGCGCAGCTCGCGCAGGACCTGGGGCGTGTTTTTGCCGGCGGCGATGTTGAGGATCTTGGCTCCGGCGCGCACCTTGGCGTGGGCATCGTCGTCGCAGCGAACGACCGTGGCGATGACGGGGATGTCGGCGATGTTGGTGATGTGCTCGACCATCTCGGCAGTGGCGGGGGAGTTGACCACGCAGCCCGCCGCGCCCTGCATCTCGGAGACGGCCGCCATCTGCACGGAGCGCTTACCGGTGGTGGTGCCGCCGCCAACGCCCACAAAGACTGGGCACTCGGCGACGGTCAACAGTGCCTGCGTAATGGCCGGCTGCGGCGTGAAGGGGTAGACGGCAAACACGGCGTCGGCATTGGAGTTGCGGATGACCGCCACGTCGGTGGTGTAGATGAGCGACTTGATGCGGCGGCCAAAGAGCGTAAAGCCGCTGGCCTCCTCGATCTCATCGGGCATGCGGAGGGCCGCCTTGCGCAGACGTCCGTCGATGGGCAGCGGCTCCATGGGCAAAAGGCCGTTGGGAGTTACGGCCACCTGGGGCTCGGTAAATTCGTCTGCAAGCTCTACCTCGGAGAAGTCGACCGAGGCGACGATGTCCTCGTGAACCTCGGCGGGAACATCGATGGGGTCTTGGTCGTTCGTCGCGGCAGGCGTATCGAAGGAGCTGGTGGCGACAAAGGCGTCGACGCGCTCGTTCAGATCGTTGAGAGTATCCATGGTGGTCCGTTTCTATGTTGTGCGGCCGGCAGTGCACAACCGGCGCTACGTTGCTAAATCGTTTGATGAGTTGATTTTTCCCCGCTGCGCCATCCGTTAGACCGAACGCCCGTCGAACGTGAAGGAGCTGTGGTGGCGGGTTTTGAGGTGCTATCTTAAATGTCCCGTTTAAAAGAGAGGTGGCGCGGTATGGAAATCTCGACATTATTGGGCTCGATTGGCCTATGCGTGGGCGCAATCGTAGCCGCCGCGGTCATCTACTTTGTGGTCACGGCCATTAAGGGCAAAAGAGCCGAGCGCAAGGAACGCGAGGCGCTTAAGCAGCACCGTGACCAGCAGGACAAGCGCGCACGGGAATAGCTTGTTGAGTTTTGAATCCGTGCGCTAGCTGCGTTTTCGGATCAGGGCGATGTAGAAGCCCTCAAAGTCGCGGCTGGGCGGGATGGTGAGCGTGCCGGGCATGCCGTTGGTGATGGCCGAAACCTGACCCGCGGCGATTGCCTTGGTGAGAGCGTTGGACTCGATGCGCGGCTCCTCACCGGCTTCCTGGGCGCGGCGTGCTTCGCTTTCACTCGGCGTGCCGTCGAGGGGGATGAGCTCGCAGTCCATATGCTTGTCGAGGGCCTCTTGCAGGGCGTCCTCGTTTTCCTGCGGCATAATCGAACAGGTGGAATAGACGAGCGTGCCGCCCGGCTTGAGGGCGCCCATGGCGCGGTCTAGAAGCGCGCGCTGCGAGCGGGCGCACTTGCCAAGTAGCTGCTCGGTCAGGCCGCGCAGGCTTTTCTCGTTGCCGCTGATGACGGTGCCCGTGCCGGTGCAGGGGGCGTCGAGCAGAATGCGGTCAAAGCGGAAGAATTCGTCGAGCTCGCGTGCGTCGATGCGCATGACGGGCACGTTTTTGGCGTCCTGGCGGTGGAGGTTGGCCTCGAGCTTTTCGGCGCGGGGGATGCTCATCTCGCAGGCCGTGAGGTGCGCCTGGCCCTGGGTGAGGGCGGCGATCTGCGTCGTCTTGCCACCGGGGGCCGCGCACATATCCAGGATGTCCTCGCCGGCTTGAGCGCCCAACACCAAAGGCGGCATCATGGACGACAGACTCTGCAGATAGATTTTGCCGTCGCGGTAGATGTCGAGATCCCACAGATCGGATACCTGGGCCTCGGGCAGGACGAAAGCGTCCGGGTACCAGGCGACGGGGCGGTGGGCGATGCCGGCTGCGTCAAGCGCGGCGGCGATGTCCTCGGCGGTCGCCTTGAGCGTGTTGGCGCGTAGCGTGACCGGGCGTGTGGCAGCGGCGCCGAAGCCCTCGATCATGAGCTCGGCATCGGCAGGCGCATAAGCGCCGGCGACCGTGTCGACCATAAAGCGCGGCAGGTCGGCGGCGGAGTGTTGGGCGGCAAGCTGGTCGGAAAGCTCGGTGGCGGCAAACTGCCTGAGCTTGAGCTCGGGCTTAACCTGCTTTTTCTGCTTACGACGACGCGGCTTGGACATCCGTCTTTCCTTCCCGTCCCAAATTGACTACTTTCCGGGCACGCCGCTGCTGGCGTGCTTTAGTACTGGCTCTCGTGCTTGCTAAAGAAGTCGAAGCGCGGGGGCAGCGGCTTCACGCGGTGCTCGCCGGGCTTCTCACCCAGGCTCTCCACAAACTTATCCGTGGAGGCAAAGATGTTATCCCAGCTAAAGAAGGCGACCGGGTCGATGTCGAAGTACTCGCAGATGAGCTCGCAGCCGGCCGGGACGATGCCATGCATCAGGACGGTCGCCACGCGCAGCTCGGTAAAGGCGTCGACGAGGGCCTGCGTCATCGCGGTATTGGCCGGCTCGCCCTCGAGCTTGTTGGCGGCCTTGGAGGCGTCGCTCCAGCGCTTGTTAGCGGCGCGCAGGTAGTCGTCGCACACGGCGAGCGCGTGGTGCGTCTCGAACTTGTACATGGCCTGCTCAAAGGCAAGGGCGGCCTGCTCGGCAGCCTCGACCACGGCAGCAGAGGCGGCACCGGCGGGGATGCAGCCGTTGCGGTACGGGCTCTCGTCGCCTTCCTTGACGGCGACGCCGTAGAAGCAGCTGCGGGCCAGGCGGTTGAAGACGCCGGTCAGCAGTGCGCTCTCCTTAAGGGCCGGGTCGATAACGCGCTTGTCGTCGCAGGCACGCACCTCGTTGCCGTCCTTGTCCTTGCCGGTCACGCGCGTGTCGTATGCCTTGGGGCTAAAGCTCACCGGCTTCTCGGACAGGCCGAGCGACAGCCAGTGCGCGCGCATCTGCTCGCAGGTGTAGTGGTTAAGCAGGTCGTCTGCCGGCGGGGGAGGCGTCTGCGAGGACGAGCTGGCCTTTTTGCCCATGTAGAGCAGGTGGTAGCAGGCGCTGACGGTGCTCTGCGTAAGGTCCCAACCCAGGGCTTCCCACATGGCGGTCTGCGCGATGCAGTAGAAGTAGATGTTGTCCTGGCCGATGAACTGGTAGATCTGAGCGTCGTCCGAGCACCACCAGTCGCGCCAGTCGAGTGAGCTGTGCTGATAGGTGGGCGCGGGGACCTGCGTGGAATCGGCGGTGGGCTCGCCCATGAGGGCGGCGTCCTGGGCGGCGATACCCTCGGTTACGCCGGCGGCCTTGGCATCGCGGGCGAGCACGGTGCGGGTGTAGCTGATGGGCGCCCACAGACTCTCGGGCCAGCACCAGCAGGTGACGTCGTTCACGCCGTCGACCTCGGGCACCGGAACGCCCCAGTCGATGTTACCGGTGATGCGGAAGGGCACGAGCGCCTTGCCGCTGCGGAAGCGCACGCCGCCGTTGGCGAGCACCGCGTGGGCGTCGTCGCGCTCCTTCCAGCTGGGGAAGGTGACGGTAAAGCTGCTCTTGTTGCCCTCGGGCTCCAGCACGGTGTGCTCGGGCAGTTGATCCTCGACGGCGTCGAAGGCCTCGCGGAACTTGTTCTGGATGTAGAGCTGTGCCGGCAGCAGCCACTCCTCCATGGTCTTGGAGACCACGGAGCGAACCTGCGGGTTTTGGGCGAGCTTGGCGGTGTAGGTCTTCATAAAGTCGAGGTAGGCCGGCAGGTCGAAGTAGAGGTTGTCGACCGGGCGCAGCTCGGGCACCTCGCCGGTGAGCTGGCTCTTGGGCGCGATGAGCTCCTCGGGCTCAAACTGGTGACCCAAGTCGCACTCGTCGGCGTAGGCTTTCTCGGACTTGCAGCCCTGAATGGGGCAGCGGCCGATCACCTGGCGGCCGTTGAGGAACGTGCCGGCCTTGGCGTCGTAGAATTGCAGCGTGGAGCGCTTGGAGATGGTGCCCTGCTCATGCAGGCGCTCGATAATCTCGGCGGTCACCTCGTTGTGAATCCGAGCAGCTGGTTCAAGGCCCGAGCCGCCGTAGATATCGCAGCTGATGTTGTAGTTGTTGAGGGTCGCGGCCTGGCGGGAGTGATTGGACTCGACATACTCGCCGATGGACTTGTCGTAGCCCTCGTTCTCCTTGAGCTTGCGGTAGCTCTCCATGATGGGCGAGCCGTAGCAGTCGGTGCCCGAGGTGAAGATGACGTTCTCGCGGCCCAGACGGTCGCGCAGGAAGCGGGCGAAGAAGTCGGCCGGGACAAAGACGCCGCCAACGTGGCCAAAGTGAAGGCCCTTGTTGCCGTAGGGCTCGCCGGCGGTAACGATGGCGCGGCGAGGCCAGCTGGGACGGTCGTTCATGGAGTATTTGGATGCCATGGGACTCCTTCGCATATGGTGAGAGCGCGGCCGGGCGCAAGGCCTGACGACGCGGTGGTCAATTCGTGCATATCATTCGACATTATCGCACATGCGGACGGGTACGTGGCAGGGGCGCTATCCTAAGATGCTATGAATGAGATTTCCAACATACATGCGTTTGAGGACGAGGATTTTCTGCGCGCCTGCTTTGTGTGGGGGATGGCAGTGCTTGGCGCATTTGCCGTGTGCCTGGTGCCGGTGTTTATGCTGCTGGGCGGGCCCGCAGACTTGGATGTGGCGGACGCGGGCGGCTGGACGGCGGTTTTGGGCTGGATAGTCGGCTTGGCTGCGGTTTCGGTGGCGTCATTTGCCGTGCACGAGCTGGTGCACGGTGTGTTATTTAAGCTTCTGGCGCCTGCGGGCGCGAAGGTGACCTTTGGGGCGAATCGCGAGACGGCGATGATCTATGCCTGCGCCGAGGGCGTGGTCTATTCGCGCCGGCGGTACGTGGCAGTTTGCCTGGCGCCGACGGTTGTTGTGACGGCGGCGTTTGCCCTGGGGTTTGCGTTTTCGGGCTATCCGCTGATGTGCTACCTGGCGGCCGGCTTGCATTTGTCGGGCTGTGTGGGCGACTGGTATTACGTGCGGACCATCCTGCGCGACCGCCGCATTGTCGCCTGCGAGGACACGTCCTTTGGCGTCCGCTTTTTCGCAAGGTAGTCTTTTGGGATGATTTTTCTGGGACGGGGATTAAAAAAGGCTCTGTTAGACCAGGATTGACATATATGTGTCCCCACGGTGCCATATCGT
>USSM01000018.1 GCA_900557455.1 uncultured Collinsella sp. | reverse complement strand
CGAACCTCCAGTCCGGACCGCTTCACGGTCCAACTTTCTGTCCGCACCCCCAAACGGCCTATTTGGCGGCTAAACAGGAACTATTTCACCGCAACTGCAGGGGCCCGGCACTCCCCCTGTTAGCGGGGGACGTAGCGGCCGGGTTGGGCTCCGGTGGGCTCGCCGTCGCGCGCAGCCAGCACGCCGTTCACAAACACAGCCTTGGCGCGGCCGTGTGCCTCAAAGCCCTCGAGCGGCGTGTAGTCCACGGCCTGATGCTGCGTCGCGGCACTGATCGTCCAACGAGCGCTCGGATCCCACACGCACACGTCGGCATCGGCGCCCTCGGCAAGACAGCCCTTGCGCGGATACATGCCAAAGACGCGCGCCGGGTTCTCGCTCATCAAGCGGCACAGATCCTCGGGGCCCAGTTGCCCCTCAAAGCTCGTGGCAATCGCGACGGGACGGTGCTCCACACCGGGCCCGCCGTTGGGAATCGCACGGAAATCGTCGCGCCCGCGGTCCTTTTGCCCATGCAGGTTAAAGCTGCAGTGGTCGGTCGCAATCGTATCGATCTCGCCGGCCACAAGCGCCTCGCGCAGAGCCGCACGGTCGCCGGCATGGCGCAGCGGCGGACTCATCACATATTTGGCACCCGCAAAGCCGTCCTCACCCTGCTCCAAGTAGCAAGTATCGTCGAGCATCAGATACTGAGGGCAGGTCTCGACATAGATATTCTTCTGCCCGCGCGCCTTGGCGGCACGGATGGCCTCGAGCCCCAGCTTGGTCGAAAGGTGCACCACGTTGACCGGTGCGTCGCCGGCCAGGTGCGCCAGATACAGCAGACGGCTCACTGCCTCGGCCTCGCACACATCCGGACGGCTGAGCGCATGGCCCTCGGGCCCGTGGATACCCTGCTCGTATACGCGCTTCTGCAGTTCATTCACCAACGTGCCATTCTCGCAATGCACGCACAGTATGCCGCCAATACGCTTGAGCTCCTCGAGCACCTCGAGCGTCTCGGCATCGTCCAAGCGCAGGTGGTCATAGGCAAAGTAAGTCTTGAACGACGATACGCCCGCCTCGCGCATGGCCGAAAGGTCGGCGCGGTTGCGCTCGTTCCACTCGGCGAGTGCCATATGAAAGGCGTAGTTGGCCGTGCAGGTTCCGTCGGCGCGGCGATGCCACTCGGCCAAGGCATCGGGCATAGTCACGCCGCGATCGGCCGTCGCGTAGTCCACGATGGTCGTCGTGCCGCCGCAGGCAGCCGCACGCGTGCCGGTCTCAAAGCTATCGGCTGTCCAATCCATGCCAGTCCAGCACTGCATGTGCGTGTGGCCGTCGATAAAGCCGGGAAACACCCAGCAGCCCGCGGCATCCTCGACGATATCGCCCTCGGCAGGCTCAATCGCCGCGGCGATCCGCACGATCTTATCGCCCTCCATGGCAAGATCGGCACGGCGAAGCCCCTGTGGCGTCACGAGCGCGCCGTTTTTGATGATGATCATGTTGCTCCTTATTGATTAATACAGTTGGCCACGCGATCAAAATACGAGCAGGCAGCGATATGCTCCGTTATGCGTTGCTGTCCCTTGGCGGTATCGACGTCCCACAGCTCGTAGGCACGCGCCTCGACCAGCACCACGTCGATACGGCTCTTGAGGATCGAACAGCCGCCATCCTTGCCCTCAAGACACATAAGTGCATCGAACAGTTCCGCCGGAAAGAGCACCGGGCTCGAAGGCTCACCGTTGCACGCAAGACGCACCGGATGCTTGCGGCCACGCTCGTCAAATGCACGAACCATAGCCTCAAAAGAATCCGAACTCACGAGCGGCTGGTCGCCCGGCAAAAAGAGGCAACCTTTCCAGTTGCGTTCGACCCCCCACGAAAGACCCGCGCGGACGCTTTCGCTGCGCAGCTCGCCATCGTGCAGCACGCACGGGCAATGCTTGTCCTCGCAAATCTGGGCAACCTCGGGCCAACGCGTCGAAACCACGGCGTCAAAGCCCTGGGGAACCGAATCGATGGTCCGGGCAATCAGCGGCTCGCCATAGATATCGGCAAGCATCTTGTTAGAGCCAAACCGCTTGCCCTCGCCCGAAGCCATAATGACGCAACCGAGTTTCATCTCCGCAAACCTCCCCTGGCTGCTTTGGACACCATAGTTGCTATACCCACCATACCAAGCTCACACTCCGTCGGAACAGGCACGCACTCGTTTTCCAGCGAACGACCCTTGGCTCTCCATAGCACAAAGGAGGGCACCCCGCGACGCAGGGCACCCTCCTCAATGGTGCAGATATGCCTACTCAGCGTCGCCGGTAAACGCGGTACCGGTCTTGCCGGCAAGACCGTCACGCGCCTTCTCGAGCAGCGTGATGAGCGCCGTGCGGCCCGGCTTGCTCTCGGCAAACGTCGAGGCGGCCTGAACCTTGGGCAGCATGGAGCCACGACCGAACTCGTTGGCCTCGGACAGACGCTTTACGTCAGCCGCGGTCAGCGTGTCGAGCCACTGCTCGTGGTCGGTGCCAAAGCCAATGGCAACCTTCTCCACGGCCGTCAGGATAATCAGGGCATCGGCGTCGAGCTGCTCGGCGAGCTTCTCGGCCGCAAAGTCCTTATCGATGACGGCGGCAGCGCCCTTAAGGTGGTTGCCCTGGGCCTTGGTGACGGGAATACCGCCACCGCCGCAGGAGATCACCACATGGTTGGACTCGACGAGCGACTTAATGGTGTCGAGCTCGACGATGTTCACGGGCTTGGGCGAGGCAACCACGCGACGGAAGCCCTGCTTCTCGTCGTGGATGAACTGGTAGCCGCGGTCGGCCTCCAGCTCCTTGGCCTCGGCCTCGCTCATCCACGGACCAATCGGCTTGACCGGGTCGGCAAAGGCCGGGTCGTCTGCCGCAACCTCGACCTGGGTGAGCACGGTGGCGACACCCTTGTCGATATTGCGGTCGAGCATTTCCTCGCGCAGCGCATTTTGCAGGTCATAGCCAATGTAGCCCTGGCTCATGGCGCCGCAAACGGACAAGGGGCAGGGAACGTACTTCTGAGGATTAGAGCGCGTGAGCTCAGCCATCGCGTTGGCGATCATGCCCACCTGGGGACCGTTGCCATGCACGACGACGACCTCGTTGCCCTCCTCGATCAGGTCGACGATAGCCTTGGAAGTCGTCTTGACGGCCTCCATCTGCTCGGGAAGGTTGGCGCCGAGGGCGTTTCCGCCCAGGGCGACGACGATACGCTTAGCCATTTCTCAGCCCAGCTTTAGGCCTGGAACCAACGGGAGGTGTTGCGCTCGTCGAGGGCCTTGAGGGTAGCGGCGGGATCGGCAACCTTCTGCAGGAACATCATGGCTGCGATGGCGTACGGCTTGTAGCTGGCCTCCTTGTACATGCCCACGCGGTGCATGTCGAAGACGTCGGCGTTGACCTCGCCGTGCTCGCAAGAGACACCGGAGATGTCGGCGGGCAGCGGGTGCATAAAGATAGTGTCCTGGCCGTTGGCGGTCTTCTCCATGAGCTCGGTCGTGGAGCACCAATCCTGATGGGTGGCGTTCTGAGCGAGCAGCTCCTTCTCGAGCGCTGCGATGCCGGCGTCGTCGCCCTCGGCGTACAGGTTGGTGCGCTTCTCCATGGCGGCAAACGGAGCCCAGCTCTTGGGGATCACGATGTCGGCGCCCTCGAAGGCCTCGGCCATGGTGTTGACCTGCTTAAAGGTGGTGCCGGACTCGGCGGCATAGCTCTTGGCGCGCTCGACGACCTCGGGCATGAGGTCGTAGCCCTCGGGGTGAGCCAGGGTGACGTCCATGCCAAAGCGGGGCAGCAGGCTGATCAGCGACTGCGGGCAGGACAGCGGCTTGCCGTAAGAGGGCGAATAGGCCCAGGTGACGGCAACCTTCTTGCCCTTGAGGTTCTCGAGGCCGCCAAACTCGTTGATGAGGTAGAGCATGTCGGCAGAGGACTGCGTGGGGTGATCGGAGTCGGACTGCAGGGAGATGAGCGTGGGACGGTGATCCAGAACGCCGTCCTCGTAAGCCTGCTGGACAGACTCGGAGACCTCGGCCATGTAGGCGTCGCCCTTACCGATGTACATGTCGTCGCGGATGCCGATGACGTCGGCCATGAAGGAGATCATGGTAGCGGTCTCGCGGACGGTCTCGCCGTGAGCGATCTGGGACTTCTTCTCGTCCAGGTCCTGCAGCTCAAGGCCGAGCAGGTTGGCGGCCTTAGAGAAGGAGAAGCGCGTACGGGTGGAGTTGTCGCGGAACAGCGAGACGGCCAGGCCCGAATCGAAAATCTTGGACGAAACGTTGTTCTCGCGCAGCTCGCGCAGAGCGTCGGCGACGATGTAGAGCGCCTTGAGCTCATCGGTGGTCTTATCCCAGGTGTGCAGGAAGTCGCTGCCGTACATACCCTTAAAATCGAGGCCGTTCAGCTGCTCGACGAGCTCGGTAAACTTGGCGTCCATGTAAATGTCCTTTCTAAAGGTGAAACGATCGCAATGAGTAGATGCGCTCCGGCATGCGCGTGTGGCTAGAACATGCAGAGCGCTATGACGAGGACCCGCCACCGTCGAGGAAGCATGGGAGATAACGACCGCGGGCCCCAAGTCAACAGGAGGCGCCGGGGGCATAAACTGCCCCCGGCTCAACAAGATCGAGGAATGGGACTAGTCGATCTTGTTGTTGGTCAGACCGGCGCGGAACACGGTGGCATCGCCATCGGCCTGGCTCGGATCGTAGAGGTTCAGGGCAGCCACATACATGGCGGCAGCGGTGACCAGGTCGTCCTTGTAGGTGACCTCGTTGGGAGCGTGAGCCTGAGACTCGGCACCCGGGCCAAAGCCGACGCAGGGGATGCCATAGCGGCCCTGGATGGAAACGCAGTTCGTGGAGAAGGTCCACTTGTCGCACAGCGGACGACCGGTGCGCTTGTCCATGCTGGGCTCGCAGCCGATGCGCTCGTCACCGAACATAGCCTTATGGGCGTCGACGAGGGCCTTGACGTGCGGAGCGGTCTCCTTGTTGATCCACGTGGGGAAGTAAGCCTCGGTCTCGTAGACCTCGCCGGTCCAGGACGGACGGTCGTACATGTACATGGAGACCTTCACGTCGTCGCCGTACTTCTTGGCTGCCGGCAGGTTGCGGATCTCGTCCAGGCAGGACTCCCAGGTCTCACCGGCGGTCATGCGACGGTCGATGGAGATGGCGCAGGAGTCAGCGACAGCGCAGCGGCTGGGGCTGGTGTAGAAGATCTGGCTGACGGTGCAGGTGCCGCGGCCCAAGAAGCGGGCGTCCTCGAAGTGCTCGGGGTTGTACTTGGGGTCGAGCATCTTGACGAGGCCCTTGATGTCGGTCGACTCGTCGCAGCCGTTGTTGTTGAGGGCGCGGACGTCGGCGATGATGTCGGCCATCTTGTAAATGGCGTTGTCGCCGCGGTCGGGAGCGGAGCCGTGGCAGGAGGTGCCGTGAACGTCGACGCGGATCTCCATGCGGCCGCGGTGACCGCGATAGATGCCACCGTCGGTGGGCTCGGTGGAAATGACGAACTCGGGCTTAATGCCGTCCTTGTTGTAGATGTACTGCCAGCACATGCCGTCGCAGTCTTCTTCCTGGACGGTGCCGACGACCATAATCTTGTAGCCCTCGGGGATGAGGCCCATGTCCTTCATCATCTTGGCAGCGTAGGTAGCAGAAGCCATGCCACCCTCCTGGTCGGAGCCACCACGGCCGTAGATGATCTCGTCGGTCTCGTAGCCCTCATAGGGATCGGCGTCCCAGTTCTCGATGTTGCCGATGCCGACGGTGTCGATGTGGGAGTCGATGGCGATGATCTTGTCGCCCTCGCCCATAAAGCCCATAACGTTGCCCAGGCCGTCGACCTTGACCTCGTCATAGCCAAGGCCCTCCATCTCGGCCTTGATGCAAGCGACAACCTCGCCCTCCTCGCAAGACTCAGAGGGATGCGAGATCATAGCGCGCAGGAAGCGAGTCATATCAGCACGATGAGACTCAGCAGCAGCCTTGATAGCGTCGAAATCGAGTTCTTTAGCCATTGTTCATAACCTTTCATACGAAGGGATCTACCTGTGAGTTGGCGGAGCGATACCTATTTACTCCGCCCAGTATTAGCAAGTGGGATATTCGCCTTCCCAAACAATGCGGCGATACTGGTCGGGGTCCGTGTCACCTTCCGTGGAGAAGCAGAGCACGGAGCTCGTCTTGTCCAGGCCAATGAGCTCCTTGAGCTCGGCGTACTCGGGATCGAGCATGAGGGTCTCGACCAGGCCGGTGGTCACCGCGCCGGACTCGCCGGAGATGACGCGCGGGTCGCCCTTCTCGGGAGCGCCCAGGGTGCGCATGCCGCGAGCGGTGACCCAGTCGGGGCAGGACACGAAGGCGGTAGCGTGGTTGCGCAGGATATCCCAGCCCAGGATGTTGGGCTCGCCACAGCACAGGCCGGCCATGATGGAGGGCATGTCGCCGTCCACGATGCGCGGGTCGCCGTCGCCGGCGGCAGCGCCCTTGTACAGGCAGGCGGCAGGAGCGCACTCGACCACGACAAAGGTGGGCGGGTTATCGGGATACAGATTGGTGAAGTAGCCCACCACGGCACCAGCCAGCGAGCCCACGCCAGCCTGGACAAAGACGTGCGTCGGGCGGTTGATGGCCATCTCGCGCAGCTGCTCGGCTGCCTCGGAAGCCATGGTGCCGTAGCCCTCCATGATCCAGGACGGAATCTTCTCGTAGCCCTCCCAGGCGGTGTCCTGAACGATGACGCCGCGCTCGCAGGCATCGGCCTCGGCGGCGGCCATGCGCACGCACTCGTCGTAGTTGACCTCTTCGATGGTCACCGTGGCGCCCTCGGCGGCGATGTTATCAAAGCGGGGCTTGGTGGAACCCTTGGGCATGTGCACGACGGCCTTCTGGCCCAGCTTGTTGGCAGCCCATGCCACACCGCGGCCATGGTTGCCGTCGGTGGCGGTAAAGAAGGTAGCCTGGCCAAAGTCCTTGGCAAGCTGATCGGAGGTCAGGTAATCGAAGGTGCACTCGGCAACGTCCTTGCCAGTCTCGTCGGCAATGTAGTTGGCCATGGCAAACGAACCGCCCAGGACCTTAAAGGCGTTGAGGCCAAAGCGATAGCTCTCGTCCTTGACGCACAGGTTGGACAGGCCCAGGCGCGCGGCCTGGCCATCCAGGCGGGCAAGCGGAGTGACGGTGTACTGGGGGAACGACTGGTGGAAGGCACGGGCCTTCTTCACGTGGTCGAGGCTCATGATTCCCAAGTGCTTGTCATCGCTCTTGGGCATCGTGTTGCCCGCCCACTGGATCTTATCGGCCATACGGTGAACTCCTTAAGTCCTCTCTTGCCGGCCCCCGCATACGCGTTTCAGCCCATTCCCATTCATGCGACTGAACTTTTATGTGGATGCCAAACAAAAAGTTTGTTAGCACTGTTCTATCACACTTTTTGATTGGCAAACCTAACAAATTGTTTGTTGCCGTAATCGGTACCTTTTTGCCGCCGAACGGTCACATAGCGCAGCGACGCTTTCGTAATTTGCGAACAGATGTGGTTTATGGCAAAGTGAGCCCAAACTAATTTTTAGGAAGGCACCCATGACCCCCGCACAGATTGAGTTTTACAAGCGCCTTGCACACGGCCTGGCGCTCCAGTTTGGCCCCAACTGCGAAGTCGTCGTCCACGACTTGGAGACCGAGGACGTGGACCACTCCATCGTAGTGATCGAAAACGGCCACGTCAGCGGGCGCAAACTGGGTGACGGCCCCAGCCATATTGTGCTTGAGTCCATGCACGAGGGCACCGCCGACGTGCACGACCGCGAGCCATACCTCACCAAAACCGCCGATGGCAAGCTGCTCAAGTCCTCGACCATCTTTATCCGCAACGACGAGGGCAAGCCCGTCGGCATTTTGGCCATTAACTTTGACATTACGCTCATGAAGGCTTTTGAGCGTTCGCTCGACGCGCTCACCGGCACGGGCAACAAGGGATACACCGAGCCCGAGCCCATCACCAAAAACATCGGCGACCTGCTCGAAGACCTGCTGCGCGAGTGCGAGCAATACGTGGGCAAGCCTGCAGCCCTCATGACCAAAGACGAGCGCATCCGTGCCATTGGCTACCTCGACCGTCGCGGCGCCTTCCTCATTTCCAAGTCGAGCGAACGTGCCTGCGAGTTCTTTGGCATCTCCAAGTACAGCTTCTATAGCTACCTCAACGAGGCCAAAGCTGCTGCTGGCGACAAATAGTCAGCGCGCTTGCACCCCTCCCCTTTTGGGCGCGAGTTCTGGAATGCACGAATCCGAGAGTCGGCCGCAAGGCAAGTTCCATATAATCGATGAATGCGAATATTTCGAAAGGATGGAACAAGATGGGGTCGAGCAACGCATCACGCAACGGCCGCGGAGGCACCGTTTCTGGCGCCAGGCATGCGAAACGCGCGTTTCACGAGGGCGAAGACGATCTGTTTGCGTTGAGCCTCGACGACGTGATGAGCGACCGCCCTTGGACCGCCGAGGAACTCATGGGCGGCGGAGCTCGCCCAACAAGTGCAAAGCCCGCACCTTCCGCCACGCCCGCGCCGGCATCCGTGCCCGCGGACGACTTTGCCACCCGTCCTATCGTGCAGACGACGCGTAAAGCCGCCCCTGCACCCCGTCCTGCTAGCGATCCGTCCGAGACGGCGGCATTTCTCGCTGCAGCGGCACAGCGCCCCACGGCAGACAGCACGATTCGCCACGCTGCCCCGCAGCAGTCGGCATACACGGCTCCCGAGCCCGAGCTCGAGCCGCCTGTCATGGATCTGGATGATCTTTCCAACCGCCAGTTTGCCTTTGATTCCTGGGCCGCGGCAGATCTGGACGAGACCTCGGGCGGCATGCCGGCGCTCGACATTCCGGTAAACCCCCTGGTTGCGGCTGCCGAGAAACGCGACTCCGCATACGGCAACACCGCAGCATACGCCAACCGCCCGAGCGAACAGCCTCGCGCACGCCGTATCGAAACCGAGGATTACGGCCAAACGTCGAGGGGCTATTCTCGCGACCCGTTTGCCGCCACGCCCGCTCCCGATTACAACCAAGCGAGCGTAAAGGCAGCCTCGGCATCGTCGTATACCCACGGCACCGACGATAGGCGCACTGCCGATTACCGCGCCGAAGAAGAGCCACCGCGCTTTTCGGAGTTTTCGCAGGCGGCAAAGGTTGTCTTTATCGCCATCATCATCGCTCTGCTCGGCGTGATCGCGTTTGAGGGATTCCAGCTGTTCCGCGGCCCCACCGCGTCCGAATCGGCAACGCAGCAAAAAGAGGACGACAACCAGTACCTGGACATCAACACCCTCAAGGGCGACCCTAACGACGGAGACGACGAGTAGCGAGGGTTAGGGACGGCTGAAGCGTCCACATGCAACACCAGCTTCTACGTGCTGTTTTGTCATCCGGTTACACTTTTCCGGATGTTGAGACCGTCAGATTCGACACTTTTCCGTACTTTCTTACGGCCGATTTCGACACTTTTCCGGATGTTGGCCGAATAATCGCCGCGCAATCAAGCGTCGCTTGCACGTCATTTCGCAGGCGGCGCTTGATTTCTGTCCGCGCGCGCTGATAGACTCCATCGTGCCCGCAAGGAGTGGGCGCGTTTTATCCAGAGTCGGGGTAGAGAGTTGGCTCCACGATCCCGACGCCAACCGGCCAAGAGGCACGGTGGCCCTGCCAACATCGATGAAAGGAGTCCGTATGGACAATTTCTCCGTGCGCAGTGAGCGCAATTTCCACAACCTGGCATCCAAACCAAAACGAATGCATCTTCTGGACGAGCCGAATGGCTACGCCTCGACCATGGTCAAGAGCAGCCTCTCCCACCAGATGCGCTTTACGGTACAGAAGCTCGAGGAAGAGCTCTGCGCCGCCGGCAATCCACATGTGCTGCAGATCAAGCTGCTTGGAGACGATTCGCGCGAGCCGTCTAGCTGGAAGTTCTTCGCCGACGGCAAGTGCGTTGCGGACGGATCCGGCGCCTTTGCCCGCGAGTGCTTCTGCGAGGGAGCCGAGGCATTCCTGGACCTGTGCCGCGGCGCCGTGCGCGCGGCCGAGCTGCGCCAATGGAGCCAGAGGGAGCACGAGCTGCTGAGTGCCGTGCGCGGGATTGCGATGGTGTAGGCAGACAGACCAGGCAGCTCGTCATACTGGTTGACGCTTTGATTCAAACAGCATGGTGGAGCCGCGCTTACAGCTCCGCCATGCCAAACCGAATGGCGTTCTCAAAAGGCCTACCTCCCCTCCGCCTTCAGCTTCAGCAGCAAGTCACCCAGCTCGGGGCACTTGCTAGAAAGGCGCGTCTGAGCTCGCTCGCCCATCCCCCACCGCTGGCGGATCTCCTGGGCGTGCGGACTCACTCGATAGTCCCCGTCCATCATCTGCTTGAGCAGCTTGGCGGTCACGCGCGCATCGGCTAGGGCGCTGTGGGCATGGCCCGTCGACTCGTCAAACTCGATGCCAAACCACGTCGCCGCGTCGCCCAACGAGACGTGCCCATGGCTGCCAACGTCCATGATCGAGGTGTAAAACGCCTGCAAGTCGGCCCAGTCCGTAGGAAATGAGGAAAGGTCGATGCGCTTTGCCTGGCACTCGGTCAAAAGCTGTCGGCGGTCCGCCCCGCTCCAGCAAACCACCTGAGCGGAGTAGCGACCGATCCAATCGCCGAGCCTTTTAATCACCACGTAGAGCGGATCGGCCATCGCAGTGTCCACGGCCGATATCCCCGTGAGCTCGCGGACGGGATACGCAACACCTTCGGCATATTCCGTCTGCACAAACTGCGAGAACTCGCCCATCACGTTGCCGCGGTAATCGAGCTTGACGGCGCCGACCTCGATAATCTCATTGCGCAACCCACGGCGCTGGCGCTGCTTTGGCACCGGAGCGAACTCAAAGTCGAGCACGATCTGGCGCGCAAAGTTCGTCGTATCGATAGCCGACACACCCGGCGTCTTTTTGTCTGGCACGGTCAGGGCCTTTCTCCGTCGCCTGCCGCCTGCTACATAGGCGGCTACATTGCCGTAAGGATAGGCGCTCGTGCGGACATGAAATCGCCCAGCGCGGCCACCCGGCACCCTTGCGTAAAGCCGCGCTTTGAGATGGCCACGTCGCTGTTATTAGCGAACATATATTCGTATTTATGACTGCAGTTTGATAGACTGGTTATTGTTGACGGCAGTTCCATGTGCCGGGCAGCGCCCTCCATGCGACGGGAGGTGATGCCCATGACCGATCTGACTGATTTCGTGAAGCTCCTGACCGCTTTGGTCTCGCTCCTCACGGCGCTTATCGGGCTTACCGAGGCACTCAAGCAGCGTACGAAGCAGAAAAAGAGGGGTCGACGCCACTAAGGCATTGACCCCTTAATCGAAGTAACGGCGCTGCCCAGCTATCACCCTTGGGCTGCCGTCGACTTTATTCTACCCACGGTTGCCAGGTTTAACAAATGAATTTTCAGTAATGGAGCCTCGGAGCTCGCTCGCTCAACCACCTGGCCATCGGATTAGCCGGATTCTGGGACACGCCTTCCGTCCCAGGCCTCTACCGGAAAATGTGTCCCACCCTGAGGCTCGTCCGGGACACGGTTTCCGTTTGAAGCCCCGATGGGAAAGCGTGTCCCGTTCCGAGAGCGGGACTGCGGACAAAAAGTTGGACCGTTGAGGTCCGGAACGGAGTCCGCATGG
>USSM01000017.1 GCA_900557455.1 uncultured Collinsella sp. | reverse complement strand
CGAGATTGCCTCTTGTCTCGTGGGCTCGGAGATGTGTATAAGAGACAGCTATTGGGCGCCACCCTCGAGCATATGTTCGAAAACACAATATGTTGTGTTTAACACAAAGGCGGGATGCCACCTGTAGCACCCCGCCTTTCAACCTCAACCTTCAAGTTGACCTTGAGGCGAATTTTAGACCTCTTTACACGCCGTTCACATCGCCCCCAAACTCCCCCACGCGCGCCATGTGCACCCCACCGTGCCATTGGCCGATGGCGCAAAATGGGACGGACCCCCGACTGCCAAAACGTGCGCAACAGCACGTTCCAGCAATCGAGAGTCCGTCCTCGGATAGCATGTAATTGCAGGTCGGCAGCGTATTAGCGATGCGCCAGCGGGTGGGCCGCCAGGTAAACCTCGGCCAGCTGCGTACGATCGACATGCGTGTAGACCTGCGTGGTCGATATATCGGCGTGCCCCAAGATCTCCTGCAGCACGCGAAGGTCCGCACCGCCCGCAAGCATGTGAGTGGCAAAGGAGTGGCGCAACGTGTGCGGATGGAGGCCCACCAACCCCACCTGGCGCCCATAGCGCTCGCATATGACGTGAACACCCTGACGCGACAGGCGCCCGCCGTTCTTGTTTAAAAAGACCGCCGGCGTCCCCGCCCCGCGGGCGTGAGCCGCCAGAGGCTGACGCCCATCACATATATAGTGCGTCAGGGCACGCGCCGCACTTCCCACCAACGGGGCCAGACGCTCCTTGGAGCCCTTGCCGCGAACCAGCACAAAGCCGTCATCGACATGGATATCACTCACATCAAGCCCCACCAGCTCGCTCACACGAAGACCGCACCCATACAGCACTTCCAAGATGGCGTGATCGCGCAGGCCCATCTCGCTATCCGGAAAATCCTGGTCGAGCAATGCCGAAACATCCTCCACCGAAAGGCACTCCGGCAGGCGCTCGGCCTTTTTTGGCAAACGCAATGCCGCCGTGGGATTTTGGGCCACAGCCCCATCGCGCACCAAAAAGGCATGCAAGCCTTTGACGGCCGCGAGTGCGCGCTCCACCGAAGCGTCGGAATAGCCCCCGTCGCGCCGATCGGCGACAAAGTCCTCGATGACCCGCCGGCTCACATCTTCAAAGGATGCTATGCCCGTCCGCTCCAGATAGGCACAGTAAGTCGTCAGGTCTCGGCGATAGGCGGCAATCGTGTTGCGCGCCAAGCCCCGCTCGACTGCAAGGTAATCAAGAAACTCCCCCGCCGCCACAGCGAGCGACGAAGGAGCCTCTTCGATATGTTCCCTGTTCGATGGCAACCTTAGTCCGTCGCAAGATTCATGGGCGTCACCTGTAGGCGATCGACACCCTCATGCTGACCAATCGAG
The DNA here is from genome assembly GCA_900557455.1 of uncultured Collinsella sp. Next base: position 13,068 of record USSM01000017.1, on the reverse strand, counting down.
GCGCGCACGAACTCACGGAACAGCGGCTGAGGATTGGTAGGGCGGCTCTTGAACTCGGGGTGAGCCTGAGTGGCCACGTACCACGGGTGCACGTCGCGCGGCAGCTCGACCATCTCGACCAGACGCTCGTCAGGTGAAAGGCCCGAGATGACAAGACCGGCGTCCTCGAGCTGATCGCGGAAGGCATTGTTGAACTCAAAACGGTGACGGTGGCGCTCGTAGACAAGCTCCTCGCCATACGCCTCACGCGCGAGAGTATCGGCAGCGAGCTTGCACGGATAGGCACCCAGGCGCATGGTGCCGCCCTTCTCGGTCACGTCCTCCTGCGAGCTCATCAGGTCGATTACGCTAAACGGACCGTCCGGGTCAAACTCGGAGGAGCTGGCGCCGGCAAGACCGACGACGTTGCGGGCAAACTCGCACACGGCAACCTGCATACCCAGGCAAATGCCCAGATACGGAATCTTGTGCTCGCGAGCAAACTCTGCCGCGAGGATCTTGCCCTCCAGGGCGCGCTTGCCAAAGCCGCCGGGAACCAGGATGCCCGATGCGTCGCCCAGAACCTCATTGACGTTTTCGGCATCGAGGCTCTCACCATCGACCAGCTGCACATCTACGTGACGATCGTAGAAAACGCCCGCGTGATGCAGGGCCTCGATAACCGACAGATATGCATCGGGAAGCTGGGTGTACTTTCCCACGACGGCAACCTTAACCTTATCGGCGTGATGGTTGGCATGGTTTTGCTTGCGCAGGAACTCATTCCATTCGCTCATATCGCGCTCACGCGGATCGAGGCCAAGTCGCTCGCAAATGCGCAGGTCAAAGTCCTGCTCGGCGAGCAGCTGCGGCACGTCGTAAATGCTCGCGCAGTCCTCGTTGGTAAAGACACAGTCGGTGTCGACGTCACAGAAGCTTGCGATCTTGCCGCGAATGGCGTCGTCAATATGGTGATCGGAGCGCAGCACAATAATGTCGGGCTGGATACCAAAGCTGCGCAGCTCCTTGACGGAGTGCTGCGTGGGCTTGGTCTTAACCTCGTGTGCAGCGGCGATATAGGGAACGAGCGACACGTGGATGTAGCAGACGTTCTCGGGACCGGCCTCCTTGCGGTACTGGCGGATAGCCTCCACAAACGGCTGCGACTCGATGTCGCCGATCGTGCCGCCCAGCTCGGTAATGACAACGTCGGAGCCGGTCTGCTCCTCAATGCGGCGGAATTTGTCCTTGATAGCATTGGTGACGTGCGGGATCACCTGGACGGTACCGCCCAAAAAGTCACCGCGACGCTCGCGGGCAATCAGGCTCTTGTAAATGGCGCCCGTCGTAAAGTTAGAATCGCGGGTCAGGTTCTCGTCAATAAAGCGCTCGTAGTGGCCCAGGTCCAGATCGGACTCGTAGCCGTCCTCGGTCACAAAGACCTCACCGTGCTGGAACGGGCTCATGGTACCGGGGTCGACGTTCAGATACGGGTCGGCCTTCTGCATCGTCACCTTGTAGCCGCGCGACTTGAGCAAACGGCCCAGCGATGCCGCGGTAATGCCCTTGCCCAAAGACGAAACCACGCCGCCGGTCACAAACACATGCTTAGTCATATTGAATTACCTGCGCTTCCCGTAGAAGTTGTCCATACACATCTTACGGGTCTTCATTGTAATACTCGAGAAAGAAGCAGTTCGCCATTTTTCACCAAAGTGCTTGCATTTCTCCATCTCGAAACAAAACGCCGCCCGGGACCCGAGCGGCGTAGCAACAACTTAGGCGGCAGATCGCTACCGATCGGCAAGCTCGTCCCTGAGCATATCCCGAACGAGCATACCCGCGCGGATGCCTTTCAGATACCACCCGCCACGCTCGGTAAGGCAAATACCATTTGCAAGCTGGCCGCCATCCTCGCTATAACGCGAAACGACCTCGATCAAACCGTCAGAATCCAAGCGCTCAATTGCGGCGCGGGCTCGATACGGAGACACCCCAACGTGCTCCGCAAGCGTTTTGCGCGAGAAGCCATATGTCCCGCCACTTTCGGATTGCTGGGCAATCTCCATCAACACCAGCACTTCGACACGCTTCATATCGTTGACACTCGCACGACCCTTGCCCGCCATGGCAGCCTCCTCTAACCGAGCACGAGCATCCAGCGCGCCGTGCACGACCGACACACCTCACGATGGCAGGTAATATCCATCATGCGGCATCCCGCTAAGGATGAAACAGTTACGATTATTGTATACCGCCCAAATTGTTTTTAGGCAGGTAAACGGCTATTTTTCGCCGAAATAGACGCTTTATTGATCAAAAAGCCGTACCGGGCGCTAACCCGATACGGCCAAAAGGCGATGCAATTACCGCGGTACTTCAAACTTAGCGATGGAAGAAACCACGACGCTCAAACTTGGGCTCGCAGCACACGTTGATGCCCAGTTTACGCAACACCGTCTCGTCCGTCGGCGAGATAATCACGCTAAAGAAGGCATCGCAACCGCGCAGCTGCTCCAGGCCCGAAAGGACACGAGCGGCCGTCTCGCTCGTAGCCGAGGTGATCGACAGCGCCATAAGCGTCTCGTCGGTGTGAAGGCGCGGGTTTTTGCTGCCCAGGAAATGCGTCTTGAGCTTGCTGATGGGCTCGATCGCCTCGTCGCTGATGACTTCAAGCTCAAGGTCGACGCCCGAAACATGCTTGAGAGCGTTCATAATGAGCGAACTTGCGGCGCCCAGGCGCGTGGAGGTCTTACCGGTCACCACGGAACCGTCCGGCATGACCATGGCGCCCACGGGACCACCCGTCAGTTGCTCCCTGGTTAAGGCCGCCGAGCGCGCCGGTGAGTAGTTCTTATCGATGCCGGCCTTCTTCATAATAATCTTGAGACGGTCGACTTGCTCATCGCCCACGCCGGTACGGCGCACATTTTCGACCGCGGTAAAGTAGCGGCGGACGATCTCCATCTTGGAAGCGTCGCGGCAGGCATCGTCATCGGTGATGGCAAAGCCGACCATATTGACGCCCATGTCCGTGGGACTCTGGTAGGGGCTCTTGCCTAGGATCTTTTCCATCAGGGCACGGACCACCGGGAAGGCCTCGACGTCGCGGTTGTAGTTGACCGTGGTCTTGTTGTAGGCCTCAAGGTGAAAGGAATCGATGATGTTGGCATCGTCGAGGTCCGCCGTGGCGGCCTCGTAGGCAATATTGACCGGATGCGTCAGGGGAAGATTCCAGACCGGGAAGGTCTCAAACTTGGCATAACCGGCGGCGGTGCCGTGCTTATGCTCGTGATACAGCTGTGAGAGGCAGGTGGCGAGCTTGCCCGAGCCAGGGCCGGGCGCCGTCACGACAACGAGCGGACGCGTGGTCTCGACGAACTCGTTCTTGCCGTAGCCTTCGTCAGAAACGATCAGATCGACGTCGTGCGGATAGCCCTCAATGGGATAATGCAGCTTGGCGGGAATGCCGAGTGCATTCAGACGATTGCGGAAGACGTCGGCAGCGGGCTGACCGGCATACTGCGTGATAACCACGGCCGCGACAGCAAAACCGTTGCCGCGGAACAGGTCAACCAGGCGCAAGACGTCCTCGTCATAGGTAATGCCCAGGTCGCCACGGGCCTTGTTCTTCTCGATATGGTTTGCATTGATTGCGATGATGACCTCGACGTCGTCGGCAATGCTCTTGAGCATGCGAAACTTGCTGTCCGGCTCAAAACCCGGCAGCACGCGACTCGCATGATAGTCGTCAAACAGCTTGCCGCCAAACTCCAAATAGAGCTTGCCACCAAACTGCGAGATGCGCTCCTTAATGTGAGCAGCCTGCAGCTCGATGTACTTCGCGTTGTCGAAACCCTGGCGCATGTGTGGCTCCCGTCCCGTTTCCATTTAATGTCCTAGGCGATTATAACGGAGCCCGCCCTCCCCGATACCCAGACCATCAACAGGCACCAACCAAACACGCTCATCACAACCACCGGGGACCCGGGGCAGCTCGTTTGGAACGGGGAACAAGTCACTCAGCACCAACAACAAAAACGTCACAGGCAGAGCTGAAGCCAGCGAACGGGCACCAGAGCGAGCAAGCTTCCCCCTGCACCAACAAGGGGAACGTCGCAGGTGGAGCATAAGTCAGCGAAAGCCCGTCAGAGTAGGCAAAGCGCCCCCTGCACCAACAATGGAAAGCGCCGCAGGCAGAGGACGGACAGCGAGCGCCGCCCAGAACGTACAAGTTGGCATGAAAAAGGCAAGGCATAGACCTTTTGGTCATGCCTTGCCTTTTGAATGACAAATTGTCGTTCTGGGCGGCGCGCAGCGTCAACTGGTTGCGCGGTTCGTAGAACCGCGCAACACAAGAGCGCCCCCTCCCGCGCACGGAACGGGAGGGGGCTAAAGGTAGGAGTCTACCGGTGGGTTGACCCCACCGGACAGACGATGACCAGGTGATCCTTTACAGGATCGTCAAGGTTTCCGTGGGGTACCCGTTGGGTACTTAGAGCATCACGCAAGCGACGGTCAGGATGATGGCGCAGACGACGGAGAGAGCGACGATGAGCTTAAGGGCAAACTTGAGCCAGGTCGTCCACTCGATCTTGGCCAGGGCGAGACCGCCCATGATGGCGCCGGAGGTCGGGGTGAACAGGTTCACAACGCCGATGGCAGAGGAGAAGATCATGACCATGACCTCGGGCGAGAAGCCGAGCTTAACAGCCAGCGGTCCCATGATGGGCATGGAGACGGTAGCCATACCAGAGGTCGAGGGGATCAGGAAGGACAGGCCGAAGTAGACCAGGAAGCTCATGGGAGCGAAGATCACGCCGGACAGGCCAGCCAAAGCATTGGCGGCAGCGTCGAGGACGTAGACGTCGAGGCCGGTGTTAGCCATGAGGACGGAGATACCGCGGGCGAGGGCGATGACGAGAACAACGGACATCATGTCGGCAGCGCCGGTGATGAAGGTGTTGACGATCTGCTTCTCGGACAGGCCACCGATGATACCGATCAGGACGGCCATGAGGAAGAACCAGGTGGAAGCCTCGTCGAAGTACCACTGGCCAATGGGCAGGCCGGTGATCAGGGCAGACCAGCCCTGGACGACGGCGTTACCGTCGGCGTCGTAGACAGCGCCAGCGTCGAAGAAGTTGGCGACGCCCTCGTTGAGGTCGGCCAGCGGAATGAAGCCGACGATCATGACGACGAAGGTGAAGGCAAAGGCGATCAGAACACCCTTCTGACGACCGGTGAGCTTGACCTCATTGTGAACCTCGGAAGCAGCCTTGCCGTGAGCCTCTTCGGCGTCCTTGAGCTCCTGCATCGACAGGATGGTGGAACCCTTGTCAGCCTTGACCTTCTTGGCATAGCTCATGACGAAGAAGATGGACATGGCAGTGGTAACAATCCACAGGACGGCACCGAGGCCGATGATGATGGACTGGTTGACCTCAATGCCAACGCCGGTCAGAGCGTCGACGGCAGCGCCGACGGCGAACGGGTTAACCGTGGAGCCCAGGCAGCCGCAGCCAGCGCCGAGCAGGACGGTGGCGGCACCGACCATCGGGTCGAAGCCAGCGGCCATCATGGTAGCGGCAAGCAGGGCGTAGAAGGGAACGGTCTCCTCGCACATACCATAGGTGGTACCACCGAGGGAGAAGATGAGCATCAGCACGGGAATGAGCATGATCTCGTTGCCCTTAAGCTTCTGCACCAGAACGGCAATGCCGTTGTCCAGGGCGCCGGTCTCGGTCATCATGCCGAGGAAGCCGCCCAGGATCATAACGAAGAGGCAGACGGGCAGAGCGTCAGCGAAGCCCTTGATCGGGGCGGTGCAGAAATCGCTCAGACGGGCGGCAGTAACCGCGCCGCCGGACGTGCCGGAGACGATAACGGTAACTACTGCAACAATTGCCAGCAGAGCAAGAAGAATGGTGAACGATGAAGGCATACCGCGCTTTTTCTTAGTGGTCTCAGTCATAGTTCTCATCCCCCCTTCATAAATCATTTACTGATCTCGCCCGAAGCGGCTCTTCCGTGCCGTGCCTGCCGCTCGATGCGAGATTTTTACCAGATAAAGCCGCTCGGGGTGTTCAACAATACACCGCGAGCGAGATGCTAGATGCACTTACTTGAGCGTGGCGTACATGACGGCCTTGATGGTGTGCATGCGGTTCTCGGCCTCGTCGAAGACCTTGGAAGCGGGGCTCTCGAAGACCTCGTCGGTGACCTCCTGCTCGGTGATGCCGAACTGCTCGCACTTCTCGGCGCCAATCGTGGTGTTGGTGTCGTGGAAGCTGGGCAGGCAGTGCAGGAAGATGGCACCCGGGTTGGCCATAGCCATGACCTCGGAGGTGACACGATACGGGGTGAGCTGAGCGATGCGCTCGGCCCAGACCTCGTCAGGCTCGCCCATGGAGACCCACACGTCAGTGTAGATAACGTCGGCACCGGTGACGCCGTCCTTGACGTCGGTGGTCAGCTTGATGGTGCAGCCGTTGGCCTCGGCGATGGGCTTGCAGGCCTCGATGACGTCGTCGGCGGGCATGCACTCCTCGGGGCCGCAGGCCACGAAGTTCATGCCGAGCTTGGAGCAGACAACCATGAGGGAGCGAGCAACGTTGTTCTTGCAGTCGCCCATGAAGACGAGGGTCTTGCCCTTGATGTCGTAGTTGAAGTTCTCCTGGACGGTCAGGATGTCGGCGAGCATCTGGGTGGGATGCCACTCAGTGGTCAGGCCGTTCCACACGGGCACGCCGGACTTAGCAGCGAGCTCCTCGACATCGTCCTGGGCAAAGCCACGGAACTCGATGCCGTCATACATGCGGCCGAGAACGCGGGCGGTGTCCTCGATGGACTCCTTCTTGCCCATCTGCGACGAACCCGGATCGAGGTAGGTGACACCCATGCCCAGATCCATGCCGCCGACCTCGAAGGCGCAGCGGGTACGAGTGGAGGTCTTCTGGAAGAGCAGAACGATGTTCTTGCCCTCGAGATAGCGGTGCGGAACGCCAGCGCGCTTCATGTCCTTGAAGTTCTTAGAGAGCTTGAGCAGGTACTCAATCTCCTCGGTGGTGAGGTCGAGAAGCTTGAGGAAGCTACGGCCGGAGAGGTTAACACCCATGGTTCGTTTCCTTTCGAAAAAATGAATTACGTAAGTATTAGTGTCGCCCGTTTGACGGACAAAGCCGGTGCGGCTGTAGGGAGACCGCACCGGAAACAGAAAGACTTAGAGGTCCTCGCGCCAGAAGGGCATGCTCATGCAGCGCGGGCCGCCGCGGCCGCGGGAGAGCTCGGCGGAGGGCACGACGAGCAGGTCCAGGCCCTCCTTGTACAGCACGTCGTTGGTGACGGTGTTGCGGGCGTAGACGCAGATCTTGCCGGGCTCGACGCACAGGGTGTTGGAGCCGTCGTTCCACTGCTCGCGGGAGGCCGCGATCGGGTCGCCGCCGCCGCAGGGGATCAGCTTGACCTGGTCGACGCCGGTGGCGTCCTCCAGGACGTGCTCGAGGGTGTCCTCGATCAGGCGGATGTTCACGTCGCCCGGGTTCTTGCCGGCGGTCAGCTCGTAGACGCGCAGGGTGCCCATGATGGCGGGGTGGATCGTGAACTTTTCGACGTCGATCTGGGTGAAGACCGTGTCGAGGTGCATGAAGGCGCGCGAGACCGGGATGTCGAAGGCAAGGATGCGCTCGACCTTGGAGTCGGAGTTCCAGAAGATGTTCTGGGCCATGACGTCGATAGCGGCGGCCTGGGTGCGCTGGGAGATGCCGACGGCGAGGGTCTTCTCGTTGATGTTCAGCACGTCGCCGCCCTCGGTGTGGAACTGGCAGTCGCGGCGGAAGTACAGGGAGACGTCCTTGTAGTCGGGGTGGTACTTGAAGACGTACTTGCCGTACAGGGTCTCGCGGTTGCGGGTGACCGAGTACATGCGGTTGAGGTTGACGCCCTCGCCGACGACCGCGAACGGGTCGCGGGTGAAGTAGAGGTTGGGCATCGGGTCGATGATCAGGTCGGACTCGGACTCGGAGTTGACCAGGGAGTCGAGGGTCGTGGACGCCGTGAGGGGCATGTCGATCTCGGCCTTGGTCATGCCGGCCATGGTCTTCTTGACGAACTCGAGGTTGTCCTCGATGGAGTCCAGCTTCTCGCGGACGATCTGCGGCATGTGCTGGCCGCGGATGCCGGCCTCGGCGATGTACTGGTCGGTGAACTCGGCGCGGGCGCCGGGGACCTGGTCGAACACCTCGGCGACGAGGTTCTCGAGGTAGAGCACCTCGACGCCCTGGTCCCTCAGGATCTGGGCGAAGGTGTCGTGCTCCTGCTGCGCGACCTCCAGGAACGGGACGTCGTCGAACAGGAGTCGCTCGAGCTCGTCGGGCGGCAGGTTGAGGAGCTCGTCGCCGGGACGGTGCAGGCAGACCTTCCTGAGCTTGCCGATCTCGGAAGGCACGTGCAGACCTTTCGTCATGGCCTCCTACCTTTCTTTCGGGCCTTACTGGCCGAATGTATCAGCGCCCCTCCATATGGGACGCTGCTTGCTGACAGCTCTAGTTATATCCAAATTCCATTCGTAATGCTACCTCGCCCCCGAACGGTCAGCAAAGTACGATGAACGGTATATCGCATATGATTTCCCATGATGCACTTCAGTTTCGTAAAGCAGATTTTCCTAGGTAAACGTTATTTTTCTAGGAAATCAAGCTTGAACACTCAAAGTTATCCATGATTCAAAATTGCATAGTGAAAACGGTTTTCTGCATATAAATGACGCTTGCCCTCGATTCGACCTACATTCGATTATATTCAGCTTGCTATCATTCTTATTCATACATTCTCACCAGTTGAGTGAGGATATAGATCGCTTGCTCAAAGCACCGGACGTTAGTGCTTCGGCTTGTCAGCGTAAGAAGTAGGTAAAGATACCGTTCACGCGATACGTCCGTGCCAGCGGTCGACTAAATTGAGACAATAGTGAATTAGAGTTAGGCTACCGTCCCCTGCGGGGACTGAACGGACAGATGCATATGCCGAGCAAAATCGAAAAGAAACAAAAGGCCGCTAAGCTGCGCAAGCCGCCGCGCGACTTCTCATACACGCAAAACCGAGAGCTTAGCTGGCTGCGCTTTGACAACCGCGTGCTTGACGAAGCCTTCGACGAGACCGTTCCGCTGTTCGAGCGTCTAAAGTTCGTGTCGATTTTCGAGTCTAACCTCGACGAGTTTCTCATGGTGCGTGTGGGCGGCCTGTCCGATCTTGCAGAGCTCAAAAAACAGCCTGTCGACAACAAGAGCAATATGACCGCCTCCGAACAGGTCGATGCTGTCATGGCAGAGCTGCCCGGGCTCCTTACCCGTTGGGAGTCCATCTTTAAGAGCATCGAGGACAAGCTCGACGCTCTGGGCGTTCACCGCGCCCGCATCGATTCGCTTACGCCCGAGGAGCACACCTTTGTAACCCGCTACTTCCAAGCCTACGTATCGCCGGTCATCTCGCCGTTGGTCATCGACCCGCGCCACCCCTTCCCCAACCTGCGCAACGGCGCGCTCTATCTGGCTTGTGGCCTGGACGGCGTCACCGACGAGGAGAGCCTGCTTGGCCTGATCGAGATTCCCGCCTCGATGAACCGCGTGGTCGAAATCCCCTCGCCCACCGGCACCTACTCCTACATTCTGCTCGAGGACGTCATCCTCGCCTGCCTGGACAGCTGCTTTGGCTCCTATAAGCCGCTCGACCGCGCGCTCATCCGCGTCACCCGCAACGCCGATATCGACCCGGACGGCGAGGGCGTCGAGGAGGAAGAGGATTACCGCCAGCACATGAAGCGCATCCTCAAGAAGCGCCTGCGCCTGCAGCCGGTAGTGCTCGCCGTATCGGGCTCACTCGAAAAAGCAACGCTCAAGACCATCCGCAAAGCGCTCGAGCTTTCTCGCCGCTCGGTCTTTACCTGCGATATCCCCCTTGACCTTGGCTACGTCTTTGGCATTGAGGGTAAGATTCCCGAGCACCTGCGCAATGAGCTCCTCTTTACGCCGTTTAAGCCGCAGCCCAATCCCACCATCGATATGGCCCGCTCCATCCGCGAGCAGGTGCTGCAGCACGACAAGCTGCTCTTTTACCCTTACGAGGCCATGAACCCGTTCTTGGACCTGGTGCACGAAGCAGCCTATGACCCCGAGTGTATCTCGCTGCGCATCACGCTCTACCGTGTGGCAAAGCAGAGCCGTCTGTGCGAGTCGCTCATCGATGCTGCCGAAAACGGCAAAGAGGTCACGGTGCTCATGGAGCTTCGTGCCCGCTTTGACGAGCAAAACAACATCGAATGGGCCGAGCGCCTGGAAGAGGCCGGCTGCACCGTTATCTACGGCTCCGAGGGCTTTAAGTGCCACTCAAAGATCTGCCAGCTCACCTATCGCGAGGGCATGGCGCTTACCCGCCTGACGCTTTTGGGTACCGGCAACTTTAACGAGAAGACGGCCAAGCTCTACAGCGACTTTATGCTCATGACCGCGCATCCCGGCATCGGCGAGGACGCCAACCTGTTCTTCCGCAACCTGTCGCTGGGCAACCTGCGCGGCGACTACCGCTTCCTGGGCGTGGCGCCCGTGGGCCTCAAGCCGCTCATCATGCGCGGCCTGGACCGCGAGATTCAGCGCGCCCTTGTCGGCGAGCCCGCCCGCGTGTTCTTTAAGCTCAACTCGCTTACCGACCGCGAGGTCATCGACAAGATTGCCGAGGCATCGTGTGCCGGCGTGCGCGTGGACATGATCATTCGCGGCATCTCGTGCCTCAAGCCCGGTGTTCCGGGCAAGACCGAGAACGTGCACGTGCGATCCATCGTCGGACGTTTTTTGGAACATGCGCGCGTCTATGCCTTTGGCGTGGACTCGGACATGATCTACCTGAGCTCGGCAGACATGATGACGCGCAACACCGAGCACCGCGTGGAGATCGCCTTCCCCGTGCTCGACCCCACCTGCCGCGCCCTGGTGCACGAGTACATGGGCATGCAGCTGCGCGACAACGTGAAGGCACGCAGCCTGACGAGTGACGGCACCTGGGTTCCGGTGGAGCGCAAAGAGGACGAGAAACCCTTCAACTCGCAAGAAGCTCTGCTGGAGCGCGCGTATCGCAACGCCGAAGCCGCCGCGCAGCAGCGCGCACAGGAGAAGGAACGTGTGGCCGAAAAAGTTATCCAGGACGAGATTGAACATGGGGCGGCTGCCAAACCGGAAGCGGTTGCCGCTCTCCCGGTGAATGAGCCCGAGGCTGCCGCAGAGCCCGCCGTGGAGAAAGCGCCCGAGGCCGCTACTGCGACTCCGGAGCCCGCCGCCGAGGCAAAGCCCGCCCCTGCTCCTGAGCCGCAGCCGGCCACACCCAAGGTCCAAGAGGTCCAGGCGACCGTCATTGAGCCCAAGCCTGCACCTGCACCTCAGCCCGAGCCGCAGGTCACCAAGCCCGCACCCGAGACGAGCGCCCGTCGCGATAAGCCCGCCGGCAAGACCAAGGCCATCGAGCGCCATCGCCCCGGTCGCGTGCGCATAGGCCTGGGCCTGATCGGCCTGGGTCTTAAGACGCTCATTACCGGCAAGACGAAATAGTCGTTTGTAGAAGCGCCCCGCATTTGAGGAAAGCCTCGGATGCGGGGCGCTTTTCCCTGCTACCATGGTTGCGGACAATACCGCGAATGACAGGCAGGAACATGAAGCTCACCATAGAATCGATGACGTACGGCACCGACGGTCTGGCGCATGCCGACAACGGCAAGGCCACATTTGTGCAAGGCGCCGTGACGGGCGACACCGTCGAAGCCGAGGTCGTGCAGGACGGCAAGTCGTTTATGCGCGCCCGCACGACCGAGATTCTGGAGCCAAGCCCCGATCGCATTCAGCCTCCCTGCCCCTTCGTGGGCATCTGCGGCGGTTGTTCGTGGGGCAACCTCTCGCGCACCGCTCAGCTTGCCGCCAAAGAGCAAAACCTGCGTTCCACGCTCGAGCGCATTGGCAAGTTCACCCCCGAGCAGGTCGATGAGTTGGTACAGCCCATCCGCCACACCAAGGACGACTGGGGCTACCGCAATAAAATCGAGCTCGAACCGACCATCGTCAACGGTCGCGTGCGCCTTGGCATGCACGGCGTCGATCCCAGCAAGATCGTGACCGTCGATGCATGCCCGCTGTTCGATAAGCGTTTTCCCAAGGCGCTCAAATCGGTCGTCGGCGCGCTCAACTATCTGAGCGGCAGCCACGACCTGGGTCTGGAGCGCGTGGGCATTCGCGCTTCGCGCCGCACCAAGGCACTCGAGGTCGCGCTTTGGACGCCCACAGGCTCCTTCCCGCGCTCACAGGTCTCGCGCGTTCTGGCAGACGCCGCACACCCCACGAGCGTGGTGCGCGTCATGAGCAAGGGCGAGAAGAGGGCCCGCCGTGTCTCCAAGGTGGAGATGCTCGCTGGAGAGGGCTCGTGGACCGAGAACATCGCTGACGGCCAGATGCGCCTGTCCGCCCCATCCTTTTTCCAGGTCAATACCAAGGGCGCCGAGATTTTGATTGAGCTCGTTATGGACGCACTCGATCCGCAGGAAGACGAGCTTGCCGTGGATCTGTACTGCGGCGCCGGCACCTTTACCCTGCCGCTCGCCCGCCGCTGCGACTTTGTTGCCGCCGTCGAGGCCTACGGCCCGGCCGTGCGCGACCTGCGCCGTAACCTGGAGATCAACAAGCTCGATAACGTCGACGTCATTGGCGGAGACGCGGTGCGCGAGTTCCCCGACCAGGACGCCGATGTCCTAGTGGTCGACCCGCCGCGTGCAGGTCTGGCGCCCGAGGCCATCGACCTCATCGCCAGCACGAGTGCGCGCGATGTCGCCTATGTGAGCTGCGACCCTGCCACCCTGGCACGCGACCTCAAGCGCTTTGTCGAGGAAGGCGCCTTCTCCCCCGTCAAGATCACACCGGTCGACCTGTTCCCGCAAACCTTCCACTGCGAAACCGTCGTCCACCTCAAGCGCAACTAGACTGTTTGTCCAAGACCACGCCCGATGATTTTTCTGGGACGGGGATTAAATAAGGCTCTGTTAGACCAGGATTGACATTC
>USSM01000016.1 GCA_900557455.1 uncultured Collinsella sp. | reverse complement strand
GGTCGTCGCTGGGGATGGCCGCGATTTAGCGGTCCAGGAAATCGTCCGCAGTCCCACCTCGGAACGGGACGCGGTTTCCCAATGGCCATCGAAGCGGAAACTGCATCCCGGAATCCGCCTCCAGAGTGGGACGCGCTTTCCGGTTGAGCCTCGATTGGGAAACTCCGTCCCATTCGCATCAAAAAACGGGCGGCCTGGATGTTTGTCCGAGCTGCCCGTTCCGTGCGTTATGTTGAGATCCCTAGCCTGTTACGTAATACCAGACGACGTTGTCGCCGTTGGAGAGAACGTAGTTGCTGCAGGCCGTCATGGGCGTCGAGCCGTTGACAGAGTACATCCAACCGCTCGTGCCGCCATACTGCTTCTCGGCCAAACCGCCGATCGCGGCGACATACGTGCCGTACGATGAGCCGTGTGCGTTGACGGAAAGCCCGAGCGCGCATAGGGCGTCGTAGACGGTGGCACCTTCGTTAAAGGTATAGGTGCCGCCGGCGGACACAGGATTGCCCACGGCGCTCGATGTGACCGCAACCGTCACCGTGACGTAACTGGGCTCCTGCGTGCCGCCCTGGCCGCCCGAGGAGGCGGTTCCGCCGTTAGAAGCAGAGGCGCCGCCAGACGATTGGCCGCCGCCCGAAGAGGTACCACCAGACGTGTTAGAAGTATCGGCAGTTTCGGTATTCTGAGCAGCCGATACATCGCCAGACTTCTTGCCACGCTGGTCTTCAGACTTTTTGCCATCCGAGTTTTTATCCGAGCTCTTGTTCGAAGACTCGGAATCGCCCTTGGCGTCACCCGAGTCCTTGGACTTATCTTTCGCATCGCCCGAAGCCTTGGAGTTCTTAGAGTCAGCTTTGCCAGAAGCAGCAGCCGAGCCAGCTCCCCTGGCGTCGTTGGCAACGACGCTCTCCCCCGTCACGGCCTGAACGATCCAGTCGATGGACCAGGCACCGCTTGTGGAGGGATGGACAAACCCCAGCGAGACGACAATCAGGGCAACGCAAGCAGCCGTAAAAACGCCGACAAGTGCCTTGCGCCGCGGGGCGGACGCCGCCGAAGCGGCGCCCTTTTGCTTTGCATCGTCGAGCTGGATAAACGAGGAGTCGGGCTGCTGCCCGTTGGTCTCCTTGGGCTTATCGGGCATTACCGTCACCCTTGCCGCGCTTGGTCAGCATGAAGACGGCGATGAGCGCGAGGCCGATCACGCCGGCCGCGATGCCGACAATAGCGAGCGGGTTGAGGCCAGACTCCTGCGCGGAAGCCTCAGTGGACTTCTTGGCAGTGGTCGTGGAAGCGGATGCCTTGTCGGACTTGGAGTCGGACTTCTTGTCGGACTTGCCGTCCTTCTTGTCAGACTTCTTCTCGTCCTTCTTGTCGGACTTGTCGGAGTCCTTCTTGTCGGACTTGTTGTCCTTGGTCCCGGTCTTGGTCGACACCGTCGTCTTGGTCACCGGCTTCTGACCCGGGGCGACAGCGCCACCCTTCGAGCCGGAGCCAGTGCCCGCGCCAGCGCCCGTGCCGGTACCAGCACCAGTGCCGGAGCCGCTGCCACCGTTAGAGCCAGAACCGCCATTGCCGTCAGGGTTAACGGCGTTCTTGGTCCACTTGGCATACAGCGTCATATCGGCCGTCACCGGCGTGCTGAAGTCATACGCCTCCGTGCAAGCCTCATCGGTGTACCAGCCACCGAAGGTGTAGCCCTCACGCGTCGGATCGGCAGGCTTAACCAGCTTGCCGTCGGCCGTAGTCTGGAAATCGACCTTGGAACCATCGCCAGTCTCGAACGAGACCTTAACGCCACCATTCAGCTTGAACAACGTGCCGGAATCGTTGATGTAGTAGAGGTTGCCCTTGGCGTCGCAGGCAATCGGCGAGTCGCAGTAGTTGTTGTGTCCCGTTGCGCTAAACGCACCGGTCGCCTGCGCGTCACCCAGCTTGTAGCGATAGACACCGCCGCCCGAGGTGTAGTTCACATAGTCGGAAGTCGCACCGTAGTTAACCGTGAAGTAGACATACGTGCCATCTGCCTGGGCGCTCACGAGCGGTGCACCCTTGATGCCGCCGATGGGAAGCGCGGAGCCATCAGCAGACGAAACCAACGTCGTAGCAAAGTCATTATCAAGGTCGACAATCGCCAGCGCAGAGCCACCGGAAACCTCGCCGCCGACAATCAGCTTGTTGCCATACAGCGTAGGCATGCAGGCGCATCCCGTAAGACCCAGGTCGACGACGCGCTCTTCGGAAATGCGCGAAGCGGCATCCGCACCACGCGAACTACCGTCAGAAATCGCCAAAACGTGCAGCTTGCCATCGCGCGAAATCAGATAAGCATGGCTACCGTCGGCGGAGAGCACACAGGAGGAGTTAACGATAGCCCCAACGGAAACGCTTCCAAGCACAGCGCCCGAAGACTTGCCGAGCATCTCAACGGTACCGGCGCTGGTGGGAACCAGAATAAAGCCGTCACCCACGGTAGCACCCGTCCAGTAATAACCCTCATCGGCGTTGACGTGCTGCCAGGAAACGGCACCGGTCAGGATATTGATGCGCGTCAGATGGCCGTTGTTATACACGCCCTTACCATAGTCGACATCAACGGTGCCGACATACAGGTAGTTGCCGTCGACCGTCAGCTGAGAATTCGACTGAGCAGTTTTGCTCACAGGGTCGGTAACCCAAACCGTCGTGAGCGTATCGGCCGTCAGGGCCTGGACCGCACCACCGTCGAGCGGAACGATGACCAAGCCGTTCGTATAAATCGGACGCGTCGTGTAGCCAATCGCAGTCTTAAGGTTCGACTCGGCAAGCACCTTGCCCGACTCGGCATCGATCTTAAGCAAGCGCTTGTTGACGGCAAGATACACATTGCCGTTTACGACAATCGGCTCGCTCGCGTTGGGGTACGTGGCGCCCGAATAGGCCTTCCAATCAAACGTCCAAGAGCTTGCCAGCGCGCCCGTAGGCGTGGACACGTTCTCGACCACCGCATTGGAATTGCCGCTCCAGTCGGCTTTCCAATCGGTCGGGCGCGAAGCGCTCGGGTCAACTACGACTTCATCGGGATTAGGAACGGTATCGCCAGCAGCATAAGCCCAGACGATCTTGTCACCCGACTTGAGCACATAGTCGCTATCGAGCTGAGACCCAGGAACGCCGTTGACAAAGAACGACCAAGCACCCGACAGCTCGGTGCCATCAAGCGGAGAGACAAGAGTGTGAACGCCCCAATAACCAAATTGGTCGTACATCTTGGACTTGACGCCAACGGCATCGAAGTAGGCAGCAGAGGCATCCTTGATCGTCGTGCCCTCGACAAACACCTGCATCGAAGGATCAGTCCAGCGCTGAGCCTTATCGTCCTTCTTGCCGATGATCTCCATCGAAACGGAGACCTGACCAGGCATGGTGCCGTCGGAGCCATAGACCCAAGCAATCTCGTCGCTTGCCTTAAGCGTATAGGCGCCCGCACCAACATCAACAGGCTTGCCATTGACAAAGAACTGCCAATATTTCCAGGTGTTTTCGTCAACCTTCTCGCTCGAGAGGGTCACGTTCTTTTCGAACGGCGAGGTCAGCGACTCGAGATACCAGCCAAACGAGCTCTCCCCCGTTTTGGCGCCAATGCCAGACTTTTTAAAGATCTGCTCGGAAAGGTCAGCAGCGGTTGTTCCCTCGTCCACGAGAGCTGTCGTAGGCTGTGCCCACGTCTGCTGGGCGCCCGAAGCATCCTGGCCGATAACGGTGCAGCTTACCGAAAGCTGATCGGCAGGAGCGGGGTCGTTGTACTTCGAGTAGCACCAGACGACGGAGTCGCCGGCCTTGAGCGTGTAGCCGCCGGCGCCGACCATGGAGGACTTGCCGTTGATGAACAGCTGCCAGTACGCGCCGGTCGCCGAGTCGTAGGCGAGCGTGCGGTCGGAGTCGAAGGGCGACGTGATCGAGTTGAGCGCCCAACCCCAGCTGCCATCGGGGTCGTAGTCGGCCTTAAGGCCAGTCTGCTTGAAAAGCTGTTCGGAGAGGTCGGCCGCAGTCGAGCCTTTCTTCAGCGTAATGTTCTGAGCGGCAGCCCAGGTCTGCTGAGCACCCTTGGCGTCGGTGCCGACGACCGAACACGTCGCGGAAACCTGCGTGGAAACCGCGCCCGTGGGATCCTCGTACACCAGCTCGAGCGTGTCGCCATCGCTCGGGTAGTAGCCCGTGGCATAAGAGTTGGCAGCCTTGCCATTAATATCAAAACGCCAGTACTTATAGCCGGACGCCGTGTTTTCCGTCGCGAGCGTCTGGGACTTATCGGGGTTCGTAACCGAATAGGGAACGCCACCGTCCGTGCTATAGCTATAGCCGGCGTCGTCAAGCACCTTGGCAAAGATGTCCCAGGCAGACATTTTTTGGGTACTCGACCACTCAAACGAGGCCGTCGGCACCCAGTCCACAAGGTCATAGGACTGACCGACATCGTGTTTGCTTACGCCTACAACCCTGACGTTAACGGAAAGAGACTTTTCGTCGGAAGAATTAACGAGCCAAGCGGTGCTCTTGACATCGTTGTTGCCGGCGTTTGCCACGACATAGGCGTATTTGCCCTCAGCCGAGGCGGGAAGCGTGATCGCGCCGGTCGTTTCGTCGGCGCCAAACAGCTCGTGGGCATTTGTGCCCTCAGCGTCATCGGCGAGATACCAGCGGTAATCGACGAGGGAGCCCTCGGGGAGTGCCGTCTCGTAATCGCCCCAATCGCCCGTTGCCATGTAATTGGCAGTAGGGGTAAGCGTTCCGCCGACCTGTGCAAGGTTGCCGCTCGAAGCGACATTAACCGATGTCAGGGTATACGCCTTGGCATCTTCACCCTTAGCGATGGCATAACGTGTGGAGGCATAGTCGGTGTTGTAGCCACCGTCGACGATGCACTTGAGGTACTTGCCGACGTACTTTTGCGAAATTACGAACGACGGCCTATGGGCGTTCTCATCCGTCAGCGTCGTGAACGGACCCTGGGAGCTATCGGCAATCTGCCACGTATAGGTCAGTTGATCAGATGTAAGCTCGGCACCCTTTGTTCCTGCAGGCGTCTTCTCGAATGCAGTAACACCGATCTTTTCGCCACTCTTGTAGACAAACTTGGCGTCATCGCTCTGATCGCCGACGATCTTTTTGAGATACGTCAGGAACAGCTCGTGCGAGCCTGCGGCCTTAACGGCCACAGCAGTAGTCGCCTCTACGGTGTTATCGCCCGCAGTGGCCGACACGCTCACCCAGCGCTTGGCGTAGTCATCGGGAATCGTAAAGCTGCTGTCGGTTTTGCCCTCGACCACATGCCAGTCGGTCTTCGCATCAAACGCAGAGGAAGACGGGTCGACAGAGGACCAACGCCACGTGTAGGTAACGCCCTCGGTAACCGGCTCAGACGAGTAATCGACCGCCTTGTAGGCGCACGCCTCAATCGTAGAGCCAGTGTCCTTGGCGCCCTTGCTCGCATTGGTAAATGCAACTGAATCGAGCGTCGTCGCGCCCTTGGGCAGAATGCGGCCCGCCTTGGTCTCACAGCTATCAGAGCCGGGGATACCCTTCTTGGCCTTAGCGACAACCTTGAGGTAGCGGTTCGCGCACTCCTTGGTAACCGTGTAGGTGTCACCAGTTGCAACCTGCTCGAACGAGCCGTCGGCGGAATCGGCCACCCACCAAGAAAAATCGACCTTGTCGGAACCGTAGAGGACAGTCGGCGTGTCGTAGTTGAGGTAGTAGGCAGCAGCCTTAATCGTGTCGCCGACGTTGGCACTCGGAACGCTCTCGTAATCGTTGCCAAATTCGGCACCGTTATAAGCAAGAACGATATGGTCTAATGCGATCTGGCCGCTCGCGGCAACAGGACCCGGAGTATTGTAGTCAACAGACGAGGGCGTCTTTAAAGAGCTGCTCGGGCCGAACAGCTCTTGACCGTCACCGACAACCTTAACGCGAATGTACTTGCCCGCAAGCTGCGATGCGAGTTCATCCGTGATCGTCAGCGACTGGTCGGTCTGGCCCGGAATTGCCTGATAGGCGGAATCCTCGGCATCGCGCACGTCAGACGCAAGCCACTGATAGGTCCAGCCGGCCTGTGCCGCAATACGCTTGTTGGGAACCGCTTCGCCGTCATAGGCATTCGCCCAAAGCGTAGTGCCAGGGTTCAGTGTCTCTGCCTTAACGGACGAAATCGAACTCGAATCGTCTGCCGAAGACTGGATGAGGACATAAGACTTTGCATCCAGGGCCGTCTTGGTAGGAACGGGTGCCTTGACGGCGGTCGTTGCCGTCAGCTTTTGGTTGTTGGCGCCCCTAGTCGGGCCGTAGATAACGTTACCGCTTGCATCGGTAATGCGAACGCGCAGGCACTTGCCGTTAAGCTGAGTGCGCAGGGCATCGTCCAGAACGATCGATGAGCTCGTCTGGCCCTCGACAGCAACAAACGCAGAGTTGTCCGCATCGCTCTTGTTGGCGATATCGGCAGCAAGCCACTGATAGGTGCAACCCGAAACACTGGCGCGCTTGCTGGACGAAGTCCAGACATTCGCATAGAGCGTAGTATTGCTCTGGATAAAGCCAGTGACGTTAGAGCCAGTCCAGCGAGAAGGCGACTGGCTCTTTCCGACGCTGACACCATTTTTAGAGGAAAGCGTGGCAGCGGCACGGGGTGCGGCCTTAGCTGCATTGGGCTCGCTGACCACCGCGGGCGCATCGCCGGTCTCGGCGGTGGTGTCGGACGCCTCGTTCGCCGGAGAGGCCGAAGCGGGGTCTGACGCAGCGGGGTCGCCTAGCGCGTCATTGCTCGCGTTGTCAGGCGCGACTGGACTCGTATCCCCAGTTTCGGAGGATTTATCGGCAGCCGAATCGTTTGCGCCAGTAGCAGCCGCGGTGTTATCTGCAGCACCGTCCGCAGCTCCCGCGTCCTCGCCCGGCGTCGTAGCCTGAGCCACAGCCTCGGCAATGCCCTCGACGCCGTCGGCCCACAGCTGGGCCGGCGTGGTGCCAAAGACCATCGCGAAGGCCAGGAATGCCACCAGGCCGCGCTTTGCTACACCGCGCGCAATTGCGCCACGACGATGCGAGGCGCGCTGGCGCTCGTCCTCGAACATATCCATTTGTCTCCTACTGTCTGTACTTGGAGCGTTGCCCTGAGGCTGGCCCACGTCATCGCGCATGCTGCGCTCGAGTTCCCCCATCGGGGTCCCCCTTCCCTCCAGAGCCCTATGCACACCGGCGGCATACGCCGCAGCCGCATGCAAGATGGGAGGCGATCCGACTTAACCTTAACGGCTCGGGCGCGTCGTCCGATCTGCGACGCGAGCATCCCGAGCCAAGAGGAATTACGGTTACTGGTACAGCCGGGGATTCGCACCCCGATTCTCCCAAATGCGCAGGAAAACCGCGCATTCGTGCGTCTCCGCACCACCATCTAGGCCATTGATTATTACCGTCAGTATGGTATCACGCAAAAGGGCCTCGCACACAGGCGAAGCCCAAGGTAAAAGCTATTGTTTGCGATAGGAAAGAGTTGGGTATGGAAGGGCGCCGTGGGACAAGACACCGTGCAGCTACGCTAGTGCTTGCCGCCGTGACTGTTGCGCCAGATATTGCGGCCCAGCATGAGCGCCAAAACCAGCGCGCTCACATAGCCAAAAAAGCCGATGACCGGAATACCGAGCACAACAGGCTCGATGCGCGCATAGTAGACCACCGAGGAGCCGATAAACAGACCGGCGATAACAATGGCCATTGACATGCGGTCGACGATGCCGCCTATCTGACGCAGCGCCTTGTCGCTGCTCATGAGTTG
Source organism: uncultured Collinsella sp. (assembly GCA_900557455.1). The sequence continues at coordinate 6,988 of USSM01000016.1, read as the reverse complement.
CAGATTCACCTTAAGCTGGCCGCGCGTGAGCATGCGCGATGCCAGGCCCAGATACTCAGCCGCCTCGAGTGAGCCCTTGGCCGCACGGTAGCTGCTCGCCGCAAAGTCACGGCCCATCTCGCGAACTCGGGCATAGGTGCTCTTCTCGTTTTTGATATGCGTCTGGATGATCTGGATCATGTTGACGTTGGGCATGTACTCGGTCAGCAGGCCCTCGAGCGTCACCATGCCGCGCGCGAACATTGTCACCACGCTCGGCAGCTCAACGTCGTTCTTGCGCGCCAGATTGAGCAGCGAGGTCAAAAACTCGCCGATATCCAGGTCCTTAAGATCAAGACCCGCAAAGTCGGCGACGATAAAGTCCAAGTCGGACAAAAAGGCCGAATGGTCGAGCTCGGCGGAGTCGCCGCGCGTCACGGCAAAGCGCATGAGCGAGTCCTTGAGCTTGGGCACGTCGCCCTCGGCCACGGCGAAAATCATGTCCTTGACGATACCGCGGTCGTGGCTCGACATGCGCCCGACCATGCCCAGGTCGATAAAGTAGACGATGCCGTCCTTGAGGATGATGTTTCCCGCATGCGGGTCAGCATGGAAAAAGCCATCATCGAGCACCTGCGTCGAATAGTCCTCGACAATCGCCGAGCCGATCTTTTCCAAGTCATAGCCCTCGGCCACCAGGCGCTCGGGATCGGCAATCGAGATGCCGTCAATGTAGTCCATGACCACGACGTGTTCGGTGCAAAGGTCCAAGTAGGATTTGGGACACGACACGCCATGGACGCTCTTATGGAAGTCATAGAAATCGTTGAGGTTTTTTGCCTCGGCCAAAAAGTTGGTCTCCTCGCGAAAGGAGGCCCACAGCTCCTCGACGACGGCGTGCAAGTCAACAAACTGATCGGTGTTGACGAACTTGGAAACGATGCGCACCACCGAACGGATGATGTCGATGTCCTGCGCCATGACCTGTTGCGCGCCGGGGCGCTGCACCTTAACGGCCACGTCCTCGCCGGTCACCAGGCGGGCGCGGTGTACCTGCGCGAGCGACGCGCTACCGAGCGGGTTGGGGTCGATCGCGTCGAACATCTGCCCCAGGCGCTGGCCGTATTCCTCTTCCAGACAGCGGAGCACTACCTCATATGGCACCGGCTCTACGTCGGAGCGCAGGCGACGGAGCTCGTCGCAAAACCGCTGCGGCAAAATCTCGGAGCGGTTAGCCAGAATCTGCCCCATCTTGACGAACATGGGACCGAGCTCTTCGAGCAGACGACGCAGACGCACCGGCGTGAGGTTATCCCATACGCGGTACTTTTTGATCAGACGAACGATCTGCCCAATGCGCTCACGACGACCTGCCGGTGTGAGCTGATACTCCTCGTCCGGCGCCATCGCGTCGGGCTCCTCGGGGACCATATCGACAGCGCGTGGCTTCTTACGAGCGCCCGAGACGGCGGCCTCAACCTCATCGACAACCGCCGTCTCGTCACCCAAGGGATCTAGATTGTTGTAATCGGTGGTGGAATCTGCCATCTGCGCTGCTACTCGGCCTCTTCGGTGTCCTCTGCATCGTCGGGCTCAACGGACTCGACGGGCACCGAAGTCACGTTGTCCTCGACCGAGTCGACGATGTCGCGCACATGGGCCAGGAAGGCCGTGCGCTCGGGGGCGGTCATAACGCGGACGCGGGCCAGGATGAGCTCGTCGAGCACGCGCTGTGCCGCAGTCTCGCCCTGCATGCCCAGACGCTCGGTCAGGTCGGAAATGGTGCCACCGGCCTGCTCGAACATATCGGACACGCTGCGGGCGATATCGGGGGTGCCGGCGTCCTTGCGGACCTGCTCGCCCTTGGTATTGAGGTCGTCAAGGACCTTCTTGCCGCCCTCGACGGCAACGGCAGCGGCGCCGAAGCCCACGTTGATGGCACCGTTAACAAGCTGATCGAATTTCATAACCATGGTTGGCTCCAATCATGAACAACTGTATTGGCGTTCTTGTACCCAAGATTGGGTGAACGACACAAAATCGTTTTATCGCCAAGATAGAAATCGAGCGGGGCAAAGCCTTTGACGGCGTTTGTCCCGCTCGCTCGTTGCAAGGTTATCTTTACCTTACGTTATCGTTCATCGCGAAGGAGTTCTTCATGGCACAGCTCGTGGTGTAGAGCACCTTGCCCAACAGAGCATCGGTCTCCACGCGCACGAGCTCGGCAAAGGCCTCGTTGGCGCGGGCGAGCTCGGCAGGTACCTCAGTCTCGGGCAGCGCGGCTACGACAGCGTCAACGTCGTGAATCTGCTTGTGGCCCATGCCGCCGACCTTCTCCTGATAATCCTCGACCGCGCGACCACACTCGTGGAAGCGAACATCGGCCAAGGCACCGATCAGGCGATTTGCCCAATAGAAATTCTCCGACGTCACGCGGGCCTGCGTGTCGGCATAGTACTCGGGCATGGTCTCGACATTGGCGTACAGCGGCACGAGCGCGTTAAACGAGTTAGAGCCAAACGCCATCCACTGTACGGCGCGATACGCCGGCTGTGCATAGGGGCGCAGCTGCAGCACGGCGAGCTGGCCGTTGCGGTTGATGCCGATGGGACGATAGGCGCCGCGCGTGGCGGGGGTACCCTTGCTGCCGTAGCAGTCGTACTCCGTGCCCTGGTAGTGGCTCGAAAGCACGTACTTGATGTCCTCGATGGTCACCTTGCGCTCGGGCACGCGGCTCCAGGGGATGTCATCGCTCTCGGGCGTGTAGTCGGCGTCGGGACCGTCCCACACATCGCTGGGGTTGAGGCAGCGCTGCATATACCAGGCGCGCGGCGTGTTGTAGACGTGGTCGCTGTCGCTGTGCGAGCCAAAGGCCTCGCGCGGGTTAAAGACCGCAGCGGGACCGTCGCCCTCGACGCCCAGCGTCAGGTCCAGATGCCACTCGGCCATCCAGGAGCGCAGGTCGGCGGAGCACATATGGTCGACCTGGGCGCCCTCGGCATCGTCCAGGTCAAAGCTATCGATACCCAGCTGGTTAGGCATGGTCACATAGGCGTCATCGGGCACGCGCTTGGCGATCCAGTGGTGGCCGCCAATGGTCTCGAGCCACCAGATCTCGTCCACGTCACTAAAGGCGATGCCGTTGTTCTCGTAGGTGCCGTAGCGCTCGAGCAAGTCACCCAGGATACGCACGCCATCGCGGGCAGACTTGGCGTACGGCAGCACCAGGGTCACTATATCCTCCTCACCCAGACCGCCGGGCTGCGCCGGAACATAGCCGTCCTCGCCCTCGTTGCCCTTGGCGGGCACGTAGTCCACGAGCGGATCGGCGCCGCGGACGCGCTCGTTGGTGGTAAGCGTCTCGGTTGCGGACATGCCAACGTTGAGCTCGTTGAAGCCGGCCTCTGCCCAAATGCCATGACCAGGGACAACGTCGGGGACGCTTGTGTAACGCATGGGATTGTCGGGCAGTTCAACGGTCAGGTGACTCAGGACGCTCGTGTAGACGCGCGGCTGCTCGTCGGGATGCACAACACGCATGCGCTTGGGCTCAAACACCCCGTTGGACGAGTCCTCGTTACGCGCGACCAGGGTCGACCCGTCGTAGCTTGCGTTTTTACCGACCAGAATCGTTGTGCACGGCATGCGCATCCTCCTTGAGCGAAGAAATCAAACGGCAACAGTGTATCGCTTCGGCGCAAAAAGGGCGAAACAGCCGCCCCGGCAACCCCTGTGGTCAAAAACGACTATTTCGATGCGCGCTCCGCCGCCTCGATCACGTGCTTGGCGAGAATCGCCGTGGTCACAGCCCCCACGCCGCCCGGCACGGGAGTAATTGCGCCAACGACCGGTTCCGCTGCATCAAAATCGACGTCCCCGACCAGCTTGTCAGCGGCCTCGTCCCAGTTAATGCCAACATCGATGATCGTTTGGCCCGCGCGAACCGCATCCGCGCCAATCGTGCGCGCACGTCCAACCGCGGCAACAACAATGTCGGCAGAACGGCACTCGGCAGCCAAGTCACGCGTATGCGTATGACACGTCGTCACCGTGGCATTGCGAGCCGTAAGCATGGCGGCAACGGGACGGCCAATCACCAGCGATCGACCGACGACCGCGACCTTGGCCCCATCCAGCTCAACGCCGTAATGGTCCAGCAACGCCAACACGGCCTCGGCCGTGCAGGGGGCAAAACCCTCACCTCGCCCCGAAAGCGTGGTGAGCAGCGATGCCGGCGTCATGGAGTCAACATCCTTGTCGGGATCGAGTGCCGCGGCAACTGCATCCTCATCAAGCCCAGCGGGCAGCGGGCGAAACATCAGGCAGCCATGAACAGCGGGGTCGGCATTGATGTCCTTAATAGCCGCCAACAGCTCGTCCTGCGAAACATCGGCGGGAAGCAAAACGCGACGAGCCTCGATGCCAACCTTCTCGCAGCGCTTGAGAGCACCGCGCTCGTAGGACAGGTCGTCCTCGCGCTCGCCCACACGAACGATGGCCAGTGTCGGAACAACGCCGCGCTCACGCAAAGCCATGCAACGAGCGGCAAGCTCCTCGGTCAAAGCGCGGGCAACGGGAGCACCCTTCTGCAGCTCGGCCATGGCTATCTCCTCTTCCTTGCGGCGTCGGCAGCGCGGCGCGCCAGTGCATCGGCGCGCGGCAGCCACGTATCCAGCAGCTCATCGCACGCCGCCTCGAGTTCCTCGGCGCGCGCCCGGTCTTTCATAGATGTGGTGTTGGCAAAGAGCGTCAGGCTTGCGCCCTGCATGGCAGCGCGGCAGAATACGGCGCCGCATGCCACGTCGGACAGCAGCTGGCGCGAGCCCTTGTCTGCCATGTCCTCGAGCAGCGCCAGCGCGCGCCCGCAGGCATCCATGATCCGATACGGAGGCATGGCCGCCACGCGCAACGCGTCCTGAATCGCGGTCGCTCGAGCCGGATCGTCACGCGGAATACCGTACGCCGCGGACACCTGCCCGTAGGCACGAACGTCCTCGGCAACCAACTCGACAAGCTCCTGGGCCAGCTCATCAGCCTGGGCAAACGTGCGCGTCAGATCGTCCGTCCGATCGCTAAGCGCAGGATTGGTCGCCCCGTAGCGCGCGACCATCCCGCAAAGCGAGGCTCCCAGCGCGCCCACAAAGGCGCTCGCGCTACCGCCGCCGGGAACCGGCTCGCGCGCGGCAAGCGCCTCGGCAAAACCGCGACAAGTCTTATCCATCATCTCTTGGCTCATACGTATGCACCTTCAAGTCATATAGATCGGTCGGGCGGCAACCGCCGACCAACCGCATCAAACACGTAATGATGCTAAGTCTAGCCCATAAGCACATGAGCGTCAGCACACCTGGCCATCGCGGATTTCTATGACGAACGATAGGCGTCGGCGCCGCAAACATGGGACACATGGCCCACCTTTCGAGACTCCCGGACGTCAAAAACTGGGGCATATCTATAAGTAAGGAACCCGTTGGGGCACGGCCACTCAACGGCCGCAAACCACGAACGGAGGTATCGCCGCACCGTACGCAAAGACATCCGCCGCAAACGGAAACAACGCCCTGACGCCCCGCGGCACCGCGATGTCACCAAGAGACAAGGAGGACGCCACCATGAAGAAAAAGACCCTATCGATCCTTTCCCTTTGCATCGCCCTCTTTGCCGCGCTCGCCCTCGTGGGCTGCGGCGGGAACGCATCGGGCGGAGGCAGCAGCGCCGCCAAGGGCGAGAGCAAGGAAAAGGCCCCCGTCGCCAAGAAGACCGACTTTATCTGGTTTAAGGTCGAGATGCCCGAGGGCGTTGGCGTAAGCGACTCGGCAGGCAAGAACGCCGACAGGGTCCAGCTCACCTTCCCCGAAGACGAGAACGGTTCGGCCGATCGCTTTATCCCCGTTTGGAAAAAAGCGCTGACGGCAGAGGAATCCCACGCCGACCAGGCAGAAAAGAAAGGTGATACGTTCCAGTGGAAGGATGGCGGGTCCGTCGAGTATAACGACAGGACGTGGCTCGTCGGAACGTACGAGGACAACAGCGGCGTCTCAACCCTCCTCTTTACCGACGTTGAGCCGGGAAGCGTCTACGTCCTCATCTCGAACTTCGATCTGCATAAGAAAGAAGCCGAGGCGCTCCTCAACTCCATCGAGTTCCCCGATGACATGGCGAAGGCATTTGCCGAGGCACGCGAAGTCGAGATTTCGAGCATCGAGATCAAGCATTAGGGGCTCGCACGCAGCATCGCATGCGCAGTCATTAAATGATCGGACGCCCAGCCAGGGGAGGATCGGATCGGCCGGTCCTCCCCTCTTTTGCGCCCGGACATATTGCCACTTATCGGCGCAAATCCAGCCCCCAGAATGGGACACATGGCCCACCCTAGCGAGCCGCTCGCGCGTACAGTAAAGGCAGGTAATCCATGGGCGGTTACAGATCGAGGAGGACACGACCATGAAAAAGAAGGCCTTTGCGATTCTCACCCTCTGCATGAGTCTCTTTGCCGCAGTTGCCCTGGTGGGCTGTAGCGGAAGCGGCGGCGCTACCGGCAGTGGCGGTGGCGGCGGAGCAGAAAAGCCAGCCGTGGATATGAGGACCGACTTCATTTGGTTTAAGGTCGAGGTCCCCGAGGGCGTCGAGGTCACCGACGTTGCCGGCGACACGGTCGACAGGGCCCAGTTTAAGTTCACCGAGAGCGAGCACGCCAGCGATCGCTTCATCCCCGTCTTCGATCCTGACAAGAACGCCGACGAGCTGTTCGACTACGAGGCAAAGTGGAAGGCCAACTCTGGATGGACCGAGAGCGATCCCGTTAAGTACAACGGCAAGACCTGGCGCAGTGCCTACTTCACGCACTCGGGCGGCGTAACGACCGAATACTTCACCGACGTTAACGGCGGCAGTGTGTACGTGCGTATCGACAACGTCGAGGAGCACAAGGATGCCGTCGAAACCATGATGAAGGGGACCTCGGACGTTTTTCCGGACCATGCCCCGGCGCTATGCCGCATAGCCCCTC
>USSM01000015.1 GCA_900557455.1 uncultured Collinsella sp. | reverse complement strand
CTCTCTCCGTCGTCGGCAGCGTCAGATGTGTATAAGAGACAGGTTGTAGATTCCGTCGTCATCCACGGCGCTCGTCACATAGGTCGCCGCGGCCTTCACGGTGTCCTGCGCGTTGCCCATGGCCACGCTCGTGCCCACGGCGGCAAACATCGACAGGTCGTTCTCGCCATCGCCAAAAGCAATCGCCTCGCTCGCGTCGATGCCCAGGCGCTCCAGCGTCGCCGCCACACCCAGGTCCTTGCCGCCGTTGGCCGGAATAATGTCGCAGAACAGGTCGCACCAGCGCGTGGTTGTAGAATGCGACAGGACATCGGTAACTATGCCCTGGTCGGCCGGGCCCACAAAGGCACAGAACTGGTAAACCGGTGCATCGAAAGCATGCTCAAAAGGCTCCTCGTGATACGAGATTCCGGCATTGTCGGCAGCCGCCACCACGCGCTTGGACAGACGGTTCACAAACGAGTTCTCGCCCTGCATGCACAGCGAGTCGTAGCGACCCTGCGCCACCTGGCCCACGATCGCCGCGACGTCCTCCGGATCAATTGGGCAACTGCGGTAAACGCCGTCAGCGTCAAAACAGTGCTGACCCGAAAGCGTAATGTACGCATCCCATCCCAAGTCGAACAGCCAATCCGGCATCTGGTAGGTCGGGCGACCCGTGGCGATTACGCACGTGATCCCCTGTTCGCGAAAGCTGTCGAGCACCCGCTGCGCCGACGCCGGAATCCGATGGGTCTTAAAGCTCAGCAACGTGCCGTCGATATCGAAAAACGCAGCCTTAATCATCCTCGCCTACTCCTCGCCCTCGAGCTTCTCACTCGCCTCGAGCCACGCCATCTCCAACTCGTCCATGGCGGCGTGGGCCTCGTCGATCTTTGCCTGCTGCTCGCCCAGCGCCGTGTAGTTGGTGGGGTCGACCTGGGCCATCGCGGCCTCGGCCTCCTCCACGCGAGCGCGCTGCGTCTCCATTTTGCGCTCGAGCGAGCTCACCTCGCGGCGGAGCTTCTGGCGTTCGGCGTTGGAAAGGCCATTGGGCTGGCCACTCGATTTGGGCTTTTCGGCCGCAGCCGCCGCGGCACCGGTGTCAAACGTGCCGGTCTTGGCACTCGGCGCGCCCACGGGCTCGCCCTCGGCGGTGGCGTTGCACAGGCGCAGGTACTGGTCGACGCCGCCGGGCATATGCGTCAGGTGGCCGTCGAGCAGCGCCCACTGCTGGTCGGTCACGCGCTCCATCAAGAAGCGGTCGTGCGTCACCAGGATCAGCGTGCCGGGCCAGCCGTCGAGCAGGTCCTCGACAATCGCGAGCATGTCGGTATCCAGGTCGTTACCGGGCTCGTCCAGGATAAGCACGTTGGGCTCGTCCAGAATCGTCAGCAACAGCGACAGGCGACGGCGCTGGCCGCCCGAAAGATCGCCGATGCGGCTCCAGAGCTGCTGTGTCGTAAAGCCCAGGCGCTCGCAGAGCTTCTCGGGCGAAGTCTCCTTGCCGTCGATGACGTAATACTTCTTATAGTTGCCGAGCACCTCGCGGATCGTGTCGCCCATGTAGGGTTCGAGCTCCTCGAGCTGCTGCGACAGCACGCCAAAGCGTACTGTCTGGCCAATCTTCACACGGCCGCGCGTGGGTTCAATCTTGCCCTGGATCACGTCGAGCAGCGTCGACTTGCCAGCGCCATTTTCGCCCAAAAGGCCATAGCGGTCGCCCGCGCCGATGAGCCAGGTCACGTCGGAGAGCACCTGCTTGGGCGTGCCATCGGTATCCGCATAGCCGGCGTCCACGTCGACCACGTCGATAACCTGCTTGCCCAGGCGACTCACCGCCAGGCGCTTGAGCTCCAGCTCGTCGCGCACAGGCGGTACGTCGGCGATAAGCTCGCGAGCGGCATCCACGCGAAACTTGGGCTTGGTGGAGCGCGCCTGGGCACCGCGGCTCAGCCACGCGAGCTCCTTGCGCGCCATGTTGCGACGACGCTCCTCGGTGACGGCGGCCATGCGGTCGCGCTCTACGCGCTGCAGGATGTATGCCGAATAGCCGCCCTCGAAGGGATCGACCTGGCCGTCATGGACCTCCCACATGCTGGTGCAGACCTCGTCCAAGAACCAGCGATCGTGCGTGACCACGAGCATGGCGCCCTGACCGCGCTGCCAGCGAGCCTTTAAGTGGCGCGCGAGCCAGTTGATGGTGCGCATGTCCAGGTGGTTGGTGGGCTCGTCAAGCATAAGCACGTCATAGTCGCCGATTAGCAGGCGCGCGAGGTCCACGCGACGGCGCTGGCCGCCCGAAAGCTCGCCCACCGTGCCCTCCCAGGGCACATCGCTGATGAGGCCGGCCAGGATCTGGCGCGTACGCGGGCTCGAGGCCCACTCGTACTCGGGCGTGTCGCCGACGACGGCATGATGCACGGTATCGGTGTCGACAAGCTGGTCCTTTTGGCCGAGCAGACCGATCGTCGTTCCGCGGCGATGCGTCACGCGGCCGTCATCGGGCTCCAACGTGCCGGCGAGCACGCTCAGCAGCGTCGACTTGCCGTCGCCGTTTTTACCAACGATACCAATACGGTCGCCCTCGCCCACGCCGAGCGTCACGCTATCGAAAATATGCTTGGTGGGAAACTCTAGGCTGACGGAATCGCATCCCAAAAGAATCGCCATATGCCCTGCTCCTTCGTAGAAATTCAACGTTGTCCATGATAGCAGCGAAAAGGCGGGGCGCACACGACACAAAAAGGCGGGCCATCTCCCGCAAGAGATGACCCGCCTCTCCAATCAGTCCCGCGGCAACCGTGGCCGCCGCGGGCCTCAAGCATGTCCCGGACTAGGAGAACATGCCGGTGAGGTAATCATTCAGCCGCTTATCCTTGGGCCGTTGGAAAATCTCGTCGGTCTCGTCGTACTCGACCATATCGCCCATGTAGAAGAACGCCGTGCGGTTGGACACACGCGACGCCTGCTCCATGTTGTGCGTCACGATGACGATGGCGCGGTCGGCCACAATCGACGACATGAGGTCCTCGATCGCCAGCGTCGAGATGGGGTCGAGCGCCGAACAGGGCTCGTCAAACAGGATCACGTCGGGATTGAGCGCCAGCGTGCGCGCAATGCACAGACGCTGCTGCTGGCCGCCCGAAAGCGCGTAGGCGCTCTTGTCGAGCTTGTCCTTGACCTCGTCCCACAGCGCCGCACCACGCAGACTTTCCTCGACCATACGATCAAGCTCGTCGCGGTCGGTAATGCCGTGGCGTTTGGGTGCAAACGTGATGTTGTCGCGAATGGACTTGCGGAAAGGATTGGGCTGTTGGAACACCATGCCAATGGAGCGACGCAGCTCGTAGGTGTTTTCGGTCTTGGTGTTCACGTTGCGCCCGCGGTAGTTGATCTCGCCCTCCACGCGGCAGCCGCGAATCTCACGATTCATAAGGTTGAGGCTGCGCAAGAAGGTCGACTTACCGCAGCCCGAAGGCCCAATGAGCGCCGTGATCTCACCCTTGTGAAAGTCAAGCGACGTGTCGTGCAGGGCATGGTGGTCGCCATAGTACACGTTGACGTCCTTGGTAGAGAGCATGACCTCGTCGCTCACGGCCTTGCCGCTCACGCGCACGCGTTTCTCGCTCTCCCCCACGCTCGACAGGAAGTCCTGGGTCTCGGACGTGGCCGCCTCGGTTGCGGGCGTTGCATTCATCTCGCTCATTCGGCCGTCATCTTCCTTGCCAGTTGCTTGCCCACAATGCGGGCGATTACGTTAAACAGCAGCACGCAGATCATCAGCAGCGCCGCGGTGCCCCAGACGATCTGCTGGGCCTCGGGGCTGCCCTCGCCATAGATCTTGTAGATGTGCACGGCGAGCGACTCACCGGGGCGGAACACGTTCCAAGCGCAGGTGGGGCTCGACAGGTTAAAGCTCAAGAAGTTCAGCCGCACCGGCGAGCTCATGCCCGAGGTAAAGAGCAGCGCTGCGGCCTCGCCAAACACGCGGCCGGCCGAAAGCACGATGCCCGTCACGATGGCAGGCATGGCCTCGGGGATCAGGATGTGCAGCGTGGCCTCCCAGCGAGTAAGGCCCATGGCCAGGCACGCATCGCGCTGGGCCTGTGGCACGTCCTCGAGCGCCTGCTGGATCACGCGCACCAGGATGGGGATGTTGAACATGGTGAGCGCGACGGCGCCGGAGATGATGGAGTACTTCCAGCCCAGCTGCACCGAGAACACCAGAAAGCCGAACATGCCGACGACGATGGAGGGCAGCGAGGACAGCGTCTCGATAGCGGTGGAGGCGATGTCGCGGATGGGCCCGTCCGGCGCGTACTCAACCAGGAAGACCGCGCCGCCCAGGCTGATGGGCACCGAAATAATCAGGGTGATCAGCAGCAGATAGAATGAGTCGAACAGCTGGTAGAGTACGCCGCCCTGGGTACCGTTGGCGCGCGCGGGCTGCGTGAGAAAGCCCGACTGGAACAGCGTCGAGATGCCCTCGAACAGGATATAGGCCACCATGGAGATGACGATGAGCATGACGATGGCGACGATTGCCGTCAGCGCGCCCGTGGCGATGCGGTCCTGTTTTTGGACGCGCCCGAGTCTCGCCTCGTCGATATGGATGCGCGTGCTAGCCACGAGCCTTCGCCCCCTTGCGGCCGATAAGGTGGATGATCAGGATGAAGATGAGGCTCATGCCCATCAGCAGCAGACCGAGCGCCCACAGAACATCGTCCTGGGCCGAGCCCTCGGCATAGACCGCCATGGACGTGGTGAGCGTGGTGGTGATGGTGGACGCCGGCGACAGCAGCGACGTCGGCATGGCCTCGATGCCGCCGATGACCATACGCACGGCGAGCGTCTCGCCAAAGGCGCGGGTCATGCCAAGGATGACAGCAGTCATGAGCGACGGCATGGCGGACTTGAGCACCACGTGCCAAATGGTCTGCCAGCGGGTGTAGCCCAGCGCGAGCGAGCCCTGGCGGTAGCTGTCGGGCACGGCGCGCAGACCATCGACCGAAAGGGTGGTCATGGTCGGCAGGATCATGACGGCCAGCACGATGGCGCCGGGCAAGATGCCCAGACCCGTGCTCACGTGGAAAACGCTCTTCATAAGGCCGACGACCACGTGAAAGCCGATGAGGCCAAAGACGACCGAGGGAATGCCGGTCAAAAGCTCAATAAGCGGCTGAAAGATCTTGGAGCCAAATTTGGGTTGGATCTCGACCGCAAAGATGGCAGAGCCGATGGCGATGGGCAGCGCGATGAGCGTGGAGAGCACCATGACCGCAAACGAGGTGACGATCAGGGGCAGGGCGCCGGTATAGGGCAGGCCGTTTTTAGCCGTGTTGGCCAGGTCCCACTTGGTGCCGGTAAAGAACTCAACGACCGAAACGCCGTCCTTGAGAAAAGCCGAGAGGCCCTTTTGGGCGACCATAAAGATGAGCGCGGCAACGACAAGCGTCACGAGCGCTACGCACGCACCCGTGACGCCCAGGCCCACGTTCTCAAGGTCGCGCTTTGGCAGCTGTTTTGCCATTGCAAGCCTTTCCAGGGGCGATTACCTATTTAGCAGAGACCTTGCCGCTGGCGTCCTTGACGACCTTCATAGCAGAGACGGGGATAAAGCCCTGCTCCTCGACGAGCTTGCCCTGGACGTCGTCGGAAAGCATGAACTCCAGGAAGGCCTTGGTGGCCTCGTCGGCGTCCTTTGCGCAGTACATGTGCTCGGTAGCCCAGATCTTGAAGGAGTCGTCGGTGACGTTTGCGCTCTTGGGCTCGACGCCCTCGACCTTGATGGCGTTGAACTTGGAGTCGTCGAAGTGCGAGAAATCGAGGTAGGAGATGGCGTTGTCGGTGCTGCCCATCTGAGTCTGGACATCGCCGGACTTGTCGAGCTCGGCGTCGCCCTTAAAGTCGACGGCCTCGTCGCCAAAGACGGCGGCCTCGAAGGTGGCGCGGGTACCGGAGCCGGCCTTGCGGTTGAGAACGACGATGGTGGCGTCGTCGCCGCCGACCTCCTTCCAGTTGGTGATCTGGCCGGAGAAGATGCCCTTGAGCTGCTCGAGGGACAGGTCGTCGACCTTGACGTTCTTGGAAACGACGGGACCCATGCCCACGACGGCGACCTCGTGGTCGACGAGCTTCTTGACCTGGTCGGCCTCGAGCTTGGTCTCGGCGAAGACGTCGGAGTTACCGATGGTGACGGTGCCGGCGGCAACAGCGGTCAGGCCCTTGCCCGAACCGTTGCCCGAACCGGAAACGGAAACGTCCGGGTTGGCATCCATGAACTTCTCGGCAGCAGCCTCGACGAGAGCCTGGAACGAGGAGGCGCCGTCGTAGGTCACCTCGCCGGAGACGGACTCGGCAGCGGCAGCGGCACTGCCCTTGTCGGCGGCGTTGGAAGCACCTGCGCCACCGCAACCAACGAGACCGAGGCCCACGAAGCTGGCAAAACCACCAACGAGGCCGAGGAACTGACGACGAGAATAAGCCTGATCGAGCATGATCTTCCTTTCATACATGCGACTCGCGGGTACCCTGCCCGCTTTGCTGTTTGGAAAGATACGGCCTCGATCGGGCAGCGCCCGCGCCAACTGCAGTTTCTTACGGTCATTTGATAGACCCTTACCGCAAGCTCTGTCCAGCCTTTACAAACGGATAACAATCCAGCGCCGAACATGGCGCACCTTTTACACCGGAGGAGCGTCCCCAACGACTATCCCACCGCAACAGAAAAAGCCCGGGCAAAAGCACCGGGCTCGTAATTCAAGTTTGTATCCAAGCAGGATATAGGGGTTTCCCAAGTGCCCGAGATTGCCCCGAAAGAGGAGCGCCGCGTACTTTGGAACGCAAGCGACGGTTTGAGGGGCAAGGTCGGGTGCCTGGGGAAGCCCTACAGCTCAAGTTCGTTTAGACGAAGGATTGCCACGATGTAGATCTTGAGCGCTTGCTTGAGCTGCTCCTCGTTGGCGCACTCGTTGGGGCCGTGCATCTGGCCGCCCCACGCGGGCAGCTCCAGACCGGTCTCTTCGGGGCCAAACGACACGGCACGGGCAAAGTTGCGTGCGTACGTGCCACCGCCCATGGCAAAGGGCTCAGCATGCTTGCCCGTAAACTCGTTATAGGTATCAATAAGCGCCTTCACGGCCGGATCGTCGGCAGACACCGAGAACGGCACCTTTGCACGACCCACGCGATACGTCACACCAAAGCGGCCCACGAGCGGCTCGAGCTGCTCGCAGATGGTATCGGCGCTCGTGCTGTCGGGGAAACGCACGTCGATGACCTGCTCAATGTGGCCATCCGCCACACGGATGACGCCGGGGTTGCACGTGAGCAGGCCAAACGCGGGGCTCGTCGCGTCGATACCCAGGCCGCGGCCATAGGCATCCGCATGCACAAAGGCCAAGAACTTGACGAACTCGTGCTCGGCAGGCGTCAACAGGCGCTCGTCACGGGCACCAAACGCGTCCTCGGCCTCACGCAGATACGACACGATGAGGCCGACGGCATTGATCGTTCCCTCGGGCATCGAGGCATGACCGCCAATGCCGTGGGCGAAAATCTGCGCATGCCCGTTATCGAGTGCCGTGATCTCCAGGCGGTCGGCGTTCTCAACGGGCGCCGGCAGCTCATCGGCGGCAATCGCAAGCTCGCAGGTAGACTGCGACGGAATAGCGTTGCTCGCCTCGGCACCGCTCCAGGACACAATGCGCCCGCCGTCGATCTTGGAGCTCACAAACGTCGCCCCAAACTGGCCCTTCTCGGCATTGCAGACCGGGAACTCGGCATCGGGCGTAAACAGAAAGTCGGGGTTCGCGTGGTTCTCCAGATAATGGTGAACATCGGACATGCCCACTTCCTCATCACAGCCCAGCAGCGCGCGGAAGGTATAGCGCGGGGTAATGCCGTGCTTGAGCAGATAGGCGCCGGCGTAGAGCGACAGCACCGCCGGACCCTTGTCGTCGATAACGCCGCGGCCGAGCAGCCAGCCCTCGCGACGCTCCATCGCAAACGGGTCGGTGTTCCAGCCCGGGCCGGCGGGTACCACGTCCACATGGCAAATGGTCGCGAGCTGCTTGTCACCGCGGCCAGGGATATCGGCAATGCCCACATAGCCCTCGTCGTCGCTCGTCTGGTAGCCGAGCTTTTGCGCGATGCCGAGTGCGCAATCGAGCGCATCACGGACCGGGCGGCCAAACGGCGCGTCGGGCTCCGCATCGGCAGCAACGGCCACGGACGGATAGCTCACCAGCTGCTCGATATCGGCGACGACATCTTCCCAGACCTCGTCGACATACTCGGTAACGCTCTGCTCCACCTGATTCATGGACGACCTCCTTACCAATGAGTAGCAGGCACGCCCGCCCCTCACATTACGTCATTAGATAGCAAAAAGTTTAGCAAGCTCGGCCACCGAGTGCACCACCGCATCGGCGCCCGCGGCCTCGTGCTCCCCCGGCGCCGCCGCACCCGAATAGATGCCGATGCACGGCACGCCCATTGCGTGCGCGCCCTCCACATCGTTAAAGCGATCGCCGATCATCACGGCATCGTCCGCCGTCGCACCGAGCGCCGCCAGGGCATCGCGGACCGAATCGGCCTTGGTCTCGCGTCCCTGCGGCGGATTCATGCCAACCACTGCCTTAAACTGAGAAAGCCCCAGCTCGCCCACCATGTCGATGCACTTTGCCTCCATGCGCGACGTCGCCACGGCCAAGCGATGCCCCTGGGCGGTCAACCCATCCAGCAGCTCGGAAATTCCATCGAACACAGGGTACTCTTCCGGTCCCAGCTCATCAAAAAAGGCACGGTACTCGTCGGCCACCACAAGCGACTCCTCGCGCGAGAAGCCATAAAAGTCGTGAAAGCTCTTCCACAGGGGCGGCCCGATCATGCGGCGCAGGTCACCCATCTGCGCCTCCGAAAACCCGCGCGCAGCCAGCGTCTTGCGCGTCGAGGTCATCACCGCCCGGCCTGTATCGGCCACCGTGCCATCGAAATCAAACAGAACAACCGACCGCTTGCATATCTCCAGCTGCTCCACTGGCACCCTCTCTTCCCCAATTGATGATTTCCACACCGACACTTCAAACTGTTGACTATTCAACAATTGAACCTAGCAATGTGGAACGACTCTACTATACTTGTCGCACTTTGCTCTCAGAAGGCGGCGCGCAAACGCCCCAACGAAAGGTGCAATTATGTCTTTTGCCATCATAACCGACTCCACGTCGGACATCTCCCCCGCCCGCGCCCAAGAGCTCGGCATTTACGTGATTCCGCTGCATGTGATTATCGAGGGCGAGGACCTGCTCGACCAGGTGCAGATCACCGCCGAGGAGTACGTCGCCCGCATGGCAGGCTCCGAGCAGCTGCCGCACACCTCGCAGCCGAGCGCCGGCGAGTTCAAGGCACTCTTTGACCGCGTGCTCGCCGACGGCCATGACAGCGCCATCTTTATCTCGCTGTGCAGCGAGTGGTCCGCCTGCTATTCCAATGCATGCCTGGTAGCCGATACCCACGAGCTCGACGTGCGCTGCATCGACTCGCGCACCGGCTCGGGTGCCGAGGGCCTGCTGGTGGAGTACGCGCTCGCCATGCGCGAGGACGGTCGCAGCCTGGACGAGACCGAGGCGCAGATCCGCGCGACGCTGCCCGACGCGCACCTGTTGCTGATTCCCCGCACGCTCGAGAACCTGGTTAAGAACGGCCGCGCACCTAAACTCGCCGGCCAGCTCACCCAAATGCTCAACATTCGCCTGGCCGTTTCGCCGGAGTGGAAATCGGGCGAGATCAAGGCCATCAAAAAGGGCCGCGGTGCCAAGCGCATCGTTGCGAACACCATGGCTGACTGCCTCGAGTTTTTGACCGAGCACCCGGGCTCCAGCGTGCGCGTGCTCACGACTGGCGCCACCGAGGAGCAGGAGCTTGTCAACCAGGCACTCGCGGGCCAGAACTACGTAGACGCCGGCACCGGCCCCATCGGCTGCACCATCGCCACTCACGTAGGCGTCGACGCCATCGCCATCAGCTACTGCCCCCGCTACCAGCCCATCCACTAGGGCACCTTTACCACTTGCGGTGGAATAGGGACTGTTTTTGGCTTATCAACCGCAAATCAATCCCTATTCCACCGCAACTCAAAAGCGGGCACTCAGCCCTGTGGGCCCTGGAATAGCTCATCATGCGAACCCATTCTTACCAGCCGGATCACCGGATTAGTCTTATGCGGCAAGTACAGAACGACCACATCGACCAAGCCATCGGATAGATGGAAATCGATGTGGCCGTTGTAGTTGCCGCCCGGGTATGAAAGCTCATGGGCGCCATATTCCGCGGGAAGCGAGCCGTGAGCTGCAAGCTCTGCGACTACCGCCTTAAACTCGGTTTTTAGCTGCGGATGGATGCGCATCGTCCGTTTGTAATCCGCCTTAAACTGAGCCTCGACTTTAATCTCAAACATCGCTAGTCCTCATCGAGGAATGATATAAGCTCATCAGCGTTATTGAATGACGGGCTGTCATCTGGCAGAATCCCCAACTCATGAGCCTCGGCAATCACCATGGCGCGTCTCGTCACCTCGTTGGGCACCTCCGCCCTTCCTACGATCTCAAAAGGAATCTTTCGCTGATTTACCAGCTGCCGAACAGCAAGGTTGAGATACGAATTGAGACTCAGACCAACCGTATCCAAGAACTCAGTCGCCTGTTCCTTGAGCCCCTCTTCGATGCGAACCGTCGTAGGCTTAACCGTTGCAGTAGACATACGCGACCTCCTCGCCTCGTCTTTTGCATCAGTATACCCAGTTTAGATGGCAGACTGATGTTAAATAGCATCAGTCTGCCGTTCACATTACTATAACAACAGGCACGCTCGCCCTACATCAGCCCGCTCAGGGCGATGTCGACGGCCTCGTTGAGGTCGTCGGTGATGTGGACGAGGTCTGGATCGAGTGGGCTGATCATGCCGGCATCCATCACCGGGCCGTTGAGCCAGTTGAACAGGCCCTGCCAGTACTCGGTGCCCACCAGCACGAGCGGCATGCGCTTAACCTTGTGCGTCTGTACCAGCGTGAGCACCTCGAACATCTCGTCGAGCGTACCAAAACCACCGGGAAACACGATGGCTCCCGAGCTGTATTTGACGAACATGGTCTTGCGCACAAAGAAGTAGCGGAAATCCATGCCAAGGTTCACGTATTTGTTGAGCCCATGCTCGTGTGGAAGCTCGATACCCAAGCCGACTGACTTGCCGTTGGCACTCGCCGCTCCCCTGTTGGCCGCCTCCATGATGCCGGGACCGCCACCAGTGATAACCGCCACGCCGCGCTGGGCGATTTTGCGGCCGACCGTGCGCGCCGCCTTGTAGAGCGGATCGGTCTTGGGCGTACGGGCGCTCCCGAAGATGGTCACCGCGGGCCCAAGCTCGGCAAGCGCGCCAAAGCCATCGACAAACTCGGCCTGAATGCGCAGCACGCGCCACGGGTCGGCATGCAGCCAGTCGGTTGAATCCTCGGGCGCCAGCAGGTTGGCGTAGGTGTTGTCCTTAGGAATCATGGGGCCGCGCATGACCACGGGGCCGCGGCGATACGTCTCGTCGTAGGCGGGTTCGCCCTCGACGTTCTCATTCTTAATCATGGGTACTCCTATCGAAAATAGGAACGGGCGGGGTCGACGCCATGCGTCAAACACCCGCCCGAACATCAACTATTCGGTATGGTACCCACGATGCATCAAGCGCTTGCAAGGCATCGGTCAGCGGTCACGCAGACCGTGCTGGCGAACGCGACGACCGATCGCCGCTTGGTCTTTGCCGTTGCTCGTACCCCGCAAACGCGCCCGCAGCTCTTAGTAATCCACCGCCGCGGGGCTGTTCATCCAGTCGCTCATGAACGCACCGTAGCGGCCCTCGATAATGGCCTGGCGGGCGCGCTGCATAAGGTTGAGCAGGTAGTAGATATTGTGCATCGAAAGCAGAATGCCGCCGAGCATCTCCTTCTGCGTGACCATGTGACGGATGAGCGCACGGCTGTAACCGCCCGTGCACACCGGGCAGGTGCAGGTGGGATCGATGGGACCGTCGTCGTGCGCAAAGCGCGCGTTGCGGAAGTTGAGGCGACCCTCGCTGGAAAATGCCGTGCCCATGCGGCCGGTGCGCGTCGGCAGCACGCAGTCGAACATGTCGATGCCCACACCCACGCCGCGCACGAGGGTGGTGGGGTTGCCGACGCCCATCAGGTAGCGCGGCTTGTGCTTGGGCATGTACTCGCTCGCAAGCGGCGCCAGGGTCTCGAACATGGTCTCGTGGTCCTCGCCCACCGAGTAGCCGCCGATGCCGTAACCCGGAAAATCGCCGCACTCTTCCAGATGGCGCAGCGAACGCAGGCGCAGATCCAGATGCATGCCGCCCTGGACGATGCCAAAGAGTGCCTGGTCATCGCGGGTGTGAGCCTTGTAGCAGCGCTCGGCCCACATGCTCGACAGCTCCACCGCGCGTTCGACGTAGGCGCGCGTGGCAGGATAGCCGGGGCACTGGTCGAGCTGCATGCAGATGTCGGAACCGAGCTTCATGGCGATTTCCATGTTGTCCTCGGGTGTCCAGAACACGTGGCGGCCGTCGTAGTCATTGACGATAAAGCGCACGCCCTCGTCGGTGAGCTTAACGGCGTCGTTATGGCTAAAGACCTGGAAGCCGCCCGAGTCGGTGAGGATGGGGCCGTGCCAGTTCATAAACTTGTGCAGGCCGCCCAGATCGGCGATGGTGTCCTCGCCGGGGCGCATGGACAGGTGATAGGTATTGGCAAGCACGATCTGGGCGCCGAGCTGCTTGACGGTCTCGGTAGGAATGCCCTTGACGTTTGCTTTGGTGCCCACGGGCATAAAGATCGGCGTCTCGATGTCGCCGTGCGGGGTATGCAGCACGCCGGCGCGCGCGTGCGTGGTCGGATCCTCGGCGATCAGGTCGAATCTAAAAAGGCTCTGGTCCATAAACTAGAACTCCTTGGTTGCGGTTCATACGCAGACCATTATACGGGCAACCCGCAAACCGCACCGACTCGACAGAAACTGGTGCAAAGGAAACCTGCCCACTTGCACCAATGCACCAGGATAAAAATGATCCGTTTTCCTCCGTCCCCAACGGATCATTTCCGACAGCCACAGCAACGCCGATGCTATGGCACCGACAGCGAAAACCCGCCAGAGCGAGCAAGGTGCCTTGAAACAAGGCAGCATTGATCTTTTGATCATGCCGCCGAAGTTGAAAGGCAGATTGCCGCTCTGGCGGGTTTGCAGCGTCGGCCCGTTACGGCGTTTGGTAAAACGCCGTAACTCCTACGGACGCTGGCCCATGCCACCCTCGAGGGTGACAGTCTCGCCGTTCATGTACTTAAAGTCGGGGCCGCAGAGCTGAACGACCACGCGGCCAATCTCCTTCTCGACGTCGCCGTAGTGGCCTGCCGGCGGCATGTGGACGTTGGCCTTGAACGCCTCGGGATAAGCATCCTGGAAATTCTCGAGCGCAGCAGTCCAAGCGAGCGGGCACACGATGTTGACGTTGATGCCGTCCTTGCCCCACTCGTTGGCGGCAACGCGGGTCAGACCGCGGATGCCCTCCTTGGCGGCGGCATAGCTGCACTGGCCGTAGTTGCCAAACAGGCCGGCGCCCGAGGCAAAGTTGACCACGGAGCCCTTGGTCTCCTTCAAGTGCGGATAGGCCTTCTGCATGTACAGATAGGTGGCATACAGACCGGAATAAATGGCCAGGTTAAACTGATCCATGGTGTGGTCGGCGATGGTCACGCCCGAGGCGCTGGCCTGAGCATTGTTGACGACGGCGTCGATGCGGCCGAACTCCTCAATGGCCTTGTCGATGACGTTCTGGACGACGGCCTCGTTGTCCTGACCAGCCGAGACATCGGCCTGAACAGCCAGAACTTTGACGCCGTAGTCGGCCTCGAGAGACTCCTTGGCAGCCTCGAGCTTGGCAACGTTGCGGCCGGTAATGACGAGGTTTGCGCCCTCCTTGGCAAAAGCGATATCGATGCCGTAACCGATGGAGCCAGCGGAACCGTCCTTGAGCGTGGCCTTGCCGCCGCCGGTGACGATCACGGTCTTACCAGTGAAAAGTCCCATACAAAGTCCTTTCGAATCGCGACGGGCACACCCGCCGACTGCGCGTATCCAACTTCACGCGCCAAAAGCTGAAATGCAACTTTAGCGTGTTCAAGTGAAAAATAAAGACCGCAGCAGGCGAACGGCGCAACGTCATTCGGCGAAGGGAATGTCAAGCGTAAACTGAATTTAGAGGATGAATTTTTGCTATCCAAGCGAGTCATCGAACACGTTTTGAAACTTTGCTGCGGGGCGCGGGATGTCGGCGCGAGACTTTATCATAGGGTGACAAACAACGATGAGGAGCACATGCCTATGACAGACGAGCTGGACCCCCAGACTCAACAGCATATTGATGATTCAGCAGACGTCGCCGCAGATACTGACGCTGCGACCTGCAATGATACCGACGTCGACGACGCCACTCTGGATAACGGCGCTGCGACGGAAATCCCTACGGCCGAAGATGCCGGCGAGCAAAACGACGATTCGGCCGCTCAGGACGACGCCCCCGAAAAGGACGCCGCCCCGCAAGCAGAAGGCCCTATCGAGGTGTCTTCGGAAGAAGAGCTCGATGCCGTCATGGACTCTATGATGGATGCCGTCAAAGCGATGAAAAACGCCGTGGCCGACGCCGATATTGCCGCCGAAGAAGAGGAGGCCGCCGAGGCCGCCTCGACCTTCGTGCCCGGCGAGACCCCCGTTGCCGACCAAGGCAGCACCCTGCCCTCGTTCCTGCAGCTTGAGCACCCCACCATTGGTGCCGATGCAGTCGACCCGCACGCTGCCGGCTTTTCCGTAGTCGAGGGCGGCACCGGCAGCATCGTCACGCCGCAGACGCCCGATGCGGGCACGGCGAACGCCGCTCACCCGATCGCCCTGCACACCCCAGCAGCCAGCCGCGATCTGGGAGGCGCCGTCTCAAACACCGCCAGCGCCGTGGGCGCCTTTATCGCCCAGGGTGCCTCGGCCATGCGCGAGATGAACGCCGCAAAGAAGGCACTCGCGGACGCCCGTGCCCACCTGGCCGAACTTGAGCAGCGCATCGCCGATCAAGGCGAGGAACTCGAGACGCGTCAGGATATCGCAGGCCGCTACGACCAAATCGCCGCCGAGCAGCGCCAGACTATCGACACGGCACAAAAGGCCGCCGCGGCGGCAGAAATCGGCCGCGATACCCATGTTGCCAAGGCAACAGAGCTCAAGGCGCAGCTCGAGCAAATAAAAGAAGAGGACGATGCCACCGAGCGGCGTCTCAAAGCCGCACTCGATGCCGTGGAGGCGCGCGAAGTAAGCTCGCGCGAAACCGGTAACCGCCTCGTTCGACGCCTCGAGGATTCCAAGCGCATCCGCGACAAGGTGCAAGCCGAGCGCGACGCCGGCGTTGCCGCAGCGCAGCAAACCGTCGATGCCACGCGCGCTCAACTCGAAACGCTGCGCCGCGAGTATGCCGAACTGCAGCGCAATCCTTCGGCGAATCCCGCCAATTACACGGTGCGCACCAGCGAGCTTTCGATGCAGATCTCCGACACGGCCGATGCCCTGCGCAAAGCCGAGGAAGATTTCCCGAACATCACCGCCGATCTTGAGCACTCGCTCGCGGCCGCCGAGCACGCCGTCGAGCAGGCGCAAGCCCCCATTGCCGACGCCAAGCGTGCCCATCAGGCCGTGACGGCCGAGGCCGATGCCGCGCGCGACGAGCTGCAGACCGCAAAAGCCGCCGCCGCAACGCGCCAGCGCGAACTGCGCGAGAAGATCGCCGCCGAGGACAAAGCGCGTCGAGAGCAAGAGCAGGCTATTGCCAATGCCCAGGCGGACGTCGCGCACGCACAGTCGATCATCGAGCAGGCGACCGAGGTGCATGACCATCCCGAGATTACCGAATCGCTCGCGGGCTCCCTGGCCCGCGATAAGGCCGAGCACGCCGAAACTGAGCGTGAAGTGGCTCAACTCGAAGCCGCCGAGGACGACGTGCGCGAGCGCACCCGCGACTCACGCATCAAATTCACCGGAGCCATCGTCTGCATTGTCGCCGTGATTCTGGTGATCGTCCTCATCTGGCTCTTCGCGAGCAAGTAAACCAGCTGCCAAAAAAAGTTCAACGCAGTTGCGGTGAGATAGTTCCTGTTTAGCCATCAAAAAGGCCAATTCAAGAACTATCTCACCGCAACTTTTGATTGGCGTAAGGCAACCTATCCCTCTTGTAACAACTTCTTGACATAAGGAACGTCCCCAGGTGCCGGCACAAAAGGAACGTCCCCAAGTGCCACATTGACAGCCAAGGCAACGCCGGTGTTTTGGCACCGACAGCGAAAACCCGCCAGAGCGAGCAAGGTGCCTTGAAACAAGGCGGCATTGACCTTCTGGTCAT
>USSM01000014.1 GCA_900557455.1 uncultured Collinsella sp. | reverse complement strand
ATGCGAACCTCCAGTCCGGACCGCTTCACGGTCCAACTTTCTGTCCGCACCCCCATCTGGGAACTATTCCACCGCAATTTAGGAGGGGATGTGGGGTCCCCGGCATGTATATGAAAACGGCTCTGATTCCCAAAAGGAATCAGAGCCGTTCATCTATCCTATGGAGCGGGCGACGGGAAGTCCAAGGGTTTGCTTCGCAAACCCTTGTTTCGCTGCGGGCCATTGGCCCTTGCGTGCTGCGCTGGAAAATGCTCACGCATTTTCTCAGCTCGCACCCTGCCGGGTTCGATTCCCGTCGTCCGGCACGCTTATGAAAACGGCTCTGGCGCCAAATGGAGCCAAAGCCGTTAAAACTATCCTATGGAGCGGGCGACGGGAATCGAACCCGCGTCATCAGCTTGGAAGGCTGGGGTTCTACCATTGAACTACGCCCGCAAGATATGGTCGGGACGACAGGATTTGAACCTGCGACATCCTGCTCCCAAAGCAGGCGCGCTACCAAACTGCGCCACGTCCCGAAGGTGTTGAGCAGCTAAGGTCTAAACCTTGCGTGTCCCAAAGCGAAGGAAATTATAGGGGAGACTCCCCGCCTGTGCAAGCATTGATGCCTTAGCTCCTCGAATGTGCGACAAAACGACTATGGAGTAGACCGATCACAAAGGCAACCACGGCAACCGGCGCCCACGCGGCTCCAATGTCCGCCAACGGCAGCGCATCGAACGGCAGCCACGCGCCCGCAAAGAACGCATCGCGGACCGAGGTGATCACACTCTGCACAGCAACCACGCCGCCGACCCACACCCACACCTGCGGATGAGCGTCGCAAAAGCCGTGCACCAGGCCCATCAGTACCAGTACGATGGCGACGGGATACAAGGCGTTGAGTATGGGCACCGAGAACATAAGAATCACGTCGAGGCCCACATTGGAGAGCACGCACGAAAACGCCGCGAACACAAAGGCGAGAACCGCGAAGGGACGGCGCATGGCCTCCTCAGAGGCCTCCGCTCCACCTTTAACCACATACGTCTCGCAGAAGTAACGCGAGCAGCAGCTGATGAGGCCGATGCACACGTTCATGCAGGCAAGGAAAAAAATCGCAAAGACCACGACCGTGCCGACAAGGCCAAAGTGCATGGAGGCAGAGCGGGCGAGGATGGCGGCGCCGTTAGTGGCATCGGGCATGACCGTGCCGAGCTGCATGCCGGCAAGCGCCAGGCCGCAGTAGATGACGGCCATGAGCACACCGGCGATCACACCGGAGCGGGAAATCTCAAAGGCCACGCGCTTGTCATCGGTAACGCCCAGCTCGTGGATGGTCTCGGCGATGATGATGCCGAAGGCGAGCGACGCGAGCAGGTCCATGGTCTGATAGCCAGTCAGAAAGCCTTGCACGGCAGCGCCCGCATCGTAGGGAGCCTGAGGCGCGGCAGCCGGTCCCAGCGGCGAGATCACGGCAGCACCCACAACCAGCACGATGAGCGCGATAAGCGCGGGGCCCGTAATGCGACCGAGTACGCGCGTGATGACGCCCGGACGCAGCGTGAGCGCAAACGCAACCACGAAGAACCCGATGGCAAAGACCAGGCGAGCCGTGCCGAGCGAAACGCCCTCGGGCAGCAGCGGCACCAGCATCTCGAAGGCCGTGGAGCTCGTGCGCGGAATGGCCAGGCACGGGCCGATGGCCAGATACACCGCCGCGACAAAGAACTCACCAAACTTGGGGTGCACGCGACCGGCAAGCTCGCGCGCCGTTCCGGCAAGCGCGACGGCGATAAATCCCATGACGGGCAGGCCGATGGCGGCAATCAGAAAGCCGAGCATGGCGACCGGCGTGGCAGAACCTGCCTGCAGCGCCAGCAGCGGCGGAATAATGAGGTTACCGGCGCCAAAGAGCATCGAAAACAGCGCAATGCCGACGGTAACGACATGGTCGGAGCGCAAACCGCGCGGAGCGGATGAGGCCATATGCACACCTTTCGGGTCGAAAGAAAAACGGGACGGGCAAAAACACCCGTCCCGCAAGTATAAACGGTCTAGCAGCTTTAGCAGGCTAAATCGCACAGAGCATCGATAGCCGTGTCGACTTCTTCGGTCGTGTTGAAATACCCAAACGAGAAGCGGACAACGCCCTGGCGCTCGGTCCCCAGCGCACGGTGTATGAGCGGGGCGCAATGGGCGCCGGGGCGCGTCGCAATCCCCCACCCTTGCATGAGCGCATCCGAGATCTCGGCAGAGTCGATATCGCCAACGTTGAGCGACACGATCGCCGAGCGCGCGGGTTGGTCAAACGCACCGTAGAGCTTAATCCCCGGAATCTTGCGCACACCGGCAAAGAAGCGATCAGCGAGCGCACGCTCGTGGGCAGCAATCGCTTCGACCCCACCCTGAGCCTCGATAAAGTCGAGACCTGCGGAAAGTCCCGCGATGCCGTGACCGTTGAGCGTGCCCGCCTCAAGGCGCGTGGGCCACTCAAGCGGCTGCAACGCATCGAAACTGTGCACGCCCGTGCCGCCCATGGCCCACGGCGCCACGTCAATGCCCTCTGCCACGGCCAGGCCGCCGGTCCCCTGCGGACCCATGAGCCCCTTGTGGCCGGTAAAGCACACCACGTCGAGCCCCATGGCCTGCATATCGATATGCGCCGTGCCGGCAGACTGCGAGGCATCGACGATCACAAGCGCGCCGGCCGCATGGGCCATGGCAGCCACGCGTGCAATGTCGACCGCGTTGCCGGTCACATTGGAGGCGTGCGTCACCACCACGGCACGCGTGCCCGGCGTGACCAGCTGCTCGAGCTCGTCGTAGTCGAGCACGCCGTTCGCGTCGCAGCCCGCATGCCCAACCGTCACACCCTGCTCCGTCGCCAAGCGATTGAGCGGACGTAGTACCGAGTTGTGCTCAAGCACCGTTGTGACCACGCGGTCACCGGGGCACACCACGCCATTGATGACGGTGTTGAGCGCCGCCGTGGAGTTGGGCGTAAAGCACACATGGTCCGCCCTCGGGCAACCCAACAGGCGCGCAAGCTTGGCGCGACAGCCGTGGATGGTACGCGCCGCGTCGAGCGCACCCGACGTGGCGCCGCGCCCGGCATTGCCGAGCGAGCACATCGCCTGCGTCACGGCATCGATGACCGTTTGCGGCTTGTGCATGGTCGTCGCCGCGTTATCCAGGTAGATCATCGCACGACCTCCCACATATCAATCACGGTAAAGCCCTCGGTAGGAACGCCCGCCGCGGCGAGTTCGCCGCGCAGCAGCTCCTCATCGGCAGGCAACGCCTTCCACGCCAAACCGCAGCCGGCAGCGACCTCCCCGGGCACGGGAATCGTTCGCCCGGGGAGGCCGCGCTCGGTGCACAGGGTCTCGCAACCCATGGCGGCAGCCGTGGTGGGAAACGTGATAACCAGCGCCGGGCGCTTTTCCCTCATGGCAATCCCATCCAATAAGCTACGGGCGCACGACGCGCACGGCCTGCTCCATCTTCTCCACGATCACGTACATGTTGGTGACCTCGCCCACCGCAAGCTGGTCTTTAATACCATAGTGATCCAGGCAGGTACCGCAGGTGAGAATCTCGACACCCTGCTCCGCCAGACCCTTCAGGTCGTCGAGCACCGGAGAGCCCTCGACGGTGAGCTTGGCACCGCCGTTATAGAACAGCATGGTCGCAGGCAGCTCCTCCTGCTGCGTCACGGCAAAGATAAAGGCCTTCATGAGCTTGTGGCCCAGCTCGTCGTCGCCGCGGCCCATGCAGTCGGTGTAGACGGAAATGACGAGCTTGCCCTTGCCGGCGCTGGCATCACAGAAGGCAGCGCCATCCTGCTCAGGATCAGCCACGGCAACGGCGACAGAGGTCGCCACGGTCACGTGCCACTCGGCGTCAGAAACCTTCTCGACCGAGGCCGTGCAGCCCTTCTCCTGCGCCATCTTGGAGATGTTCTTGACAGCGGTCTCGTTGTCGACCGAAGTCACAACAGCACCCTCGCCGTCGAGCTGTTTGAGCGCCCTAAGCGTCTTGACGACGGGCAGCGGGCAGGCATCGCCCATGGCATTGACTTCAATCTTGGTAGACATAGTTTTTCCTTTCGAATAAATCGTTTTAGAACGGTACATAGCTCAATAAACGTGTCGTTAATGCACAACGTGGACGGCAGGGCCGCCCGGCACCGGATCGCACACGCGACCGATAACGGCGGCGATGCGACCCTCAGCATGTAGGCGGCGCGCAAGCTCATCCACATCCGCCGCGAGCGCCGCGATGAGCAAACCACCCGAGGTCTGCGGATCGTACAGCGCATCCAGCATGCCCGGCTCCAGGTCATCGTCGGCCGTCACGCGCGGGCCAAAGAAGTCCTGGTTGCGGTAGGCGCCGGCAGGGATAATGCCCAGACGCGCCATGTCGAGAACTTGATCAAAGAGCGGCACCGCCCCCGACGCAAGCTCAATCTGCACGTCCGAGCCCTCGGCCATCTCACACGCATGCCCGATCAGGCCAAAGCCCGTGACGTCGGTGCAACCGTGAAGCTTGAGTCCCTCGGCCAAGCGAATCGGGGCCTCGTTAAGGGTGCGCATCGAGTCAAACATGGCTGCGGCCTCGTCCTGCTCGATGAGCTCGCCCTTAATGGCCGTGGTGATGATGCCCGAGCCAACCGCCTTGGTCAGCAGTAACGCATCGCCCACGCGCGCGCCGCTGTTGGCGAGCATGCGGTCGAGCGCGACAAAGCCGCTCACGGACAGGCCGTACTTGGGCTCGTCGTCGTTGATGGTGTGGCCGCCCGCGATGGAGCAACCCGCCTCGACGCACTTGTCGGCGCCGCCCGCCAGAATCTGACCTGCGACCTCGATGCCCAGGCAACTGGGAATGCACAGCAGGTTCATGGCATGGCTCGGCCGCCCGCCCATGGCGTAGATGTCCGACAGCGAGTTGGTCGCGGCGATCTGGCCAAACAGAAACGGGTCGTCGACCATCGGCGGGAAGAAGTCGATGGACTGCACGAGGCCCAGGTTCTCCCCTACGCGGAAGACGCTCGCATCGTCGGAGGTATCGAACCCCACGAGCAAGTTGTCGTTATGCACATTGGGTAAGTCGCCCAGGACCTGGACGAGGGCTCCGGGAGCCAACTTAGCGGCTCAACCGCTCGCGGCCGTCATAGACGTGAGATTAATCTGATCGTTAGTCATCGATACCCCCTCTCATCGGGCAATCATTTTCTCCCAGTATACGCATGAATGCGAGCCTACGGCGGATGCATTAATTGAGCGCCTGCGCGCGAATGCCCGCACCGATGGCACCGGCAAAGCGAGCCTGGGGCGAGGTGATCACCGGCGACCCCAGCAACTCGCCCAACCGCTCCACCACGAAGGTGTTCTCACACAAACCGCCGGTCAAGTAGTACGGGGCGCCCGCGGCCTGCCCGGCCATGGTCGCCACGCGCGAGACCACGCTGTCGATCACGCCACGCGCAATATTCTCGCGCGGCTCACCGCGACCGATCAGGCTGATAACCTCGCTTTCGGCAAACACCGTGCACATGTTGCTGATCTTGGTGGGTTCGCCGGAACGCGCCAGGTCGGCCATCTGCTGCTGGGAAATGCCTAGGCGGTCGGCCATGATCTCCAAAAAGCGCCCCGTACCGGCAGCGCACTTGTCGTTCATGGCAAACTTGGCCACGCGGCCACTTTTAAGCTGAATGACCTTGGTGTCCTGGCCGCCCACGTCAATCACCGTGCCGTGGTCGCCAAACAGGCGCACGGCACCGGTGCCGTGGCAGGTAATCTCGGTCACGACCTTGTGCGCATAGGGCACGGCGACACGGCCGTAGCCGGTCGCGACCACGCGAGCATCGTCGCCCGTCACGTCATAGCCGGCCGCTGCCAGTGCCTCGCGCAGCCGCTCGGAAGCATCGACCGAGGAGAACCCGGTTGGCTGCACGCACGTCCACGCCACCGAACCCTCCCCGTCGACCACAGCAGCCTTAGCCGCCGTAGACCCGATATCGATCCCGATCCCCATCATGGCTCTCTCCCAATCTAAACATCAAAGATAGCGGCGCGTTCAGGCGCCTTAGCTCTAGGTTTCTCAGGTGCCGGAGATTGCCCCGAAAGAGGAGCGCAGCGTACTTTGGGTACGCAAGAGACGGTTTGAGGGGCAAGATCCGGTACCTGAGGAAGCTAGAGGGTTTCGATGAAGGCGGCGATGCGCGTCTCGATCTGGCCCATGTCGCCGTTGCTGTAGTCGGTCTCGATCTTCATGTACGGAATATCCGCACCCTCGACGGCCTCCTGCATGCGCGCGCTCTCAACGTTGAAGGTGTGGCAGGCCTGTAGCACGCTCTCTACCACGCCATCGACATGGTACTTCTCGCACATGGTCAGCGTGTTTTCCATGCGGCCTTCGTTAGGCGTCATGACCGAGCAGTTGATGTCCAGGTAGCGGTCGGCGATGGCGCGCAGGATATCGGGCGCGTCCGGGTCGATCATCATGGCCGCCGTGCGCTCGCCCGAGCAGTCGTCCATGCACACAACCACGCCGCCGTTGGACTCGATGGTGCGACCGATCTTGTTGATCACACCGCCCACCGGGCAGCCGGTGATCAGAATGCGCTTGGCATCCGCCGCAACCGGGCGCTCGCCCGCGTCGTAGGCCTCGCGCAGCTTGGCAACCTTTTGCTCCAGCTGCTGCGTATAGGCCTCGATATCAAAGCTAAACGTACCGGCAAACATAGTGCTCATCAGGTCGACGCCGCTCATGGCCGCCGGCTGGTTGGCCTGCAGCGCAAACATCTCGAGCTGGGCTGCACGCAAGCGGTTGCGACGACGCACGGCGGCGCGCAGGTCGTCATCGGTAATCGTGATGCCGTAGAAGTTCTCGAGCTCCTCCTTGAGCAGGCGGCACTCCTCGTACCAGCCTTCACGCTCGTAGGCGCGATCGCGACCCTGCGGAAGATGCAGAATGTGCGTGCGCTTGAGCTCGTTGAGCAACTCGTACATCTTCTTCTTGCCGTCGCAGGTGGTCTCGCCGATGATCATGTCGCTAAAGTACGTAAACGGACACTTTTGCGAGTAGGCAAAGCCGTACGTCGATTTGATGAGCGGACACAGATTTGCCGGCAGCACCTTCTCGGCTTCGGGAATCACCTCGTCGGATGTGCCGCACAAAGCCACACTTGCAGCGCCCGCGGCATCGATAATCTCGAGCGGCGTATAGCTGCACAAGAAGCCGACCAGGCGATTACCCGCCTGCTTATAATCCTTGACGCGAATAAACGCCGCCTTGCGTTGCTCGTTGAACTCCTCAAACGTGGACGGCAACGGCTGCTCAATATTTTCCGACATATAACTCCTTAACAAACCTTTTAACCAACCAAGGAAACGGCTTTCCCGGGTGCCCGAGGTTGCCGTGAAAGAGAAGCGCCGCATACTTTGGTACGCAAGCGACGGTTTGAACGGCAAGATCGGGTGCCTGGGGAAGCCGCCGGGACGGATAGTCCTAAATGGTTTCCAAGAAAGCCTCAATGCGCGTCTGCAGCTGGCCTGCGTCCTCGCCGGCGTAGTCGGTGGTGATGTGCATAAACGGAATGCCTGCCTCCTCGGCGGCCTTCTCCACGGCAAACGACTCCATCTCGTAGAGCGTGCAGAACTGCAGGGCCACGTCGACGATGCCGTCGGCATGCAGGTCCTTGGCCATCTGGACAATATCCTTCATACGCTGGTCGTTGGGCGTAAAGACGGCGCAGTTGATCTTAAAATAGCGCTCGACGATGGCGTCGAGCATCTCGTCGACCGTCTCGCCGGACTCGTCGACCAGGTCCTTGTAGTAGCGCGAGCCCGTGCAGGACTCCTCGCCTACCACAACGCCGCCGGCCTTCTCGATGAGGTTGAACAGCTTCCAGTTGGGCACGGCCATGGGCGTACCGGTATACAGGATGCGCTTGGTCCCCTTGGGCGCCACGCCCTCGCCGGCCTCGACACGCTGCTCGCACTCAGCCGCCATATCGTTAATGGCTCCGGTCAGACGCGGCGTGTCGTCCATAAAGGCGGCCTGAACGGTCAGCAGGCTGTCGAGACCACTGATGGGCGCCGGGTCGGCTGCGCGCGTGGCAGCGAGGCGCTGCAAGGCGCGACGCTTCTCATTGACGGCGTGGATGGCGGCCTTCAGACGCTCAGGCGTAATCGTGACGCCGCACTCTTCCTCGATCTTGGCGGCGAGCTTCTTGACCTCGGCCTTCCAGGTCACGAGCGTCGACTCGTCGTGCACGTTGGGGATATCCATGACGTACATGTTCTTTTGCGTGGCAAAGAACTCATAAGCCTTCTTCTTGCCATCGCAGGTGTTCTCGCCCACCACCAGGTCACTCGACTCAATGTAGGGGCAGACCTCGCCCAGTTTAAAGCCGGCAAAGCTCTTGATAAGCGGACAGGTGTTGCGCGGCAGGTGCTCCTCGACCTTATCGGTTGCCCAATCGGCACCCGAGCAAAGACCCACGGGGATACCGTCGCAGGCAAGTACGATCTCCTCGGGCACGTATACACAGAACGAACCGACAATCTTGGTGGCCTCGCCGGCCTCCTTCTTGTCGAGCATCTCCTTAATACGGCCGCTGTGGATGTTGGTGGCGACAAAATCCAGGTAGGACGTGGACTTGGGGCGATTGTTCTGCGTCAGGAACATATCGCTGTACATCTGGCCCACGGCGCCCAGCAGCATGTCGTGGTCGGCAAGATTCATGCCGAGGCTCTCCCACATCGGATGGAAATCGAATTCTTCAGCCATGACGGTTCCCCTCTCGAACCAAAATCGGATAACAACGGTATCGATGCACGACGGACGGCGATTGCCCGACCGTGCTCAAACCCGGAATTTTAGGGAACCTGCCTTGCGGTCGATTATTTAGTTGTGCGTCGTCTCTCCCGGAGCCGTGAACATACCTGCTCATATGCGACTCCGAGCCATATATAGGGCACGCGCGGCAACGCGGCGAATGTATGTCGTCTGCGGCATGTGCGCACCCTCCTTTACAAGTTGAGGTCAACTATATCAACGGTTATCGACCATGCGAACACCGTTGACATTCGTACGACAGCGTCGTGTGCCGTCGTTTAATAAATAATTATCTTTATTGATAAGAGTTTGTCATCCCTCATTCGGCGAGCGGCAAGACAAAGCCGCCGAGGCTTATATCCCCGACGGCATTACCCGGCGCTATCGACAAACCAAGTGGATCCTACTCGCATCGAAGTGCATGCGCAGCGTCTCGCCTGCTTGCGGCAGCTCGTCGACAGGCGCGCCCACCTTGTTGACCTTCCACTGCAGACGCGTGGGCGCATCAGCACGCGGCACGTCCAGCAGCACCAGGCGCTCAAAGCGCGAATCGCTCACACGGGCCACGTGCAAATCATAGCTGTTGCGGCCCCGCTCCGCGCGATTGTCAACATGGAAGTAGCTTGCTCGAATACCAAGGTACGCCACGTTATCGGGAACCACGCGACCCACGTTAAAGGTCATGCCCCAGTCCAGGGCTTCAACTTCCTGAGGCCCGATCTTGCGCGCGCGGCTCGTATTCTTGCAGCCCGTCAGGCGCAGCGCCGCCAGCGTCTGCGGACGGCGGACCACGTCCTCGACGGAGCCGATCTCCTCAACATGCCCGTCGTGCATCACGCAGATGCGCTGGCAGAGGCGGCACGCCTCATCGATGTCGTGGCTCACGTAAAGCACAGTACGGCTACAGACGTCGAACAGGTCAAGCATGTTTTGCTCAAGCGCGCTCTTGAGATAGGAATCGAGCGCGCTCATGGGCTCGTCGAACATAAAGATGCCCGGGTGCGCCGCCACCATGCGAGCAAGGGCCACACGCTGCTGCTGGCCGCCCGAGAGGCGCGCGGGATAGCGGTCGGCAAAGTCGGCCAGGCCAAAAATACCCAGGTAGCGCTTGGCAAGCTTTTTGCGGGCCGAGGCGTCGCCCGCATCCTCAACGCCCGCGCACACGTTGTCGGCCACCGTCATGTTGGGAAACAGCTGATAGTTTTGGAACAGCAGAGCGCATTTACGCTCCTGGGGTGACAGGTTGATGCCCGCCTCCGAGTCAAAAAATGTTACGCCGTTGACGACGATCTTGCCCTCGTCGGGCGTCTCCACACCGGCAATGCAGCGCAGCGTGCAACTCTTGCCGCAGCCCGAGGCACCAAGCAGCGCCACGCGCTCCTCACCAGCCTCGAGCTGAATGTCGAGGGTAAAGCCGGGATAGCGCTTTTTAATATCCAGAACGAGTGACATGGCCTATCGACCTCCCTGCGGCACCGTATCATCGCGCATGAGCTCGGCCAGCGCCTCGCGATCGATACGCAGCGCATCGCCGCCGACTGGGTCGAGCGAATCGGTCTGGCCGCCCAGCGGCTTGGCCTGTTTGCGTTCCGCACGGGAAAGGCCCCGCTCGCGATACTTTTGCGAATGCGCGGTGTACATGTTGATGAACAGAATGACCAGAAAACTGAACACAATTACGACGATGACCCAAAAGAGCGCCACCGACGTGTTGCCGCCCATCCACTCAAAGTAAATCGCAATCGGAATGGTCTGCGTAATGCCGGCGTAGTTGCCCGCAAAGAACAGGGTGCAGCCAAACTCGCCCATCGCGCGGGCAAAGGCGAGCACCGTGCCGGCGGCAATCGAGGGCCAGCCGAGCGGCATCATAAGTCTGGTAAAGATGCGGCGCTCGGACCATCCCAAGGTTCGCGCGGCGTCGAGCATCTGCGTGTCGAGGCTCTCAAAGGCACCGAGCGCCGTACGGTAGACCAAGGGAAACGACACCACCACGGCAGATATCACCGCCGCGGGCCACGCAAAGACGATTGAGACGCCGTGCGCGATAAGCCACCGACCGACCCCGGTCGAGCGGCCAAACAGCATGAGGAGCAGGAAGCCGCAGACCGTGGGCGGCAGCACCATAGGAATCGTAAAGACCGAATCGAGCAGGCCCTTGATGGGACTCGAGGTACCCATAGTCTTCCACGCGGCGAACAGGCCCAGCGCAAAGGAGATCAGCAGGGCAAGACCGCTCGTTTTAATGGACACCCAAAACGGGCGATAGTCGATGTCGCCCAAAAAGGAAGCCAGAGAGGTCAAGGGCCCCTGCTCATCCCGCAACACGACAGACGATGCCTCTACCATTTGAGCGCTATCAAGCCAACGCGCGCCGCCCTTGGCATCACCCGAGGCTGATGCAATCACCACATAGCGGTCCCCATCCGCACCGCGCTCGTCAAAGCCATAGGTATACCCACCGGCATCAAACGTAGTTTCCTCCGTGACATACCAAGGAAGATCCACGTCCCCCAGCTGCGCACCTCCCATGCAGTTTGCGCTGTCGAGCTCACAGACGAGGGCCTTCAGACCCGATAGGCACTCGTTGTCCTGCGGATCCAATCCATACTTCTCGACCGCCTTGGGCGATATCCACGCCACAACGCGATCGGCAGCGGGCGCCACTACAAGGTCCACGTCCTCGTCAACGGGAAAGCGGTAGCCCTCAGGCTGGCCCTCCATGGCACGAGCGGTCCCCTTGGCCAACCGCTCAAAACCCTCAATCCCATAGGAAAGCCCATGAGCGGTCGCAGCAACCTGGGCCCCGTTCTCAGCGTCCCC
This sequence comes from uncultured Collinsella sp., assembly GCA_900557455.1. Next base: position 5,759 of record USSM01000014.1, on the reverse strand, counting down.
AGCAAACGCAAATCCCGGCACCCAGCAAAGCGCGAAGGTCAAAGCACAGGCGACAAGCATGCGGAATCTATTAAGCACGAAAAGCTCCAAGCGAATATAAGGACGGAGTGAAACACAAAACGATGGAATTATCGCGCCAAGCCGCACTACTCGGAAAGCTCAAAGCCATACTTGGCCCAAATCTTCTGGGCCTTCTTGTTGGACAGGCAAAAGTCGATAAACGCCTTGGCCGCGTCGGCATGTTCGGAGCCATCGGCGACAGCGCCCGGATACACGATGGGTTTATGCGAGTCCTCGGGGCACACAAAGGCCTCCTCGATGCCGTCGTAGCGGAAAATGTCGGAGCTATAGACAAAGCCAGCCACGCAGTCGCCCGTAGAGACGTAAGACGCAGCAGTGCCGACCTTGTCGGCCAGGGCCACCTTGTCAGCGATCTCGGCAGCATACTCACCGTCGTCGCCCTCGGTGCCGGTGTAGAGGCCCACGGAGGCCAGGGCCTGGTTGGCGTACTTGCCGGCGGGAACGGTCTTGGCGTCGCCAATGGCGATCTTGCCGTCCAGATCCGCGACGTCGGCGATGGCCTCTACCTTGGTGTCGGAGCCCTCGGCGCGAATGATCACGAGGTCGTTGACGAACATATCCTCACGCGTGTCGGCGTCGACGAGCTCGGCGGCCTCGGCGTCGTCCATGGTGCCCTTGGAGGCCGTGATGAGCACGTCGACCGCAGCACCGGCGCGCATCTGCTCGACAAGGTCCCCGGACGCTTTGAACTGCGTGTCGGCAAACGTGATACCGGTCTGCTCGGCATAGAGCTCCTGAACCTCGGGCAGAGCCTTCTCGAGCGAATTGGCAGCAAAGACCTGCAGTTCGACAGCTTTCTTGGAAGATGCCTTAGCAGAACCGGCATCGGATCCAGCCGGCTCAGACGTCTTGTTACCGGAGCAGCCGGCAAGGCCAAAGCCGGCGGCAGCGGCAGCAGAAAGCGAGACAAAACCGCGGCGTGAAACCATATCGAACATATTCAACCCTTTCGGACCTTGTGCCCGGGTACCCCACCGCGGGCTTTAATCTGCAATCAGATTATACTTCTGCGAGAATAATGATAGTGAGAAATTATTCTCGCCAGAGAATATAGTTTCGAGTTGCCATACACCTTGGCGTCACTTCGGCGGAAAACAAAGGCGGAGCAGCCGTTCAGGTCGCCCCGCCGCAGGTAAACCGCTTAGTTGGTATGTCCGCCGCCCGCCGTCATTTGGGCCGCATGCTCCAGCTGGTCTGCTATGGCCTCCCAGCTTTCGCGGGCGGCCTTCGTAGAACCGGGAAAGTTTACGACAAGTGTATGACCTCGTTGCATGCAAATAGCGCGCGAGAGCATGGCGCGGCGCGTCTTGGTCATGGAGTACGCGCGAATCGCCTCGGCAATACCCGGCACGTCGCGGTCGCAGACGGCACGCGTCGCCTCGGGCGTCACATCGCGCATCGAAAGCCCCGTGCCGCCGCAGGTGAGCACGACATTGGCGTGGCACTCATCGGCGGCTTCCACAATGGCATCACCAATCTCGCTGACGTCGTCGCGCACGACCATATGCGAGGCGACCGTCCACCCCTGTGCCTCGATAAGCTCCTCGAGTGCGGCTCCGGCCTCGTCCTGGGCAAGGTCGCGCGTATCCGAGCACGTCACGATCGATATCTTCAACTCCATAGCATTCCTCCTATAGTACCGTGCCCTCGGGCAGGTCGACACGCACGACATCCACGACGTCGCCCGCCTTGAGCTCGCACGGTCCTTCGTCAATACGCAGTAGGCAGTTGGACCGCTGCATCGTGCCGAGCAGCGCCGAATTCTGCGTCTTGGCCTCGGTCACCAACAGTTCACCGGTCTCGGGGTCGCGCAAAACCGTGGCGCGATCGAAGAAGCGTCGGTTCTGGCGCTTCTTCACGCCGTGCGTCAATATCGCCTGCTGCACGGGACGCACTCCCTCGGCAAAGCCGCGCATCTTGCGGATCGCCGGACGGGCGAGCATCTCAAAGCCCACATACGCCGCGGCCGGATTGCCTGAAAGCCCCAGGTAGGGCTTACCCCCGAGCAAGCCAAACGTGATGGCCTTACCCGGACGCATCGAGATGCGATCAAACAGCACCTCGCCCTCGCGCCGGACGAGCGCCGTCACGAAATCGTAGTCGCCCGCCGAGGCGCCACCGCTCGTAATGACAAAATCGCACTCCTGCACGGCACGATGCACCAGCTCGGCAATCGCCTGCTCATCATCGGGCGCAATGCCGTAGAACACAGGCTCGGCGCCGGCATCGAGTGCCTCGGCCATCAGCGCCGAGGAGTTGGAATCGCGAATCTGACCGCGCGCCGGTACCTTACTCGGTGCGACCAGTTCCGTACCCAGCGAGATAATGCCCACGCGCGGGGCAGCGTGCACCTTCACGCTCGCGTATCCGGCGCTCGCCAGCAGACCCGCGCCCGCCGGAGCCACGACCTCGCCGGCGCGCATCACAACATCGCCGGCATGGGCCTCCTCGGCAGCAGAGCGAACGTTCTCCCCCACTTTAGCAGGCGCCGAGAAGCTCACGTGCGAGCCCTCGTTGCCGTCGCCATCGAGCACGTCGACGATCTCGTATTTCACTACGGCATCGGCACCCTCGGGCACCGGCGCGCCTGTCATGATGCGGACCGTCTCGCCCACTCCGATTGTGCCCTCAAACACATGGCCCGCGGCCTCATGTCCGATAACGTCGAGCGTCACCGGCGCCTCGCCAGACGTCTGCGCCAAGTCCGCCGAGCGCACGGCATATCCGTCCATAGCGCTGTTGGCAAACGGCGAGATATCGATATCGGCCATCGCGTCCTCGGCCAAGGGAAGACCGGCGACCTGCCATACGGGAATCTCGACGAGATCGGTCGGAGCAACGTGCGACAGAACAATCGACTGCGCATCCTCCAGCGGAATGAGTTTCTCTGCCATATGCACCTCTTAATGCCACGGCGCACAACAGGGGCGCCGATTCTTTATGCTTGTCTCAGTATAATCCCCCGACGCGCGACCGCGACTTGGCCTGCCCCGCAAATACACCTGTCGGCCGCAGGCCGCGAAACAGAATGGAAACCAACCCACCGGTTCGTCGCGTTTGCCGCGTTCTATAATGCTTGCGTTGCAACCTAAAAGAGGAACGTATGGCTCATAACGACAAACCCGAAAGCGCAAACGAGGCGCAGGATCATTCCCAGCCGCTCGACGACGGCGGCTTTTTCTCCCTGAACGACGTCATCATGGCCGGCAGGCATCAGCTCACCCGTTCCGAGCAGCTCTTGGCAGCCGACACGCGCCGCAACGCCCGCAACCTACTCGCGAGCGCTAAGTTGCTCGTACTCGTCGCCATCGTCTCGCTCGCCATGGGCGTTGCCGCTTGGGCGTTTTTGGCCTCTCTGAATATCGCGACCGACTATCGCGAGCGCCATGTGTGGATTTACGCTCTGCTTCCCGTTGTGGGCATGGCTACCGCATGGGTCTACAAGAACCACGGTCTCGCCGCCAAGCGTGGCAACAACCTGGTCATCGACTCCGCTCTGGGCACACGCCTCATCCATATGCGCATGGCCGTCCTCACCTTCGTCTGCTCCACGCTCACGCACCTAACGGGCGGATCGGCCGGTCGCGAGGGAGCCGCGGTGCAGATTGGCGGCACCATCGCCAGCAACATCTCGAGCCTCGCCCACCTCAAAAAGCATGACCACCACGACCTCATGCTCGCCGGCATCTCGTCGGCCTTTGGCGCCGTATTCGGTTCGCCCCTTGCCGGAGCTTTCTTTGGCATGGAGATGTGCTTCATCGGCAAAATCGACTACACCGCGGGCATCTACTGCCTGGTCGCCTCGTTTACCGGCTACTTTACATCACTCGCCCTGGGTACCGAGTACGAGGCGAATCTCATCGCCAGCGTTCCCGCCATGACGCCCAAGACGGTCGTCATCGTTGTTATCAGCGCCATCATCTTCGGTCTGACGGCACGCCTCTTTGCCTGGTCGGTTCGAACCGTCAAGAGCCTGTACGGTCGCTTTATCACCAACTACCTTGCTCGCGCACTTATAGGCGCACTCGTGGTTTTGGCCGCCTATGCCCTCCTCGACGCCTGGGACTACGCCGGCCTTTCCACGTGGCTTTCCGGCGCCGGATTTGCAGGCAACACCACCCTGGTGGACGCAGCCATCAAGTTGGTCGTCACAGCGCTCACCCTGGGCGCCGGCTTCCAAGGCGGCGAGGTCACGCCTCTGTTTGGCATCGGCGCGGCGCTCGGCGGCTGGATCGGCTGCCTCGTCGGAATCGACCCCAGCTTTCTGGCGGCTCTCGGCATGCTCGGCGTGTTCTGCGCCGGCCTCAACGTGCCCATCACCACCTGCATGATGGCCATCGACCTGTTCCACGGCACGGCCGCCGGGTTCTTTGTCATCGTGGCCTTTATCAGCTACCTAACCGGCGGACACCGCGGCGTGTACCCCGCCCAGCGCATCATCTCACCCAAGCGCCGCTCGCTTATTGTGGACGAGGGCGGTACGGTGGCGGATGCTATCGAGCGCCACAACGACCTGATAGAGTAGATGTAATAATCGCCGTGCAGCCACAATCGGGACAACGCAACCCGAGCGCGACCGCACCGTTACGTCATACGCCGGGAGTCGCCCCATGCACGCAACTGATTTTGGTCGCACGCTCATCATCGCCAACCCAGCCGCCCAGTCAGGTGCGGCACACGAAGTTGCCGAACGCCTGCAACGCTTTTTGGACATGACTGCACGCGCATCCCAGTTTGACCTGGTGCTGACCGAGCGAAATGGACACGCCAAGGAGCTGGCTGCACAGGCAACGGGCTATCGCACCGTTATCGCACTTGGCGGTGACGGCGTGATCCACGAGGTCGTTAACGGGCTTATGACGCAAAAGGAGGACGCACGCCCCGCTCTTGCCGTCCTGCCTGTGGGCTCCGGCAACGATTTTGCCCAAACGCTCGGCATCGACGATTTCTCCGGCAAGGATTTTGGCGCGCTGCTCACCTGTGAGCTGCGGCGTCAGGACATCGGGCGGATTCGCTCATGGAACCCCGCATGCGGCAGCGGCGAGGCGATCGTCGAGTATTACGACCAGACGCTCTCCGTCGGTATTGATGCCGCCATCGGCCTTGGCACCAGCGAACTGCGCAAAAAGACCGGCTTGACGGGCGCTCCGCTCTACACCCTCTCGGGACTTGAGCAGTTTGGCCTACGCTATCGCAACTACCCCATGACAGCCAGCTTTGACGGCGCGCCCGCCGAGCGCGTAAGGGCGATCATCATGGCGATTCAGCTGGGCCCCACGTATGGCTCGGGCTATCGCATCTGCCCCGATGCCGACCCCTGCGACGGCATGCTCGACGTCTGCTACGCCTGCGGCCCCGTCCCTCGCGCGGTAGCCCTGCCTATGTTCCTTTCGGCCAAGGACGGCCATCATACCAAGTTGCCGCCGGTTCGCATGCGCCGCTGCCGCCATGCCGAGCTCACTTTTGAGGAGCCCGACTACCCCATCCAGGCCGACGGCGAGCCCGTTGTCGCCTCGCGCATTGATGTCGACATCCTCGGCGGCGCCCTCCACGTCTGGCACCCCACCCGCTAGCCATCCCTAAGTTGCGGTGAAATAGGGACTGTTTATGCAGCTAAAAACGCAAAAGGGGGTGCGGACGATTTCTTGGACCGCGCCTAGGCGTATCCAAGCTTCCTG
>USSM01000013.1 GCA_900557455.1 uncultured Collinsella sp. | reverse complement strand
TGCCATGCGGACTCCGTTCCGGACCTCAACGGTCCAACTTTTTGTCCGCAGTCCCAGGCGAATTCCGGGTCGCACTTTCCGCAGCCGCTACAGCAACGCCTCGGCCCAAGCCGCTTCCCTAAAGCCGGGAATCGCAAAGTCGTCGCCCACCAGCAGCGGACGCTTGACCAGCATGCCGTCGGTCGCCAGCAGCTCGTAGCACTCCCGATCCGTCATGCCCGCATCCAGACGCGCCTTCAGGCCCAGCTCTCGATATTTCATGCCCGACGAATTAAAGAAGCGCCGCACCGGCAGCCCCGAACGAGCAATCCAGGTCGCAAGCTCATCAGCCGTGGGATTGTCCAAAACGATATCGCGATCGATATACTCTACCCCATGTTCGTCCAGCCATGCCTTGGCCTTCTTACAGGTCGAGCACTTGGGATATTCAACAAACAGTACAGTCATGGGAATCCTCCGAATATAGATCGGCCAACGCAGGCACACGCCACACGAGGCGCCTTCGTATGATGGGCCAATTGTAGCCCGCGGGTCACACGTTAAACGAACCGTACCCCGAATCCGCGCTTGATAAACGGCAGCAGTTCCATTGCCTCGGGCGTGATATGGCCCGCAACGTTCATGCGCTCGTCACCGGGAAGATCGACCCGCGCAATCTCAAGCTCGCCTTCGTAGCGCCCATATCCGCTATTGCTCACAGCGATCGACCCCGCCTTTCGCGGCAGGCCGGCTCCGGCATCCGTCGGCACGGAATCCGGCTTAAGCTTCGTACGTGACTTCTGAGACCTAAAGATGAGGACACTCGAGTCGGGCCGGTCGTGATGAATCTGCCCGCGCACATAGGCATAACCGGGCTCAAGCTCACATTGCAGGTCCACGTATCCGGCGGAAACTTGAGCAAACTGCGCCCAGCCCGCATCGGATAGATCGGGGTCGCCGACCAACACAATGTCGCAATCGGCGCCATGTGCAAGCTCAAGCATATTGAGAGCAACCTTTGACGCGCGACCGCGCTGCGCCTCGACCGTCGGCAGTCCCTCGAATACCGGCCCGCGAACGTTAGCATCACCCGGCACAAAAGCCATGATTTCGAATCCAAGCGCCGCAAGACGAAGATTCACCCGAGCAATGTCCTCCAGAGCTAAACCGGTATAAGGCTTGGGGTAAAAATTGTGGCAGGCGGCAAAACGAGTCACATCGGCACCGGCCTCACGCCACGATGCGATTTCATCAGAACTCACTGTCGATGCATTGACCACAATGCGAAATACACCGGACAGCTCCGCGACCCGTTGGGCGCTAAAGCCATAGTCCAAACGAAGGTATTCCAACCCCAGATCGCGCAGGTCCTCAATGCGCTCAAGCCCGAGCAAATCGCACGTGCGAGGCCCCACATCGGCAATGAGCGCAATGCCGCGGGCGGAAAGCAGCGACAGCACATGACGGACCTTATCGGCATACGCCGCTCCCCCATCCTCGGGAATATGCAGCGAGGTGAACGCGTAGCGCGCACCCGCCGCGGCGCCACGCTCAATCGTCCGCTCAATATCCTGCAAAGGGCTGGAAAGATAAATCGAAATACCCGTTTTCACGTTTCAACGCTCCTTTAAAAAAGGCCGGCGGAGCAGTTAGCCCCGCCGGCACAACCATAGCATCAAGAAATCTGCCGCGCGCCGCGAGCCCCGAGCAACACGGCTCGCGATATCAAACTACTCGCCAAAGAACTCGTTGATCTTCTGCTCGTCGACGCCAAAGAACCACGTCAGGACAAAGCCAGCGGCATAGGCAAGCAGCATAGCGGCAACGTAGCCGAGCTGCTGGCCAGGAACGACGATCAGCAGGCCAAACAGACCGGAAACGCCCTGAGAAACCGTGCCGATGTGAAGCAGCGCCGCGAGCGCGCCGCCAAATCCGGCACCCAGGCAGGCCGTCACAAACGGACGAACGAGCGGCAGCGTAACAGCATACATCAGAGGCTCGCCCACACCCAGGATTCCAACGGGAATGGACTCTGCGACGTACTTCTTGAGCTTGGCGTTCTTGGTCTTAAAGTACAGCGCCAAACCGGCACCGACCTGGCCGCCGCCAGCCATCATAAGGATGGGAAGCAGGTAATTGATACCCTTGGTAGCGCCGTCGGGATCGTTGAGCATAGCGTGGATCGGCGTGAGCGCCTGGTGCAGGCCGACGGACACCAGCGGCAAGAAGCCTGCCGACAGGATATAGCCGCCCAGGACGCCCAGCTTCTCGAAGATAAAGGTCAAAACGCTAAAGATGGCAGTCGTCAGCCATGCGCCTACCGGCTGGATGACGAGCATCAGAGCAAAGGCGCCGATGATGAGCACCAGCAGCGGGGACAAGAACGTGTCGAGTGCGTTGGGCATAACCTTGCGAATCTGACGCTCCATCCAGGCAAAAAATGCGCCAGCGATGAGAGCCGCGATCATGCCGCCCGCTGCGGGGTTGTACTGCGCATTGGTGAGCGGCAGCAGAATGGCAGTGGCAGGATCAGCCGCGCCAGGCGCAAGCAGGGGCATGGCACTGTTGGCGATGCACATCATGCCGGCGATGCCGCCCAGCGCAGCGGAACCACCAAACTCACGTGCCGCGTTATAGCCCACCAAGATAGGCAGATAGGCAAACAGGGCCCAGCCCATGGAACGAATGCCCTGGTACCACCACTCGCCTGCAAGCGCGCCTGCCGTCGAGACGTTAATGACGTTGCAGATACCGTTGATGAGGCCAGCCGCAATGATGCCGGGAAGCAGGGCGACGAAGACATTGGAAATCTTCTTGAGGAAGGCCTGAACCGGCTTAGACTCGTACTTGGCCTTCTGCGCGGCCTTGTTTGTGGCCGCAGCGTCAACCACGCTCTCGTCGGCAACGCCTTTCGCAAGGCCAGTGAGCTTGGAGAACTCCTCGAGCACCTTATTCACCTTGCCCGGACCCAGCACGATCTGCATCGTGTCGTCCTCGACCAGGCCCATCACGCCGTCGAGTGCCTTAATGCCCTCCGTGTCGACGTTGCCCGCGTCTTTGACGGTCACGCGCAGGCGCGTCATGCACGCCGCGTTTGCCAGCACGTTGTCTTTACCGCCCAAAAGGTCCAGCAGCTTTTGAGCCAGCTCTTTGTTCGTCATAACTCCTCCTTGTATTGGGTATCTCGTCTGGATGTCATATCAGCTCACGCCGCGCACCTATTGGGCGTCGGCATTGCTCTTCTCATGGCCACTCACCGCAGCACGGACATGGCCTCGCGCCCGCTCAAGAGCTACCGTAGCCTGCTCGGCATCGCAGTCCAACAGTACCGAGACAATAGCGGTTTTTACGTGGCCGCCGGCATCTGCAAGCGCCTGAACGGCGCGCTCGCGCGTGCAGCCGGTCGCCTCCATCACGATGTTCTGGCCGCGCACCACCAACTTCTCGTTCGTCTGCTGCACATCGACCATCAGGTTTTGGTATACCTTGCCGATCTTGACCATGGCACCGGTCGAAATCATGTTGAGAATGAGCTTCTGGACCGTTCCCGCCTTGAGCCTCGTTGAGCCGGTCAGCACCTCGGGACCGGGCACGGGCTCAATGGCAAGATCTGCGCTCTCCCCGATCTTCGACCCTTGGTTGCAGGCAATTGCAATGGTCTTGCACCCAGTTGCCTTGGCGTACACAAGGCCGCCCACCACATAAGGAGTACGACCGCTTGCCGCCAGGCCAACGACAAGATCCTTGTCCGAGAGTCCACGCTCTCGCAGGTCGTTCGCGCCAAGCTCCTCGCTGTCTTCGGCACCTTCGACAGCCCTGATAAACGCCGTCTCGCCTCCGGCAATGAGCCCGACAATCAGATCGGGTGACACGCCAAACGTGGGCGGACACTCCGAAGCGTCGAGTACGCCCAGACGACCGCTGGCGCCTGCGCCCATGTAAAAGACGCGCCCGCCGCGCTCGAGTGCCTCAGCAGCCCAGTCGATTGCTGCGGCAACCTGGGGCAACACTTTCGTGACCGACTGGACGGCACGAAGATCCTCATCGTTCATCGTCGTGACGATTTGCAGCGATGTCATCGTATCGAGGTCCATTGACCTTTGATTACGCTGTTCGGTCGTGAATTTTGTTAAATCGAGCATTTCATTCACCTCATCTTTCCTGTTTCTCGATGTAGTTTTGCTTAATGACATGCGTCGCCCGTTCGTAGTCGCTGGCAACGTAAGCAGCGTACAGGGCATCGACAACCATAAGCTGGGCCATACGCGAAGCCATGGCACCGCTGCGGACCAAGGGTTCACTCGCGGCGACGCCGAGCACGGCATCGGCCATGGTGGCAAGCTTGGATGATCCATCTACTTTGGTAACGGCCACGACGGGACAGTTGTGACGTTGAGCCTCGGCGGTGCAGTCCAGCACCTCTTGCGTCAAGCCCGAGTAGCTAAAGGCGATTGCCATATCGCCCTCATGCATGTTCTTGGCACACAAGAGCTGATCATGCCAGTCGTCGTACAGATGGCACTCTTTGTAGACACGCATGAGCTTTTGCGCCAGATCGTGTGCGACCAAACGAGAGGCACCAATACCGAACAGATTGACCGCGCGTGCCCGCTTAAGACGGGCCGCGCATCGCTCCAAGACGGTGTAATCGAGCGTTCGCGCCGTCGCCTCGATCGTTCGCACGTTGCTTTTCATCACCTTCCCCACGATACGTTCGACGCTGTATCCATGGAGAATGTCCTCGAGGGCAACGTCTTTCTTGTCACCTAAGAGCGCCAGCTCGGCAATCAGTTCGCGCTGGAACTCCTTGTAGCCCGCAAAACCCAAACGCTTGCAAAAGCGCAAAATGCTCGAGGGCGAGGAGAACGTGACATCGGCAAGACCGCGGACGGACAGCCCGACCACCTCGTGCGGATGAGCGCTTACATATGCGATGACATTGCGTTCCGCCGGGCTCGCGCTGAGCTCACGCTCGCGAAGCCGCAAAAGCAATCCGTTTGCCATCTCAAACACCTCCGTTGAGAAGAATTAAAGACCAACGAACGATTCGTACCGTATACAAACAGCTTTTGCGGTACATTGTGCCGCATCGTGGCGCACAAAGGGCGAGCGTTCTACCGCTCGCCCCTCAAATCCGACCGCTCGGAAATACGCGCGACACAAAATAATTCAACAAGGTCGCATTATCAGAAACGGGTTTGTTACCGGCTAGCGCCTCGCATGGGCGCCGATCGGCCGAGTCGCATGGCGCACCAACGCCGCTGCCAGCAATACCAACAGCATGGCGGTGACATAGCCCGCAGCATCGAATCCTAAATCGATAACGTCGAAATGTCTGCCGGGAACAAAGATCTTATGTACCTGATCGCCAACGGAGCAGGCGGCGCAAAAGAGCAATACGGGCACGCAACGGGAGCATACGCTCCACGGACGCCTGGAAAAGCAAACCACGACCACCGAGGCGAACAATCCGACGAAGAAAAACTCTACGGTATGGGCAACGCGACGGACGTTTGTGCCCACCCACATGCGAATGGAAGCAAGTCGGCCAGACCGGACATTCGAGGCAGCCGAATCGGTGCCCCCGGTCATTCCGTTCTCCGCCTGAGCTTCACCCGTGGCATCGACAGCCTGAACGCCCGTAGCCTGGCCCTCCACCACACGCGCGGTAGACTCGCTCAGCAACGACGTCTCCACCGCATTTTGCTCCGTCAGCACCCAGATGCCCGCCAGCGTTGCAGCGAACAGAACGATCGCGGTCCATCCGATTATCTGTTTTACGCGCGCCAAGGGCCAACCTCCTTTTTTGAATATCAGCGAGTGTAGCCCCAAATGGCATCGTTACCGTATCAAAATTTGAATCGCAACAGGAAGCGACAAAGCGACGCAAACCCCTACCCCGCCTCGCGCATCCAGCGATCGAACGTCCCCACGCACACGCCCAGGCACTTTGCTGCCTGGCTGCGGGTAATATCGCCTGCCTCATAGCTATCGCGCACCAGCTCAAACTGAGGAGGGCACGGCTTGCGAGGTCGACCGAAACGGACCCCTCGCGCCCGCGCCGCTGCAATTCCCTCCGCTTGGCGCCGATGGATATTCTCGCGCTCCACCTGCGCCACGTAGCTCAGCAGTTGCAGCACAATATCGGCAATCAGGACGTTGGTCACATCCGGCGCGCCGCTGGCCCTAGCGCGCGTGTCAAGCAATGGCATGTCCAACACCACAATGGCAACCCCGAGCTCCTTGGTAATGCGTCGCCATTCCTCAAGAATCTCGGAGTAATTACGGCCAAGTCGGTCGATAGAAAGCACCACCAGCACGTCCCCGTCTCCCAGGACGTGCAGCAGCTCGCGATAACGCGGTCGATCGAAGTCCTTGCCGCTCGCATGGTCGGCATAAATATTCGCCGAGCCCACGCCATAGGCGCCCAGCGCATCCAGCTGCCGATTCAGGTTCTGATCGCGCGAACTCACCCGCGCATAACCGTACACCGTCGCCATCTCATCCCCGCTTTCTTGTAAACCTGCCAAAAGGGACAGGTTTATTTTGGTAGGTTTTACCTCTCAAATAGCAGGTAAGCGGGCGGCCGAGCAGACGGCAAGGTAGCCATGATTCAAATGCGAAGGGCGGTCCCGAAAGGCCGCCCTCCGCTCCCCCACCATGAGTCGGGATTTGGCTAATGGATAAGCTTAAAGTCCAAGTGCCCACGCGTGGTATTGACGCGCGAGACCTCGACAATCACGCGCTGACCCAGTTCATAGCGAGTCCCCGTGTCGGCGCCCGTCAGCGTAAGCGCGTCCTCGTCAAACTCGAACCACTCGTTGCCCAGGCTCTTGATCGAAACCAAGCCTTCGACCTGCGTTAGGTCCAAGCGCACAAAGAGGCCCATGCTGCTAACCCACGAGACGGTTCCGGCATAGCGCTCGCCCAGACGGTCCTCATAGTACTGGGCAATCTTGATCTTTTGCGTCGCATGGCTGGCGGCATCTGCCGCGCGCTCGGCATCGCTGCATGCGCGGCAGATCTGCGGCAGAATGCGTGGCAGCGACTCGCGCCCCTTGCCGATCAGCCGCGGCGTACGGACCAAGGCGTCCTTGCCGCCAAGCCGCTCATAGGCCAACTGCAGTTTGAGCACGCGGTGCACCACCAGATCGGGGTAGCGGCGGATGGGACTCGTAAAGTGACAGTAGCACGGCGCGGCGAGCGCAAAGTGGCCCTCGTTGCGCGGCTTGTACAGCGCGCGCTGCATGCTGCGCAGAAGCAGCGTGTTGACGAGCGGTGCGTTGGCCGTACCGGCGGCAGCATCAACTGCAGCCTGCAGCTCATCGGGACTCCCCAGGGCAATTCCGGCAGCACGGCGATCGTCGATGATGCCTAGCTGCGCCAGCGCAACGGCAGCACCGTGCAGGCTATCGGGGCTCGGATCCTCATGCACGCGATAGCAGGCCTCGATATCACGGTCTGCCAGCCACTCTGCAACGCACTCGTTGGCGAGCAGCATGGCTTCCTCGATAAGCGACGTGGCACACGAACGCTCACGCGCCACAATCTGCACGGGTACTCCGTCCTCATCCAACAGAGCGCGAATCTCGGCCGTGTCAAAATCGACTGAGCCGCGGGCGCGACGGATACGACGGCGGAGTTCGGCGAGTTCGTTGGCGGCGACAAGGAAATCGCCGAGGTCGACGTTGTAGCCGCGGGCGGCCTCCTCGCACGCAAGACCGCGCTCAAGCGCTTCCTCGCGCGAGGTCTCGGCAGCCGCAACATCCTCGGCCGCACCCTCCAGCACCGAATACTCAACCGCGCCGGCACGCACCAGCAGCGCCTCGGCGCCGTCATAGTCCATACGCACACGCGAGCGAATCACGCTGGGGTACGGATCGTAATGCCGCACGCGACCCTGCGCATCGAGCTCGATATCGACGGTAAACGCAAGACGGTCCTCGTCAGGGCGAAGCGAGCACAGGTCACAGGACAGGCGTTCGGGCAGCATGGGAAGCACGCGATCGGCCAGATACACCGATGTCGTACGATGGCGAGCCTCAAGATCGATATGTCCGTCCCAAGCCACATAGTGTGAAACGTCGGCGATATGCACACCCAGCTTGTAGCCACCCTCGGGCGTGCGCTCCAACGAAACGGCATCGTCAAAGTCGCGCGCGTCGACTGGGTCGATCGTGATGACAAAGCGGTCGCGCAGATCGCGGCGGAGCGGGTCCTTAAGCGCCGCGGACACATCGAGCGAAAGCCCCTCGGCCTCGGCCAGCGCGGCCTCGGGATAGCTATCGGTATAGCCGTAACGCGCCATCACATATTGAACGCCCAAATCGGGCGCGTCATCTCCGCCAATGCGGCGTTCGATCGTCACAGTGCCCGATTCCAGGCGCGTCGGGTAGGTCAAAATGCGCGCGACAACAGCATCACCCGGGTGGACACCCAGACGATCCGCCGAGGTATCCTCGGGCAAAATGAAGAAGTCGGCCTTCAGGCGCGAATCGAGCGGCTCAATCACACCGAGCGGACCGGCGGTCTGGTACGTGCCCACCACGCTTATAGCTGCGCGCTCAACCACGCCCTCGATCACGGCGCGACGCTCGCCATGCGGGCTGTTCTTAATGCTCACGGCAACGGTATCGCCATCCATGATCTCGCGCTTACCGCGGCCCATGACCTTGTAGTCGCCATTCTCGGTTATGACATAGGCACTGTGCTCATGGAGCTGCACGCGCCCGGTCAGGCTCGGACGGCGTTCGCTGCGCACCGGCCCGCGCTTATTGCGAGCTCCACGCTTATGCTTGTTATTGCGCCCCATGGCGCCTCCTAACTATCGATTGCGAACTCCAAAGAGTCTACCCAAATGAATCGCTTTCCTGCCGTCCTCTAGGGATCAAAAAACGGGCCGCCCCATAAGAGACGACCCGTTGGAAGGGATGAGTTCCAGGCATGCCTACACGCGCAGGTAGCGGCGCATGGCGATGGCAGAACCAAAGAGACCGATAATCACGCCGACCAGAATCAGCGCAGCATAGGTCACCAGGTAGTACTGCATCGGCAGGGCAAACGACATCCAGCCGATGCTCTCCTGCAGACGCGGAATCATCAGATTGCGCAGCAGCTCAAGAACGCCGATGGAAAGCAGCGAGCCCAAAATGGCCTGCAGTACGCCCTCGGTGATAAACGGGCCGCGAATGAAGCCGTTGCTGGCGCCGACCAGACGCATAATCGCAATCTCACGACGACGCGCCGTGATGGACAGGCGAATCGTGTTGTTGATGAAGATGAATGCGATAAAGGTCAGAAGGCCAACGAGCACCACGGCGGCAATGCGGATGTAGTTGGTCACCTGGAACAGGCGGCTCACTTCCTCCTGGCCGTACAGCACGCTCGCGTTGACGTCGCCGTCATCCGCGATCTTCTGGAAATCGTCATCCTTCTTGAGCTTCTCTGCCGTGCTCTCGACCTTGGACGGATCGTCCATCTCAATAGCAAAGGAAGCCGGCAGCGGGTTCTGGCCATCGAGCGCGCTCATGGTGGCGTCGGCGTTGCCCGACATCTTGCTCGTATACTCGGCCAGCGCGTCGTCCTTGTCCTTATAGGTCACGGACTTGACGTTATTCCACGTCTTAAGTTCGGCCTCAAAAGCCTGAACATCGGCCTGATCAGCGTCATCGCTAATGAACGCGTTGATGACAACCTGATCCTCGACGGTGCCGATCACGGAGTTCAGCATCGCGGAGCCCATGATGAACAGGCCGATGATAAACAGCGAAAGGAAGATCGTGATGACGGCGCCGAGCGAGGTAGTCCAGTTACGGAAGAAGTGGCTGATTGCCTCTTTGAAGGAGTAGCCCACGTTAGTTGGTGCCATAGTTACCGTAACCTCCCCTCTCCTGGTCGCGGATAACGTGGCCGCCCTCGAGGGCGATCACGCGACGGTGCATGCTATCGACCATCTCGCGGTCGTGCGTGGCGACGATCACGGTGGTGCCGGTGCGGTTAATACGCTCGAGCAGCTTCATGATGCCCAGCGAGATCGCCGGGTCGAGGTTACCCGTGGGCTCGTCGCAGATCAGCAGCGGCGGACGGTTGACCATAGCGCGGGCGACGGCAACGCGCTGCTGCTCGCCACCGGAAAGCTGGTCGGGCAGCGAGTCCATCTGATCGGCCAGGCCGACCAGACGCAGCACCTCGGGCACCTGGCTGCGAATGACGCCCTTGGGCTTGCCGATGCACTGCAGGGCAAACGCCACGTTTTCGTAGGCGGTCTTTTGCGGCAGGAGCTTAAAGTCCTGGAACACGGCGCCAATCTGGCGGCGCAGGAACGGAACCTTGCGGTTCTTGATCTTCATGAGGTCCTGACCGGCAACCAGGATGCGGCCGCTCGTCGGCTTGACGTCGCGGTTGAGCGTCGACAGCAGCGTGGTCTTACCCGAGCCGGAGTGACCGACCAGGAAGACGAACTCGCCCGGATAGATCTCGATGTTGATGTCGTCGAGTGCAGGCTTGTTGGGCTGTGCCGGATAGATCTTGGTGACATGCTCCATAAGGATGACGGGCTCGACACCGGCCTGCTTGGCCATCTTCTTGCGGCTGGCCTGCGGATCGATGGGCGCAAACACCGACGTAAAATCGGGGTTGTTGAGCGCGTTGTCGAGGCTTGCGACCTCGGCTGCCTGATCGCTCTCGACCACCGGGGCAGCAGGCTGCGTGGGGTCGGGAATAGCGGCAAAGAGACCGGACTGCGCAGGCTGAGGAGCCGGCGTCGCAGGGGACAAGGGGTCGGGAATGCCGGCCATGGTAGGCTGCGGCGTGGCGGCACCAGCCTGAGGCTGCTCCACGCGAGCGGTCACGACCTGAACGGGCTCAAAACCCGCCGTGCCGGAAAGCGCGACATCGCTGGTTGGATTGTAGGCAAAGGGATCGGATGCCGGCTGTGCCTGATCTGCCGGCTGAGCGGGGGCCTGAGCAACAGGCTGGCCCTCTGAATCCGGAGTGGCGAAACGACTGCCCTGGACGCCTGCCTGCGTCTTGGGGGCATCATCGCCCGCACCGGAGGTACGGAAGTGGTTACCCACTGGTGCTCCTTATCGTCGTGCGTTTAAACTACATGAGCGCTTAATATTTTAGCAGCATTAGCTTTGCTGCACATAAGAAGCATGGCCGTGTTTGGGTCCCTCCGGCCGGACACAGGGTTACTTTCCAAATCGTCCTCGGACATGTCGGAGCCTCCGCTGCGCACTACGTGCGGCGGGGGCTCCTCCGTCCTGCGGAAAGATTTGGAAAGTAACCCTGTGTCCGGCCTGCGATAACTAAGGGGTCGCTGCGTTTTACTTGGGTGCAGCAGCACCGTGCTTGGGGGCTGAATTGCACTTTGCTGGTCTGGGCCCGTTTCCCGGAGAAAGCCTTTACTTGGTGCGGGCCTAATTTGTTTGTTGCCGACAAAAAACAGGGGCGTCCTCTTTGAGGACGCCCCTGTTATGGATTGCATACGGTTGCTGAAGCGATACTTTGCCTCGTCTTGCCCTAGGCCAAGAACTCCTTGGTGGTCGCCACGATGTTGGCGGCGTCCAGGCCATACTTGTGCAAGAGCTCGGCACCCGGGCCGGACTCGCCAAAGGTGTCGTTGACGCCGATCTTCTTGAGCGGCGTCGGGCACTGCTCGCACAAGACGTCGGCAACGGCACTGCCCAAGCCACCGATCACAGAATGCTCCTCGACGGTCACGACGTGGCCGGTCTTGGTGGCGCTCTTGACGATCAGGTCGGCATCGATGGGCTTGATAGTGTGCATGTTGATGACCTCGGCGTCGATGCCCTCGGCAGCGAGCTGCTCGGCGGCCTCGAGAGCCTCGCCGACCATCAGGCCGCAGGCGATGATGGTCACATCGGCGCCCTCGCGCATGACAATGCCCTTACCCAACTCGAACTTGTAAGTCTCGGGGTCGTTGATAACCGGCGAGGCCAAACGGGCGAAGCGCATGTACACCGGACCGTCGCACTCGTAAGCGGCGCGCGTCACGGCGCGGGCCTCGATGTCGTCGGCGGGAACGATCACAGTCATGCCGGGGATGACGCGCATGAGGGCGATATCCTCGCAGCACTGGTGCGTGGCACCATCCTCACCCACCGAAATACCGGCGTGCGTGGCACCGATCTTAACGTTGAGGTGCGGGTAGCCGATGGAGTTGCGGACCTGCTCAAAGGCGCGGCCGGCGGCAAACATGGCAAAGCTGCTCGCGAAGGCGACGCGACCGGTGGTCGCGATACCGGCGGCGACACCCATCAGGTTGCTTTCGGCGATGCCCACATCGAAGAAGCGGTCGGGGCAAGCGGCCTTAAACTTACCGGTCTGCGTGGCGGCGGCCAGGTCGGCGTCGAGGACCACAAAGTCATCGTGCTCGCTGGCGAGCTCGACGAGGGCCTCGCCGTAGCTTACGCGCGTGGCGATTTTCTTGACGTCTGCCATCCTAGAGCTCCTCTCCGGCGGCCGTGAGCTCTGCCATGGCCTGCTCAAACTGTTCATCGTTGGGGGCCTTACCGTGCCAACCCACCTGGTTCTCCATAAAGGAAACGCCCTTGCCCTTCATGGTCTCGGCGATAATGGCAGTCGGCTGGCCCTTGGTAGCGCGAGCCTCGGCAAAGGCGGCGCGGATCTGGTCGAAATCGTTGCCGTCGGCAAGCTCCACCACGTGGAACTTAAAGGCACGGAACTTGTCGGCGAGCGGCATGGGGTCGTTGACCTCCTCGACGGGGCCGTCGATCTGCAGGCCGTTATGGTCGACGATCACGCAGAGGTTGTCGAGCTGCTGGTTGCCGGCAAACATGGCGGCCTCCCAAACCTGGCCCTCCTCGCTCTCGCCGTCGCCCAGCAGGGCGTAGGTGCGATAGTCGTCGCCCCAGTGCTTGGCGGCAACGGCCATGCCCACGGCGGCGGAGATGCCCTGGCCGAGCGAGCCGGTGGACATGTCGACGCCCGGGGTGTCGTTCATGTTGGGATGACCCTGCAGGTGGCTGCCGATATGGCGCAGCGTCTCGAGATCCTCCTTGGGAAAGAACCCACGCTCGGCGAGCACGGCGTACAGGCCCGGAGCGCAATGGCCCTTGGAGAGCACAAAGCGATCGCGGTCGGCCTTGCGGGGATCGGCCGGGTCGACGTTCATTTCCTCAAAGTACAGATAGGTCATGATGTCGGCAGCGCCGAGCGAACCGCCCGGATGGCCGGACTTGGCAGCGTGCACGCCGGTGACGATGCCCTTCCTTACCTCGTTGGCAACCTTTTTGAGCTCTTCGTCGCTCATTGTGCCTTCCTTTCATCCTCTTTAGACAAGATGCGCACGGCACGGAAAGGTAGTCCCAACACAGCCGCAATGCACGTACGTCATTCATTATGCTGGAAACTGATGGCTTTACCAGAGTTTTTATCATTATTTGAACAATTTAGCAGGCAGAACCGCTGATGAAACGGTTTATCAATGTGAACGTCTTTTGGATGGAACGCAGTCGGCCCTACGCGTTAATGTCCTTGAAGCCCTCGCCGAAGGTCTCTGTAACGTCGGCCACGGTCACGATGGCACGCGGGTCGCGCTCGCGCACGATCGTCTTGAGGGTATTGAGCTCTCGACGGCTCACGATGACCATAATCACCGGCTTCTCGGCACCCGAATACATGCCAGTCGCCTTAAACTTGGTACAACCACGACCCAGGCCATACATGATATCGGCAGCGATATCAGGGAACTTGTCCGAGATGATGAGTACCATACGGCGCTTGTTGCCACCATCGACCACGGCATCGATCACGTAGCCGCTAATGACCATCGAAAGGCCTGCATATAGTGCGTTTTCGATTGAAAAGACCGGAGCCGACAGCGCGCATACGGCAACATCGATCGCCATGACGGTCGAGCCCACCGGCAGCGAGGTGTTACGCGAGATGATTTGGCCAATCGTGTCCGAGCCGCCGGTGTTGGCGCCGGCGCGCAACACCATGCCGTAACCGATGCCCGTTATAATGCCGCCCCACATGGCAGGGAGCATCAGGTCCGCATCCGCCAGAGGTGCTACAAACGGGGCGAACAGATCGGTAAAGAAGCCCAGCAGCACAAAGCCCGTCGCGGTCTGCACCACGTAGAACATGCCACCTTCGCGCATAACGACCAGCAACAGCAAGGCGTTCATCACGATCGTCTGAATACCAACGGGAAGCGATAGGCCACGCGATGCGCCGACCGCCTGGATAATGGTGGCAAGGCCCGTAACGCCACCGGCAGCAAGGCCGTTGGGAATCAAAAACAGGTCGGTCGCAATAGCGGCCAGAGCGCACCCCAACATAATCTGGGGCAGGTCGTGAAAGAAGTTCATCGATAGAATGCGCTTGATGTCCAGACGATATGCCATGCTGCCTCCCTCAAAAAAGCGCACCCAAACGGATGCGCTTCGAACTTCTTGCTGTATTCGATTCTACCGATTCGCCGGACAAAAACCACCCCTGCGCAGGGTTTGCTCTGGATACAAAACCACCCTGCTGGGAGGGTTTTAATCCATCTCCACATAAACCGGGCGGTTTATGCAGACGGGGTCTCCGCGTCGGCGTTGCCGGTGGCCCAGCGATGGTAGCCAATAACAAACGGGTCCAGGTCGCCATCGTCAAGAACGGCCTCGACATTGCTGGTCTCCACGCCCGTGCGTAGGTCCTTGACCATCTGGTACGGGTAGAGCACGTAGCTGCGAATCTGGTTGCCAAAACCAATCGTGGTCTTGGGTCCGCGGATCTCATCCAGGGCCTCGGCGCGCTTCTCGAGCTCAATCTCGTACAGGCGGGCCTTGAGGATCTGCATGCACGCGGCCTTGTTCTGAATCTGGCTGCGCTCGTTTTGACAGGTAACCACAATGCCGCTGGGGAAATGCGTCACGCGCACGGCGGAGTCGGTGGTGTTGACGCCCTGACCGCCCGGGCCGCTCGCGTGGTACACGTCCACGCGGATGTCATCGGGGCTGATCTCGATGTCGATATCATCGGGTAGCACGGGGATGACCTCGACGCCGGCAAACGTGGTCTGGCGGCGCTTCTTGTCGTCGGTGGGGCTAATGCGAACCAAGCGGTGGACGCCGGCCTCGGCGCGCAGCATGCCAAATGCGTCCTTGCCCTCGACGGTAAAGGTCGCGCGGTCGATGCCGATGACCTCGGCTGCGGGACAGTCGTTGATGGTGACCTTCCAGCCGCGACGCTGGCAGTACTTCATGTACATCTTAAAGAGCATGAAGGTCCAGTCCTGGGCCTCCAGACCACCCTGTCCGGGCTTGATAGTCACAATGGCATCGCCGTGATCGAACTCACCGGTAAACCAGCTCGAAAGCTCAAGCTCATCGATGGCACGGGCCAGGCGCTCAGCCGTGGCTGTAGCCTCCTCGCGAAGGGCGACGGCGTCGGGGTCATCCCCCATCTCCTCGGCAAGCTCCAGCGCGGCGCGGGCATCGGAAAGCTCGCCGCGCGCGGTGTCCATGGCAGCGATATCTTCCTTGGTGCGCGCGATCTCCTCCATAGTGGCACGGGCAGCGTCGGCGTCATCCCAAAAGCCGGGGGCCACGCTTTTAGCCTCGAGCTCGGTCACGCGCGTGCGCTTTTCGTCCAAATGGAGATACGACTCGACCTCGCCGAGCCGGTCCGCGAACGCGTCCAGCTCGGCGGGCGTCACCTCTAAAGCCTCAGCCATTAACGATTCCTGCCGTGGCAGTACTTAAACTTCTTGCCGCTACCGCAGGGGCACGGGTCGTTGCGGCCCACGTTGACGTACGGATCGTCGCTCTCGGACTTGCGATAGGTGGTCACCTTGCCACCGTTGTTGACGGCAGCCGGTCCGCCTTGGACAGCCGTGCGGGCCTGCACCTGCGCCTGCTTGCGCAGCACCGAGTCGCCGTTGTCACCATCGACCTCGGCAGGACCGGAGAAGCGCGCGCCCTCGAGCGCGGGCTCCTCCTTGTGCTCCACGGCACGCGGGGCAGCCTTGATCTCGATGCGCAGAACCGTGCGCAGGTAATCCTCATACATGGTATCGACGAGTATCTGGAACGCGCCGTAGGCCTCGGTCTTGTACTCGACCAGCGGGTCGCGCTGGCCAAAGCCGCGCAGGCCGATGCCGGTCTTGAGGTAGTCCATCTCCTGCAGGTAGTTCATCCAGCGGGTATCGATGACGCGCAGCATGACCTGGGTGTTGAGCTCGCGCATCAGGTCCTCGCCCAAGCGCTCGGCCTTCATGTTGTAGCACTTCTCTACGTAAGCCAGGACATCGGCAGCCAGGGCCTCATAATCCTCGTCGGGGAACTTCGGCGTATCGATGTGGCCGGTGAGCTCCACAACCCACTTACGCAAACCCTCAAGATCGCGCTCGCCCTCGTGGCTGTCCTTGGTGCAGAACTCCTGCACGCAGCGGTACACGGTATCGTGCATGACCTCGGTGATGTGGTCGGTCAGGTCCTTGCCGTCCAGAATCTTGTTGCGCTCGGCGTAGATGACCTGGCGCTGCTTGTTCATGACGTCGTCGTACTCAAGGACGCTCTTACGCATGGAGAAGTTGATGCTCTCGACCTTGTGCTGGGCGCTCTCGACGGCCTTGGAGATGATCTTATGCTGGATGGGCATGTCGTCGCCCATGTCGGCCGTGACCATCATCTTGGAGACGCGGTCCATCTTGTCGCCGCCGAACAGGCGCATGAGGTCGTCCTCGAGCGACAGGTAGAACTGGGTCTCGCCCGGATCGCCCTGACGACCGGAGCGGCCGCGCAGCTGGTTGTCGATACGGCGGGACTCGTGGCGCTCGGTGCCGATAACGGTCAGGCCACCGGCGGCAAGCACGCGCTCGCGCTCGGCCTTGCAAGTCTCCTTGGCCTCGGCGTTAAACTGCTCGAGCTGCTCGGGCGTCACGTCCTCCATGGTCAGGCCCTCGTACTCCAGGCGCTCGCGCACCAACTCGTCGGGGTTGCCGCCCAGCAGGATGTCGGTACCACGACCGGCCATGTTGGTGGCGATGGTCACGGCGCCGTAGCGTCCGGCCTGGGCCACGATGTGGGCCTCGCGTTCATGGTGCTTGGCGTTGAGGACCTCGTGTGCGATGCCGCGCTTGGTAAGGGCGGCGGACAGCTTCTCGGAGCTCTCGATGGAGACGGTGCCCACCAGGACCGGCTGGCCCTTGGCGTGACGACGCTCGACGTCGTCGGCAACGGCGTTGTACTTGGCCTGAATGGTGCGGTACACCAGGTCCTCGTGGTCCACGCGCTGCACGGGCTTGTTGGAGGGGATGACCTCGACGGGCAGCTTGTAGATCTCGCGGAACTCGGCATCCTCGGTAAGTGCCGTGCCGGTCATGCCGGAGAGCTTGTCGTACAGACGGAAGTAGTTCTGCAGGGTGATGGTTGCCAGCGTCTGGTTCTCCTCGCGCACGAGCACGCCCTCTTTGGCCTCGATGGCCTGATGCAGGCCCTCGGAGTAGCGGCGGCCTTCCATGATACGACCGGTGAACTCATCGACGATCTTAACCTCGCCGTTGGTGACCACGTACTGCTTGTCGCGGTGGAACATGTACTGGGCCTTCAGCGCCTGCTGCAGGTGGTTGACCAGCTGGCCGGAGAGATCGGCATAGATGTCATCGATACCCAGGCGGCGCTCAATCTTCTTAAGGCCGCGCTCGGTGGCGGCAATGGTGTGCTTGGCCTCGTCCATGACATAATCGCCCGTGGGCTCCACGTCCTCGGTGGCGGTGAGCATGTCGTGCGACACGTCCTCGCCGCGCTCAAGGCCACGCACGGCACGCGCGAAGTCCTTGTAGGTGCTGGCGGACTTGGTGCCGGCGCCCGAGATGATCAGCGGGGTACGCGCCTCGTCGATCAGGATGGAGTCAACCTCGTCGACGATGGCGTAGTTGTGGCCGCGCTGCACACGCTGCTCGGGGCGGGTGACCATGTTATCGCGCAGGTAATCGAAACCGAACTCGGAGTTGGTGCCGTACGTGACGTCGGCCTGGTAGGCCGGACGCTTGAGCTCGAGCGGCATGTTGTTCTGGAGCAGACCGACGGTCATGCCCAGGTACTTGTAGATGCGGCCCATCCACTCGGAGTCGCGCTTGGCAAGGTAATCATTGACAGTAACGACGTGCACGCCCTTGCCGGCAATAGCGTTGAGATAGCCGGCCAACGTGGAGACGAGGGTCTTACCTTCGCCGGTCTTCATCTCGGCGATGTGGCCCTCGTGCAGTGCCATGGCGCCAATGAGCTGCACGTCAAAGTGGCGCATACCCATGGTGCGCTTGGAAGCCTCACGCACGGTGGCAAAGGCCTCGAGGAGCATGTCGTCGAGCGACTCACCGTTGGCGTAACGCTCGCGGAACTTATCGGTCCGGCCGCGGAGCTCCTCCTCGGTCATCTTCTCAAACTGGGGCTCAAGACCGTTGATCTGGTCGACGATCTTGTAGTAGCGCTTAAGGTCCTTATCGGATCCAAAGGACAGCAGCTTTGACATGAATCCCATGTGGTTTTCCTTTTTGGCCATCGCCCACGTCGTGCAGTTGCGGGCGAGTTAAACACAGATGATTGTACTTTAGCCAAACAAGGCGCGGCCTATACGGTCGACCTCGATCGCCACGTAATAACTACGACCAACCTGCCACAATGGGACAGGTTAATTTTGGCAGGTTTTATCTGGGCAAACGCCGCCTCTCTGCCATTTGGTGCAATGGGGGCAGGTTGGTTTGCACCAATAAAAAGAAAGGCTCTGTTAGACCAGGATTGACATATATGTGTCCCCACGGTGCCATATCGTT
>USSM01000012.1 GCA_900557455.1 uncultured Collinsella sp. | reverse complement strand
TTTGTTCAGTCCAAGTTTCGGGGCGCAGTTCACTGTCCCCTTTGTGGTGGTTTTTCGTTTGCGACAGGAGGGAGACTAGCCCGCTTTGCGGATCGACCACTCCCCCACGCCCGTCAAGCGCTGGATCTGGCGGATGGAAAGGCCCGCGCCTCGCATTGCGGCAAGCACCTCGTTGCGTTTAGTCTTGTTGAGGGATTTGACATCGGAGAGCCCACTCAAGCCGAGCGAGCGGACCAGCGCCGTCCCTACATCTAAGGCCTCATCTTCATCGATACGTCCACCCGATGGCGGACGAACGACTGTCCCATTCGATGCATCCATAAAGGCCTTATAGTCGCGCACACGGGGAAAGGCAAGACGAACGAGCGCCAAATCGACCGTTGCGATTTTTGGATCGCGTTCAACATAATCTAGGTGGCTGCTCCATCGATACGCGCCGTATGGACAAACCCCGGCCTTTTGCGGATTGAAATGAACATATCGAATAGCGTCGAGAAGGTATTCCTCACTCGAAATAGGGGCGCTTGAAAACCTATCCTGAAAAACATGGCCAACATGTCCGTGGCGACGGTTATACCAAGTTGCGTAGCAAGACATGACAAGATGCATGGCATCGCTCACGTTGTCGCCAGGATCGCTCATGACAAGATGAACGTGGTTGCCCATCAGGCACCAAGCAATTAATGTAATGTTGAATCTCGTTATCGAGGTCCGGACAAGCGACAGTAGCCGCCTTCTGTCCTTATCATCTTCAAACAGAAGTTGCTTGCCGTTGCCTCTCATCGTAATGTGATACAGGCCAATCTGTGATTTCTGCCGCGGTTTTCTCGACATGGGCATCTCCTTGCTCTCATGCCAAAAATAACCCCGAGCCGCACGCAAAGCGGTGAGAATCTACTCGCCGATTAAACCGTCCACCTGCCGAAATGTTAGCTATTGCATGGCGGAAATATGCTTAGATACCGTTAGACAACGAACGAGCGACCAACAAGCCAAAACCACCACGAAGGTGCCTGTCCCCTTTGTGGTGGTTTTTCGTTTGCGAGAGGTTTAGGGGCGAACCTGGCCGGTGCCGCGGAGCTTGTATTTGTAGGTGGTGAGGGCCTCGGCGGCGAAGGGGCCGCGGGCATGGAGCTTTTGGGTCGAGATGCCTATCTCGGCGCCCAGTCCAAACTCGCCGCCGTCGGTGAAGCGCGTGCTGGCGTTGGCATACACGGCCGAGGCATCGATCTCATCCAAGAAGCGCTCGCAGGCATCGGCGTCCTCGGCGATGATGGCCTCGGAGTGCCTGGTACCGTAGCGGTTGATGTGCGCGATGGCCTCATCCTCGTTCGCCACGACCTTCACGCTCATCTCGAGCGCCAGATACTCGCGGCCCCAGTCTTCCTCGGTCGCGGCCACGTAGTCGTCGCCCTCGGCAAGACCGGCATCGGCGCATGCGGCGCACGTGGCCTCGTCGCCGTGAATGAGCACGCCATGGTCGTGCAGTACGGCCACGGCCGCGGGCAAAAACGCGTCGGCCACGGCGCGGTCCACAAGCAGCGACTCGGCGGCATTGCACACGCCTACGCGCTGCGTCTTGGCATTAACGATAATGTTGAGCGCCTTGTCAAAGTCGGCGGATTCATGCACGTAGATGTGGCAGTTGCCCGTGCCCGTCTCGATCACCGGTACGAGCGACTCGCGCACACAGCGCTGAATGAGACCCGCACCGCCACGCGGGATGAGCACATCGACGATGCCGCGGAGCTTCATGAGCTCGCCGGTGGCCTCGCGGTCGGTAGACTCGATCATCGACACGGCCGCGCGCGGGAAACCCTGGGCCTCAAGCGCATCGGCCAGTAGTTCGGCAATCATGGCGCAAGAGTGATACGCCAGCGAACCGCCGCGCAGGATGCAGGCGTTGCCGGTGCGGATGCAGATGCCCGCGGCGTCGGCCGTCACGTTGGGGCGCGCCTCATACACCATGGCAACCAGACCCAGCGGCACACTCACGCGGGTCAGGTCCACACCGCTTGCAAGCACGCGGTGATCGAGCACGCGGCCGACGGGATCGGGCAACTCAGCGAGCTTCTCCAGGCCGGCGGCCATGCCCTCAACGCGCTCGGGCGTCAGCAGCAGGCGGTCGAGCAGTCCGGCCGAGGTGCCTGCATCGCGCGCGGCAGACATATCGAGCTCGTTGGCGGCAATAATGCAATCGATACCATCGCGCAGCGCCGCGGCCATGGCGCGCACGGCCTCCTGGCGCTGGGCATCGCTCGCCGTGGCAAGCGCGGCAGAAGCGGCCTTGGCCTCGACGGCAAGATCGTGGACATACGTGGCTATATCGACCGACATGGACGGCCCTTTCTCTTAGATGTTTGCCAACCATGGTAGCCGATTTGCACGCATCCTCGCCGACGGCGGTAGAATTGGTCAACCCGAAACACCACAACGAATGGAAGCATTACATGGCGCTCATCACTTCGTACCACGTCCCCGGCCTCTACGTCGAGGACCACAGCATCGACGTCCCCCTCGACTGGCGCGGCCTGGAGCCCATGCTTTTGGCCGTCGGCAGTACCATGCGCCGCGGCGCAATGCCGGCGCCCATCGCCGGTGCACCCGAAAGCATCAAGCTCTTCTACCGCGTGGTTTGCGCGCCCGACCGCATTAACGACGACTTGCCGCTCCTCCTCTTTTTGCAGGGCGGCCCCGGCGGCGAGAGCCCGCGTCCGCTGTCGCCCACAAGCGATGGCTGGATCGAGGAGGCCGTCAAGCATTTCCGCGTCGTGCTGCCCGACCAGCGAGGTACCGGGCGCAGCAGCTGCGTAGACGGGCGTACGATCGCGGCTCTGGGCAATCGCGCCGAGGCAGCAGGAGCCGATGCCGCACGCTCGCAGGCGGACTTTCTCAAGCGCCACCTCGCCAGTTCCATCGTGCGCGACTTTGAGTACCTGCGCCTGGTGGGCTTTGGCGGCAAGCCCTGGGTCACACTCGGGCAGAGCTACGGCGGCTTTTTGACGTTGAGCTATCTATCGCTTTTCCCCGAGGGCGTAACGGCAAGCTTTACCTGCGGCGGCATTCCGCACGTGCCGACGAGCGCCAGCGAGGTCTACGCGCACACCTTCCCGCGCATGGCGGCCAAGACCCAGCAGTATTATGACCGCTACCCCGCCGACGTCGAACGCGTGGCGGCCCTGGCAGATGCCCTCGAGGAGCAAAAGCCCGCACTGCCCGACGGCTCGCCGATGACGGTCGAGCGCCTGCAGCTCATGGGCAGCGACTTTGGCATGAAGCCGAGCTTTGAGCGCATGCACTGGATTATCGACCACGCGTTTGTTGATGGCGACGGTACGTTGAGCTGCGGTTCCTCGGTATCCGACAGCTTTTTGATGCGCGCCTTCGAGCGCACCAACACGCGTACAAACCCGCTGTACTGGACGCTGCAGGAGTTCATCTACGCCGATGGCGACACCATGCCCATCCGCTGGGCCGCGGCAGAAGAGAAGGCCCATCGCGCCGAGTTCGACACGCTCGCGCGCCCGCTCATGTTTACCGGCGAGGCCATGTTCCCGTGGATGTTTGAGCAGATGCCTGAGCTCAAGCCCTTCAAGCTCGCCATGGATCTGCTGATGGAAGACACCAGCTGGGACAAGATCTACGACCCGCAGCGCTTGGCCTGCAACGAGGTGCCGCTCCAGGCCGCGGTGCATTTCGACGACATGTACGTAGATTCGGGCCTGCAGCTCGATACGCTCAGCCGCGTGGGCAACTCGCACGCCTGGGTGACCAACGAGTTTGAACACGATGGCCTGCACGGCAGCGTGGTATTCAAACATCTCTACAACGAAGCCCTCAACCGCGGAGACCTGCGCCAGATCTTCTAGCAAAGGAGTGTTCCCGCCTGCCGGCACAAAAGGAACGTCCCCAAGTGCCGGCAGTGGGACCCCGCCGCCTCAACAAGTTGCGGTGAAATAGGGACTGTTAAAGGCTTTAAAGCCGCCAAGCCATCCCTATTTCACCGCAACTTACGATATGCCGGCGTTACGGCCATCGCAGGTAGAGGACGGAAAGCGAAAACGCCCCTAAGCGAGTGGCTTTAAGTCGCAGGTCGAAGAAAAGAAGCGAGCGCCGCCCAGAGCGAACAAGTTGGCATGAAAAAGGCGAGACATAGACCTGATGGTCATGCCTCGCCTTTTGAATGACAAATTGTCGCTCTGGGCGGCGCGCAGCGTCGACCCATTATGCGAAGACGATCAGATTATCCCTGTGTACCGCGGGCTTCTCGGCCAGGTCTGCCAGCAGGCGGTTGCCGGCAATCTGGTCCTGGCGGCGTCCGGCTGCAAGCTCCAGCACGTCCGAATCGGCCTCGGCGATACCGCGGGCGACAACCATACCGCTCGGGTCGCACACATCGAGCACATCGCCCTCGGCAAACGTGCCATCGACCTCGCGAATACCCACCGCGAGCAAGGACGAGCCACGGCTGACCAGCGCCTTCGCGGCGCCGTCATCGACCGTCACCGAGCCATGCGCCTTGTCGCCCAGCGCGATCCACAGCTTGCGGGGCGCAATGTCCAGACGCTCCGCCGGCGGATCGAACAGCGTGCCCACACTCTCGCCGCGAGCGAGGCGCACGAGCGCATCGGGCTCCTCGCCCGAGCATATCACGCTCTGAATGCCCGCCGTCATCAGAATGCGGCTCGCGCGGATCTTGGTGATCATGCCGCCCGTGCCCACCGATGTGGAAGAATCGCCCGCCGAGGCGATGATCTTGGCATCGATCTTATGCACGACCGGGACAAACTCGGCCGTCGGATCCACGTGCGGATTGGCGGTGTAGAGGCCATCGATGTCCGAGAGCGTCACGCAAAGATCGGCAGAGACCAGGCAGCTTACAAGCGCCGCCAGCGTGTCGTTGTCGCCAAACTTGATCTCATCGACGGTAACGGTATCGTTCTCGTTGACGACCGGCACCACGCCAAGCTCCACCAGGCGCAGCAGGGCATCGCGCGCGTGCAGGTAGGACGTGCGACGGGCCGTATCGTGGCGCGTGAGCAGCACGAGCGAGGTGAGCAGGTCGCGCGCGTGGAACTCCTCGTCGTAAGCCGACGAGATGATGCACTGGCCGGCCGAGGCGCAGGCCTGCAGGCTCGGCAGATCGCCGACCGGTTTGCGGTCGAAGCCCAGCACGGGATAGCCGCAGGCGATAGCGCCCGAGCTCACCACGACCAGACGCCAGCCGAGCTTGCGCAGCGCTGCGGCCTGATCGGCAAGTCCGCCGATAAAGGAGCGGTTGACCTTGCCGTCGGCACCCACCACCGTGGACGAACCGATCTTTACCACCATCGTTTTATAAGAAGTCGTCATGCGTCAAACCAATCGAATGTTGAGTGGGCGGGCGAGAAAATGATCTGTTTTCCTCCGTCCCCAAGGGATCATTTCATTAGTGAGCCCAGGGAAAGGCAGAAGCCGCGGCCATGTTCTTGCGCACGAGCTCGTCGCGCACCTGTGCCAGGCCCTGCTCCATGCCCACCACATAGGTCTGCGGGTACAGGAAGCGCTTGTAGACCGGATCCAGATGGTCAAGTGCCCAGGCGCAACGCTCGCGTGCGTCCTCGATACTCTCGCGCGGTGCAACAGCGCTGCCATCGCGCACGATCGGCACCAGCAGCTCGCGATACTCAAGCTCAGACACGTCGGTCACCAGGGCTGCATCGTTCACGGCCACGAGGGTATTGCCACGCGCGGCGCCCTCCCCCGCCAGATGATCCTCGTCATAGATCATGTCGCAGATCGGGCCACCAAAGCCGTCGTAATAGCGGCGCACGCGCTGAACGCCCGGGATCGTGCGCTTGTAGGGCTGCTCGGAGAGCTTAACCACCGGCGTCCACGGGTCCGCCTCGCTCGCACGGCGGGCGGAAAGCTTGTACACGCCGCCCAGCGCCGGCTGGTCGTAGCAGGTCGCGAGCTTGGTGCCCACGCCAAAGCTATCGATGGGCGCGCCCTGGTCGAGCAGCGACTGAATCGTGTACTCGTCCAGATCGTTGGAAACCGAGATCCCCACATAGGGCAGGCCCTCGGCATCGAAACGACCGCGGACATACTTGGAAAGCTTGGCCAGGTCGCCTGAGTCGATGCGAATAGCCGACAGGCGCTCGCCCGCCGCCTCCATCTCCTTGGCAACCGTAATGGCATGCTCGCAGCCCTCACGCACATCGTAGGTGTCGATGAGCAGCGTGCAATTCTTGGGGCTCGACTTGGCAAAGGCACGGAAGGCCTCGAGCTCGGAATCGAAGCTCATCACCCAGCTGTGCGCATGCGTGCCAAAGACGGGAATACCGTAGCGGCGACCGGCGAGCACATTAGACGTAGAGGAACAGCCGGCAACGTAGCTCGCGCGCGCGACGGCCAGGCCGCCATCGGGGCCCTGGGCTCGGCGCAGGCCAAACTCGGCCACGGGACGGCCGTCCGCCGCCAACACCACGCGTGCCGTCTTGGTGGCAACAAGTGTCTGGAAGCCAACGATGTTGAGCAGCGCTGTCTCGAGCAGCTGGCACTCCAGCGCGGGGCCGGTGACGCGCACCATGGGCTCGCGCGGAAAGACGAGCTCGCCCTCGGGGACGGCGTCAATGTTCACGTGCGCACGAAAATCGCGCAGGTAGTCGAGGAATCCAGGCTTGAACATCGCGCCGCCGGCAGGAGCCTGGAGCGAGGCAAGGTAGTCGATATCCTCGGGCGTAAAGCGCAGGTTCTCCACCAGCTCGGGCAGCTCGGCGGTACCGCACATGACGGCGTAGGCGCTACCAAAGGGATGGTCGCGGTAAAACGCGGTAAAACAACCCTGCTCATTGGCCTTGCCGCTCTCCCACAGGCCCTGGGCCATAGTGAGCTCGTACAGATCGGTGAGCATTGCAATGTCGGTGGGATGCGAGATGTCGGTCAAAGCCATGGGGCGACCTTTCGGATGCGTTGTGCAGAAGTTGAGGGTTGGACAAGGACAGAGTGTTCAGGCATGGCGCCCAGCGCGAACAGATTAGTGCAGGCCCATGCTGCCCGTGATCGTGTAGACCATAAAGACGATAAACGCGATGAGGGCGAGCACGATGATGATCTTTTGAGCCGGGGCCATACCGGGGATCTCATTCTCGCCCGCAGGCTCCTTGGAGGTGACCATGCGCTGGGCAAAGGTCATCTCGTCACGGCTCGGCGTGGGCTCGGCGGGCTTGGGGCGGGCGGCCTTTTTAGGCTGAGGTTTGGGCGCGGCAGGCGCAGGCTTCGCGGCGGCGGGCTTGGGCGCGGCCTTGGGCGCGAGCGCGGCGTTCGCGGCGGCCTCCTCGGCCTTCGCGCGCTCGGCACGCAGGGCAGCCAGCTCCTCACGCTCGCGACGAGCCTCTTCCTGAGCCTCGCGGCGTGCCTTCTCGGCGCGGAGCTCTTCCAACTCGGCGCGCTCCTCGGCAGACAATGGTTGGGACTCAAGCTCGGCCATAGTGCAGCCCTTCTCGTAAAAGGGGCGCCCAAGGCGCCCCGATAATTTGCTCACTCGAGTATACCCGTTTGCCGGCAGAAGCGTTTACGACACTCGGCCCAAATCAAGCGCCGTTGCGGCCGTTGCTGCTCAACCAAGAGCCCGGCTCACGGTGGAACGCCATCAAGCTAAGTACCCCCTACCTTATTTTCACCAATCGCTTTAACTCCTTAGCTGCCGTACCGCGCCCCAACAGATACGCAGTCCAGCCAGCAACACCTTGCACAAGGGCAAACTCGTCAACCTGAGCCGCATCAAAAAGCATTGCGTTGGCAACCTCCCAAGCCAAAAGCGGATGAAGCTCATCCCCGGTCTTCTCGACCTTAAGCGTCGGGCGATACAAAGGAGCCTCGTAACCAACTCTACCGATTTCCCTCTTGAGCTCCGTAGCCTCATTCAGAGCATCGGTCGTCGTCACATCGCCGCGGACTTTATTCCACACCTTAAACGGAGGACAGCCTTCAAAGGAATCGCCCTCGTCAACAATCGCAACAGGAGGAACAATTTTTACGCGTGGAGACCCTGACCGCGAACGTCCATTATCCTCAGAGAAGTCTCCCGTCAGCGTTCCCTTTTGCTGAGAAGCAAGCGGCGTGGTCTTGTTGCGCATCTCGCGAAGCGCACGCAAGCCAGCCATTATGCTAGAGGACTCGGAACCATTCCCCGACGCCGAGTCTGGCGATGCATCACTAAAATCATCTGTCTCACGACCAGACAGGCCCCCAGCATCTAATGCTGGTACGCCAGAAATACCCAACACCGCGGCAACTTGATCGTCGTTGCCCAAGAAGTAGTCCTCAATAAGATCCCAGCGAGCTTCATTGGACAACTTAACCTCAAAGAAGCGCTTCATCACACGCGCAGAATAATCGTGGCGCGCATCCTGCTCGCGAAGCACTTGATTGCTGTAGCGTGCGTCCATAGAAAGCGATTTCAGCTTATCCGCGTCTTTAACCCAAACGGAAATTTCCGGATTCTCGCCGCCACGAATCTCATAACTTGCAAGGTTTAAAGTCTGCAGAACTTCAGCGAACGAGAGGCGGACATTGGGACCATTCGTATCCAGGAAGAGTCGCCGATGCTTGCCCGAGCCCCCTTCTTTCGGCGCCAACTTGGGCAGGGCGTCGGAC
Organism: uncultured Collinsella sp.; assembly: GCA_900557455.1. The sequence goes on along the minus strand of USSM01000012.1, from coordinate 10,395 downwards.
AGACATCTCATGGAGCTCTCGAGGTGTTGACGATTCACTTTGTATTGCGTGTTGCGTTGCACAAGATGCTTTTGATTCGCTATGCGGACAATGCACTTGAATGACATATCACCAAGCGTGCTGTAACCGCTTGACGTTGGACGAAGCAGCGCCTCAAACAGAAGTCGTACATCAAACGGCAGCTTTGTCACCCCCAGCTGCATGCGCAATGCCTTTGCGAAGTCATCCTTGGTAAAACGCCCTTCGAGCATAAGCTCCTCAAGCGCAGCCTTAATTGCATCGAGATACTTGCGGAACTTATTCTCAACGGAGCTAAATATCTGTCGATATTCAATGTCGAGAATTCGACGGCAAGACACTGCCGGAGAGTCGCTGTCGCTACAAATCTCACCACCAAATAAACGGCGCTTAAAGTCGACGAACGTTAAATTGGGAAACCTGTCTTCCCACATTTTCGATGCCTGGAGGCAGTAGATTCCGCCCATATCGCGAACCTGAACATCACCCTGTCCCTCATGCTTTTCAACTCGCGTATTCCCCTTTGTCAAAAGTTCGACATATCGACCGTACCGACGGAGGAAATATTCCTCCTGGTCTTTGCTAATGCAAACGTATTGCGTTGTATACGAAGGCTTCGGTTTAACGATAATCACGGGGTAGTTAAACCGATCTTCCAGATCGCGCGCGACCATCATCAAAGCCGACTTAACCAAGTTGGTTTTCTTAGTACGGTCAGACTCCCTGGCAAACAGATAAGAAAAAGAGTCCGGCGAAACCAGCATATTCTCAGTGCGTTTGCCGACAGGCTTACTGGTGTACATCCTGTAGAGCTTTGCCATGATTTCTTTGAGCTGCCACTGATAAAAGCCGGAAAGCGAATACAACTGTCGAGCATAACGCACGTCTTGAGCAAAGAAATCAACTGTCGCCACGGCGCGAAGCCCTTTCTTGCGCGCTCCTCGACCAATCTCTTGCACGTAATCTGAAAGGTTGCCCGTTGGGGCATAGTGGTAGACGGCGTTAATGTCGCTAATGTCAACACCCATGCCAAACGCCTTGGTTGCGACCATCACGCGACACTGGCCCGAAGAAAACGCCTCGCTAACGTACTTCTTGTAATCCCTTTCGTACCCAGCGTGAAAACCGAGAACCTTACTACCGCACGGCTGGTTCTCAACGATTTGAGCAACCTGAGTTCTATAAGGGCAGTAAACCAGCGCATGGTCGTTTTGCGCGACCGCGTTACAAATCCAGTCGATGGCAAGATCGCGTTTAACGTCCTCGATCAAACCGGGGTGGTCGGCCTTATCGAGACAGCGGATATCAAAATCGATATCATCGCGTCGAGGACTGCCGATATACAGTTTGCAATTGTCCAGCTCAAGATCGCGCAACGTGCCGGCGACCATATCGTCCTTGCCACCATAAACGGCGGTGGCGGTAAGGCAAAAGATTGGGAACGATCCCCCATTAGCCCTGAGCCTCTTAAGGTAAGAGCCCAGATACCAATAATCAGGTCGAAACTCCCTACCCCAAGAAGATACCGTATGCACCTCGTCAACAACCACCAAGCCCAAACGGCGACCATTCAAAATGGTGTCAATCGAAGACTCCAGCAGAAGCTCGGGAGCGAGGTAGACGATCGATACCGAACCATCGGCAATCTTGCGATATCCCTCCAAACGCTGCTGGTAAGAGATATCGGAATTAAGGGCAATAACGTCTTTGACCCCACGCGCCTTAAGCCCAGCGACCTGATCGTGCATAAGCGACTTGAGCGGCTCTATCACGAGCGTCAAAAGGTTGTATTCCAAGGCAAGATACAAGGCAGGCAACTGGAACAGCAAAGATTTACCCGCACCGGTAGGCGCCGTCACAAAGATGTTCGAGAAACCATCCTCTCCCCTCTGAGCTCGTTCAGCTTGCTCGACAGCAAAAGACGCAATTTCGCCCTGAGAGACGAGCTGCATCTCCTTGCCCCTCGAGGGGTCCTTATAAATTTTTAACTCGCGGAAGTCCGCCCCATCTCCCCAGTAGCGTTTAAGAATCGGAAGGAGTCGATTGCCGTTGGGAACTTCGGACTCTTGCTGCGGTTTTTGAGCAACAATGGCGAAGGGAACATCAAGTGCAGACAGAAGAGAAGCCGTATGGACAAGCGTTACGAGTCTCTCCGACTGCTCTCGAACCTCAAACAACTGGTCATCAACAATAAAACTAACCGGCTGGGCATTACCATCACACAGGGCCAAACGGCACGCAGCATACTCATCGCCGGGAACAACAACCCGGGCACCCGCAGTAGAGGCATTAAATTGTGGCATGGTGCGGGGCACTTCGAACAAGTCAATATAAGAGAGCGAAATGGCATCGTCCACCGTCACCGGCATCGTCAGATAGCCATCACCGACCCGTCGAACGCTTGCATAGTACTTGTCGGCAGTGGCGCCCTTGGGTGACCCGTCCAATTCGCGAGCAGCCTCGTCGAGCGCCTCGGCTGAAGCCGGCGAAGGATACTCCCCCATGTCATCAAACAGGTTGTTGCGAACAACTACAATGTTGCCCTCGTACAGTTCGCCGACAGCGCCGCGCAGGTCAATCAAAACTTCGTATGGCAGAAGGACGGGTCCATCTTCATTCATCAGGCATCCAAAGGCGCTCTTTTTGAGCTGAGCAAGTAAATCCAAGCCCAAGCATCCATTGGAATCAATGGCATCGGCAAGCCCCCATACGGCAGAAGGATGCCCCGCAAGCTCACGAAACATGTACGGTGTAAGGCCCTGAAAGAAAACTGCAGACTTAGCGCCATCTAGCTGAGCCGCAATCTCGTCAACACGACGAATAAAGATTTCAGAAAGTTTGGATTTAGCCATGCTGACCATCCTCCATACGTATCCAAGTTGCATTAAAACGCCGGGGCTTAATAATCCTTTGCCTCTAAAATAACCCCGCCATTACCACTATTTGTTGAGCAACAAAATGAACGGTGGCCAAACATAGGCGAAGGGTTTTCAAGCAATATAAACCGCAGTTTGTCGACATGTTGAACGAATTCGGAAAACTGCCTCTGAAGCATAATGGACGGGACGGGGATGGTCATTCGTTTTAAATGAGAGGGACCGAAATTGAGCTGGGCGGACCCCGTAATGTTACGATCCAATTGACGCTTAAAGTCTTCCGACTTCAGGTAATACATAAAGTACTGCATGTCGATTACGCTGGGATCAATTGGCTTGAATCGTATGGTGCTCGTGTTCATGCAAAGAGGCAATTGGTCTTTATTGGCAAACCCCATCTTCTTTTCAAAGTACTCCACCTTAATCCCAGACGAAGCGATGATTAGGTCTCCAGCGTCGACTAAAAAATGCTTGTACCTTCCATACGCCTCAGTTTCTGAAATATAGCGATCTGTATTAGATGTATCCAACTTGCCATCGCGGAGATTCGCGACATTCAGCAGCTTCACCCCATGAGACGTATACTGATAGTTGCGCACGCCCGGCCCCTCTTGAAACCAAACAATGCTAGAAAGGGATTGTCTTTCTGCAGCCGCTCCTTCAAACATCTCGTTAAACCTCGATTTATAAGCTGAAACAATTGCAAGTGAGTTTTCCTTACAAGGACGAAGCTCAAACCTAGTCCTATAGTGAACTCGCTCATTCTCCGATCTCACGGGCGCACCTTTCCGCAGGGAAAACCGCTGGTCATTCTTTCAAATCTGACACATTTAGTTTACCGCTGCGAGATCATTAAATGTTGAGCAACAAACTGGACAACAGGCGTGGGCCCAAGGCAAATAAAGCGACTTCAAAGGGTTAACTCACACAAAAAAGCCGCCGACACAATGTCAGCGGCTGATCAAATCCAAGGGTGGAGACGAAGGGAGTCGAACCCTCGGCCTCTGCCATGCGACGGCAGCGCTCTCCCAACTGAGCTACGTCCCCAGGACAAGTCGATATTTTACCTACGGCTCGCCAACTGTCAACGCCCAATAACCAGTCTTTTTGGAGCGCGGCTATTTTGACAACTTTTCGAACAGACGATCCTCTCGATGATTTTTAATCCCCGTCCCAGAAAAATCATCGACGAACGCACTACTTTGCGCTGGTAAGAACACCGGTGGTGTCGAACGCTGGGGTGAAGCTCTCGTCTACCGCGCCGCCCTCTTGCCAGAACATCGTCGTAAAGCCCAGGTCGTCAGCATGGTCGAGCACCCGCTCGTACTCCTCGCGCGTCACGGCGCGCGCCAGATCGCCGCCTTGTTCGCGCATGAGGGCATTGGGCGTGTATTGGTTCATGACCGAGATCGGCACGTCGCCCACCGTCTGCCACACCAGGTCCAGTACGCGACACGAATCGTCCGCATGCCCCGGAAGCACCAGGTGGCGCACGATGATGCCGCGCTTCATGAGCCCGTCCTCGTCCACCAGCTCTCCCCCGCGGCGCTCGATCTCGCGCGCCATCTGAGCCAGGCCTGACACAGCCACACGTGGGTAGTCCTTTATATGAGAGAGCGACTGCGCAAGCGCCGCATCGGCATATTTAAAGTCGGTGAGCCACACGTCAACCAGATCCCCGAGCGCCGCAACGGCACTCGCGCGCTCATAACCGCTCGTGTTGTAGACGATTGGGATGACCAGCCCGCGCGCCCGTGCCGCGGCAATCGCAGCCGGCAGCAGATGCGCGTAGTGCGTCGCCGTCACCAGGTTAATATTGTTCGCACCCTGGTCCTGCAGTTCCAGCATAATCTCGACCAGGCGCTCGGGCGAAATCTCAAGCCCAAAATTGCCCGTCGAGATCTCGTGGTTCTGGCAATAGACGCATTTGAGCGAGCAGCCGCTAAAGAAAATCGTGCCCGAACCGGCTTCGCCCGAGATAGGTGGCTCCTCCCACATATGAAGCGCGGCACGGGCCACCTTGAGCGTGTCGTCGGCACCGCATACGCCGCGCGCGCCCTCATCGCGCGCCGCACCGCAACGGCGCGGACACAAATGGCAGGCGGGCGAAAAAAGTTCGGTCAACGACGTCGGCATAAAGACATGCTCCAAAACAACGATTCAGCAGCTCAAACGCAAAAGGACCAACCGCACAGACGGCTCGAGCCCAAGGCGCCGTAATCGTCCGACACGATTTTTGTAATGTCAAGACTAGAATCCACAAAGTGCCGCTTTATGATGTAGGTATTCCGCCCCCCGCGGAGCAACTGGGTGAACCGTCGCGTTTATTTAGGGAGCCCACACAGTCGTACCTAGTACAGGTATCCTTCGTTGTTAAGGACGCTGGAACAGTCGATGAGGGCACCCACCTGTTTTAGGTGGGTTCATTTTCGTAACGTGGGGGGTGGTTTTCTTTTGCCGAAAATCGCCATTGCAAATCCCGCCAGGATCCCCAAAAGGCACCAGGCAGAACCCCACCATCACTCGAATATCTGGTAAGCACGTGATTATCGCCCCGTGCAATTCCTCACACCCTCCCTGGTCGAGTATCATGGGTCAGCTATACCCTTTGCGGCGTGGCATCATTTGACCTTTTCCTTCGACGCTTGGCGGTTTATCGATTCATGGCTTCCTCCACGAGCTTCATACCGTACCTTTGCGTGGCGGTCGTGGCTTTTATCACGACCTTCCTTGCGGTGCCCCTGGTCAAGCGCCTGGCAATCAAGCTCGACGCCGTCGACTATCCTTCCAAGCGCCGCATCAACACTAAACCCATCCCGCGCATGGGTGGCACGGCGGTCTTTTTGGGCCTCGTCGTCGCCTGCATTGTTCAGATCCTAGGCACCTGGTACCTGGGCTGGCCGCCCGTTTTGGTGCCCCACCCCCGTCTGCATATCAGTTACCCCATCCTTGCGCTTTCTTTTACCGTTATCTTTGCGACCGGCGCGATTGACGACGTCTTCCAGCTCAAGCCCAAGCAAAAGCTCGCCGGCCAGGTCCTCGCCGCGCTCATCGCCTGCGTAGGCGGCCTAAAAATCGGCGTCATCGTCAACCCGTTTACCCCCGGCGAGATTATGCTCGGCTGGCTCGCCTACCCCATTACCGTGATCTACCTGGTGGCGTTCACCAACATCATCAACCTTATCGACGGCCTCGACGGCCTGGCCACGGGCATCTGCGGCATCGCGTCGTTCACCATGTTTTCGGTCGCCGTGCTCTCGGGCCGTATCGACGCCGCCGCGCTCTCCATCGCGCTCTTTGGCTCGTGCCTCGCCTTCTTGCGCTATAACTTCAACCCCGCGAGTATCTTCTTGGGCGACTCGGGGTCGCTACTTCTGGGCTTTGCGCTGGGTTCCATCTCGCTGCTCAACGTGAGCCGCACCGCCGCGCTCACCTCGCTCATCATCCCGCTCATCGTGGCCGGCGTGCCCATCATCGATACGTTTAGTGCCATCGTTCGCCGCAAGCGCGCCCACATTAGCATTGGACAGGCCGACAAGGGCCACATCCACCACCGCCTCATACAAGAGGGCTACAACCAAAAACAGACCGTACTGCTCATCTACGCCTGGTGCATACTGCTTTCGGCCGGCGCCGCCGCCATCAATCAGGTCGAGGTCCCCATGCGCGTGCTCATCTTTACCGTGCTCGTCATTGGCTCGGCGGCCTTCGCCAAGCGCCTGCACCTGTTTGAGCCCGTGCTGCGCCACCATTACAACAAGCGCACGCACGAAGACGAGCTGGTAACCCCCGATGACCCCGCCTTTAAGCAGGAAGAGCAGGCAGCCGAGGAGCGTAAAGAAGAGCGCCACCACAAGCTCTAGGGTAAGCTGCCGAGGATGCGCCCAGGTGCCGCTGGCCAAGCGCAGCCGACACCCATCGCGCTAGCCGCCTCTCCCCCGCCCCTCGCCTACTTACGCCCCGACCCTCAAATAAACGCGCTATCATCTTGACCCATGAACATACGTTAGGAGCAATCATGCCAAACGAGAACAGCTACGAAGTCGCGCTGCAAAAGAGCAACGCCATTCGCGAGGGCCTGGCCAAGACGCCCGAGAAGTTCACCATGCTTACCGGCGACCGCCCCACCGGCCGTCTGCACCTGGGCCACTACTTTGGCACCCTCAAGGGCCGCGTGGAGCTGCAGAACATGGGCGCCAAGACCAACGTACTCATCGCCGACTACCAGGTCATCACCGACCGCGACACCACCGAGCACATCCAGGACAACGTGTACAACATGGTCATGGACTACCTTGCCTGCGGCATCGACCCCGACAAGACCATGATCTACGCGCACTCCGCCGTGCCCGCCGCCAACCAGCTCATGCTGCCGTTCCTGTCGCTGGTCTCCGAGGCCGAGCTGGCGCGCAACCCCACGGTTAAGGCCGAGATGGAGGCCTCGGGCCACGAGCTCACCGGTCTTCTGCTCACCTATCCGGTGCACCAGGCCTGCGACATCCTGTTCTGCAAGGGCAATGTGGTGCCCGTCGGTCGCGACCAGTTGCCGCACATCGAGCTCACCCGCACCATCGCCCGCCGCTTTAATAACCGCTACGGCAAGGTATTCCCCGAGGTCGACGCGCTGCTGTCCGAGACCCCGCTGCTGCCCGGCCTGGACGGTCGCAAGATGAGCAAGAGCTACGGCAACGCCATCAACATCTCGATGACCGCCGAGGAGACGGCCAAGCGCATCAAGAAGAGCCAGACCGATTCCGAGCGCATGATCACGTTCGATCCCGAGAACCGTCCCGGCGTGTCCGGCCTGCTTTCGACGGCCGCCATCTGCACCGGCCGTTCCGAGGTCGAGATTGCCGAGGAGATTGGCATGAGCGGCTCCGGCCAGCTCAAGAAGTACGTGACCGAGGCCGTCAACGAGTACTTCGCGCCGATCCGCGAGCGTCGCCAGCGCTACGAGAACGATCTGGACTATGTGAAGGACGTGTTGCACGAGGGCAACCGTCGCGCCAACGAGATCGCCGAGCAGACCCTGGCCGAGGTTCGGGACGCCATGGGCATGGTGTACTAGACCGATCTGCTGGCTTGAGCTTTTGATTGCTTTAGGGCGGACGCTACGGCGTCCGCCTTTTTTGTTGCCCGACCGGTTCGGCTCCGGCCACCGCACTCCCCCGATAAACAGGAACGGGCCCGCCGGCAGTCAGTTGCCAGCGGGCCCGTTCCCGAAGTACACCGTTGAATCGCACAGAGGGGAGGAATGCGAATCAAACTCAACAGGGCAGGCTTTTTCATCGCCTAATGCCTGCTCCGTTGCTGAATATAATATAGTTCGCCGTGGCTTACTTTGTAGCCTCTATATGCGCCGCCACACCTTCTCCATAAGTTAGCCCCGGTAAACCTACAACGGAAAACCATCACAAAGGGGACAGGCACCTTCGTGGTGGTTTTGGCCACGGCAGAACTGTTAGAGTCCAGCTGGCCAGCGACAGGCGGCCAAGTCGACGTGCATGGAATCGGTAAACGCCACGCCCTCCCCCATTAAGAGCTCGCGCTGAGCATCGGGACCGCCAAAGGCAAAGCCCTCACAGATACGGCCGTCGGCAAACACCACGCGATGACAGGGAATTTGACCAGGGCGTGGGTTGCTATGCAGCGCATACCCCACATAGCGTGCACTTCGCGCGCGACCGGCGAGCAGCGCCACCTGACCGTACGTGGCGACCATCCCCTCGGGGATCTGCTCGACCACCTCATACACCTGCTCAAAAAAGCCCTCAGACGCCATCGCTCGCTCCCTTCTCCGCATTAACAGCATAAACAAATGATCCCTTGGGGACGGAGGAAAACGGATCATCGATCGCACGGAGGCCGCGAATGATCCGTTTTCCTCCGTCCCCAAGGGATCATTTGTTGGCAGGTTGGTTAGTTGGCGGGCTGGAAGAAGGCTACGGCTACGGCACCGGGGCCTACGTGGGTACCGATGGTGGCACCGATGGTGTGAACGGGCAGCTCGCCCTCGGTGTGGCCAGCCCACAGTGCCGCGCTGTCCTCGATATACTTCTTGAGCACCGCATCCGAAAGGCCCGTATAGCCGAGCGCCAGCGGCATGGAAAAGTCGATGCCGCCCGCCTTTTCGACCTTTTGGTTCAGCAGGTTGCGGCCGTTCTTGGAACCGCGCGCCTTTCCCAGCTGCACAATCAGACCGTCCTCGGCAGCTACCACGGGCTTTACGTTGAGCAGCGTACCCACGGCGCCGGCAGCAGCAGACAGGCGACCGCCGCGCACCAGGTACTCCAGCGTCTCGAGCAGGCCGATAACCACCACGCGGTCGCGCACGGCCTCGACCGCCGCCGCGATCTGGGCCGCGCTACGGCCCTCGTCCACCAAGCGCAGCGCATACTCGACCAGAATGCGTTCACCCAAGGTGACGTTGTTGCTATCAACCACGTACACATCGCCGCCCGGCGCCTCGGCTAGTGCGGTACGGGCGCTCTGATTGGTGCCCGACAGCTTAGCGCCCACGGTAATAATCACAGCCTCATCGCCGGCTTCGCGAATCTCGGCGATAGCCTGCGAGAACGCGTACGGGTTGACCTGGCCGGTCTTGGGCAGCTCATCGCGCTCCACGAGCATCTCGTAAAAGCGCTGGTGATCGATGTCGACGCCATCCATGAACACATCGGTGCCAAAGGAGACGGACAGCGGCAAAACGTCCAGTGCCGGGTGCTCGGCCGGCGACATATCGCTTGCGGAATCGGTAATAATGCGGACGGACATAGCGAATCCTTTCTTGCGCAGGTCCAGCGCAGGGAATTTTGACAGCAATGCCCCGGCACGGTATACGCGCTTAAACGGGACGATGCAGTTGATAATGGGAAGCAAATGCCCAGGCGGCCCTACAGCTCGCGCAAGGTGTTGAGAATCGTACGCAGCGACGCATACATCTGCTCACGCTGCTCCACGCCCATGGCCTTGCCGGTGGTGTCGAGCACTTCACGAATAATGCAATCGGCCTCGTTCATGCTCTCGCCGCCCAACGTGGTCAGGCGAACCGGGGCGCGATACTTAACGGCGGCATCGCCCGAATCGTCGACTTCGACGTAGCCGCCCTCCTCCAGATGCGCCAGCGTGCGCGAGACGGCAGCGCGGGTCACGCCAGCCATGCGGGCGAGGTCGGCACCAGTCAGGCCGTCCTTGCTGCGCTCAAGATAGTACAGGCACATGATGTCGGAGCCCTTAAGGCCCAGCCTTGCGCCCTCAGATGTCTTAATGCGCTGGATCTCCTTGTAGAGTCCGCTGATCAGTCCGACAAAGTCCTCGAAACGTGTCTCGTCGCTCTGCTGCATGGGAGACGCCCGCCTTTCGCTTGCATAATGCTAACGGGTAAACATCTTAACCGTACCCAGCGGCCGCCAGCACTGCGCGCCCTATTTGTTAACTCATCAACATAAAAACCACCACAAAGGGGACAGTGAACTGCGCCCCGAAACTTGGACTGAACAAA
>USSM01000011.1 GCA_900557455.1 uncultured Collinsella sp. | reverse complement strand
CGCAGGAAGCTTGGATACGCCTAGGCGCGGTCCAAGAAATCGTCCGCACCCCCTTCTGCCGCAAGTAGGAACTATTCCACCGCACGTTATAAAAGGGTCACGAGGAGCGCGTTTTGCCGAAGGCCTTAAGCACCGCCGTCACGGGGCCAGGCTGAAAACGGCGGCGTACGTCGTCCAAACGCCCGGGGATATCGATGTGCTGCGGGCAGTGCCGCGCGCATTTGCCGCATTTGACGCAATTGCTCACCAACTTGGGCTCGCTTGTGCGCACCGCGCTCGCCGTAAAGTACTGCGATAGACCCGTAAACCAGCTGTGCGCATAGCTTGCGTTGTAGGCGGCAAAACATCCAGGGATATTGATGCCTTTAGGACACGGCATGCAATAGCCGCATCCCGTGCAGGGCACGCGATTCGATTTTTCAAACTCCGTCAGCACGCGCGCGATGGCATCGAGCTGAGTAGCTGTCATCGAATCCGGCAGGGCCCGATCGGCCAACGCCGCGTTCTCATCCACCTGCGCGGTATCGGTCATACCCGATAGCAGCATCGTCACCTGAGGATGATTCCACACCCACGAAAGCCCCCAGGCGGCAGGGGTGTGCAAATGCGGGTCACAGGCGTCATCGAGCACAGCGCGGGCCCGCGGCGGCAGCTTGCCTGCTAGACGCCCGCCCAAAAGCGGCTCCATCACAAACACCGCGAGTCCGCACTCCGCAGCCGCCATGAGTCCTGCCGTTCCCGCTTGGTAACGCTCGCCGGCATAGTTGTACTGTATCTGGCAAAAATCCCAGACATATGCGTCAAGCATCGTCAGGAAATCCGCCGCGCTGCCGTGATACGAAAAACCAATCTGGCGAATGCGCCCCGCCGCCTTTTGACGCGCGATCCAGCCCTCGATGCCCAACGCCACCACGCGTTCCCACTGAGCGGGCGAGGTTATGTTGTGCATGAGGTAATAGTCGATATGGTCGGTCCGCAGGCGGCGCAGTTGCTCGTCGAAGAACCGGTCGAAATCCTCCGCGCACTTGCACGAAGCATGCGGCAGCTTAGTCGCCAGCAACACCCGGTCACGCAGCCCCAAGCGCTCAAGTGAGGCACCCACGCACGCCTCGTTACCGGGATAGAGATACGCGGTGTCCAGATAATTAATCCCCTGCTCCACCGCACGGGAAATGATGGCATCGGCTGTCTTCGCATCCGGGCGTCCCGGCGCACCGGGAAACCTCATGCAGCCCAGCCCCAACGCCGAGATACGGTTGCCGCTTTTGGGGTCAACGCGATATTGCACGGCCCCTCCCCTCCCATCGAAGCCCTGACAAGGCGAAACAAACCTGTCACGTCATCGAAACACACCGGAATCGCAATCGAGAACGTATCGTAACGCAGCAGAAATCGAGCTGTCACGGCACCGCTTTAACATCAGCAAAAAAGCCGATGAAAGGAGTCACCCATGCCCGCGCTCGACCTTTGGAACCTCGCATCCCAGCTCAAAAGCACCAATTATCGCTGGGTCGACCTCACCCACACGCTCTCGTGCGAAACCCCGCACTGGTTTGGCTTTAAGCCTTTTGAGCCCACCAAGCTCTTCGACTACCTGCCCGGCACGCCCGAGGACATGCTCGCGCCCATGCGCTGCTTCCAGTATTCGGTTGCTTCGCAGTACGGCACCCACGTCGACGCACCACGCCACTTCCATGTTGACGGCCGTTCCCTTGGAGAGATTGAACCCATCGAATTTATGCATCCGCTCTGCGTGATCGACAAGCACGAGGAGTGCGCCGCAAATCCCGACTTTATCCTGACCATCGAGGACCTCAAAGCCTGGGAGGACGAGCACGGTCGTATTCCCGAGGACGCTTTCGTTGCCTTCCGCTCCGATTGGTCCAAACTCGCCGACCTCGAAAACAAGGACGAGGACGGCCAGCCCCACTACCCCGGCTGGGACCTCGACGCCATCAAATGGCTTGTAGAAGAACGCAACATCGGCGCTATCGGCCACGAGCCGGCAGACACCGACCCCGCATCCGTGACCACACGCGAGGATGCCTACCCCTATCCCGGCGAACAATACATCCTCTCGGTCGACCGTTACCAGATCGAGGTCATGGACCATCTGGACGAGCTTCCCGCCACAGGCGCTGTCATCTTCTGCACCTTCCCCAAGGTCCGCGATGGCGTCGGATACCCCGCGCGCGTTTTTGCGGTCTGCCCCGTAGCGTAAGCTCCGCGCGTCCATTCATTTAAAAATCGCCACCCTGCATGCACAAGGTGCGCCGGCGGCATACAATCCATCAGGCGCCCCCACGCGGGCGACTTTTATATGGGGAGATGATTCATATGCAGATCAACAAAGTCGCCTTTATCGGCAAGGGCGGCGTCGGGCTACTCTACGGCAGCATGATCGCCCAGGCACTCGGCAACGATGCCGTCGAATACGTCATGGACGACGCCCGTTTTGAGCGCCATGCGAACGACGCGCTCACCGTCAACGGCAAGCCCTGCGATCTCACGTCCGTCCGCGCCAGCGAGGCAACGCCCGCCGATCTGGTCATCCTGACGGTCAAGACCACCGGTCTCGACCAAGCACTCAAGACTATGGAGCACGTCGTGGGTCCTAACACGCTCATCGCCTCGCTGTGCAACGGCATTACGAGCGAGCAGAAGATTGCCGAGCGCTTTGGCTGGGAGCACACCGTCCTGGGTATCTGCCAGGGCATGGACGCCGTGTTCCTCAACGGCGCGCTCACCTTTACCAACACTGGAGAAATCCGCTTTGGCGCGGTGGCCGGTACGGATCCCGCAACCATCACCGCAATCGACGAGCTCTACACGCGCTGCGGCATCGCCCATACCGTCGAGCACGACATTGCGCACCGCATGTGGGCCAAACTCATGCTCAACGACGGCATCAACCAGACCTGTATGGCCTACGGCGGGACCTACGGAAGCGCCACGGAGCCGGGCTCCGAGCAGCGTCGCTGCTTTGTTTCCGCCATGCGAGAGACGCTTGCGGTCGCCAATGCCGAGGGCATTGAGCTGACGGAAGCAGACCTGACGCAGATGGTGCATCTCATCGAGGGAATCGACCCCGCCGGCATGCCCTCGATGGCTCAAGACCGCGTCGCAAGGCGCAAAACCGAGGTTGATGAGTTCGCGGGCACCATCTGCCGTCTCGCAGCCAAACACGATATCCAGGCACCGCAAAACGAGTGGCTCTATCAGCGCATCCGCGATATCGAGAAAAGCTGGTAGCGCCAACGCGCCGCATTCAACAGCCTTAACAGCAAAGCCGCCGCAAGGGAACCTTTCCCTTACGGCGGCTTTTATCTTCGTCTATGACCGGCAGCCAATCTCACGACAGTTAGCGTTGCGGCTCCGGCACCACGTCCTCGTCATCGTGGCAAAGAACCACGCCCGCGCTTCCCAGCAGTGCGGCTGCGATCAGCGCGCCAACCACAATTGGAGCAACCCCGCATGACCCCTGCATGCCCGCAACGAGCGCGGCCGTAGGACCAAGGCAGCCAAGCACCAATGCGACGGCGGCAGCGGCAATATCTCGAGCGTTCACAAGACCACTTCCTCCACGAGAAAGACCTTATTTCTCATGAACCAGTGTGCCCCGCGCCCATATGCGCGGCGTACTGCCACGGTAAGCGCTCTGTTAGCTCAAGCACGCACAAAAAACGGGTGTCCTTACGTTGCCAAAAGGCTCGGTAAAGACGCCCGCCCGTCATGTCCTATTGGCTTATGGCAGATTACCAACCGGTATAGTAGTCGGTGGTTCCGGCTGCGCAGCCGGAGTCATAGACCTTGCACTCGCCCTTGGAACCGGTAAACGTGGAGCCCTGAGCCTTATCGCCCGCGGCCACGACGTAGTAGCCATCGGAATCGCGCCAAAAGCCCTCGGAATCCTGAGTCCACTCGCCCGTGCGGTGGTGATACAACACGTTGCTGCTGTAATAAGTCTCGCGGCGGCCATTATAGTTATTGACGCCGCTCGAGCGCGTCAGGCCCGAGCCGTTCGCGTAATACGCAGCAGACGCGTAAGACGAACCGGAGCCGGCGTTGTAATACGAAGCCTGAACGGCCTCAGCGGCCTCGGCTTCGGCTGCGGCAGCCTCGAGCGCCTCGCGCTTAGCATCCTCGAGCGTGGAGCGAAGCTCGTCGAGCTCGGCCGACTTCGCGTCGACCTCCTCCATCGTCAAAAGACTGCCCGCACCGTCGATGCAACCCTGCAGTACAGCGCGCTCGTCGTCGGTGGCATAGTCACCGTACATGTTCATGATGATCTGGGCGCGAACCTCTAGGGAATCGCGCTTGGCCCCCATAGAGGCGTTCCACTCTTGCATGGAGCCAAAGCCGTCGCCGCGATAGTCGACGGGCTGCATCAGCGTCGCCTCGGACGGCGTGGATCCGACCGTGTCGGACAGTGTTGCCGCGTGGGCATCGGTTGCGCCGGCGCCCGCCAAAAGTGCCACAGTCAGAGCGGCGGAAAGGGCAGCGGCTTTCGGTTTTCGTGAATCGATCCTCATGTAGCTGGAAACCTCCGTAGTGCGTTTTTGCTGCGTTTGAGCTGCGTGTGATTCGATCGCGCTGCATAGTACCCCGAGCAAATCGCGACCTGCGGTTTTTCTCAAAAGGTGCACGTCATTTGCGTAAAACTCACATCCTCTCAACAGGAGTTTTCCACATCTCGATTGCATAAAGCATGCCAAAAACCCTGTAATAGCGCCCTGCCTATGCAAAAAAGGCGCCTGCGCAAACATTGTTCGCACAGGCGCCTTGAACAGGCATTTTATGCAGTTATACCTATCGAGTCGCAAGGGGTCCTTGCACAAGTCGCCTTACTCGTCCAGCGCGGCGAAGGCCTGCTTCAGATCCCAAATGATGTCCTCGGCGTTCTCGGTACCGATGGAAAGACGGATCGTGGAGGGCGTAATGTTCTGCTCTGCGAGCTCCTCGGCAGAGAGCTGGGAGTGCGTAGTCGTAGCCGGGTGCACGACGAGCGACTTGACGTCGGCCACGTTGGCGAGCAGCGAGAACACCTGCAGATGATCGATGAACTTCCAAGCTGCCTCCTGGCCACCCTTGATCTCAAAGGTAAAGATCGAGGCACCGCCGTTGGGGAAATACTGCCTGTAAAGCTCATGGTCGGGGTGCTCGGGCAAGCTCGGGTGGTTCACCTTGGCAACGTGGCTGTCGCCGGCAAGGAACTCAACGACCTTCTTGGTGTTCTCGACATGGCGGTCGACGCGCAGCGACAGGGTCTCGGTGCCCTGGAGCAGGACCCAAGCGTTGAACGGACTGATGCAGGCGCCCTCGTCACGCAGCAGGATAGCGCGGACATAGGTTGCGAAGGCGGCGGGACCGGCAGCCTCGGCAAACGAAACACCGTGGTAGGAGGGGTTGGGCTCAGCGATCTGGGCGTACTTTCCGCTCGCCTTCCAATCGAAGTTACCGCCGTCGACGATCACACCGCCCAGCGAGGTACCGTGGCCGCCAATGAACTTAGTTGCGGAGTGAACGACGATGTTGGCGCCGTGCTCCAGCGGACGGAACAGATACGGGGTGCCGAAGGTGTTATCGACGACGACCGGAAGACCATGCTTCTTGGCAACCTCGGAGATAGCGTCGATGTTGGGAATATCGGAGTTGGGGTTACCGAGCGTCTCGAGGTAGATAACCGTGGTGTTGTCCTTGATGGCACCCTCGACCTCGTCCAGGTTGTGGGCGTCGACAAACGTGGTCTCGACGCCAAACTGGGAGAGCGTATGCTCCAGCAGGTTGTAGGAGCCACCGTAGATGGTCTTCTGGGCCACCACATGGTCGCCGGCCTGAGCGAGCGCCTGCAGGGTATAGGTGATGGCAGCAGCACCGGAGGCGACGGCAAGACCTGCCACGCCACCCTCGAGTGCGGCGATACGGTCCTCGAAGACGCCCTGGGTGGAGTTGGTCAGACGACCGTAGATGTTACCGGCGTCGGCAAGGCCAAAGCGGTCGGCAGCGTGCTGGGAGTTGCGGAACACATAGCTCGTGGTCTGGTAGATAGGCACGGCGCGGGAGTCAGATGCGGGATCGGCGCTCTCCTGACCAACGTGAAGTTGCAGGGTGTCGAAACCAAAGGTGTGCTCGGGGTTGTTGATGAACTGGCTCATGATGATCTCCTTGATTGAACAAAAGTAATAAGAATAAGAGAAGTAAGTCGCTGTCTCCTGATCACGCCGACGGGCGCAAACAGGAGCCCGGCATTCGTCTTGGTAAGCAATTCATATGCGGTCCTCCTTTTGACATCCCGGTTCCGTGGTCGGCTTAATTACCTACCGCCTTTGTGTGTTTTGAATAGTACGAGCATCGTCTCCCCGGGTCAATCACTTAAAAGCGCTAACCTGTTATCGGTTTTTTAGATAGCTATCGAAAGGACAGGCGCCGATGACCCTCCAGCAGCTTCGTTTTCTGATCGCCGTGGCAGAATCCGGTTCGATCAACGCCGCAGCTCAGCGCCTCTATACGGCACAGTCCAATATCTCCAATGCCGTCAAAAGCCTGGAGCAGGAGCTCCATCTGGAGATCTTTACGCGCTCCAGCCGCGGCGTCACGCTCACCAACGACGGCACCGAGCTTTTGGGCTATGCGCGCCAGGTCGTAGAGCAGGCCGACATGCTCGAGGCCCGCTACGAGGACGGCGGTACACCTCAGGCCCGCCTTGCCATCTCGGCCCAACACTACGCGTTTTCGGTCGAGGCCTTTGTCAACGTAGTCGAGCGCTGCCGCGACAGCAAGTTCGAGTTCATCATGCGCGAGACCACCACAGCGCAGATCGTCGATGACGTCCGTGCGTTTCGCAGCGATATCGGCATCCTCTATCTGGACGACTTTAATACCCGTGTATTGCAGAAGGCCTTCGCCGATGCCCGAGCGAGCTTCCATCCCCTATTCGACGCGACGGTCCACGTCTTCGTCAGCGAGCGCCACCCGCTCGCACGCCGCCCTCAGCTGTCCCTTGCCGACCTCACGCCCTATACGCGCTACAGCTTCGAGCAGGGAACCTCAAACTCCTTCTATTACGCCGAGGAACCTTTTAGCTATATCCCTTGCGACCGCAACATACGAATCTCGGACCGCGGAACACTTACTAACTTACTTATCACGTCGAACGGTTACACCCTGTCGACCGGCGTCCTCTCCAATGAAATGCAGTGGGGTATGGCATCGATCCCGTTAGCAGACGCCCCAACGATGCGCGTAGGCTATATCATGCACGACGAGCGCAAGCCCTCTCCCCTCTTGCAGCAATACCTCGACGAGCTCAACTGCATCATCCATGCCAGCTAACTGTCGGAAGACGGGGTAGAAATCGTAGATTGCTAGCACCCGGCGGGCATGGCGCTACAATGGTCACTCGCACGAAACGTACTCAACGAAAGGAACCATGTGAAGGTCATCATCTATACCGACGGCTCGGCCCGATCAAATCCGGGACGCGGCGGCTACGGCGCCGTGCTCAAATACACCAACCCCGCCGGCAAGACCTTCACCTCCGAGCTTTCGCGCGGCTACGCCAAGACCACCAACAACCGCATGGAGCTCATGGCGGTCATCGTGGCACTCGAGGCGCTCAACCGCCCCTGCGACGTCGAAGTCCATTCCGATTCGCAGTACGTCGTCAACGCCTTTAACAAGCACTGGATTGACGGATGGAAAAAACGCGGCTGGAAGACCGCCAACAAGCAGCCTGTCAAGAACCGCGATCTGTGGGAGCGCCTGCTCACCGCAAAGAGCAAGCACAAAGTTGAGTTCATCTGGGTTAAGGGCCACGCCGGCCATGAGCTCAACGAGCGCTGTGACGAGCTTGCCACCACGGCGGCCGACGGCAGCAACCTCGATATCGACACCGGCTTTAACGAGAGCGACCTGTAACGGCGTTTTCGCACGCCATTTCCTGCCCCCTCGCGCTACACTCATCCTGTAAACCGAACGGCACGAGGGGGATACATGCTGCGTATAGCGACCATCGGCACATCCATGATTACCGACGACTTTATCCAGGTCGTCAACGCCAACGACCAAGCTGCGTTTGTGGGCACGCTCTCGCGCGATGCAGATCGCGGCGCCGCCTTCACTGCTAAGTATGGCGGCGAGCGTAACTTCACCGCACTTGACGAGCTTGCGTCCGCCGACGACGTCGACGCCGTCTACATCGGCAGCCCCAATGCGCTCCACTACGAGCAGGCGCTCGCCTGTATCGCCGGCGGCAAGCACGTTATCGTCGAAAAGCCTTTTTGTGCCACCGAGGCACAAGCGTTCGAGGTCTTTCGCGCAGCCGAGGCGGCGGGCGTCGTAGCCCTCGAGGCCATGCGCCCGCTCCATGACCCCGCTTTCCACGCCATCGAGGACGCCCTGGGCGAGATTGCGCCCATTCGTCGCGCCTCACTGCGCTTTGGCAAGTACTCTTCACGCTACAACGAGGTTCTCGCGGGGCGCGCCACCAATATCTTCGACTGCCACATGGCCTCGGGCTCCCTCATGGACATCGGCGTCTATACCGTCGAGCCCATGGTCGAGATCTTCGGCATGCCCTCCGGTCTCACCAGCATGACCACGCTGCTCGACCCCTCAACGCAAGAGCTCACCCATGGCCCCATCGACGGCTGCGGCTCCATTCTCGCCAACTATGGCGGAGGCCGCATCTCTGTCGAACTTGCGCATTCAAAGATCACCAACGATCTGCTGCCCTCGCAAATCGAAGGCGAGCGCGGCACCATCCAGATTGACCACCTGTCGACGCCCCGCAACGTACGCATCGACTATCGCGGTGACGTCGTGCGCGGATCGGCGACCGAGGCGCCGCGCGAGCAAGGCAACAACGGACGCGCGCTCGACCTTCCCAAGTCAAGCAACACCATGGAATACGAGCTCGCGGACTTTATCACCGCCATCGACGGCGTTCATCACGTTAAAGATGAGATTTGGGAAACGCCGGCAGGACGCCACGAACTCGGACACTACCGCGATGTCACGCTCGTGTCGCTGCGTATCATGGATGCCGTGCGCCAGCAGGCGGGTATCGCCTTCCCCGCCGACTCTAACAAGCAGGCATAGCGATGGGTTTTTTCGACAAGCTTTTCTCGGGCGTCGCCGTCGGCAGCCGCGAACCCCAAAAGCCTTCTGGCGTCGAGCTCGAGCTGCGCCGTAGGCTCACCGTGCTCGCAAGCGACGAGGTCACTCAGGACGCCCCGCAGCGCTATTTCCTGCGGTGGGAGGGGCAGGTCCAGGGCGTCGGTTTCCGCTTTACCAACACCAGCCTCGCGCAGGCACGCGCACTCACCGGCTGGGTGCGTAACATGGAAGACGGCTCGGTTGAGATGGAGCTACAGGGCACGCCGGCAAACATCGTGTCTCAGCTCGAGGTGCTTCATGCCTCCTACGAGCGCATGGGGACACGTTTTCGCCTTGTAGACGCCCAGACTCGCACCCCGCTTGCCAACGAGGATGGTTTTAGTCCTCATTATTAGTATTGTGTGCTAAATACGGTATCATTTACCTACGACCGTTGATAGAAAAGAGGCGAGGCGCATGGCGGTGCAAAGAAGGAATACCAGGCAGCGAAAGCTGGTTCTTGACGCCGTGCGCCAAAGCTATAACCATCCCACCGCCGATGAAATCTACAACGCCGTGCGCGAACAGGATGACAAGATCAGTCGCGGCACGGTCTACCGCAACCTCAACCTCTTGGCCGATGCCGGCGAGATCCTCTCCATCAAGACACCGGGCGGGAGCCGTTTCGATCGCACCACCGAACCGCATGCGCATGTCATCTGTACCTCGTGCAGCCGCGTCGTCGATGTAGCGCTCCCCTTCGATACCGAGCTCGATACCGAGGTATCCGAGCTAATTGGATGGGACGTCACCTCGCACTACACCATCTTTGAAGGACTCTGCCCCGACTGTCGGTAGCCTTAGGGGCATGCCCGCAAATCTACTTGCCCATCTGCTACAGCAAACAGCACATTTCTAGGCATGTCCCAAATATTTACTCGGCGAGCAGGCGATGCAGTTCTTCTTCGACCGTGCGCACGTAGCGGACGCGGTCGTTGATGCCACGCATAGAGGGATTGCAGCTCTCCATGAGATAAGGATGGCCTACGACGTTGAGCATGTCGCGGTCGTTTTCGTTATCGCCAAACGCCATCATCTCATCGGGCGAAATCCCCAGGGCACGACCGTAATCGGCAAGCGCGGAGCCCTTGCCCGAACCAAAACCGATAAAGTCCGTCCATTCGGTTCCCGACGTCATCACGTCGACACGGTCGCTAAAGAGGCGCTCGAAATAATCCAGGGCCGCCGGCTGATCCACCTCAGGCGTCTGGAAGGCAATCTTAATGACGTCCTCGTCGATGTCCTCGGGACGGTCGACAACCGCCACATCGCAGTGGACCTCATAGCGCAAATGGTCGACGAACGCATCGTTGCCGCTTATGGTGTAGAGGTGCCCCTCACACGAAAGGGTCACGTCGGCATGGGGATACGCAACCACGGCATTCGCGATATCCATAGCAAGGCTGCGCTCCATGGAACGCTTGACAACGGCACGCCCCTCGCTCATCACCAGAGCTCCGTTTTCGCATACATAGGCGAGCTCATCGGCCACCGGGGCAAACAGGTAGCGCAAGCTCGCATATTGACGGCCACTCGCCGGCATAAACACAATGCCGCGACGATGCAGCTCGTCGATGAGCTCAAAGGCCTCGGAACGCGGCTCGCGCTCCCCCGGATGCAGCAACGTGCCGTCCAAATCGCATGCAATCAGTTTGATTCCCTCAAGACCCATACGCTTTCCCCCCAAAGCACCTCATCAACAGCAAGACGGACTTTGAATAGTTGCCTCTCAAAGGCCGTCTTGCTCATACGCACGTTAACCGCGCGCCTTCTTTACGATCGTAAAGTCTGGAGCCATACTCACAACGGCATCCGCCGCACTCGACGCAAAGCGCCGGCCCGCATCGAGTTCACGGGTAACCACCGAGAGCCGAACACCCTCGACGCCTCGGAGCATGCGGCCCAAAACAGGCTGCACCGGCGTATACATGCGCACGGTATGCTCGTCCGAATCGCCTCGGAAAAGCGGCGCGTGCATATTGCCGATCTCCCAGCACGCATGCGCGAGCGCAATCGGGTCCATGCGGTCAACTTCGACCAAATAAACCTCGGCGCTGTGCAGGCGCACGACAACCGCCACGGGCACCATGTCAGAACGGTCGATGGCGAGCACGTCGCCGTCGGCAAGACGACCACCGTCGGCAGTATCCAGCCGAACATCGACCGTGCGCCCCAGCTCCGTCACGCCCACAAACGCGCATACATCAGCCTGGTCCCAATCGAGTAGCAGCTCGTCAACTTCAAAGACGCCACCCAACTTCCGGCGAAGCAGGAGTTCATAGGACGGATCGTTGAGATTTCCCAAGCATGTCGTCGAAACCAAGCGTTCAGGCATACTCTTAATCCTCGACCTCGACGAGCTCGATATCAAAGTTGAGATCCTTGCCGGCCAGCTCGTGGTTGGCGTCGAGCGTCACGGCCTCGGGCGTCACGTCAATGACGACGGCGGGGACGGGCATACCGCTCGGCGTGGATAGGAAGAGCTTCATGCCCTTCTCGATCTGCTCGATGTTGGGAACCTGCTCGGCCGGGAAGGTCAGAACCATCTCGGGATTGTGCTCGCCGTAGGCATCGGCAGCAGGAATGTGCACGGTCTTCTTCTCGCCCACCTGCATGTCGACAACAGCGGCGTCGAAGCCCTTGATCATCTGGCCGGCGCCACAGGTGAACTCCAGCGGCTCGCCGCGATCGTAGGAGCTATCGAACTGCGTGCCGTCGTCGAGCGTGCCGCGATAATGAGTCTTGACCTTCTTGCCCTGGTTGGACATGGTAACCTCCGTGATAAGGGCGGCGCATAACGCGGGCCGCCGTGAACATATGGCGCTAACTATACCCTAGTCATACAATTCAAAGACAGTTTGCAAAGAAACGCTGCAACCGGAGGAACCATGGCATATCCCGTATTTGACCTACACTGCGACACCGCCGACCGAATCGGCTGGGCCACGCTCGATCTCGACCTGCGCTTTACCGCCGGCACCGACGGTTATTTCCCCGGCGACGAAACGCATCCGCAAGATTTCGACCTCATCGAGGGCAACGCCTGCGCCATCTCGCTCGCAAAGATCGGCAACACGCCGTGGACACAGTGCTTCGCCACGTTTGTCCCCGACGAGATTCCCACCGCCCACGCCGCGCGCTTCCAGGCGCAGATCATGGCACATATGAGCGGCCAGGCCATGCTCAACCACGACCGCATGGTCAACGTGCGCAGCGCCGCAGACATTCGCCCCGCGCTCAAGGACGGCAAGGTCGCTTGCATCCACACCATCGAAAACGCCACGTTCTTTGCCGAGGACCCCGCACTGATCGAGGTGCTCAAGAGCCTGGGCGTACTCATGTCATCGCTCAGCTGGAACGCACAGGGACCGCTCGCGAGCGGCCACGACACCCACGCCGGCCTCACCGCCGCCGGCGTCGAGGCACTTACGCAGATGGAGCACGCCGGCATGATACTCGATGTCTCCCACCTCAACGATGAGTGCTTTGACGAGGTTGTCGCCCACGCCACGCGCCCCTTCGTCGCCAGCCACTCCAACTCCCGTGCGGTTTGCGGCGTCAAGCGCAACCTCACCGACGACCAGTTCCGCACCATTCGCGACATGGGCGGTATCGTCGGCCTCAACTACTGCAGCGAGTTCCTTTCCAACGACGCAACCGACAAGACCGCCGCAGACGTCACCTTCGACCAGCTGGCGGCACATATCGAGCACTGGCTCGACCTGGGCGGCGAGGACGTCATCGCGCTCGGCGGCGACTGGGACGGTGCCACGGTGCCCGCTTTCCTCTCCGATGCCAGCAAGATGCCCGAGTTCCAGAACATGCTTTCCAAGCATTTTGGCAAGACCGTGATGCAAAAGCTCTGCAGCGACAACGCGCTTGCCTTCTTCGAGCGTTATTAATTTCACATCCCTTGAGCGGGCCGGCATGCCGAACGGTCGACATGCCGGCCCGCCCCCAATCCAAAGGACCGCTTTTGACGCAGCAGTTTACGATTTCCGTACCCCGACCGGATGGGACGCCCATCCCCGTCGTCGTTACCAAAAAGCGCGTCAAGAACTTCAACCTACGCGTTACATCGAGCGGTGAGGTCCACGCCAGCGCACCGCTCGGCGCTACCCGTGAGCGTATCGAAGCGTTTGTAAAGCGCAACAGCGCTTGGATTATCAGCCGACTTGCCCAGCGTGAGCGACGTCAGGCGACGACGCGAGAGCCGCTCAGTCCCTCGTCCATCATTGCACTATGGGGCAAGCCCATCACGGTACAGGATGCGCTCGATCACAACTTTGCATCACCCGCACCGCGACCCAAACAGGCCACCTTCGCAAGTTTTATGGGTACCGATGAATCGGACGAAGGCCCACAAGCCCAGCGGCGCGCAATCCTCGACGGTCTAACGTCCGACGAGCTCCAAGCCCACATCGACCAGCTCTATACGTCCGAGGTCACATCGGCGCTGCGCGATATTTTGCACGCGTACGAAATCGCAATGGGCGTCTCCGTTTCCCGCGTTTCCGTACGCAGCATGAAAACGCGTTGGGGCTCGTGCACGCCCAAATCCGGCGCCATTCGCATCGCACGAGAACTTGCCGGCTACCCCGTCGAATGCCTCGACATGGTTGTCGCCCACGAGCTCGTCCACTTGCTCGAGCCAAGCCACAATCAGCGGTTTCACGCCCTGCTCGACACGTACTGCCCCAACAATAGAGCTCTGTCGCAGCGACTCAAAAAACCGCCCGCCAACGAGCTTTAGCGTCAGCTAGCGCACGCGCTCAATCTCGACGCCACAGCTTGCCAGGGGAAGACCGACGGGCGCCCAAGGCTTATCGAGCTTAACACGCACGCCAAGCAGCAAGGGATAACGACGTAGCAGCATCTGGGCCACACCCTCGGCTGCAGCCTCGATGAGCTTAAACGTATGCTCGCGCAGATAGCCATCGACATCGTGGCACACCGAGCCGTAATCAATAGAGGCATCCAGGTTATCGTGCTCCCCCGCCGCGCGCAGGTCGGCATAGAGCACCAAGGACACGACAAACTTCTGCCCCAGGGCGTTTTCCTCGGGATACACGCCGTGGTTGGCAAAGACCTCGAGACCATCGATAGTAATGCGGTCGGCATGGCGCAGGTCGTCATAGCTCACATGGGGCACCGCCGTTGCGGCGGAAATCTCGCCCCTGCCACGACGGGCAAGCTCGGCACCCTCGGTCTTGGTTGCATTCTCGGGCAGCTTTTTGTTAGTCATCGCGATCGTCTCCTTCGTTCAGAACCCCGACCGCGCATACCGACTACACGCGAATCGACAGGTTCTTTTTATCATCGCTCCAGTTGCAGGCATTGCGCGCAGGGCATGCAAAGCAGGCGCGCGACGCTTTGTCGGCTGCATAGAGCAGACGCTCAAGCGGCTGGCTGTTCACGCGCAGCTTTCGATGGCCCAGAATGGCCGTCTTAATGGCTGCGGCATCTGCCGGCTCAAACGCCACGTCTTCGGGCATGCCGCCGAGAATCGCATCGGCGACGCGTTCGCTTGCAACATCATGGGATATACCCGATTCATACTGTTCATCTTTGCCGATATCGTGAAGAAGTGCCGTGGCATAGATGACCTCGCGGTCAAATTTGAGCTCTTCCTCGAGATTCTTGATCCACATAATACGGGCGACATCCAGCAGATGGTCGATACCGTGGCGGCAAAAGATGCGCCCCGATTCCAACTGCGCAATGTTTCCCAGATGCTGCCGGAACAGTCCGTTGGCACAGATGTAATCAATGCGAGGCATGGCACCAAAGGGAGTCAGGCCCGAAGCCATAAAGCCGCGACGCGACGTTCCTTCATCGGTCTTCGTTGCAAAGTCGTTGACGACTCTCATGGTTAGCGGCCCAGCATCCTAAAGAATCGCTCCTCGAGCGACGGATCGGTCTCAAAGACACCGCGACGAGCAAGCGTTACGGTCTTGGTACCGGGCTTTTGCACGCCGCGCATGGTCATGCACATATGCTCGGCTTCCATCAGCACGATTGCCCCTTGGGGGGCAAGATATTCCATGAGGGCATCGGCAACCTGTGTACACAGCTGCTCCTGCAGCTGCAGACGACGGGCATAGACCTCAACCGTGCGAGCAAGCTTAGACAGACCCGCCACGCGGCCGTTAGGGATATAGCCGATCGCAGCCTTGCCATAAAACGGCAGCAGATGGTGCTCGCACAGCGAGTAAAACGTGATGTCGCGCTCGATAACTAAATCGTTCGAAGCGACGGCAAAAGTTTTGGACAGGTGCTCCTCAGCGCTCTGGTCCATGCCGCCGGCAATCTCGCCATACATACGGGCGACGCGTGCCGGCGTCTCCAGCAGGCCCTCACGAGTTGGGTCCTCGCCTATGCCCTCAAGCAACAGCTTTATGGCGGCCTCAACTTTTTCCTGATCGACCATCTAGGCCTCACTCTTCCGATTTTGCGTTCGCGCTATGGTACCACGCCCTCCGGCATCGGCCACAAGCTACATAGTATGGGTCGAATAGACCGGATCGTCTCGCCAAAGCTCCACAGCATCGCAAAGCGCAACGTCCTCACGCTCAGCACGAGCGCGCGTGGCGTTCATATCAATCACGCGCTGATTGCTCGAGCCCCTAAAGCGCAATGAGATATCGTACAGATCCTGAACGAACGGACCATCCACCAGCATATCGAGGCAGGCAAGGATGCGGTCCGTCACCTCGGTATGGTGACGACCGCCCGGCATAAGCTCCTCGAGCACGTCGCCGGTAAAGCACCAAATAGTCTTCCCCGACTCCACGGGATAAGTCGCACGAACACGCTCGACAAACTCAACGAGCCCTGCCTGGTTCTCGGGTTCCATGGGCTCCCCGCCCAGAATCGTCAGACCATCGATAAAGGGATGGTCGAGACTCTCGATAATCTTGTCCTCGACGGCACGGTCGAACGGTTCACCCGCGGCAAAGTCCCACGCGACGGAGTTAAAGCAATTCTTGCACCCACGACGGCACCCACTCACAAACAGAGAAGTACGAACACCTTCCCCATCAGCAATGTCGAAATACTTAATGTTCGCGTAGTTCATAGGTAACTCTCCTGGGAGGCCGGGACATATCGTCCCGTCCTCAAACATTCTCGGCCTTCGGCCTGCGAAACTGCGGGCGGGACGATATGTCCCGGCCTCATGCAAAAGGTAACTCAATGAACGAAGCGAACATCGAGTATAGGGTTCGAGGTCTAATAAAAACTTTGTTGCAGCTCAACCGCCATCGCAAGCAAAACGTTGTTGCAAGTCAACTCATTTCCGCTAAGAACTTCGAGGGGTGAGCAGGCCGCGTGCTGCATCTCAGCTACATCAACTTGGCTGAGCCGAGAGGGCCGCTTGGGCTTTTGCTCGATATGAGTTCCGCACGCAAAGAAGGCCACTTAATGTGGCCTTCGTCTTGCGCAGGACTGTCCGAAATAGCGAGCAAATGCCCAAGCGGCCCTCTCGGCTCAGCCCCGGAGCGGTATTAGAGATGCAGCACGCGGTCGCGGATCTCCTCGGTTCGACCCTGGTTCCAGAATTGAGTACCGATGTAGCCGCACGTACGACGGGCGACATTCATCTTCTCCTGATCGCGGTTGCCGCAATTGGGGCACTCCCACACCAGCTTGCCGTCATCCTCGACAATCTTGATCTCGCCATCGTAGCCGCACACCTGGCAGTAATCGCTCTTGGTGTTGAGCTCGGCGTACATGATGTTGTCGTAGATGTACTGCATCACGCGAATGACAGCCTTAAGGTTGTCCTGCATGTTAGGAACCTCGACGTAGGAGATGGCACCGCCCGGCGAAAGCTGCTGGAACATGCCCTCAAACTTGAGCTTATCGAAAGCATCAATCTCCTCGGACACATGGACGTGGTAGCTGTTGGTAATGTAGCCCTTGTCCGTCACACCCGGAATAATGCCAAAACGACGCTGCAGGCACTTGGCGAACTTGTAGGTCGTCGACTCAAGCGGGGTGCCGTACAGCGAGAAGTCGATATCGCTTTCGGCCTTCCACTCGGCGCATTTGTCGTTCATGTGCTGCATGACGGCCATGGCAAACGGCGTGCCTTCCTTCTCGGTGTGACTGTGGCCCGTCATGTACTTGACGCACTCATACAGACCGGCATACCCCAGGCTGATGGTGGAATAGCCGCCCACGAGCAGTTTGTCGATCGTCTCGCCCTTCTTAAGGCGCGCCAGGGCGCCGTACTGCCACAGAATCGGTGCGGCATCCGAAAGCGTGCCCATCAGGCGCTCATGACGGCACAGCAGGGCACGATGGCACAGCTCAAGGCGCTCGTCGAAGATCTTCCAGAACTTGTCCATGTCCTGATGCGAGCTCAGTGCGACATCGGGCAGGTTGATGGTCACAACACCCTGGTTAAAGCGGCCATAGTACTTAGGTTTGGTCGGGTCATAGTTCAGCGCGTTGGCAACATTGTTAAAGCCGTTGCCCGAACGGTCGGGCGTCAGGAAGCTGCGGCAACCCATGCAGGTGTAGCAATCGCCATTGCCGGCGGTCTCACCCTTAGACAGCTTGAGCTCACGCATCTTCTTCTCAGAGATGTAGTCGGGCACCATGCGCTTGGCGGTGCACTTGGCAGCCAGCTGGGTCAGGTAGAAGTACGGGGAATTCTCGTGAACGTTATCGTCCTCGAGCACGTAGATAAGCTTGGGGAATGCCGGGGTAATCCACACGCCGGCCTCGTTCTTAACGCCCTCGTAGCGCTGGCGAAGCGTCTCCTCCACGATCATGGCAAGGTCGTGCTTCTCCTGAGGCGTACGGGCCTCGTTAAGATACATAAAGACCGTCACGAACGGCGCCTGGCCATTCGTGGTCATAAGGGTCACGACCTGATACTGAATCGTCTGGACGCCGCGACGGATCTCGTCACGCAGACGGTCCTCAACGACCTCACGGACCTTCTCGGCAGACGCAGAGACGCCAAGCTCCTCGAGCTCGCGGGCAACCTCGCCGCGAATCTTCTGACGGCTCACCTCGACAAACGAAGCCAGGTGGGTCAGCGAAATCGACTGGCCGCCATACTGGGAAGAGGCGACCTGGGCGATAATCTGCGTCGCGATATTGCAAGCAGTCGAGAAGCTGTGCGGCTTCTCGATCAGCGTGCCCGAGATAACGGTGCCGTTCTGGAGCATATCCTCCAGGTTCACCAGGTCACAGTTATGCATGTGCTGGGCAAAGTAGTCCGAATCGTGGAAGTGAATCAGGCCCTCGTTGTGGGCATCCACGATCTCCTGGGGCAGCAGCACGCGCTGCGTCAGGTCCTTGGAAATCTCGCCGGCCATGTAGTCGCGCTGAACGGAGTTGACGGTCGGGTTCTTGTTGGAGTTCTCCTGCTTGACCTCTTCGTTATTGCACTCAATCAGCGACAGAATCTTGTCATCGGTCGTGTTCTTTTGGCGCTTCAGGCTCTGAACATAGCGGTAGATGATGTAGTGGCGAGCGACCTCGTAGCAGTCGAGACGCATAATCTCGTCCTCGACCAGATCCTGGATCTCCTCGACCGATACGGTGTGGCCGGCCTTCTCACATGCCTCGGCGACGTTTTGTGCCGCATAGATCACCTGGCGGTCGGTAAGGCGAGAGCCTTCCTCGACCTCCAAGTTTGCGGCGCGGATCGCATTGACGATCTTATCGATGTCAAAGGTAACCTCGGTGCCGCTGCGCTTGATGATCTTCATCCTCTTGCCTCTTTCGCATCGTAGCCTCATTGCGCTTCAGAGCCAAACGATGCCCGGCAGGGCTTACCCTGTCTTGCGGCGCCGTCGCGCAATCTGTGTTTTCGATAACCATAGGCCCTCATGCGGACAATCCTCGCAGCCAATCAAGGGGCTCAAAGATCCATCCAAATAATGGGGCGAATAAGGTTCTCGTTCTCTGTCCGCCATCTATCATACGACAAAGAGGCATCTATATCCTGTATTCTTTTTTTAGGTCAAACACAACATATAGTGTTTCAGCAGGTCAAAGCAATTGGTCAATTTGCAGACGCATTATAAATGAAGGCCTCTTGGCAGACTGCTAAAACGTTATCAACCCAACTACCTGCACAGCAGTTTTGAAACCCCCTCAACCGTGCCGCCGCCAAATAGCACCAAAACCAAGCTGCTCGCGCCAAAAGAATCCAAAAGATTGTCCTTGACCAACATGTTGCGGTCATGATGGGCCAGGACACATGCAATCTGCCGGCACCCCTACGGGATACAAAGACCATCGCGTACGGACCTTGGATCAATATTTGATGACTTATTTGGCGGCGCGCGTGGTGGCAAAAAACAAAACAGCCCAGAGGACATAGCCTCTGAGCTGCGAACATTTGGTGGGCGTTAGAAGATTTGAACTTCTGACCTCTTCCGTGTC
>USSM01000010.1 GCA_900557455.1 uncultured Collinsella sp. | reverse complement strand
ATCGCAAGAAGATGACGGGGCGGAATGTCAATCCTGGTCTAACAGAGCCTTATTTAATCCCCGTCCCAGAAAAATCAATTAGAGGGCAGAAGGGCAAAAGTAGTCAAAAAAGCCCCGTCCCAAATTCGCTACCCTTTGCAACGATTATTCGCCCGGGTTGATGTTCGCATAGAACTCGGCCCCGTCGTCCAGGCGCAGGATGCCTACGCGGCCGAACTCGGAACCGGTGGCCGCCGCGCAGTCGATGTCGATGCGGTCGGGCACGCCGGCGGTATCCTCGCCGCCCAGGCGCACAATCTGTCCGCGCCCCGACTCCTCATCGAGTCCCGCCAGGCCGCCTACCTCGCAATAACGCCCGAGCGACACCGTGGGCGTGTGACCGCTCACCACGACCGGACCCTTGCCCTCGGCAGATAGCAGCCCCGTCGGGGCATCCCAATAGCCATGGCGAATCCACAGCAAGTCATCGGACGACTGCACGGCGAGCATTTGCTGCAGCAACTCGTTATCGGCATCAACCGCTCCCCTGCCGTCGGCGCAATCGACACCATGCTCAAGCAAAAACGCCCGGGCAGCCTCGGTCTCAATACCGGCATGCACCAGCAGGTACGGGCGCTCATCGGTCTCGGCCACCGCATAGAGCGGCAGGGCAGCAGCCCAGCGTACCAGCTCCTCGTATGCCTCAAACTCCATTTCGTTGAGCTGCTGGCGCGTGGTCCACCCGCCGTTGATATCCCAGGTCTCGGCATCGAGCGGATCCTGGCCAATAATCGCGTCGAGCATAATCTGCTCGTGGTTACCCTTGAGCACGCGCGCGTTGGGCAGCGAACGCACCAGTTTAATAACACCAACCGGATCGGGCCCGCGATCGATCATGTCGCCCAGCACGTACAGCGTATCTTCGGACGTCAGCGAGATCTTGGACAGGGCCTCGTCGAGCGCACGCACGTGTCCGTGGGCATCAGATGTCACATAGATCGCCATGGTACGCCTTTCCTCGCCTTACCTTTAAAGCCCTGTCGTCGCAACTCAAAACTTCAAGTTGAACTTAAACGTTATCCATTGTACTCCGTTGCAATAAAGCTGGGAAGAGCCGCGCGTCGCCAACGGTCGTTAGCGCCCATGCGTCCACGCGCGCCGTTCACGGTGCACCGCCGGCAGTTGCTCCCCGACCAGCGTCGCACACGCCGCAGCCTCGTGTCGAAAATGCGCACGCCCGCAATCCGCCCCCATAAACCCACCACCTTTGGGTACAAATAACCGAAGACAGCTGACCGTGCCACGCCAACCACCCAGGAGCGGACACTATCCATGAACCAGATACTTCTCTTTATCGGCCTCGTCATCATTTTGTGCCTGACCATCAAACCCGTCGGGAAAAAACTCCCCTTCCCCACCATGCTCATCTTTATCGCGCTGGGCATGCTGCTGGGCGTCAATGGGCCGGTGCACATCGACTTTAGCGACTACGCGCTCACCGAAACCGTCTGCAGCACGGCGCTGTTGTTCATCATGTTCTACGGCGGCTTTAACACCAACATCGACCGCGCCAAGCCCGTCGCAGTACCCGCAGTGCTGCTGAGCACGCTCGGCGTCATCGCCACTGCCGGCATCACGGGCGCCTTTGCGCACTTCGCACTGGGCTTCGACTGGATCGGCGGCCTGCTGCTGGGCTCGGTCGTGGCATCTACCGACGCGGCGAGCGTCTTTAGCGTGCTGCGCGAGCACAACCTGTCGCTAAAGGGCGGCACCGACTCGCTGCTCGAGGTTGAATCGGGCTCCAACGACCCTGTCGCCTACATGCTCACCGCGGTACTCGCCACCCTCGCGGCGGGCGGCAGCATCGATATTCCCGTGCTGCTGGCCAAGCAGATCATCCTGGGCGTGGGGCTGGGCCTTGCCATCGGCTGGACATCCAGCCGTCTGATTGAACGCGCACACGCAACGGCGGAGGGCGCGCACACCATCTTTTTGTTCGCCGTGGCGATCGTTGCCTACGCGCTGCCGAGCTACCTGGGCGGAAACGGCTTTTTGGCCGTATACCTGGCAGGCACTGTGCTGGGCGCGAGCGACATCACCGGCAAGGTCGAGATGGCGCACTTCTTCGATACCCTCACCGAGATGGCCGAGATGACCATCTTCTTCTTGCTCGGCCTGCTCGTCACGCCCGCACGCCTGCCGCAAATACTGTTGCCAGGCCTGGCACTCATGGCGTTTATACTCTTTGTGAGCCGCCCCATCGCCGTCGGTCTGCTGTTGGCGCCCTTTAGGACGAACCCTCGCCAGGTGGCGCTCGTAAGCTGGGCGGGCCTGCGTGGCGCGGCTTCGGTCGTCTTTAGCCTCTTTGCCGTGGTGGCTGGCGTTCCCGGCGGTCACGACCTGTTTGACCTGGTCTTTGTGATTGCAGTGTCGAGCATTGTGGTGCAGGGCTCGCTGCTACCGGCGGTGGCAAAGAAACTCGACATGATCGACGCGGAAGGCGATGTGCGCCGTACGTTTAACGACTACCGCGACGAGGACGGCATGTCGTTTGTCAAGCTCAAGGTGGGCGCGGGCCATCCGTTTGCCGGTCGCTCGCTCGCCGATATTGGCAGCGCGACGGACATGCTAGTGGTCCTGGTGCTGCGCGACGGTGCACACCCGGTGCTGCCCAATGGCAATACCGTAATTGAGGAAGGCGACTTGCTGGTTATGGCCGCTCCGACGTTTGAAGAACGTGCCGAGATTACGCTGCGCGAGGTCACCGTGACACCCCACGGCCGCCTGGCTGGACAGCGTCTGCGCGACGTGCCGCAAGGCAAGCACCCATTTATTGTGGTGATGCTCAAGCGCGAAGGCCGAACCATCATCCCCGACGGCAACACCCTCATATACGCCGGCGACGAAGCCGTCATCGCCACGCTAGCGTCGTAGCGGCCAGGGGGTAGACGTCCCGAATTGGCTACATTTGAGCATCAATCGCCTCGGCTGGGATCTCGTTGCGGACAATTGGCGTCTCTCAAAACTAAGTGAGTAGACTTTTGTCGAATCGCCGACCACGTCACCAAAGCACAAGTCTGTGACCTGCGGGTTTGTTGAAGCAAATTTGTCGGGTGCTCAGGATTTCCAAAAAGTCTACTCACTTAGCCAGCGTGCAGTCAAAATAGAACGGTCGCGAGCTCATTAGGCTCCATTGGGACGGCTTATCGTGCATTTTCGCGCAGCTGCGGGTGCAGACGCCCCGTCTCAAATTGGCTACCCTAGTCATCGTCGACGGCAAAGTCACGGAGGTCGAGGCCTTCGCATTCGGCTCGGGCTAGGAGCTCTTGGGGCGACTCGTCCTCGATATCCATCACGTCGAGCATGGCAGCCGGAAAGCCCACGCCTGCCGCACTCCCTGCGCGATCGAGCAGGCTCTCGCGCAGCTGGTCTGCATCAACGTCGATCTTCATGATGCAACCTCCTACCTTACGCAGCATTCGCATAAGCCGCACACCCTAAAGGAGTGAAAGCAGACCGATAGAGCTTTGGCTTGCGCTTTCGCGTGCCGTACCGTACCGTTGAGCTTCGTTTTGCACAAGAGCCATGATAAAGCGGCCGAGCGGCATTGGGATTGTGACAAAGGGGCCGTCCCTTTGTCACAATCATTCGCAGAGTTAGGCAAGTTTAGGAGCGTTTGCAATTACGTCGGCAATCGCCTCTATGCCCTCTCCCTGGCCCAGAATGAAGCACTTCCAGTCGATGTCTTGGGTATGCGCAAACTCATCGGCGCGCGAAGCGCTAAAGAGCATTACGCGGCTCTTCTTCCACAGCAGGGCGGGATGCAGCTTAAAGTCGGTACTCTCAATACAAACCACCGCGTCTTTGCGAGGCATCTCTAGCTTGCTGCTCTTGACCAACTCTTTCAACTTTTGGATGTCGGTAATCTCCTTACCCACAGAACAGCTGTTGAGCAGGTCCTTCCACACGTGAAAATACGGCTTGCCTTCATAGGAAGCCCCTTCAGCCACGACGGATGTCGATAGGCCGGTAGGCCGCTTAGCAACTGCATGTCTAACCTTGGGAGCCGCCTTGGCAGAATCGTCCGCAGGCTTCTCATCGATGCCCAAAACCTGAGCAACGTAGTCGTCATTGCCCAGGAAGTACTCCTCGACCACGTCCCATCGCTCGGAATCGCTCATCGTGGAGCGGAAGAAGCCCCTAATAACCTTGGACGAATACTCGTGACGATCGTTAAGCTCGCGCAACACGCCGTTGGAATACCTGCTGTCCGAAGCGAGCGCCTTAATCTTCGAAGCATCGTTAAGACGAATGAAGATTTCCGGATTGTCGCCGCCCTTTACCGTGTACGTGGCAAGCTTGAGAATCTCCAGGATCTCGGCCAGCGCATAGCGAGCGTCAAGCGCCTTGTTGTCCAGATAGCGTCTACAATGCTTGCTACCCTCGGGAGGCTGCAACCTTCCAAGCGTCTGGGTCAGATTGCTCATGGCCGCCTGAAGCTCGCGCCCGATTACGCCATAGCGAACATCCTGCGCGCGGCTATAGGTATTCCTCGAAGACCTATTGAATCGTTTGATGCACTTAAAGGACCGGTCGGATCCAAAGTGCCCGCCACTATCGACCGGGCGGACAAACGCATTCAACAGCGCAGACGGCTTCTTAACCTCCAGAGACGTCCCCTCAAGCTGATGGGTAAGCTCTTTCGTAAACTCCTTCTCCGAAAAATCGCCCTCACGCGCTAAGCCCATAAACGTCTTGTGCAGCGCCTCGGCAAATGCAGACAGCGTCGACGTCGCCTCATCAAACGGCATGGAGTAATTAATGTCGAGCGCCAGGCGGTTCGAAAGCGCGGGCTCCCCCGTCGGCGAACAAATCTTGCCCGTGAACAGCTGGCGCTTAAAATCGGCAAAGGTCAGGTTGCTAAACTCGTTGGCCCACATGTCACCAACGTTGAGCTCATAGATTGCACCCATGTCCGAGATCTTGACGGCATGCTGTCCCGCGCGATTCTCGTAACGTGTATGGGCCTCGCTAATCTTTCGCAAATACTTACCGTAGGACGCAGTAAAGCTACGTTCGGCAGCCTGCTCAATGCAAACAAACTGCTTGGTATACGACACCTTGGGGCGAACGACGATAACCGGGAAGTTGAACTTATCCTCAAGGTCGCGCGAGATCATCATCAGGGCCGATTTAACGCGATTGGTCTTACGGTCCTCATCCTTCTCGTTCGTAAACAGGTAGGAGAACGTATTGGGCGATACCAGGAAGTTCTGGCTGCGGTCTTTTTGCGGCGCAGAAGCATAGACCTCGTACAGCTTGGCCATAATCTCTTTGAGCTGCCACTGGCTAAACTTCGATAACGCATACAGCGTCTCGGAATAGCGAACGTCCTGCATAAAGAAGTCGATGCAGGCCTTGGCCCCCAAGCCGCGCTTGCGACCGCCACGACCAATTTCCTGAATATAGTCGGACAGATTGCCCGTCGGGGCGTAGTGGTACACGGCATCGATGTCATCGATATCGATGCCCATGCCAAACGCCTTGGTGCTCACAAGCACCCTGCAGCTGCCCGACGCAAACGCGTCTTGAACGATCTTCTTGTACGCGGCATCTTTGCCGCCGTGATAGCCCAAGACCTTGGAATTAGAAACGCTGCGTTGATCGATGATCGCATTGACATGACTCTGATATGGGCAATAGACAATGGCATGGCGGTTGTCGCGCACAGCCTTATCAATCCACTGCTCGGCGAGGTCGGTTTTTACCTCTTCGATGGGACCGGGCAGCTCGCTTTTACTTCTCCAGACAATATCGAAGGAGATGTCGTTACGACGAGGGTTGCCCAGGAACGTCTTGCAGTTGCCAAGCTCCAGGTCGGCAACCGTATGCGAAACGACATCATCGCGTCCGCCGTAAACAGCCGTGGCGGTAAAGCAGAAGATCGGAAAGCTCATACCGTTTTTGCGAAGCTTAGACAGATACGGTCCCAGATACCAGTAGTCCGGGCGGAAATCTTTACCCCAAGAGGTAACAGTGTGGACCTCGTCAATGACGACAAGACCGAGCTCGCGGCCGTTGAGAATTGCCTGGATCGAGGACTCCAGCAAGAGTTCCGGAGACAGGTAGATGATGGAGGCCTCGCCGCTTTTAACGCGGTCGAGGGATTCAAGACGCTCGCCATAGGGAATGTCCGAGTTAATGGCAACGACATTCTTAACGCCACGTTTCCGCAAGTTAGCGACCTGGTCGATCATTAGGGCCTTCAGCGGCTCAATAACCAGCGTGACCAGCTGATATTTCCGAGCAAGATACAGCGCCGGAATCTGGAACAGAATGGACTTGCCCGCACCCGTGGGCGCCGTTACAAACACATTCCTGTAATCGACGGAGCCCGCATGGGCAGCCTCGGCCTGCTTTACGACAAACTCAGAGATAGCACCCTGAGACACCGTTTCCATCTCGTTGTCAAAGTCGGGATTCTTGTAAAAACGAAGATTCCTAAACGAGGCGTCCTTGCCCCAGTAATGCTGAAGCACCGAAAGCAGGCGGCCCGACTCCTCGACCTTTTCCTCTTGGTCTTGCTGTGCCACAAAGGAAACGGATAGACCCAGCACATGGGTAACAGAAGCGACCGCCTCCAGAGCGGACCTATAGCTCTCAAGTTCCCGAGCGTTCACCAAAACACAGGCAGGACCAGCCGTGCCATCTAGCAAGCCCAGACGGTATTCCAAAAACGCAGCCGACGAAACAGGGACGACGCCCCCAGAAATTGCCGAAGCATCACCCAGTGCAAAAGAAGCACGGTCAAACAGATCGATAACTTCCCACTCAGAAAACTCATCCGGAATGATCGGCGTTACAAGATGCGCACTTCCAACCCTTACCGACTTGGCGTAGTACTTAGAAAGTCCCGTTGTATCGGGTGTCATATCGTCAAAAGATGACTCAAAGTCATTGAGCAGATCCGGGTCAACGGGAGAAGGAACGCCCTCACCATCAAGGAACAGGTTGTTCCGCACGACAACGATCTTGCCATCGAACAGCTCGTTAATCGTCCCGCGCAGCTCTAGAAGCTGCTCAAACAACATCAAAACTGGACCATCCGCCGAAAGAATTTGAGCCACGGCCGTCCTCTTTTGCCGAACAAATTCGGACGGAGAAAAGAACGGGGCTGATTCGTCAGCAACGACGCCGGGGATTGAATACTCATTGCATGCCAGGGTTTTGGCAAGACGAGAGGTCAGTCCGCAAAAAGCATAGATGGATGGTTGCGAACAGCCCTCCAAAAGCTCGTCGATTCTATTACCAAGGGCAAACCCATTACCGTTATAGCGCTCTGCCATTATCTCCTCCTCCAACCAAATACTGCTTCAACTTAGCCCACTGACCGCTCGCATTTGTTGAGCAACAAATGCGAGCGGTCAGTATTAGGCTGTGACCGTAAAAATCGAAGGCTTGATGCCCTCGACGAGCGCCTGTTCGCCGTGACCAAGAACTTCCTGGCGCTTGGTGAGCCGGTAGACGCACCAGCGGAAGAAGAACCGCAAATGAAGGCACCCTCGGCTGTGCCAAAGACGCCTGGAACCGGCGCAAATGGCGATGCGAACATCTTCGGCATGGGACGCGGGTAGCGGCTAAAGCCCCAGCTCGCCGATGACCCGCCTCATAGTGAGTGCCCATTCAAGTTGTTGGTCGATGAAGCCGGGCCAAGCGGCCTCGTTGTCCTTGATCTTGCAGCCGTCCTTGTAGAAGCGAAGGCCCGACGCCTTCTTGGCGTCGAAGGGCGTGGCGGAAAGGCCGAGGCGTTCCTCGAACAGGACGGCATTGTCGATAGCCTTGTGGCCGATTTCCTTGTCGTCGTGCACGTAGAACTCAATGCCAATGCGGCCGTGCAGCCCGTCTACCTAACCAAAAACGGGTCGGCATCGCTTGTCGTCATGGATGCCGAGGCCTATGACGAGCAGACGAGCGCACTAACCGCCATTCAGGAGCGCGAAGAACGCATCCAGCGAGCCATCACGCGTGGCTACGACGGCTTAGTAAACGGTCGTGTGCGACCTTGGAAACAGGCCAAGGCAGATGCAGATCGCATCAGGGCAGCTCGCCATGAAATTGGATAACGCAGACGTCGAGTTCTACTCAGAGCTCGACGAACTTGATGAGCCTTTTGATGTTGTCATGACTGACGAGGCACTCTATGCCTATGCCGAGATTCCTTCGAAGCGAGTCTACGCCAGAATCGGCAACCTCATCGACTTTCTAGCCGAGCATCCTTATTTTGGAGAAGAATACGACCCCTACTATCAGGCGGCCTTTCCGCCCATTGACTGCAGGGTCTTCTTTTGCGCGCACTACGGCGTGTACTACCACGTGGATGTTGAGCAGCGAAACATCAGCATCCTGGCAATCGAGGACCATCGAAAGAACCCTTTGAGTAGATTCAAACTACTCAAGTAGCCTCCCCCATGTAACCATCATGTAAATCATAGCGGCGTAGTCGAGTTTTAACGTGATGCGGTCGCACCTGGCGCTCCACTGTGCTAAAGTATCCCGAACGTTCAAACGACTACGAGGGGGAACTAGAAGATGGCACGTGTGCACAACTTCTCAGCTGGCCCGGCCGCGCTGCCTGCAAGCGTGCTCGCCGAGATCGCCGACGAGATGATGGACTACCGCGGTTGCGGCATGTCCGTGCTCGAGATGAGCCATCGATCTAGCATGTACCAGCAGATCATCGACGACGCCGAGGCAACCCTGCGCCGCCTGCTGAGCATCCCCGACAACTACCGTGTCCTGTTTTTGCAGGGCGGCGCCACGCTGCAGTTTGCGGGCATCCCCATGAACCTCATGCGCCGCGGCCGCGCCGGCTACGTCGTGACCGGCAACTTTGCCAACAAGGCGTACAAGGAGGCCGCCAAGTACGGCGAGGCCGTGCTGCTCGCGAGCTCCGAGGACACCAATTTCGACCGCATCCCAGACATGGCCGACGTCAACGCGCGCATTGCCGCCGAGGCCGCGGGCGACGGGCTCGACTACGTCTACATCTGCCAGAACAACACTATCTTTGGCACCATGTACCACGAGCTGCCCAACTGCGGCGATGTGCCGCTGGTCGCCGATGTCTCGAGCTGCTTTTTGTCACAGCCGCTCGACGTTGAGCGCTACGGGCTCATTTACGCCGGCGCGCAGAAAAACGCCGGCGCCGCAGGCGTGACCGTGGTCATCGTGCGCGACGACCTTATCGCCGAAAGCCCCGCCTTTGCGCAGACGCCGCAGTACCTGGACCTCAAGACCCAGGTCGCCAAGGGCTCCATGCTCAACACGCCCAACACCTTTGGCATCTACGTGTGCGGCAAGGTGTTCCGTTGGGTTGAGCAGACCGGCGGACTTGCCGCCATGGCCGAGCGCAACTGGGCCAAGGCCAACCTGCTCTACGACCTGCTCGAGCACAGCGAGCTGTTCCATGGCACCGCGCAGGCCGACAGCCGCTCCATCGCCAACGTCACCTTCCGCACCGGCGACGCCGAGCTCGATGCGGCCTTTGTTGCAGGCGCGGCCGAGCACCAGATTCAAAACGTCAAGGGCCATCGCCTCGTCGGCGGCATGCGCGCAAGCGTGTACAACGCCGTCACCATGGAGGACGTGCAAGCGCTGGCCACGTACATGAAGGACTTCGAAGCGCAGCATAGTTTGAGTCCGCGATCTAACTAGCCCGCAACACGCGGGCCGACCAGCCACTTCAAACCACCTGTTTTAGACAAACCTGCTAAGGAGTTTTTCATGCGTAAGATTAAGACCATCGACGACATTACCAAGGACGGCAAGGTCGAGTTTGGCGAGGGCTACGAGTTTGTGGGCACCGCCGAGGAGGCCGATGCCGTCCTGATGCGCTCCACCGACCTGCACGGCTACGAGCTGCCTGAGGGCATCCGCGCCATCGCCCGCTGCGGCGCCGGCGTCAACAACATCCCCGTCGAGGAGTACGCCAAGAAGGGCGTCGTCGTCTTTAACTCCCCCGGTGCCAACAGCAACGCCGTCAAGGAGCTCGTCCTGGGCATGCTGGTGCTTTCGAGCCGCGGCGTGGTGCAGTCGATGAACTGGGTGCGCGACAACGCCGACGACCCCGACATTCAGGTCGATGCCGAGAAGGCCAAGAAGGCCTTTGTGGGACGCGAGCTCAAGGGCAAGCGCATCGGCGTCATCGGCCTGGGCAACGTGGGCTCCAAGGTCGCCAACGCCTGCGTCGACCTGGGCATGGACGTTTACGGCTACGATCCGTTTATTTCCGTCGAGCACGCGTGGGTGCTGAGCCGCGAGGTGCAGCGCGTGGGCACGCTCGAGGATCTGTGCCGCGGCTGCGACTACCTCACCGTGCACGTGCCCAGCAAGGCAGACACCATCGGCATGATCAGCACCGAGCAGATCAACTTACTGGCACCCGACGCCGTGCTCATCAACTACGCACGCGAGACCATCATTGACGAGGACGCCGTTGACGCCGCCCTGCGCGAGGGCAAGCTCAGCTGGTTTAGCTGCGACTTCGCCACGCCCAAGACCGTCAAGATGCCCAATACGTTTATCACCACGCACTCGGGCGCCGGCACCGGCGAGGCCGAGGCCAACTGCGCCGACATGGCCATCAGCGAGCTCAAGGATTACCTGGAGAACGGCAACATAGCGCACAGCGTCAACTACCCCGCCTGCAGCATGGGCAAGGCGCGCGCCGCAAGCCGCATCGCCTGCCTGCACGCCAACGTGCCCAACATGATCGGCCAGATCACGGCGATCCTGGCCAAGGACAACGCCAACGTGCAGCGTATGACCAACGAGTCCGCCGGCGAGAACGCCTACACCATGTTCGACACCGACGAGCACCTGGACAGCAGCACCATCGAGGCGCTCAAGCAAATTCCGTCGATGTATCGCGTGCGCGTGATCAAGTAGCGTCGGCGCCAAGCCTGCCAGACAGACCACGAAGTCCATTCGCCCCCCGTTTTCACGAAACCGGGGGGCGAATTTCGTGCTCCCGGCGACTTGAAAAGTGCTACACAGAACAAGTTATTTCGGATAATCGACAGTGAGGCCCTAGTCGCTAAGCACAGCTGCTTTTATCAGCAGCTTTATCAGGGGTTTAGTAGGTAAAAATCGATCTCTATATGCCGAATTAAAGTTGACTGTCCATTTTCCGAAATAACTTGTTCTGGGTAGCACTTTTCAAGCCAATTCCAAGGAGCAACTGAAGTTTTTTCGCAACCAAAACTCTAGCTCGCGCGATCGTTTTCCACCCGCGCCGCTACATTCCCGCCCAATCGATAAAAATCTCCTCACGAAGCCGCCGTTCGAGCTCCTGCTGCCGCGGCGTCTTGTCTTTCAGCGGCATATCGAGATAGGACATGATGAGTTCCATCACCACGCGGAAGGCATCGGAGTCGACTAGCTGACCATAGGTCATTAGAACGACAGGATATCCCATCGTCTGCAGGGCCGTCGTTCGATCGGAGTCCGAGATCTTGGATTCTATGGATCCGTGAATTGCTTTACCCTGGCATTCAACCAGGCACTCTCGGCTGCCGTCCTTATTTGACAGCAGGATATCGGCGTAGCGCCTATCAAGCCCCGAAATCAGGCGAGCGCTGCGCGTCATGCGAATCTCGACGTTATTGGTGAGGTGCAGCCCTTCGCCGCCGCGCAGCCTCGAAAGGCCAAACAGCATCGAAGCCTGGACCTCGAGCGGCGATGCCACAACCCCCGTAATGCATTTCGCGGCACGTGTGAACGATTTGGCACCGCGGAGTCCCTGGATCTTATTGGCGAACTCCATTAGTTCAGAGAGCTCGATCAAAGGAGGTCGTTTCCACAAGTCCGTTGGATTCCCAGAGACATCATTTACGTTTTCCCAGCCCGACCGTGCGTCACCCCACCGGTTCCCATATGCCTGTTCAAGTGCCAACTTTACCTGGGACGCAATCTTGCACACGGCAAAGGTGCCGCACATCTCATACATGCACATGATCAGACGCTCGTTTGAGACCGAGGAAGCAAGGGTCAGCAGCGTAAAGAGCGGGGATGCGACATCAAGGCCAAACTCTGTCTGCCGCACGGAGCCAAACGGCCTCTCCCCGTTCCAAACATGCCTGATAATGCGACCGCCTTTACGTCCGCAGCCGCCCTGCGCCAACATGTGTAACGGGGTGCCCAGGAAATGCTTGACAAGCGGATGCTCACAAAGGCGCTCCCTGCGCTGATCGTCCGCAGAATCGGGCAGGTCCGGCATTATTGCCAAGACCTGTGGAGGTATCCGGTGATACCGAAAGGCAGATATGTCGCACAGCATGTCGTCCATGAAGGGTACGTACCCACTACGTCGTTTGTGAGCCCGCCCAGACGACAAACGCGATGGCTTAGCCTGCGAACGGTAAATACTGCTACGTGCACGTCGTGAATCTCTCAGGAGGCTTACAATCGGTTTGGAAAACAAACTGATTGTGAGGTTGCATATGGTTGATGAGGACTTTGCCTGGCGGCTTGCGCAGGACCTTGTGAAGATTGACAGCTCGGACCCCGGCGCATATGAGGGCGAGATCGAACAACATATCAAAGGCCTGGTCGAGGCGTATATTGCCAAACTCGATTCACCCGTGTTGAACGCCGCAGAGATACGCGAGCTCGAAGTGCTCCCCGGGCGCCGCAACCTTATGATTACCGTGCCGGGCGCGAGCGACGAGGCGCGGCTCGTCTACATCTGCCACATGGATACCGTCACCCTGGGAGATGGCTGGGACGCAGACACACCGCCGCTCGGGGCGACCGTGCGGGACGATAAGCTCTATGGCCGCGGCGCCTGCGATATGAAGGGCGGTCTGGCCTGCGCCATTGCCGCTCTGGTCCATACGCTCGAGCGCATTGCGGCGAAGGGCGCACTTCCCCACCGCGGCTTTTCGCTCATTTGCTCGGTCGACGAAGAGGACTTTATGCGCGGCTCCGAGGCGGCCATCGATGCCGGCTGGGTCGGCTCGCGCGAATGGGTGCTGGACACCGAGCCCACCGACGGACAGATTCAGGTGGCGCACAAGGGTCGCACGTGGTTCGAGATCGAGATGGCCGGCGTCACGGCGCATGCGAGCCAGCCTTGGAAGGGCGCCGACGCCGTCGCCGCCATGGCCGAGGTCGTGTGCTCGCTTCGTCGCGCGTTTTCGGCGCTGCCACTGCATAAGGAGCTGGGGCCTTCGACCGTCACATTTGGACAAATCGAGGGCGGCTATCGCCCCTATGTCGTGCCCGACCACGCCAAGGTCTGGGTCGACATGCGCCTGACGCCGCCGACCGATACGGCCGCCGCGATCAACATGGTCGAGCATGCCATTGCCGCCGCCGAGGCCGCGGTTCCCGGTTGCCATGGCAGCTACGCCGTGACGGGCGACCGCCCCGCCATCGAGCGCGACCCGAACTCTCCCCTTCTAGCCGCACTCAAGCGTGCCACCGATGACGCGACGGACGCGGACACGACCGTCGGCTTCTTTACCGGCTACACCGACACCGCCGTCATTGCCGGCAAAACAGGTAACCGCAATTGCATGAGCTACGGCCCCGGCTCGTTGGCGCTCGCGCACAAGCCCAACGAGTATGTGCCCCATGCCGATATCGTTCGCTGCCAGAGCGTACTCATCGCGCTTGCCGATAACACACTCTGGGACGCAAGCGGCCAAGTTGGGGCATAATAAGCCGCGAACAAACCGACTCGCGCGTTAGGACCGCCCATGAAAGCACTTCCGTTTCCCTGCATCCGCCCAGCTCAGGATCGCGTGCTCGAAGCGCTGCCGCAGATGGGCGGCATCCTGAGCGGCAACGACGCCCTGCGCGGCGCCATCGCCGACGGGCTCATGCTCAAAGATCCGGGTGCGGCATACTACGTGTACGAGTGTTCGGGAGAGCCGGGGCGCGTGACGGGCGTTGTAGCAATTTGCCCGGTCGACGTACTGGCGGGCGACGGCGTAACCCCCGCAGATGCGACCGCAGCCGCCCGTGCAATCGCCGAGCTTAAGGTGCAGCCC
The DNA here is from genome assembly GCA_900557455.1 of uncultured Collinsella sp. The sequence goes on along the minus strand of USSM01000010.1, from coordinate 10,102 downwards.
CGCCCTGTGGCACTTACCTACGAAGCCTCGCCCGTCATGGATATCATCCTCGGCGCCGCCAAAGAGGGCGCGTCGCTCTATGCCGTCACCGACCCCTCGGGCATTACGCACCGCGTGTGGGAGGTCAAGCGCGAGGACGCCGTTGCCGCCATCCGAGCCATGCTCGATCAGGCACCGGAGCCGACGCCAGCAGACGACCCCGCCTACGCTGCCGCGCTGGCAGGGGCGGCGCAACTCCTGGCAAACGAGGCCTGCACAGCTGGCACCTACACGGGCAAAGAGCCGTTCAACTTTGCTGTAGCCGCGCTGTTCCCCGCCGCGCAGGTCGCCGGCGGCGCACCGCAGGTTCCAACGGGTTTGCTCACCCACCAGATCGCACGGTTCTAACAGGGCGTAAACGCCTCGTACAAAGACTCGATAGCTCAACAAACAAGGGGCGGGGATGCAATGCCCATGCATGCATCCCCGCCCCTTTCGCATCGAACAATGATGTCGGCGATCCGCATCGCCACGCCCGCGCTACCCGCGTTGCGGACCCGCGGCAGCCACGAGCGGCTCAAGCCCCAGCTCGCGCGCATAATCTTCCTGCGTAAAGACTTCGACCAGGCCAAACGTATCGGTCGCATCGTCAAACGCAAAATGCAGCACCGAACAGTTGCCCGGCACGCGCTCGTGCTCGTCGGCCGCCGCGCCCCTCACGTGGTCCAAAAACTCCTTGATTGCCGAGGCATGGCTCACCGCGAGCACGCACGAATGGTCTGGGCGTCGCATAAGATCGGTCAACGTCGCCACCATGCGCTCGCGCACCTGCATCTGCCCCTCGCCGCCAAACTGACGATAAAAGTCACGCCACGGACGCACGGGCATCAGCATCACGCGCTCGGCCTCAAAGTCGCCAAAATACCACTCGCGCAGGCCATCAAGGCGCTCGTAGGCAAGACCCGGCCACAGGCTGGCGATGGTCTGCTCGGTGCGGTGCAGCGTAGAGGTGTAGGCGTGGTCGGGCTCAATGCCACGTGCGCGCAAAAACATACCGGCGCGCGCCGCCTGCTCGCAGCCCAACTGTGTGAGCGGCGAGTCACTCCAACCCTGAATGATGCGCTTAAGGTTGAATATCGTTTGTCCATGACGGACCAGATACAGATCTTTATTCATAGGGGTCCTTTCGTTTGTTACCAACCCAAGAGCGAAAACGCCCCGTCGAAATAGCCAAATTGAAGCACGGCACCGTTGTCGGGTTGCTCTCCCCCGCCGGTCACGCATCTAAGAAACTCATGGCAGGCAGAGCCGTGGGAGACCGCAAGCACACAATCGTGCTGCGGTCGAGCCATAATACGAGTCAGTGCCGCAACCATGCGCGCCCGAAGCTCGCCTTCCGACTCGCCACCAAAGGCAACCGGATAATCACCCCAAGGCTGCGGCGGCATCTCGCGATTTGATGTACCCTCCAGCGAGCCCAGGTGCCACTCGCGCAGGTCGTCGACCGGCTCTATGGGAAGACCCTCGCCAACGATCAGCTCGGCCGTGTGGAGCGCCCGACCCAACGGAGACGAATACGCATGGTCAAAGGAGATGCCACGCGCCTTAAACGCGGCGCGCGTCGCCAGCGCCTGCTCGCGTCCGCGCGCCGTAAGCGGCGAATCGTGCCAGCCCTGCAAAATGTTCTGCACATTGAGCTCAGTCTGCCCATGTCGCACCAAATACAGATCGGCCACACGCCCTCCTCTCGCACCACCACAAAGGGGCCAGGCACCTTTGTGGTGGTTTTGCCGCCGGATCACGCCGAAATGGCGCGCAACTACAGCAGCACGTCGGCAAGCGGACGCTTGGGAACGTGGTGCACCTGCGCCTCGTCGCGCCAGTAATTGATAGAACCATCCGGGTTGGAGTCGATCGCGTCGATCACCTGTGTCTCGGCTGGCACGCCAAAAGCCATGATCAGCTTGAGCTCGTATCTGTCGTTATCGAGCCCCATGGCATCGATTGCGCGGGGCGTAAAGGCCTTGAACATGCAAGCCGCCACCTCGGGCGTTGCGCTGCGCGCGGCGAGCATCATCGTCTGAGCCGCGATGCCCGTGTCGACCTCGGTAATGGGAGCGGCAGGCTTGCCCGGAACGGCGCGCTCGGCCAAAATCGCGATGTAGCCGGTCGGGCGCTCGCCCTCGGCCGGACCCGGCCAATCCTTAAGCGCGCCGGCCCATGCAAGCTCATCAAATACACGCGCGCAATCCTCGGCACCGCTCACCACATGAAAACGCAGACGCTGCGCATTGGCGCCGCAGGGAGCCAGGTGCGCCAGCTCTGCCAGCTCAAGCAAAAACTCGCGCGGTACGCGCATGGACTCGTCAAATCGACGGCATGTGCGGGCACGACGGACCAGCGCGTCAAACGATTCCAGACCGAGCTTTTCGCAACCTTGCTTTGCCATCAACTCCACGCTCGACGGCGCCGCGGGAACAGTTTCGTTCATAGAGACCCCCAATACAAGGCAATTGTTCTTAGAAAAATCTAACCTAAAACGCAGGCAATAACGAACAGAGCCGCAATGTTCTACACCTGTTGAATAGAAAAACGCGACATGGGGAGCAACGAGAACAAATCGGGACCTTTGGGTTACACTTCGCCCTCCCCAACCCATACGCCGGTGCCTTTAGGCGATACTTGTTGTAGCAACTGCGGCATACGCCGCAAAAACAACAATGACGGCAAACGCCGTGCGGAAAGGAGACCTCATGGGCATCTTTAAGAACGACGACCAGCAGTCGAATCTGTTTGGATTTGACGAGAAAAGCATGGCAGGCAAGGCAATCAAGGCCGTGCGCTGGATCTACGCCGCCACGGGCGTCATCGCACTGCTTGCCGGCATCGCGCTGCTGTTTGCGCCCGCCAAGTCCCTCGTCTTCCTGACGACCGTCCTGGGCTTCTACTTTGTGATCACGGCTGGCGTCAGGCTGTTCACCGCCATTTTTGAGCCGCTGCTGCCCGCCGGCTGGCGCGTCACGAGCATCATCTCCAACCTGATCATCATTCTGGGCGGCGTCATAATCCTGCGCAACCAGGCCTTCTCGACCGCGACGCTCACCACGCTCGTGGTGGTCGTGGCCGGCTTTGGCTGGATTGTCGAAGGTGTCATGTCCATTCTGGAGTCCGAGCTTTCGTCTAACCGCGCCCTTGCCATCCTGAGCGGCGCGCTCTCCATCATCGCCGGCGTGTTCGTGTTTATCTATCCGCTGTGGTCGGCAAAGATGCTCGTCATCTTTAGCGGCGCCGCGCTCCTGGTGTTTGGCGTGACGCTGATTATTCGTGCTATCCGCTTTGGCAAGCTGGTGCGCTAGATGCCGCGAACGCTGTTTATTGATGGCGACGCCTGCCCGGTCACGCGTGAGTCGATCGACTGCGCGCGGCGGGCGGGCGTCGCCGTGGTTATCGCCGGCAACAGCACGCAGAACCTGGAACGCCACATTCGCCGCGACGATCCGCGCGATGCCGAGCACGCACGACACGGCTTTTGGGTCACGACGCTCGACGTGAGCGTGGGCGCCGATAGCGCCGACTTTGCCATTGTCGAGCGTCTGCAGGCGGGCGATGTGGTCGTGACGCAGGACATTGGCCTGGCGAGCATGGTGCTCGGCCGCGATGCCGCCGCCATCGGCGTGCGCGGGCGCGTGTACGACAAGGCGACCATCGACATGCAGCTGTTTATTCGCCACGAAGAAAAGAAGGTGCGCCGCGCTGGCGGTCGCACCCGCGGGCCGGCAGCCTTCACCGGCGAAGACCGCGCCCGCTTTAAGCGCAACCTCACCGAGCTGCTGCGCTAACCAAGGCAGATTATTGGGACATGCCTAAAACTCTGCCTTTTTGTTTTGGACGGTGTGAGCGCTCAGAATCCGTGGCTCAACAAAAAACGGGCTTCAAAATGCCATGCGTCGCCGCATTGTGCAGACGCCGTGCATGGCTATTTTGAAGCCCGTTTTGTTAGGACTACTTAGAGGCCAAAGGCAGATAGGACGAGGCCCCAGCCAGCGCCGATGACGTACATCATTATCAGGAACACGGCGTTTTCGCGGGCGCTGCGGTTGGTGCGGAACAGGACCAGGTAGCCCACGCCGGCGGAAATGAGCGTGCCGGCGAGCATCGGTGCCAGCTGCAGCGCACCTTCCATATACAGCTGCGTAATGACCACGCTCGCCGAGCAGTTGGGGATCAGGCCGACAAGCGCCGAACCCAGGACGGCGAGCGTCTCGTTGCCACGCAGGAACTGCTCGATCGCGGACTCGCCAAAGGTCTCGAGCACGGCGACCAGAATCAGCGTCACCAGGAAAATGAATACCGATACCTGCACGGTATGCGAGATGGCGCTGCGGATAATCGACAGGACGGGCGTACCTTCGTGCGAGTGGAAGTGACCGTGGCCATGATGGTGTTCATGCTCGCCCTCATGACCGTGATCGTGACCGTGGCCATGCCCGCGCTCGCCCTCGTCCTCGTCCTCATCTTCATCACAACCGCAATGGTCGCGCTCGCACAGCTCATGGATGTGGTCGGCGCTCACGCCCGCCTCGGCCACCTCGTCGATGATGTCACCGCCGCCGTGGTCGTCATGCGCGCAGTTCACGTGTGCCGGATTGACAGCGGCCCCCAACACGGTACGGCGAATCGCCGCATGCGCACGGGCGTTGCGACGCAGACCGCGAATGGCGGCATCCACGATAAAGCCCGTGACCAGTGCGATCAGTGCTTTCGAAACCAAAAGCATCGCCATGGTCTGCACGGGGACCCGCTCGGCAAGTAGCAGCGGCAGCATCTCGTCGGAGGTCGAGAGAAACACCGCCACCAGGGTTCCCAGCGTCACGACGCGACCGGCGTACAGCGTTGCCGCCATGGCCGAAAAGCCGCACTGCGGCACCATGCCCAGCAACGAGCCGACCACGGGGCCAGCGGCGCCAGCACGCTTGATGGTACCGTTGACGCGCTCGCCCGCAACATGCTCGAGCGTCTCGAGGGCCAGATATGTCACCAATAAGAACGGCACCAGCGCGAGCGTGTCCTTGCCGGCGTCGAGCAGAATATCAATCAGCAAATCCATGACGGATGGAACCTTTCGTGTCTTTCGGCAGCATTGTAAAAGTCCTAGCGGTCAACTAGGGTATTGTAATTGTCCTAGGCGCGATGCCAATAGTTGCCCATGGTAAACTATCATCTCGCCATAACTCGACAAACCCGAGCCGCACAACGCGGCCCGTCCAAGGAGCAGTTATATGAACGTTTCGCAAGCACTCGAATACGAGCGCCAACCGTTTATCCCCATGTTCATCTATGGCGATCACGGCGCCATGGAATCCGAGCGCCAGAAAGGCGAAGAGGCCCTCAAGGTGCTCGAGACCGAGTACTTTACCGCCGAGGACGACCCCGGCTTCGACTTTGCCACCGTGCGCGATCTGGCCGACCGCAACCGCGACCTGTGCGACCAGATTGGCGAGGCGCGCCTGCGCAACGTGACGCCCGCAACGCTTTCGCGCGGCCTGTCCGACGCCGACACCTGTGCCGCCATCGGCAAGATGCAAAAGCGCACCGCCGCGTCCGTCATGCGCGAGATCCGCGGCGACCGCGACGCGCTCGGTGTCGCCTACGCTCGCAAGCCCATTCAGGGCACGGTGCTCGGCATCGACATCGAGACCACCGGCCGTGCACCCGAGCGCGGCTATATCATCAACGTGGGCTGGGAGATCATGGAGCTCACCAGCGACGCCGTCCCGCACGACGCCGAGGCGCACTACTGCGGCCTGCCCGATATCTACCGCGGCGAGGATGTGCCGCTGTCGAATATCCACCACATCACCTGGGACGACATCGACGGCAAAACGCCCTTCCGCGAGAACAAAGAGCTGCAAAAGCAGCTGCTCAAGCTTATGAAGAAGTACCCGTACATGGCGCACAACGCCGCCTTTGAGGACAGCTGGTTCAAGATCCACCTGGACGGCTACGCCGAGGCACGCCGCGCGGGTAAGATTATCGTCATCGACTCGCGCCAGATCTGCCGCAGCCTGGACGCCGACGTGCGCTCGCTGCCCCGCGAGTCCGCGCCCGCTGCGCTCGAGAACTGGGCGCGCCGTCGCGGCACCCTCGCCGCCGACGCCAACGAGCAGCACCTGGGCATCGACGACACCGACCTCATGCTCCGTACCGTCCAGGCCGAGTTCAACCTCAAGAACCTATTTGCCAAGTAGATTGCCAAGCAGAGGCGCCATTCGCGAGCGATACTCGTCGGGCCATAACGCCCCGCGCAAAAGCGACACGCCGAGGCGTCCCTCTCAAGCAACGCAATGCGGGCCGATATCCAAGTGGATATCGGCCCGTTTTTGCACGTCGCCAGGGTACCCACGTTGGCACCGGCGACCTTATCCGCGCCCACCAATGCCCTTAGCCGCCACCAGGACCAATCGATAGCAAAAAAATCGCGAATTATATTGACATATGAACATGCGCTCATATACTCGGAAGTAAGTTATATGAGCGCATGTTCATATGAAAGGATATTGCAATGAGCGATCCCGCTGATGAAATAAAGTCCAGCGTCGACACCACCATCGTGCCCGACATCCCCACCACCTGCTCGCCCGAGGACCTTCCCGACGAGGAGCTGCTGTACGACCTTGCCGACCTGTTCAAGGTCTTTAGCGACACCACGCGCATCAAGATCCTCTACGCTCTCATGGGCCGCGAGCTCTGCGTGGCAGACATCGCCGAAGCGACCGAAACCTCGCAGTCGGCAGTATCGCACCAGCTGCGCACACTCAAGCAGTCGCACCTGGTTAAATTCCGGCGCGACGGGCGCAATATCCTCTACTCGCTCGCCGACGACCACGTCTACACCATGCTCAACCAAGGCATGAGCCACATCTGCGAATAGCAACCAACCATGGTACCAGCGCGGCCTGCACCCAAGCCGCAAGACAGGGAAAGGAACCCACCATGAAAAAGCAGTTCAAGCTCGACGAGATCGACTGCGCCAACTGCGCGCGCAAGCTTCAGGACGAACTTGCCAAGCTTGAGGGCGTCAAGTCCGTTTCGGTCAACTTTATGACCCAGAAGCTGACGCTCGAGGCCGATGATGCTGAGTTCGACGAGGTCCTCGACCGCGTCGTGGAGTTCACCGACGACGCCGAGCCCGACTGCGAGATCATTCTCTAGTCCAGGTTTACGCTAACCTGCAAGGTCGCGCTTGCCGCGGCCTTTGCTCGCGAAATTATATGAGCGAGTGTTCATTCATTCAAATGGGAGGATACGAGTCATGGCCACCGCCGATCCCAAAAAGAAAAAGAAGAAGCGTAAGAAGAAAGAGTCCCTTGAGCATAAACGCAATCGTATCCTGGTAGCGCTGGGCATTTTTGCCGTGGTGTACGCCCTCGATGAGCTCGGCACCCTCACCGCCGCATTCGGCACCCCGGGCGACATCTACGCCAGCTTTGTGCTGTTCCTCGTGCCGTTTTTGATTGCCGGCTACGACGTACTGCAAAAGGCATTCAATAACATCCGCCGCGGCAAGGCCTTCGACGAAAGCTTCCTCATGGCCGTCGCGACCATCGGCGCGTTTGCCATGGTGCTCTTCCCCGACACCGATCCGCACATGGCCGAAGGCGCCGCTGTCATGCTGTTCTATCAGGTCGGCGAGCTGTTCCAGGCCTACGCCGTGGGCAAGAGCCGCAAATCGATCAGCGCCATGATGGACATCGCGCCCGATTACGCCAACGTCGAGCAACCCGACGGCACACTCGAGCAGGTTTTTCCCGATGACATCGCCGTCGGCACCGTCATCGTCGTCAAGCCCGGCGAGCGCGTGCCCATCGACGGCGTCATCGTCGAAGGCGAGACGCAGCTCGATACCGCCGCCCTTACCGGCGAGTCGGTCCCCCGCCCGGCCAAAACCGGAGACGATATCATCAGCGGCTGCATCAACATGACGGGTCTCATCCACGTGCGCACCACCAAGCCCTTTGGCGAGTCCACCGTCGCACGCGTCCTGGAACTCGTGGAAAACGCCAGCGAAAAGAAGGCGCGTACCGAGAACTTCATCACGCGCTTCGCCCGCGTTTACACGCCCGCTGTCACCGGCGCGGCCGCGGTACTCGCGCTCGGCGGCGGCCTGGTCACCGGCGCCTGGTCCGACTGGATCCTGCGCGGCCTGACCTTCCTGGTCGTCAGCTGCCCGTGCGCACTCGTGATTAGCGTGCCGCTCAGCTTCTTTGGCGGCATCGGCGGCGCATCCAAGCTGGGCGTCCTCATCAAGGGCTCCAACTACCTCGAGACGCTCGCCGATGTGGATACCGTCGTCTTTGACAAGACAGGCACCCTCACCAACGGCACGTTCTCGGTGGTCGCGGTGCACCCCGAGGCAGGCTATACCGAGCAATCGCTGCTTGAAGTCGCAGCGCTCGCCGAGTCATTCTCCGACCATCCCATCGCGCAGTCGGTACGCACCGCCTTCCAGGGCGAGCTCGATCCCAAGCGCGTAACGAATTCCACTAATGACGCGGGCCACGGCGTGACGGCAACCATCGACGGCAAGTACGTCGTCGTCGGCAATGCCAAGATGCTTGCTGCGGCCGGTATCGACGCTCCCAATTGCGAGGTTGTCGGCACGATCCTCCATGTGCTCGTTGACGGCGTTTACGCCGGCCACATCGTGATTGCAGACACCGTTAAGGCAGATGCCGAGCAGACGATCCGCGACCTGCACGCCGCCAGCGTCAAGCGCACCGTCATGCTCACGGGCGACCGCGAGGAGGTTGCAGCGTCTGTGGCCAAGCAACTCGGTCTCGACGAGTTCCATGCGCAGCTGCTGCCAAGCGATAAGGTCGAGCGCGTCGAGGCATTGCTGGCGGCCGAATCGGGTAAGGGCAAGCTCGCCTTTGTCGGTGACGGCATCAACGACGCGCCCGTGCTCACGCGCGCCGACGTCGGAATCGCCATGGGCGCCATGGGCTCGGACGCCGCAATTGAGGCCGCCGACGTCGTGCTCATGGACGACAAGCCTTCCAACATTTCCCGCGCGATCCGCGTGGCGCGCAAGACCATGACGATTGTTTGGCAGAACATCATCTTTGCGCTTGGCATTAAGCTGCTGATCCTGGTGCTCGCGGCGCTCGGCATCGCCAACATGTGGCTTGCCGTCTTTGGCGACGTGGGCGTGGCGATCATCGCCATCCTGAACGCCATGCGCGCGATGGGTGTCAAGAACCTGTAGCGCCTGTGGTCCCTCCGGCCGGGGCCGGACTTGATTTTGAAAACGTCCTCGCGCATGAGGCCCGTCTTTCCTGCTCCCGCGGAGCAACGGAAAGGCGGGCCTCGCGCTGCGGAATGTTTTCAAAACCAAGCCCGGCGCCGGCCTGCGGTAACATCGCTGGCGGTTCTTGGGCATCGCTTGCTGGCGGGGTTCCTTTGCTGAAATAGACTTGGCCGAAAGGGCCACTGGTCCCGATCGCTGGTTCGCGCTTTGCGTGAACTCCGCGCTACTGTGGGTCAGTTAGGCTTCTGTTGTTGAACCCGCTACATCTTCCCGGCCCAACATCGCCCGTAGCTTCTCAAAGCTCTCCTCGCTCAGGCAATGCTCCATGTGGCAACCCTCTTGCGACGCGACCTCAGCCGAAACACCCGCATCCTCCAGCAGCCCCACGAAAAAGCAGTGACGCTCCCACATTTGACGAGCGACCTCCAGCCCTCGCTCCGTCAGATGAACATCTCGTTTGCCCATTTCGACATAGCCGCTGTTCTCCAGCGTCGCCATGGCTTTAGAGACACTCGCCTTGGTCACACCCAAGTATTCGGCGACGTCAATCGACCGAACGACGCCCTGGCGCTCCGAGAGCACATAAATAGATTCGAGATAGTCTTCTCCGGATTCACGCAGGGCCATGGGCCGCCTTTCGCGATGATTGTTTGTTAGCCTTTGGATACTTTCCACGGCTAACTTTACCGCAAAAGTTGCCCATGTCTTACTACTTTGCCTAAAAGTTAGCCGTGTTTCACAAAACGTGCGGGACGAAAACAAAAGGCTCTGTTAGACCAGGATTGACATTCCGCCCCGTCATCTTCTTGCGATTGC
>USSM01000009.1 GCA_900557455.1 uncultured Collinsella sp. | reverse complement strand
CTCTCTCCGTCGTCGGCAGCGTCAGATGTGTATAAGAGACAGACCATGGAGGAACAATGCTCAGCATTCACTACGGCGACAGAGACGATGTGATTTATGACACGTCGACATTCTTTGATTACAGCTATTCTCCCTCTTGGCTGCAAGATCCCCTGTCACAGCGCATTATCAAATCTATTGATAATGGCACTGTTCTTGGCGCAAACGCAATTGATACCAAGGTGCTTGGCGTTATTCCGCCAGAGAAACTATCAACGGGCACCAAAACACTTCTACTGATGCTCTTTATGCCTCAAAACCTCTACAACGCCTCAACCTGCGGAGATAATTGCGCCTATTGGATCTTGCGCATCGCCTCCAAACATGACATCACCATCAACCTCTACCATATGATGGATTTTGGCAAAGCGCGTTTTACAGCCCGTGTCATCAATTCCGGACAGATTATTCATACCATGGATGAGCTTGTCCTTATCTCGGCAAAATGTCTGAGGGAGGCTCGAGCATGAGAGGGGAATACCAGCTGACCGTAAGGACCAATAAAGTTCAGGTCAAACTCACTATTCGCCGAAACCTCACCATCATCCAAGGCAAAAGCGCAACAGGCAAAACCACCCTGTTGGACAGCCTCCGTGCATACGAAAACCTAGGAGCCCAAAGCGGGATAATCGTTAATTGCGCAGCCCCCTGCCGCGTCATCGGCGGCAAAGATTGGGAAGCGCAACTCGGCCGCATCGATAACAGCATAGTGTTTGTGGACGATACGCAAAAATTCGTAAGGAGCCATGCATTCCAGCATGCAGCTCGACACAGTTCCAACTATTACGTCATCGTTGCGAGGGACGAATTGCCCCAGCTCCCCTATAGCGTGGATGAGATCTATGGTCTCAAAAACACCAACAGGGCCACAACAAAATATCCTGTCTACACACGCACGTACACTTCTACCTACCGCATTTACGGAGACGAGCTCTACGATGGAGATCGGCCAGAAGAAGTCATTGTCGAAGACAGCAATGCCGGCTATGAGTTCTTTAAAGTCCTGTGCGCCAAAAGTAAAATTCGCTGCGTAAGTGCCGGTGGCAAATCAAACATATACGAAACCGCCCTGAACTCCCCAGCCCAAAAATTGCTCGTAATTGCAGATGGGGCCGCTTTTGGGCCCGAGATGCCCTATGTCTATTCGCTCAGAAGATTTAAGGAGATCGAGCTCTTTTTGCCGGAATCGTTTGAATGGCTTGTGCTGAGATCGGGACTCTTCAACGATGTCGAAACGCAAGATATGCTTCTTCATCCTGCCGATTTCATCGACTGCGAGAAGTTCTTCAGTTGGGAACAGTTCTTTACTAAACAGCTTAGGGAACTGACCAGAGACAGCTACCTAGCCTATAGAAAAGAAGCTCTCAATCCCGCCTACCTACAGCAACATGAGCTCAACACGATTGCTGAATCGCTACCCAAACTCGGAATCACTTTGCGCTAGATTGAGAAATACTCGCTCTCACTGCCAAGATTCGGCCCCAACCACGGATCGCCCGTCAAGAAGAACTCAGGCCAGCGCTGCATGAACAGCGCTTGCTCGCGCTTCCAGCGGCGCAGCTTTTCCTCGTTGGCCTCTTCCCTGCCGCGCGAGGTGAACTCGTAGTGGTACAGCTCGGCATAGGGCGTAAAGATGGTGCGGAAGCCCGCCTCCCACACGCGCAGGCAAAAGTCTGCGTCGTTAAAACCGACGGCGAATTCTTCGCTGTAACCTCCGACCTGCTCAAATACGTCGCGTCGGACCATCTGGCAGGCACCCGTCACGGCGCTAAAGTTGCCCGGGCGCACAGCGCGGGCAAGATAGCCCTCGCGCTTTGCCGAGAAGTCCTGGTTGGCATGGGCAAGTGCGCCACGCACGCCAACCAAAATGCCGGCATGCTGCACCAGATGATCGGCAAAGTAGAGTTTGGCGCCCACCACGCCCGCATCGGGACGCTGCAGATAACCCATCATCTCTTCGATAAAGTCGGGGCTAATGACCTCGGTATCGTTGTTGAGCAGCATCAGGTAGTCGCCCTTGGCGTGCTCCACACCAAAATTGATGATCTGAGAGTAATTGAACTCGCCCGGCCAGTACACAACGCGCGCGATACCCTTGCCTTTGGATGCTGCAGCCACGCGCTCTGGCAGGGTTTCGTAATACGTAAACGTCTCCGGGTCTTCGCTGTTGTTCTCCACCAAGACGATCTCGTAGTTGGCATACGTGGCTTTCTGGACGATCGACATCACACAGGCATCGAGCGTCTCAACGTGGTCCTTAGTGGGGATCACAATGCTCACCAGCGGCGCAGGCTCCGGCAGCGCATAGCGCATGCGGTAGACAAACGGCGTCTCGGTCTCCTCTACCGTTCCGTGAACGCCCAGCGCGTTAAAGTGGCGCTGCAGAGCCAGGCGCCCGGCCTCGATGGCATACGGTTTGCTGTCGGCGGTTCCGTCGGCGGTCGACCCCGGATGCACGCGCCAGTGATACAACATGTGCGCAATATGCTCAAAGCGTGCACCCGCTGCAAGGCAGCGAAGCGTCAGGTCGTAGTCCTGTGCGCCCGCAACATCTTCCGGAGACATGCCAATGCGATCGATAAGTGCCTTCTCCCCCATCAGGAAATGAGTTACGCAGTTATGACTATAGAGCAGGTCGACGTTGAGCCGCGTCTTAAAGACCGGCTGGCCCCACTCCCCCGTTTTCTGGAACATGTCCTCGTCGCAGAACAGGACCTGGGGACGCTCGCCCTCGGCGGCCCTGTTCAGCGCGGCAACATAGTGGAATAATGCGTCCGGTTCCAGGATGTCGTCATGGTCCAAGAACGCGATGTAGTCGCCCGTCGCTTGCTCGATACCTGCGTTGGTGTTGACCACAATGCCGCCGTTGCCGGGAAGCTCGATGCGACGGATGCGCTCGTCGTTGGCACCTGCCGCAAGGGCGGCCACCGCATCCCATTCAGGCGAGGCATCCATAAGGAGCAGTTCCCAGTTGTCATAGCTCTGGGTTAGCACCGAGTTCAGCAGCTCGCGCAGGTATTCCCGATCAGTCTTGTAGCACGGCACCACAATGCTCACGAGCGGTCTATAGGCAAAGGCCGCCGAAGCGACACGCTGGCACGCCAAATCGCCCGGCTTTGCGCGATGTCGCTCAAACCAACGTCGATAAGCTGCGTCGTCTGCACGCGCGTCCTTCATGCGGTTCCAACTGTCATCGACCATGCCGTTGTACAGGCGACCATCCATGGCGCAAAACCCGCTCTGGATCTGCTCTGTGGGGTCGCTCACAATCGCGACAAAATCTCGTATATCCTGAGGCATCTCAACACTCAGATACGTTTTATTGACGCGGCAACCGTTGCGCTGCGGCACATCGACCTGCGATTCAAACACATGCACGGTGACATCGATGGCATTCATATGCGCATCGAAGATCTGGAGCTCAGGCGCGCACTGGAGGTCTCCCGCCCAAGTAACCTCATAGCGCCACACCGCGCCGGCGTCTGCCGACAAATAGCGAGTGGCATCGATCTCGTAGAAACCGCAGTGTTCGCCACGCTGAGCATCGCGGATAAGCGCGCACAGTGCAGGCTTTGCTTTGTAGTTAACCTTGGATTCCAGCTTGGTCACGCGACTATCGAGGCGAATGGAGCCCAACCTTTGGCCACCGGATGCAAAAACGACATCCATCGACGAGCCATCCAAAAACGGAAGCACCAAGACGGCGAGCTCGTGTTCGTAATCGGAAACGGAAGGGCAAAGCGCCAGCACACGGCCATGATCGACTGGGAGCACCAGCGACGGCACACAAGAACCGCTCGTCGTCGCATGGGCAAACGCTTGAGAACCCTCCCGCTCGATAAGCGCGGCGACATCCTGACCGGCAAAACGAAGCAGCACAAACAGACGGCCCTGACTGCGGCAAAGCGCCAAACGCTTGATACTCATCTACACTTCTCGCTTTCCCAGGGCGTTCGCTGCCATGCGTTTGCAGGCACCCAGGCGCCCAAACCTCAAGACATCGTAATCGAACATGAGCTTTTTGCACTCACGGGCATTGGGGGCCTTGCTGGTAAGCGCCGCACGCACCATAGCAGCAACAGAAGGAGCGCATTGTGCGAGCGCAGCATCGCTGCCCGCGGCAGAACCGGCAAGCGCCGTGGCAACGGCAGCAAACACCTTACCGCAGTCCGTACTCAACAGCCTGAGCGCATCGTACAGCACCAGATCGCAGAGGAAGTACGCCAGGTCATTGGCATGCTGAGCATCGAGACCGTCGCGCTGCCAGTCAGCCAGCACCGCGGAGTAAATCTTCACGTGCTCCAGCAGACGTGTCTCGTCGTCGTAGCGCATGGTGTCCATGAGCGAACCCTTGCGCGCCACGCGGTAGTCATACAGCTTGTTCGAGATAAGCGCGGTCTTACGCGAACGACCGTACACGGCAAAATCGAAGACCTGGTCCTCGCCATACTTAACGGTTTCGTCGAACACGATCCCGTTACCCAGCAAAAACTCACGCTTGCAGGCAGTGCGCCATGCAAAGGGGCGAGAAGCTTCCTTAAACAGCAGGTCAGAGTTATAGCCTTCAAACGACGCATCGCGTGGGCTCAGCACATAGTTAAGCCACGGATACCCCGCCTCCAGCGGATACGGATTCGCGCCAAAGGTCAAAACGTCGCAGTCCTCGCGCTCAAAGGCATCGACGATCACACGGCATGCATCGGGTGTAAAGCGGTCGTCGGAATCCAAAAACGCGACGATAGACGCCGTGGACGCAGCGATGCCTGCATTACGTGCACTCGACAGGCCGCCGTTCTCCTTATCAACCAGCCTAAAGCGCGCGTCCTTTTCGCAATAGGCAGCCGCAATATCGCGCGAACCGTCCGGCGAGCCATCGTTGACCAGCACGCCTTCCCAATCGGGCATGTCCTGCGCAAGCAGGGAGTCCAGGCACCAGGTCAGGCACTCCTCCACCTTATAGATGGGAACGACAACGGAAATCTTGGGGTTAGCCATAGTCACTCGCTCCTACTGTGCGGCCGGAACGTCATCGGGATGCGGGTTGTCGCCGTAGGTGCGCTGATACGTCAGCACGCGCCAGACCAGCGGCAGGCCGCCAATCTTAAAGTAATGCTTAAACGTATTGAGCTTGCCCGGCTTCTTAAAGTCAAAGCGCGAATCGATATAGGCGCGGGGCGACTTGACCATCAGGCGCAAGTCGGTCTCGCCACGCGGGTCGAACAGGGACAGGTCAAAGCGACCAGCATCCCAATCGGCCTTGAGCTCGGGCGAGGCCTTCTGCCAAAACTGTTCGCGCAGCTCATCGACCAGACGCTCATCATTCCAACGGTACGTATCGACCTTCATGCGCATTAAAATGCCCTGGAGCTGAACCTTGAGCTCGGGACGTTCATCCAAAAAGCGCTGCATCTCGGCGTATTCGTCGCACACGCAAAATACCTTGTTGGGCGAATTAACTGAGCTCTTCTCGTTGTCTTGGCGATAGCACAAAATGGGGTCCGCGATAAACGCTGCACGCTCGGCGCATGCCCAAACCTTAAAGTTAAAGCCTGCGTCCTGATACGAGGCGCCCGGCGTGGGAAGGAACCGAACCTGATTGTCGTTGAGGAACTCGCGCCGATAGATGGCCGACCAAATGGAAGGTTTGCGGTAGAAGATGCCCGGGCGATCGACGGGGCGATACGCAGCGCCCGTCATATACTCGCCGATGATCCCAAACAGCTCACGGCGCTCGCTGGGCGTGGACCAATACAGATAAAAGTCGCCCTTTACCACATCGGCATGCTCAGCATCGGCCTTGGCGACCAGCTTTTGGAGCGAATCCTCAAACATAAAGTCGTCGGACTCAAGGATGCCCACGTACTCACCGCGCGCCATCTCCAGACCGCGGTTCATCGAGTCGCCGTAGCCGCTGTTGGCTTTGTCGATCATCTTTACACGGGGGTCGCGCTCCATGTACTCGCGGATGATATCCGGCGAGCTATCGGTGGAACCGTCATTGATACAGATGATCTCGATGTCCTTGAGCGTCTGCGCCACGGCGGAATCGAGGCACTCGCGCAGATAGCGCTCGACATTGCAAATGGGGACAAGCAGCGAAACTTTAGGGGTATCAGAGTTCTGCAAGAGAACCTCCTGTTGAATAGCGTGTAACAGGGTTATTTTAGCAGCCGGGTTGCGGCGGGCGGCAGCGCTTGGAATTAGATAAAGCGCTCCAGACAGGCTTTGAGACCGCGAGTCGAAAGATAGAACAGCGTGGCGTCTGCCATCGAAACGCCCGAGGTCGCCGCAACGAGCTTATGGGCGACACGGCGAACGGCGCCCTTAGCAGGCATATCCGCCCACGCCGTTCCCAAAAACGTCGTGAGATCCATGTTGACGCGAGCCGCCACGCGATGGAAGTCATCGGAATCCAAGCGCGCCAAATCAAACACGATAAGGTCCAAGAACCAGGTGATCAGCTCGCCGGGACACAGGTCCAAAAGACCGTAGGCCGCCCAGTCCTCCAAGACCTCCTCGAGCATCCTCATGTGGGCGTCAAGCTTTTTGGCGCGAGCCTCGTCACTGTTGAACTCGTGCGTCGCGGATTCGCTCTCCATCACGTAGTGGTAGAACTTGTCTGGCATGACGATGGTCTTGCGGGCAAGCGCATAAGCCGCAAATTGGAAGACGACGTCCTCGCCCAAAGCCAAACCGGGGGCGAAGCGAATGCCTTCGCGATTGAGCAGCTCGCGCGAAAAAGCCGCACGGCAGGCATAGGGCTGCGCATTCGAATGGAACAGCAGTTGGGGATCACGGGCGCCAAAGATACCAGCTTTGGGACTCATGAGTTGCTGGACGCGTTTGGGGGCAGCATCGGCAGGTTCACAGACGCCGCCAAAAACGGCGGCCTCGGCATCCGCAGACTCCATGGCATGCAGCACGCGCTCGACCGTCTGGGCATCGATGTAATCGTCGGCGTCCACAAAAAAGACAGTCTCGCCCTCGGCGGCGTCGATACCGGCATTTCGAGCGCACGAGACGCCCGCGTTTTCCTGGTCAATCACCAGTACGCGATCGTCGGCCTGCGCGATCTGGCGCAACGCGTTCAACGAATCATCAGTCGAACCGTCGTTGACGCAGACAACCTGAATCGAGCGCTCGGACTGGGCTAACAGCGAATCGAGACATCGCTGAATGGAGCACGCAGAGTTGTAAACAGGGACGACAATGGTAGCTTTAGGACACGAGGCCTCTCCCATGCCGACCTACCCCCTCAGCGATTCGATGAGGAAGGCGGCGACCACGCCTGGGCCTCCAACCGAGGCGTAATACTTAGCACGCCCCAAAGCACCATCCGTCGCAAAACTCGGATGCTCGTCAACCCAGCCCTCAGGATCTTTGAGGATGGCAGCGAGATTCGCGCGCTTCCACGGCTTGAGGTCGTCAAGCGAAAACTCCCCCGCGCCCAAGGCCGCTTGGAACTCCTTGGCCATCTGCACCAGGAACTCCTTATAGAACTTAGGCGCCAGGCGCACGTAGTTCCACATGTACGAATCGTACTTAATGAGCTGATTGAACTTGAGCATGCGCGCGACGTCATCACTTACGTGGTCGCGGGCATAATCCTCTCGAATCCAACGCTCAATCTCGGCATACTCGGTATTGACGCAAAAGACCTTAGCCGAAGAATTGACCGAGGAATTCTCGTTGTCCTGGCGATACGACAACACGGCATCATGCAGGTAAACAGCCTTATCGGCGCACGCGATCACCTTAAAGGCGAATGACGTGTCCTGAAAGGATGCCCCCGGAGTCGGCAGGAACGTAATGCCGTTGCGTTCAAGAAAATCGCGACGGTACACGGCCGACCAAATCGACGGCTTTTGCTTAAAGAACTGCGTCGTGTCGCTCGGATGCACCGGCTTGCCGCAGTCCTTGGCCTTAAACATCTCGTGCAGCGAACGGCGCTCCTCGGGCTTAGACCAGTAGAAATCAAAGTTCGCCTTCGCAAAGTCGGCATTATTGCTATCGGCGGCCGAGACAAGCTTTTCGAGTGCGTCGGGTGCCATAAAGTCATCGGACTCCAAGATGCCAACGTACTTGCCACGCGCCATCTCCAGACCGTGGTTCATCGAGTCGCCGTAGCCGCTGTTGGCCTTGTCGATCATCTTGACGCGCCCATCGCGCTCCATATACTCGCGGATAATCGCCGGCGAGTTGTCGGTCGACCCGTCGTTAATGCAGATGATCTCAATATCCTTGAGCGTCTGCGCCATGGCGGAATCGAGACACTCGCGCAGGTAGCGCTGAACATTGTAAATGGGAATAAGTAGCGACAGAACAGGGCTGCCAGAGGCGTTAGTAGACAAATGTGCTCCTTAGGAAATACCTGTCGTTTCATGGTATCAAAGGGCCAGCGCGCCAGCGGGCGTTTATATAATCTATGGAGCTCGCAGAGGCAAACCGATAAGAAAGGACGTCATGCAGCCCAAAGCCGCACGCAACATACCCATCGAAGCGCTGCGTTTGGTCGCGGTCGCCGGCATCGCGGTGTTCCACACCTTTCAGTGGACCTTCCAGGCAACCTGTGTCGGCGCCGTGGAATATGCCCCACTTGCGATGTTCCCCTATTCCGGCGTGCTCGGTTTTATTAACTTGCTGGGCTGCTGGGCCAACGAGGTCTTCTTTATGATTTCGGGCTATTTTCTCATCGCTTCGGCCGAGCGTGCTTGGAACGGTGGAGCAACATGGAAGTCGCAAATGCAACGGACGGCGCAGCGCCTGGGCAAGGTCATTTTGCCCACTGCGTTTTATTGCCTCGTGGCGCTCGCGTGGTCCACGGTCGTCTCACCCATTCCCGATGTTACCCTCAATACGCACTACTGGTACACGCTAGGCCTTGAGTTTATCTGGGTCTATGCCGCCACGGTCTTCATGGCGCCATGGTTTGGACTGGCTAAGAGTCGACTCCCCCAGAAAACCTACAAGACGACGGTCATCGCCGTTGGCATCCTCGCATTTGTTGTTAACGGGTATTTAGCCGCTATGAGTGCGACAAGCGCCGGCGAGTTTTCTTGGCTCCAAAAGCTCATGAGCGCTACCACGTACGTAGTCGCGTTTTTGATCGGCGGACTGCTCCGCGACGTAACCGGCGCCATGGATTCGGACAAGGCGGGCGCCTTAGGCACGCGGTCGCTCGCAGCGGTTTTGGTGCTCGCCACCATCCTGGAAGGAGCACTCTCCTTCACCGGCAGCCTCACGGCGATGGCAGTCCTCTCCTACAAATCAACCTCGTTGATCTCGTTTGTCCTCGCTGCCGCCTCTCTGCTCTTTGCGGCGACCCGGCGCAGTGCCTCAGGCAATCCACGGACCGCAGGTGTCATCGTCACCTTATCGACCGCCACGCTTGGTTTCTATGTGATGCAGTCGCTCACCAGTAGCCTGTGGCGTCCCGTCTTCAATACGTTGCTCGCAAACATACTGATCAGCCAAAACAGCCCGGCAGCTATATGTATCGTCACAGGCACCGTCATTAGCATCGTCTTTGCCTTAGCGCTCCTCATCATCGATGCTGCTAGAAGCCTTATCGCTCGCAAGCTCAAGCGGCAATAGACACGCTGCCGTCAGACCCTAAAGCCGCTGCACCCGTGGCAGGTTCCTGCGTTTTATTCAAAGCTTGCCGCCAAAGCGCACCGAGCCTTTACAATAAGACAGTCCCAAGGACGTATTCAATAGCTTCCGCGCAGCGATCGCCAGCCGCGCGTGAAAGGATATATTGCCCCATGCCTTCAACCCTTCCCGCCCCCATCGACAAGCTCGCCATCGTCGTCGTTACGTACAAGCGCCAGGAACTCCTGGCCAACTTGTTCGACTCCATGACCGAGCTCACGGCAACGCCCTGGCGCATCGTGATTGTCGATAACGAGAATTCGCGCGAGACCGAGGCCATGTGCGCCGCATTCAACGAGCGCCTGGCCAACCTGTGGGGCATCGACACCGAGCAGCCTGACGCGCAGGGCGGCACCGACCGTGTCATCTACGCCCCGCAGCTCGAAAACGGCGGCGGTGCGGGCGGCTTCTCCGCCGGCACTAAATGCGCCTACGGCCTGGGCGCTCAATGGTTCTGGGTGATGGACGACGACGTGCTCGTCATCCCCGAAGGCATCGAGCGTCTTGCCAAGTGGACCGACCGCTACGACGTCATCCAGGGTTCGCGCCTGGACTTTGACGGCGGCGCCTTCTTTTGGCAATACCAACTCATCCTTTCGCTCGGCATTCCCAACCCTGTCGCCAAGTGGGACCTGGGACCCGAGGGCTACCGCGCCATGAACCAGCTATGCTTTGAGGGCGGCATGTTCTCGCGCCGCGTGGTCGACAAGATCGGCCTGCCCGATGCGCGATTCTTCATCTACGGCGACGATGCCTGCTATGGTTACGTGGCCAGCCAGCACTTCCCCGCCGCCGTTGTGGCCGACGTGGTGCTCAAGCGCGCCCGCGCCGTCTCTAACTGGGATATCGCCGGCAAGCGCCAGCTCAACTCCACGAGCGACACCAACCGTTACTACATCATGCGCAACCGAGGCTTCCTCGCTCGCTATATGCAGATCTACGGTGACTACCACCCCATGCTGTTCCGCCTGGGCAATGCCGCGACCTTCTGCAAGGAATTCATTCGCCTGGCTGCGGTCGATAAGTGCTTTAAGACCGGCATTCCGGCGCTGCGCCGAGGCATGAAGGACGCCCGCAAGATCATCAAGGATCCCAACTGGAAGCCCATGCCGCCTATGAAGAACACCGAGTAACGGAAGCCGGAAACACCTCGGCGCTTAAAGCCGCTGGCACACCGCCGTCACGCGCCGCCCATCAAAACCGAACCCCCAGCGCATGCGACCCACGCCGGGGCGCGGCACACGGATATCGTCGATGCCGTCGCGCTCTATGTCGAGTAGCGACTGCACGGCCAGCAATTCCAACCCCAGCGCATCCACATCGGGGTCATACATCATATTGATCGTTATAAGCGGGCGCTCGTCCAGCATGCCAATCGTGTCTGCTACGTCGAACACAGTGCCCGTAGGGAAAACCTGGATGTCCCAGCGACTCGCGCCACACTTTCGCCTCGAGGCAGGATTGGCATAGCCCGGCAAGCCAAAGCAGAGCCCCTGCAAGAGCAGATGATATGGCAGCGGCGTATCTGGGTCGGTCTCACCGATTCCCGCATCCCCCAGGATGCGACTTAGCGCCCGCCTCACGGTATCCTCGTTCCCACGGCACAGCCCGTCGCGAAACGCATCGACGTCTCGAATGTCTTCGGCAGCGCACTCAAACCACTCAACAATTACTAGACGCAAGACCTGGCGAAGCTCTTTATTGGGCAATCGCAAAGCACGGAGGCGATCGCCACGCTCCGGCTCCTCAGTCATATCCGTCGTGAGAAAACCAGACAGATACAGCGCTGTCCACATGCCATCGTCAGGCGAGACATCTGGCTCTGCAGCGCCCAAACAAAGCGGGACCTCAGCGCACCCATGGGCCTCGAGCAAATCAAACAAGACCGAAAGGCGGTCGAGATTCCACCCGGCAACTACCCTACTCAGGCAATCCGCATACCCATACAGATCGGCGCGCACAGGCGCCGTGCAGCCTCGGTCCAGAAAACCGATCACACGCGCTGGACTCGAGCAATAGGCCCTGCCAAACCGATACCCCTCGAGCCATTCACGCGCATCATCCAGGTATTCCTCGCGCCCAGCATGATTCAAAAGAGCCTCGACCTCGGCATCCGAAAAACCGAAACATAGGTCACACCACTCCGACAGCGGCGTCGTCAGACAATACGAGCAGCCGCGCGAAGAAAGCGCCGCTTCGGCAGGACCGGGACGCTCCCCCATCAGACACGTCAGCCGCAACGAATCGCGCGCAGTGGCAATGGCGTCAAACAGCACACGGTCAAGTAGTTCTGCCGGATCGGCACCGGAAGCGCCCCTCGCGCTTGCACGGCCCAACCATGCCGCATCGTACCCATCAACGAGCAATACAACCTGCTCATCGCAGGCCATCTCCAGCAGCTCAATGAGCACACCGAGCACCGAGTCAACCTCGTCCTCGCTCGCCGCGCCACGCGCAACGCGTTCGATGTGACGCACCTTGTCTCGAGCTAAATCAGGAGCCTCCAAAAGCGCCAGCAAGCGGGCGCACTCGCCCGAAAGAGCATCGCGCACGACGCCGGCAATAGCGGCGCCACGCCTCGTAGCGCCAGAAAAGTCCAGCGATATCACCGGATAGCAAGCATACTCATCCCGATAGCGCCCGCCGTCTGCATCCCAAATCTGAGCATCGGCAAACAAACGCTGACTAGAGCGACCGACCGCCGGACGCTCCAGAAAAGCCCTGAGCATCGACAAATTCATGCTCTTGCCAAAACCCTCGGGTCGACAGCACACCACAACGGACGCGTCGCAGTCCAACACATCGGCAATAAACATGGTCTTATCAACCAGCATGCAGCAACCAAGGGCATCCGCATAGTCGTGCATGCCAATGGGCAAAACCGCATCGTCGGCACAGCCGATCAAGCGCACGCCAAAGCCAGCAGCACAATCAACATTTGCCTGTTCAGACACCAAAACGTTCCCCCTAAATCGCTGCACGATGCCAATTGTAATGACCGCCTCGCGCGTACCGACGACGCCGCGCGAACATATCGGGCAACGGTAGCAACAAGAGGTGTGAGGGGACATAACTAATCGTTGCACAACAAAACGGGACCCGATGCATTCGCACCGGACCCCGTCCCAACTCTTTAGTTATCTGGCAACCGAGAGGCTACTCCTCCGAGCCATCCTCCCCAGAAGCCTTCTTCTGCTGATCGAGTTTATGCTTACCGCTCACAATAGACGTGGCGCCCAGCGTGGCCAAGCTTGCACTGGCAAGGCTCGCCATCACAATCAAATCGCCCGTCTTGGGCATATTGCCGCCAGATGACTTGGTAGTTGTGGTCGTCGTGGTTGTAGTGGTCACCGTCTTGGAGTCATTTTGCTCTTGGCTCTGGTTGTCGGTGTTGCCCTTACCGCCGTCCTCGCCCTGCTGCTTTCCGTCCTCGGTCTTGTCCTTGTTCTCGTCCTTCTCCTCAGATTCAGACTTCTTACCCTCGTCCTTCTTCTGAGTGGACTTGTCGTCCTTCTCCTCAGAGCTAGAACCCTTATCAGATTCGGTCTTCTCGGAAGCCTTGTCCTTGGAGTCGCCCTTTGCGGCCTCGGTCTTTTCCGTGGAAACCTGATCAGAGTTGTCCTTGTTCTGAGTCGAGCCATTATTGACGCCAGCCATCAGCGAAGAGCCCAGCGTAGAACCAAGCTGCACGGAGAAAGAAGGCTTCTTGTCCGGCGAAGCAACGGGAGCGTCCGGCGCCTTATTCGAGTCGTCCTTGGAATCATCGGAATCAGGCGTTACATCAGAGCCGGAGCCATTGTTAGAGCCGGTGTCAGCAGAGGAATCGCTCGAGCCGTAAGAAGAATCAGAGGAACCGACGTCGTTTGAGTCAGGAGCCGCGCCGTCCGTAACGTCGCCAGAGTCCGAATTCGTCGAACCGCTCGAAGTGGAATCGCCCGTAATGGAACCGTTCGAGGAAGAATCGCTCGAGATGGAGCCACCATTCGTAGTGCCACCAGCAGAGCCATTACCGTCAGCATCGGTCGAGGGCGCATCCATCCTGTCGTCGCTGGCATCGTCACTCGGGTCGTCATTCGAATCAGGTGTCGGCGAGGGCGCCGGCGTAGGCTCGGGCTGCACGGGCGTCGCAGCGGCAGCCTCGTCCTCAGCGATATAAACCAAGCAGTCCTTCAGCTCGTTGCGGTAGCGGTTCTTCCAGCCCTCATGATACTGGGGCTGACTCGAAAACTTGGTGGCGACATTGTTGACCACGCTATTGGAGAGCGCCGTCACAAACTCGCGGTCGGACATATCGTTGGAAAGATTCGCCCAGCGGAAAAAGTCCCTGCAGCCACCGGTGCCGCACATGTTGGTGATGCTCCACACCATGCCCTTGACGCAATCGGCGCGGCCGGAGATGTCGATGCCAAGAGCGCTCTTGAGCCACGCCTCGGTCACCGCATAGTACGAGTTGTACGCATACGCATCCTGCAGAGCCGAAAACTCAGCAGGGTCGGTGTTATAAGCGCCCTGGAAGGCCTCCTGCGCAATACGGCCCAACTCGGTAAGCTGGCCGTTCTCGTACATGGCATTGCTCGTGTTGGAAATCTCGCTGCCGCGATCAATCGCATCCTTGAGCATGCTGTATTTTTCGGGGTTGTAGTTGTAGACCTGCTTCATAAACGGAGTGAGCGACCAACGGCGGTCGAACTGGTAATAGCCCAGCGCGTTATAACCGTCGCCATACGAAAAGCCCTGGTTATAGTTGCCATGGCTCTCATATTTGGTGAAGTACTTCATCTCAGGAGTCACGTTGACAAACGAGACACCCTGAACCGACCTCAACACGCCCGAGAAGGACTGTTGGGTGTAAAGGCCCTTATCGATATCGGTGGCATCCGAGGCAACGCCCGGCGTGGGCTCCTCGGCAGCGGCGGGTACCGGCGCGGAGACGGCGCCAAACGAAAGCGCCAGCGTCAGGCCTGCCACAATAGCGGAATGCTTGGGCTGCATAAGATCCTCCCTGCATTGGTGTAGTTAAAGTGCAGTTTGCAAAGATAGAATCAGTATTGCAGCTCGCCCGTTGTTGCACAACAACCACTCGGTAAACGGCAACAACCCTCCGCGAAATCTTAAGGAATTAAACAAACTGGTCGTCGGGCGCCATCAGAAGCTCGCCGTATCGCTCCATCAGCCCGTCCCTCAACTGACAGAAAGCGGGAATATAGACGTTCAAGATGCGCTGAATCAAATCTTGAGCGAGCTTGTTGTCGTAGATATGGACGTTCGTATTGCGGTCTCTGAGCATATCTAGCCAGGCCGCCTCATCAATAAAGTCGTAGAATCGGTACGACTCCTTCAAGATGGCACGAGGAGACCCCGACGCGGCAAGCGTGGCGCCCTCATACTCGAGCAGACGCTTAAGGAGGGTAATTGAGATACCGAAAACCTGCTCATAGATATACGCACATCCGGAGACAACATAGTCGTTTTCGAAATCTTGAAATCGAGCTGTCTCTAGCAGCGCCAGACGCGAATCAAAGGCTTCGTACGACTTCACGAAAGCCAGCCCTTACAGCTTGATGTCAAAATTGATCTCGGGGACGGCGGCCAAGTCGGCCAGCGTTACGCCGTCAACATACTTTTCAATCACGTCGTCCAGCCCGCGCCAGAACTTGACGGTCGAGCAAAGGTCACTGCGGGTGCAGCTGTTGTCGATGCCGTCACACGCCACCGGAGCCGTGCTGCCCTCAACGGCACGCAGGATGTCGCCGGCGCGCACCTCGGCCGGGTCCTTGGCCATCATGTAGCCGCCGCCCTTACCGCGTACGCTCTTAAGCAGGCCCGCTTTCATAAGCGGACGAACCAGCTGCTCCAGATACTTTTGCGAGATATGCTCGCGGTCGGCAACCTCGCGCAGGGCAATCTTGCCCTCGGCGTCGCCCAGCGCCGCGATATAGATCATCAGCCGGAGGGCATAGCGGCCCTTAGAAGAAATGAGCATACCTACCCTCCCATCGTTGCTGGGACAAAATACCAGGAGTGTTTGTCCCAAATCTTAAGTAAGTGGGACAAACACAACAGCTTATTTTGTCCCAGAATTTGAAAAGTCGAGTGGATTAGTCGGGTTTTCCCTTGACTAACGCCGAACCCATAGTAACTTTATTCCGAGAAGATTCCTAGGGTTTAGTACACCTATGAGTACACCATATACAGAGAGGGACAGCATGAGCGCAAATCCGCTGCTTTCCATCGAAGGTCTGACCGCCTCCGTGGACGAGAAGACCATCCTCCACAACGTCAACCTCAACGTCGCCGCCGGCGAGACCCACGTGTTGATGGGTCCCAACGGCGCCGGCAAGTCCACCCTCGGCCACCTGGTCATGGGCGACCCCGTCTACACGGTCAACGACGGCCGTATCGTCTTTGACGGCCAGAACATCACCGAGCTCACCACCGACAAGCGCTCGCGCGCCGGCCTGTTCCTGAGCTTCCAGGCCCCGGTCGAGATTCCGGGCGTGCCGCTGTCGAGCTTTTTGCGCGCCAGCATCGCCGGCCGCCCCGGCCTGGAGATGAAGGGTAAGGAGTTCCGCCGCCGCGTGAAGGAGCTCGCGGCCGAGCTCAACATGGATACCGCCTATCTCAACCGCGAGCTGGGCGTGGGCTTCTCGGGCGGCGAGAAGAAGAAGGTCGAGATGCTCCAGCTTTTGCTGTTGCAGCCCAAGCTCGCCATCTTGGACGAGACTGACTCCGGCCTGGACGTCGACGCCCTTTCCACCGTCAGCCATGGCATGGACGCCTACCGCAAGAGCTGCGACGGCTCCATGCTCATCATCACGCACAACACGCGCATCCTGGAGCACCTGGATGTCGACCGCGTCCACGTTATGGTCAAGGGCCACATCGTGCGCGAGGACGACGCCTCGCTTATCCCCTGGATCGACAAGAACGGCTTTGAGACCTTCGAGCGCGAGGCCGCCGAGCAGCGCGCCCAGGCCGAGGCCGCCGCTGCCGAGCAGCAGGCGTAAAGGGGCAACGCAATGACCAAGAACCGCACCGAGGTCGCGGACATCGACCGCAGCCTCTACGACTTCACCTATGGCGAGGAGGGATTCGAGCGCCTCGACGCCGGCATCACGCCCGACATCGTGCGCGAGATCAGCGCAAAGAAGGACGAGCCGCAGTGGATGCTCGACCTGCGCCTCAAGTCCCTCGAGATCTTCAACCGCTTCCCCGACCCGACGTGGGGCCCCTCCATCGAGGGCCTGGACATGGACAACATCGTCACCTACGTCAAGCCCAACACCGACCAAAAGCACGACTGGGAGTCGGTGCCCGACGACATCAAGAACACCTTTGAGCGCCTGGGCATCCCCGAGGCCGAGCGCAGCTACCTGGCGGGCGTTGGCGCGCAGTACGACTCCGAGCTGGTCTACCACAACATGCAGGACACGGCGTCCAAGATGGGCATCGTCTACTCCGGCATCGAGGAGGCCCTGCACGATCCGCAGTGGGAGCCGCTCATCCACGAGAAGTTTATGACGCTCATCCCGCCCACCGACCACAAGTTTGCGGCCCTGCACGGCGCCGTGTGGTCGGGTGGCTCGTTTGTCTACGTGCCCAAGGGCACCAAGCTCGACTTCCCGTTGCAGAGCTACTTCCGCCTCAACGCCAAGGGTGCCGGCCAGTTTGAGCACACGCTCATCATCGTCGAGGACGATGCCGACCTGCACTTTATCGAGGGTTGTTCCGCGCCCAAGTACAACGTGGCCAACCTCCACGCCGGCGCCGTCGAGCTCTTTGTGGGAAAGCGTGCGCACCTGCGCTACTCGACCATCGAGAACTGGTCCAAGAACATGTACAACCTCAACACCAAGCGTGCGCGCGTGGACGAGGACGGAGACATCGAATGGATCAGCGGCTCCTTCGGCAGCCACGTGGGCTACCTCTACCCCATGAGCGTGCTCAACGGCCGCCGCGCCCGCTCGAGCTTTACCGGCATCACCTTTGCCGGCGCCGGACAGAACCTCGACACCGGCTGTAAGGTCGTGCTCAACGCGCCCGAGACCTCGGCAACCGTCGAGACCAAGGGCATCTCCAAGAGCGGCGGCATCCAGACGTTCCGCAGCTCTATCGTTGCCACACCCAAGGCCGAGGGCTCCAAGGCAACCGTGAGCTGCCAGTCGCTGATGCTCGACGACCAGAGCCGCTCCGACACTATTCCGGCCATGGACATCCGCGCCAAGAACGTCGACATCGGCCACGAGGCAACTATCGGCCGCATCGGCGACGATAAGGTGTTCTACCTGATGAGCCGCGGTATCTCGGAGGAAGAGGCCCGCACCATGATCGTCAACGGCTTTGCCAACCCGGTCTCCAAGGAGCTGCCGCTGGAGTACGCCGTCGAGATGAACAACCTGATCAAGCTCGAGATGGAAGGAGCGATCGGATAATGAAACAGACCACGAACACCGCTGCTACCACCCTTGAGCAGGTCAATGCGATGCCGGCTGCCACTTGGGGTTGGCTCAAGATGAACCAGACCAAGCTCGAGCTCTCTGACGAGCTTGCCGCCGCTCCCACCGAGGCCGTTGAGGTCGAGGGCTTGGACGAGCAGTTTACTGGCGTGGCAGACGCGTTCGAAGCCGCCATGGACGCCATGGCCGAGCGCTTCCCCGAGCGCCGCGCCTCCGCCCCCGGCGATGCCGCCGACCGCGCCCGCATCACGCCCGAGACCGAGCTTGACGTGCCCGCCACCTCTGTCTACCAGGCCGGCGCCATCAAGCTCGAGGAGGAGCTCTCCCCTGCTGAGGCCTTCGAAACCGGCATGGGCGAGGCTGCCTACGCCTACTTGGCCGAGCACGCCACCGGGCGCATCGTCATCGATGTGCCCGCATACAAGCACGCCACGGTTACCGTGCGTGTGAACGGTGTCGATGCCGCCGCGGCCATCGCCGCCATCGACGTCGTCGCCCGTCCCCAGTCGACGCTCGATCTGCATATTGCCCTAGACTCCCCCGTTACCGGCGAGGGTGTCGTGGGCTCCGTGCTACGCGTGTGCGCCCACGAGTACGCCACCGTCAACGTGACCTGCACGCAGACGCTCGACGATAGCCGGATCGCACTCGACGACACTGGCCTGTTCCTGGACGAGGGCGCGCGCGTCAACGTGCAACACACCGTCTTGGGTGCCGGCGCCAGCGCCACCGGCCTTGCCGGCGACCTGCTGGGCGATACCGCCAAGGTCACCATCGATACTGACTACCTGGGCGCCCGAGAGCAGGTGCGCGACTTTAACTACGAGCTGCGCCACCGCGGTCGCAAGACCGAGTGCGAGATCGACGCCAACGGCGTACTGACCGGCACGTCTAAGAAGGTCTACCGCGGCACCATCGACCTCGTGCACGGCTGCAAGGGTGCAACCGGCACCGAGCGTGAGACGGTGCTTTTGGCCAACAAGGGCGTCGACAACAAGACCGTTCCCGTCATTCTCTGCGACGAGGACGACGTCGCCGGCAACCACGGCGCCACGATCGGCCACGTCCGCGACGAGCAGCTGTTCTACCTCGCCTGCCACGGCCTTGACCAAAACGCCGCCGAGGACCTGTTCATCCGCGCCAAGCTGGAGGACGCCGCGCTTTCCGCCACCGACGAGCGCACCCGCGCCGCCGTCGTCCGCCTGGGCAACAACCTGATCGACAACTTTGAAGAGGAGCTCGCATGATCGACACCGAGCACGTTAAATGCGATACCTGTACCGCACCGGAGCCTATGGAGCTCGACGCCAGTGACGAGGCCTCGCGCGGCTGGCCCACTGTGGACATCGAGACCAACCCCTACAAGGCGCAGTTCCCGCTGTTTCAGCAGCACCCCGAGATCGCCTTCCTCGATAGTGCCGCCACCGTGCAGCGCCCTGCCTGCGTGCTCGACGCCGAGCGCGACTTCTACCAGCGTATGAACGCCAACCCCCTGCGCGGCCTGTACTCGCTGTCCGTCGAGGCCACCGAGGCCATCGCGAAGGTCCGCCAGCAGATCGCCGACCTCATCGGCGCCTCACAGGCCAACGAGGTCGTCTTCACCCGCAACACGAGCGAGTCGCTCAACCTGATCGCCAAGAGCTTTGCACCCACGGTGCTCGAGCCCGGTGACGAGGTCGTCATCACCATCATGGAGCACCACTCCAACCTGATACCGTGGCAGCAGGTCTGCCGCGAGACCGGCGCCAAGCTCGTCTACCTCTACCCCACCAAGACCGGCCAGCTCACCACCGAGGAGGTTCTTGCCAAGGTTGGTCCCAAAACCAAGATTCTGGCCGTGGGTCAGGTCTCTAACGTGTTGGGCGTCGAGAACCCGGTCAAGAACCTCGGCAAGCTCGTGCACAAGTACGGCGGCTACCTGGTCGTCGACGGTGCGCAGTCGCTGCCGCACATGCCGGTCGATGTGGCCGACCTGGGCGCCGACTTCTTTGCCTTTAGCGCGCACAAGGCCATGGGCCCCATGGGCATTGGCGTGCTGTGGGGAAAGATGGACCTGCTCAACGCCATGCCGCCCATGCTCACCGGCGGCGAAATGATCGATTCGGTCACCGAGCAGGACGCCGTCTGGGCGCCCGCCCCCGAGAAGTTCGAGGCCGGCACGCAGGACGCCGCCGGCATCTTCGCCACGGGTGCGGCACTCGACTACCTGGTCAACACCGTGGGTTACGAGAATATCCAGGCCCGCGAGCAGGCACTCGTCCACTACCTGATGGGCGAGCTCTTGCAGCTCGACTTTGTCCAGATCATCGGCTCCATCTATTGGGACAACCACCACGGCGTTGTGAGCTTTAACGTCAAGGGCATCCACCCGCACGACGTCGCGAGCATTATGGACATGGACGGCGTCTGTATCCGCGCCGGCCACCACTGCGCGCAGCCGCTGCTTACCTGGCTGGGTGTCGAAAACCTTGCCTGCTGCCGCGCCAGCGTGGCCTTCTACAACGACAAGGCCGACATCGACAAGTTCATCGCCGGCCTGCATCACGTTTGGAGCACGTTCAATGGGTAATCTGTACACCTCCACCACATTTATGGAGCACAACTCGCACCCCGACTATAAATACGAGATGGATGCTCCCACGCACGAGCACGACGGCATCAACCCCAGCTGCGGCGACGAGCTCACCTTGCAGCTGCGCGTCGAGAACGGCGTGATCGAGGAGGCCTCCTTTACCGGCCACGGCTGTGCCATCAGCCAGGCCAGTGCCGACATCATGGCCGACCTCATCACCGGCGAGAGCGTCGAGGAAGCTCACCGCTTGGCAGAGCTCTTCCTCGCCATGATCCGTGGCGAGAAGCTCTCCGAGGAGGACCTGGAAGACCTGGACGAAGCCGCCCAGCTCCAGGACATCTCGCACATGCCCGCCCGCGTCAAATGCGCCGAGCTCGCCTGGCGCACCCTCGACGGCATGCTCGAGGGGCAAACAAACCAGTAGCTTATGCCCCGAATCCAAGGTTTTTGATTGCCGAGCCGCCCGATACGGGCGGCTCTGTTTTTACCTAATGAGCGCGAACGCACAAAGTCCGCGCGTCCGGCGCCCCGTCTGACATTTGCCACACAGCCAGACGCGAACACGGGCGTTTTCCACAGCACCAAAGGCCTGCGGCAGGGCCCCGGGCCCGCCAAGCAATGCGCCAAGCCCCGTTCTGCGAAGCTCCGACTCGCTTCGCGCCTGCCGCAGACGGGTCCCATAGGGAGCGGCGTGCATTTTTGCGAGTATTCAGCCCGCCAAGCTGTGTGTATACGCATCGAAAGCGTTAATCAACATCTTCAGGCGCATATATATTGTGTTTTAGAACAAGCATCACGGTCTGACGGGACGCAGACACGTGCTTCGGGGGCGCAACGGCGTGAATCAATAGCTTCGGGACCCGTATGTTGCAAGATTGCGGCGGTGCCGACAGCACCACGATGCTGAAAACTCGGTTTTTTGCACGGCGCAGACGGGGGTAGGCACGGGCAAATCCGGACTGAGCCGTTATTTTATGCAAGATGTCGATTGTTCTATCCATATTAAGAAGTGCAGTTACCGTACCAAGCTTTTGAACGCTGGTTGCGGCGTATGAACGACCCCAGCCGCGGTGAACAGGCGACCTTACATCACGTTTCCGCCAGCCCGCATCGCCGTTCGCGCGCGGGCGCGCACGATACGAGAGACGGTACTTTTGCCAATCCCGGTATACCGCTCAATCTGGCGCACCGTAAAACCGGCATCGTGCAATCCAAAAATAACGGTATCGCGCTGCGCCGGCGGTGCGGCTTTAACCCCGTGAAGCGGAACCCCGAGTTCCTTCGCCATCTTGTCGGCAAAGGCGTGGCGCTCCCACTCCGTCTCTTTCATATCGCACAGCGCTGGCTCACTGCCCGCGGGCGTCGAAAGCGAATAGGCAATAAAGCCCTCGGCAGAACCAAAAAGCTCAAGCACGCAAGAAGGATCGGAAAATCCCCTCGCGACATCGGCCGCGTCACCGTCGTAAGCGCACAAATGCTCCGCAAAGCTGCTCCAGGGATAACGCTCAATGAGACTGATGCCCACCTCCTGCGGATCGGCGTGTACGGAGCGAATAGCCTCCATCACCTGCCAATCGGTATCGAGCGAACGCCGGTCAAAACGGTTCTGGAACAGATGGCCTGTGCGCCCCGTGCGTTTATTGAACCGCCGCGCGTACGTCAAAAGCAGACGGTGCATCGCCGCGCTCATCCTGTCCTCGTAATCTGCAAGCACCAAATGCACGTGATTACCCATAAGGCACCAGGCGACAACCGTCACGCCCTCCTCGCGACAGCACTCGCGCATCAGCTCCAAAAACTCCCACCGGTCGTCATCGCCCTCAAAGATGAGCCGCTTGCCCGTACCGCGGGCACAGACATGGTAAAAGCCGGTAACCGTTCTCCAAACGCGCTGCATGGCGCTCCCTTCACCGGGATCTTCTTGCCATCCAATACAGCACGATTGAAGCGTGCCATCAAAACATTCACGCAAAACAATACACTCGCGCGGCCAAAGGCAGTAATCAGGCGGCGAACGGCACCGTTGCAACAGGTCAACCCCTGCAACGCTTACAAGAGCTGACCAAAAGCTTTCCAAAGACGGACCCCCTCTACGGAAGTTCGCGACCACAGAACATAGCGTTAAACCGTTTTAATTAAAACTTCCGGACTTCTCGCTACGAAAACTGAGCCGTTCGCCGAATATTCCGTGCATTTCGCGGTATTATAGGGGCTGCATGTCATGTCCCTTTCGAAGGGTCGCCCGGCAATCGCCAGCCACGACCCCCAGACGGGACGCCAACACGATAGAGAGGAGAGGCATGCAGTACTCACAGGAAGTGGAGAACATGTGCCCCGTTGCCAAGGGTGCATACCACGGCCCCGCACCCATCCCCGAGGAGGGCAAGTGGGTCCAGGCTAAGGAGATTTCCGACATCTCCGGTCTTACGCACGGTGTGGGTTGGTGCGCACCTCAGCAGGGCGCCTGCAAGCTCACGCTGAACGTCAAGGACGGCATCATCGAGGAGGCCCTCGTTGAGACCATCGGCTGCTCGGGCATGACCCACTCTGCCGCCATGGCTTCCGAGATCCTTCCCGGTAAGACCATCCTCGAGGCCCTCAACACCGACCTCGTCTGCGACGCCATCAACGTTGCTATGCGCGAGATCTTCCTGCAGATCGTTTACGGCCGCAGCCAGACCGCGTTCTCCGAGGGCGGCCTGCCCGTGGGCGCCTCCCTCGACGACCTCGGCAAGGGCCTTCGCTCTCAGGTCGGCACCATGTTCGGCACCAAGGCCAAGGGCGCTCGTTACCTCGAGCTCGCTCAGGGCTACGTCACCCGCATGG
Source organism: uncultured Collinsella sp. (assembly GCA_900557455.1). The sequence continues at coordinate 14,464 of USSM01000009.1, read as the reverse complement.
CTCTCAACGACAAGAACGAGATCATCGCATTCGAGTTCCTGAACCTCGGCAAGTTCACCGACGCCGTCAAGGCCGGCAAGACCCCCGAGGAGGCCATCGCTGGCGCTATGGGCCACTATGGTCAGTGGGAGAACGCTGCCAAGTACATCGACCCGCGCACCGACGAGGAGACTCACTCCGTCGCCAGCGTGTTCCCGGTTCACGAGTAGAAAGGGAGGGAAATAACTATGACTGTTACGTTCGAAGGTTACGAGCGCCGCGCTGACAAGATCAACAAGTGCCTCGCCGACAACGGCATCGCCTCCCTCGAGGAAGCTCTGCAGATCTGCACCGACAAGGGCTTCAACCCGCGTGAGATCGTCAACAACACCCAGTCCATCGCCTTCCAGAACGCCGAGTGGGCCTACACCCTCGGCTGCGCTCTCGCTGTCAAGCGTGGCGCCAAGTCCGCTTCTGAGGCTGCTGCCATCATCGGCGAGGGCATCCAGGCCTTCACCGTTCCCGGCTCCGTCGCCGAGGACCGCAAGGTCGGTCTGGGCCACGGCAACCTGGGCGCCATGCTGCTCTCCGACGACACCGAGTGCTTCGCCTTCCTGGCTGGCCACGAGTCCTTCGCTGCCGCTGAGGGCGCTATCGGCCTGGCTCTGAACGCCAACAAGGCTCGCAAGAAGCCGCTGCGCGTTATCCTCAACGGTCTGGGCAAGGACGCCGCTCAGATCATCGCCCGCATCAACGGCTTCACCTACGTGAAGACCCAGTTCGACTACTTCACGGGCGAGCTCAAGGTCGTCGAGACCATCCCCTACTCCGATGGTCCCCGCGCCGCCGTCAACTGCTACGGCGCCGACGACGTCCGCGAGGGCGTTGCCATCATGTGGCACGAGAACGTCGACATCTCGATCACCGGCAACTCCACCAACCCGACGCGCTTCCAGCACCCCGTCGCTGGCACCTACAAGAAGGAGCGCCTCGAGGCTGGCAAGAAGTACTTCTCCGTCGCTTCTGGTGGCGGCACTGGCCGTACCCTGCACCCGGACAACATGGGCGCCGGCCCTGCCTCTTACGGCATGACCGACACCATGGGCCGTATGCACTCCGACGCCCAGTTCGCCGGTTCTTCCTCCGTGCCTGCGCACGTCGACATGATGGGTCTCATCGGCATGGGCAACAACCCCATGGTCGGTGCCACCGTCGCCTGCGCTGTCGCCGTCGAGGAGGCCCTCAAGGCCTAATCGCGCCCGCGCGATGCTCATGTAGTTGAGCTTTAGGGCCGCTACCCACCCGGGTAGTGGCCCTTTTTTGTCCCTCCCTCAGTTGCGGTGAAATAGTTCCTAAACAGCCGCCCCATCCTTCCAAACAGGAACTATTCCACCGCAACTTCTTAGCGGTCCTCCCGGTATACCAGTTGCGAGTAAATACAGGCCATCTGACTGCTCCAGAAGCCTTGTGAGTCCCAATTTCACCGCAACTTATTGAGAAGACTATGTTGGGCGATAAAGCATCGGTAACGCCCACCTTCCATTTTGGCCCTTTACCGAATACCTATGTCTTCACGATACCTTTGCCGATCACCCGTGCGACAATGCGCGAACGAGAAAGGAATCCTATGGAATCAACTGATGTACTGGTAATCGGATCGGGCATCGCGGGCCTTTGCGCCGCCATAGAAGCAGCACGCGCGGGCGCGACCGTTGCCATCGCATGCGCTGGCAAGACCATGAGCGGATCGAGCTTCTTCCCGGGCACCTGGGGCCTCGGGCTTATTGGTCCCGTCGACAAAGACGACGAACAAGACCTTATCGACACCATCCAAACCGTCGGTGGCGGCGTTGCCGACCCCGAACTCGTCCAGACGTTCGTCCACGGCATTCCCCAAGCGATTGACTGGCTCGAACAGGATCTGGGCGTAGAACTCCAGCGTCCGCAAAGCGCCGAAAGCGCCCAGCAAAAGCAATTTATCCCCTGCTTCGACCACAAGACGAGAATGTGGCGCGGCCTCACCCGCAAACCCCTCGAAGACGCGTGTACGGCCCAGATCGACTCGCTCGGCATACGCCTGCTCCCCCGCCACGAGCTTATCGATCTTGTTGAGGATACGAACGGAAAAATTGTCGGCGCCGTGCTCTTCAACCAAACGGACGAGCGCATTGTGACCTTTACAGCCAAGGCCACTATCATCGCCGCCGGCGGTACCGGCGGTCTATTCGAGCGCAGCCTCACTTCCGCCGACGTGCTCAGCTCATCACAAGCCATCGCGCGGTCGCACGGTGCGTCACTTACTAATATAGAGTTCATGCAGATGATGCCCGGCTTCATTGAGCCTAAGCGCAACCTTGTCTTTAACGAGAAGACCTGGCGCTACGTCAAGTTCGACCAGCCGGTCGATATCGCCGACGTCAAGCTGGACGATTTGCTTGAACAGCGCTCCGGATATGGTCCCTTCACTTCACGCCTGGCTTCCCGCGCCATCGATCTTGCCATCGATCAAGCGGGTGCCGAAGGCCTGGCGCTCCACTACGACTTCCCGCGAGAGAATGTCCCCGAGTTCGTGCAGACATTTGCCACTTGGCTACAAGACGAGCATGGTATCGCTCCGAGTGACGAGATACGTGTGGCGATGTATGCCCACGCCGCTAACGGCGGTATCAAGATCGACAAGACCACGTACACGGGCGTTGAGGGCCTCTACGCCTGTGGCGAGGCAACAGGCGGCATGCACGGCGCCGACCGCATCGGAGGGCTGTCGAGCGCCAATGGCATCGTATTCGGGCGTATCGCGGGCGCATCGGCGGCTCGAGCAGCACTGGACGCTCCCGAGACTGACGCACCGGTGGATGTCGCCCTCCCCGAGCATGGCATCGCTACAGCAGTCGCCGAGCGCCTAACCCGCTGCCTCAAACACACAATGAGCACCTACTGCATGATCAACAGGACCGAACCAGGCCTATCCGAGGCGCTTCAAGAGCTTGAAAGCCTACAAGACGAGGCGACGTCGCTGCATAAGCCGCACGCCAATGACAGCGAAATCGCTGCCCTCGCCCGCCTAAAGTCGCAGATTCAGCTGGCTGCGGAGATGGTCAAAGCCATGCGCAAACGGACTGAAAGCCTCGGTTCGCACTATCGAGCAGACTGAATCGATTCACACTTTGAGTTTGATCACAATTTCTCAACATGCATCGAGCCCCGTAAGTATGATTCCCCCAAGGAGAACACGCTTACGGGGCTTGAGCCGTGTTTTCCCTAAGGGAATCACGGTGCAGACAGCTCAGCTCCGCGCCCTTTCGGGTTCGACCCCATGTAAGGTCAACAAAAAAGACGGCCAACTTTCGTTGACCGTCTTACATGCTTTGGTGGGCCGTCAGGGGTTCGAACCCTGGACCTTGGGATTAAGAGTCCCCTGCTCTACCAACTGAGCTAACGACCCGATATCAACACGAAGCAAGAACTGGGGTGGGTAAAGGGACTCGAACCCTCGACCTACGGGACCACAACCCGTCGCTCTAGCCAACTGAGCTACACCCACCGTGTCCTGTGCGCTTCGCGCTCGACTATTATTGCAAGGAACGCCATGCGATGCAAGCCCCAATTTTCAAGAATTTTGAAAAGAGTTTTTCGAGTGCGTTTCGAGCAATTCCCACCCTTTTCATAGGAGTAAACTTGCCCCACTGCAAACCCTCGAAAGGACCGTCATGAAAGAACTCTCCAATCGCACGGCATCATTCACCGATTCGGTCATCCGCCGCATGACACGCATCTCCAATAAGTACGGTGCCGTCAACCTCTCGCAGGGCTTCCCTGACTTCGATCCCCCGGCGCAGCTGCTCAACAGCCTGAGCACCATCGCCGCCGACCCCAAGCCGCTCTATCACCAGTACTCCATCACCTGGGGCTCCCAGGCCATGCGCGAGGCGCTCGCTGCCAAGCAGGAGCACTTTATGGGCATGCCGGTCGACCCCAACCAGAACATCGTGGTCACCTGTGGCTCCACCGAGGCCATGATGGCCGCCATGATGACGGTCACGAACCCCGGAGACAGGGTCGTCATCTTCTCGCCGTTCTACGAGAACTACGGCGCCGACACGATTCTTTCGGGTGCCGAGCCCATCTATGTGCCGCTCAACCCGCCCACGTTCGACTTTGACCGCGAGACGCTCGAGGCGGCCTTCCGCGACAACGACCCCAAGGCCATCGTCCTGTGCAACCCGTCCAACCCCTGCGGCAAGGTCTTTACGCGCGAGGAGCTCACTTTTATCGCCGACCTGTGCAAAAAGTACGACGCGTACTGCATCACCGACGAGGTCTACGAGCACATCGTCTATGCGCCCCACGAACATGTCTATATGGCCACGCTGCCCGGCATGTTCGAGCGCACAATCAGCTGCAGCTCGCTGTCCAAGACCTACTCCATCACCGGTTGGCGCCTGGGCTACACCATCGCTCCCGCCGAAATCACCGAGCGCATCAAAAAGATCCACGACTTCCTCACCGTAGGCGCCGCCGCTCCCCTGCAGGAAGCCGTCGTCACCGCCCTCAACTTCGACGACAGCTATTACGATGAGGTCCTCGACCTCTACACCGCCAAGCGCGACCTGTTCTGCCAGGGCCTCGATAGCATCGGTCTTGAGCACAACGTGCCGCAGGGCGCCTACTACGTCATGATGGACATCTCTGAGTTTGGCTACGAGAGCGACCTCGACTTCTGTGAGGATCTCGCCTCCAAGGTTGGCGTGGGCGCCGTTCCCGGTTCAAGCTTCTTCCGCGAGCCCGTCAACCATCTGATCCGCTTCCACTTTGCCAAGCGAGACGAGACGCTTAACGCGGCGCTGGAGAACCTCAAGTCGCTACGTGATAAAATCAAGCCTCGCGGGTAAGGACGGCCCGGCAACTAAAGCAACCAAAGAAGCCTCGCACCGCCCACCGCGTTGCAGGGCTTCTTTTTATAGCGCTTTCTTAAATGGTTTAGAGCTCTATACTTTAGTCACGGAGCAACTCGTCCCAGAGAGAGGAATACTATGGCAGAGCAGCAGCTTATCGGAGCGCTCGAGGCCGGCGGTACCAAGATGGTCTGCGCCACGGGCTATGCGGACGGTACGGTCCTGGAGCGCGAGCAGATCGCGACCACGACACCGCAGGAAACCGTCGAGGCCGTCAACGCATGGTTTGCCGACAAGGGCATCGCCGCCCTGGGCATCGGCGCCTTTGGCCCCACCGCGGTCAACCCCGCCTCGCCCCAATACGGCAAGATCCTGGAGACGCCCAAAACGGCATGGCGCTACTTCGACCTGCTGGGCACCATCCAAAACGAGCTCAATATTCCCTGTGGCTACGATACCGACGTCAACGTCGCCTGCTTGGGCGAGGTCACCTTTGGTTGCGCCCAGGGCCTCACCGACGTGGTCTACCTGACCATCGGCACCGGTGTGGGCGCCGGCGTGCTCTCGGGAGGCAAGCTCGTGCACGGCATGATGCATCCCGAGGCCGGCCACATCCTGGTCACACGCGACCCGCGCGACACCATCGGCGAGCACAGTGCCTGCCCCTTCCACGACAACTGCCTCGAGGGCCTCATCGCCGGCCCTGCCGTTAAAAAGCGCTGGGATGGCAAGAGCGCCGGAGACATGGCCGATGACCCGGAGGCCATGGATCTGCTCGCGGGCTACCTGGCACAGGCGCTCATGACCTACACGCTGTGCTATGCCCCGCAGAAGATCATCATCGGCGGCGGCGTGGCCGACCACACCCCCATCGTGCCGCTCGCACGCAAAAAGTGCGCCGAGATGCTCAACGGCTATATCGTCACGCCCGAGGTCAACGACATCGAAACCTACATTGTCAATAACAGCCTTGAGGGCAAGCAGGGCATCATGGGTTGTCTGGCCCTTGGCGCCCAGGCGCTCCAGTGAAGGACACATCAGCGGGGCGCAGCGTAGCCAAACTCGCAAAACGCCCGGAAAACGCCGTCACGCCCCGCAGAGGCCCTCAAACGCACAAGGCCGCCTAGGACCAAGCAAAACGTCCTAGGCGGCCTTTTTGGTGTACATCAGCGACCGTAAGAGATATCGGAGTACGACGCCTGTCGTCGCCCCGCAGCAGTCGATCATCACATCGGTAATCATGCCGGCGCGACCGGGCACAAATAGCTGGATCGTCTCGTCGATAGAGGGGACAAGCAGCAAGAACACCGCCGTGGGCAGCAACACATCAAACGTACGCCGGCCTTCGAGGTCAAAGGCGTGCGTCGCCAAGATGCCAAGCACCATGTACTCGGTAAAATGAGCGCACTTGCGCACGACGAAGTTGGTCACCCACTCGTATGGAAGCCCCAGGGTCTGCAAAAAGCCGCGAATGGATTCCATAATCGACAGGCTCAACGAACCAGAGCCCGTACCGGGAACCAGCGAATTGCCCCAAATGACGAGCACCATGGCGCAGGCGGCAAGCGCCCATTTTCGATCGACCTTAACCATGCGGCAATTATGCCTCCGCGCGCAGCGGCGTAAAGCTGGCGGTACCGCCCTCGATAACGCTCAGATAGGCACGACCCGTGCGCTTGACGGCCGCAGACTGCAGACGGTTGATTTCTTCCTCGAGAATCTGATTGACGCGCTCATGACGACGGTTTTCCATAACGCCGGCAGCGATAGCCTCGGCGCGCTCGATACCCTCGCGCGAGATACGCGCGGTATCCTCGGGAAGCACGGAACTGTGGCGGCCGACATAGACGGGAGCAGCCGACACAGGTGAGGCTGCAGGCGCAGGCACCGCCACGGGGGCGGGCTCGGCAGCCTCGGCCATGATCGCCATGGCGGCGGCCCACATGTCCTCGTGGCCCGAATAATCGGCCATGGGGACATCTTCCTCAAGAGAGGCATCGGGGAGACTGTCGGTATCCACGCGATCCTGGGCGTCGATAGACGCAGTGATGGCAGCAGGCTCGTCCAGATCGGAGAGATCCACACCCTTGGCATCGGAAATGATGGGCATGCTGGCGAGCTTGGCGTTGTACGGCGCCGCCTCCGCGGCCTGCATTTGGGCCGAAGCGCCCCAAAGCGAGCTTTCGGCAGCTCGGCGAGCGGCAATGGTCTCCTCGTCGACAGCCAGGGGCTCATCGGCAAAGGGGTCGGCGACAGGAGCCGCCTGAGCTGCGCTCTGTTGGCCGGCCGAAGAAGCCGACGCGGCAGAGGCGTACGCAGCCGACGACGCGCCGCTATAGGCGGCATTGTTGGCGGCGTTGGCCACAAGCGCCACGAAGGCTGCGGTACTACCCGCAGGGGCGGCGTGAGAGCCCGAGACGGCGCGTGCGGCAGCGGCAATGTCATCGCGATTGTAAGAACCGGTCTTTCCACCGTTGGTGAGCTCATCGATTGCGACCTGGTAGACATCGCGCGAACGCACGGGATCGCAGCTGACCGGGGAATCGTCATCGAGCATGCTGTCGATCATAGACCAGGCCTCGGCCTCATCCATGGCGTTAGCCGCGCGCGCGATGGTGGGAACGCCATCGTCGGCGTGACGGCGCTGGAACGCACCGGTCAGGCCGGAGAGAAATGCGGAAGAAGGCTGTGCGGCATTGGCCTGATCAGCCGGAGCCGCAGGCTGAGGCGCCGCCCCCTGCTGCTGTGCGGGAATCGAGGCGGTCTTGAACTCGTTGTGGGTCCGGCCAAACTGAGCGGCGCCGCCCACGGCATCGGGCTCAAACAGGCGGCCATCGTGCTCGGCACGATACTCGGAGATGCCCAGCGAGGCTGCGTAGATGCCCACGCCCGCCACCGCACCAACGGCGAAGGGAACCGCGCCCGCGACAACCGTCTCGTTGACCGACGAGAACGGCAACGTCGCGGCATACATCACCACGGGGGCGGCAAGGCCGATCCCGCAGGAAAGTCCGGCAAGGACTGCTCGTTGTGTTGCATCAGAAGAAGCCATGAGCTCTCCCCATCTTCCAGCACCCAAATCGCATCATTTAGTTGGCTGCGCGAGAGAAGATGAAGCGGGACATGCGTCCCAAAGCAACGGTATATAGTTCGTTTCATCTGCGTTTTCCGTCGCGAAGCTTAAAAGTTATTATGCGAAACCGACCCTCCGATTGCAAGCGATGAGGCCGGATTATGGCTCGAAAACTGCTGCTTGTCGGTCATAAGGTCAAAAAATGTTGCCGAGTGGCGCCGTAAAGAAAGGGCCGGGGCATAAACCCCGGCCCGATTGCCCGTTCTTATGGCGATATAGCGTGCGGCTTTTGGTCTAAAACGTCTGCTCGTAGTCGCTGTGCTTTTTGGCCGAACGCACCAGGAACTCCTGGTTGGTGTTGGTGCCCTTAAGACCCTTAATAAACGACGCCGCCGCGCGCTCGGTGTTGTTCATACCGGCGAGAATGCGACGCAGGCCGAAGACAAACGGGCGCATCTGCTCGTCGACCAGCAGGTCCTCGTTGCGCGTACCGGAGGCAACGGGGTCGATGGCCGGGAAGATGCGGCGATCGGCAAGATCGCGGTCGAGCTTGAGCTCCATGTTGCCGGTGCCCTTGAACTCCTCAAAGATGACCTCATCCATCTTGGAGCCGGTGTCGATAAGGGCGGAGGCGAGGATGGTGAGCGAGCCGCCGTTTTCGATATTGCGGGCTGCACCCAGGAAACGCTTGGGCGGATAGAGAGCTGCCGAATCGACGCCGCCCGAAAGGATACGACCCGAGGCGGGTGCCGCCAGGTTGTAGGCGCGGGCAAGACGCGTGATGGAGTCGAGCACCACCACGACATCGCCGCCCAGCTCCACAATGCGCTTGGCGCGTTCGATGACGAGCTCGGCCACGCGGGTGTGGTTCTCGGCAGGCATATCGAAGGTCGAGGCCACGACCTCGCCCTTGATGGAGCGCTGCATATCGGTGACCTCTTCGGGGCGCTCGTCGACGAGTAGGCAGATGAGGTGCACCTCGGGGTTGTTGATCGAGATGGACTGGCAGATCTTCTTAAGGATCGTTGTCTTGCCGGCCTTGGGCGGCGACACGATCAGGCCACGCTGGCCCTTGCCGATCGGTGACACGATATCGATAGCGCGACCGGTAATGGAGTCCTTGCCGTGCTCCATACGCAGCGGCTCGTTGGGATAGACCGGGGTAAGGTCGCCGAACTTGGGGCGGTTGCGGATCTGCTCGGGATCCATGCCGTTAACGGTCGTGATCTTGGCGAGGCCGGCTCGCTTGTCGCCGCCGCGCGAGGGGCGCAGCGAACCCTCGATGACATCGCCCGTGCGCAGGCGTGCGGAGCGGATGAGGTAAGCGGGGACGAAGGCGTCTTCGTTTGACTTCATGTAGCCGTGGGCATGGATGATGCCGGAGTTGTCCGGGCGAATCTGCAGGATGCCCTTAATATCGCGGAAGCCCTCGGCCTTCGCGGCGGTCGTGTAGATCTCCTCGACAAGCTCGGCCTTCTTCTTGCCGGTCGTCTCGATCTCGAACTCTTTTGCCTTCTCGCGCAGCTCGGCTACCTTCATGGCCGCAAGCTCCTCGCGCGAAAGCGTGGGCTCGGTGGGGGCGGCGCTGCGCTCCTTGTTGCGCTGTTTGCGGTCGCGCTGACGGCTGCGGCGGTCGTTGTTGCGATCGTCCTTGCGGTCGTTGCGCTCGTCGTTGCGCTTGTGCTGACGACGGTTGGGGCGGACGCCCTCTTCGGTCTCGGTGCCTTCGGCAGCCGCGGCTGCGGATGCATCGGTGCCGGACGGAGCCTCGCCCTCTGCCTTGGCGTCGGCGTTGGCATGGTTGCTGGGTTCGGCGTCGCCCTGCTGCTCGGCACCCTTGGCCCTCGCGGACTTCTTGCGCGTGCGCTTGGGCTTCTCAGTTGCCGGCTGGTCGACGTTCTCGGCCTCGGAAGCGGCATCGGCGTTTGCCTGGGAGGACTTGTCGTCGACGGGCTTGGCCTCAGCCTTGACCTTCGCCTTCGTCGAGCGCTTTGCCGCGGTGCGACGGCCGCGGCCGGGACGGACATCGGCGGGCTCGGCATCGGCAGATGCGGGAGCCTCGGTGGACGGAGCGTCCTGGACCGGGGCATCAACCGTGGCCGTAGGCTCGGCCGTCACCGCTGCGCCCTGGGCAGCAGCTGCTGCGGCAGCGGCTTTCTCGGCCTCAACATACGCCTTGGGCTTGCGGCCGCGACGATGCGGGCGCAGAGCCGGATCAACGACGGGAACCTCGTTGACCTCAGCGTGCACGACGGGCTCAGCGGAGGAAGCGCCCTCCCCTGCCGCAGAACGAGCCGGAGCTTCAGCGACCTCAGGAGTCAGCTGCTCGACGGGCTGCTGCGTCTTGGCTGCCGCACGGCGACGCGTGCGCGGTGCCGGCTTCTCGGCCGACTGTTCGGCAGCAGGAGCCTCGGGGGCGACCGGCGCAGCGAACTCAGTCAATGCCGCGGCCTCGCGCTCGGCAGCGCGACGGCGGGCACGCACAACCTGGGCCTCGCTAATCTGCGCCAGCGCACGGGCCTGCGCGACCTCATCGGAAATGGGGGCCGAAGCATCGGTGGCAACGGGGCGCTTCGCGCGCGTGGTGCGCGTCGTACGACGCTTGGGCTTTTCGGCATCCTCGCCGTCCGCAGCAGGCTTGGCCAAACGACGCGTGCGCTTAGGCTTAGCGGGAGCAGCCTCCTCGCTAGCAACGGGCGTGGTGGGCGCGGCGGCCTTAAGCGCCTCGGGAGCCGAGACCTGCGCCGGCGCGGAAAGCACGGCCTGGTCCGACGTAACCGGTGCAGCGGGAGCCGTTTGCGTCGTCGTTATTTCGTTTTCTTGTTGTTGATCAGACACAGTGTTTGCTCAACTTTCTTTTCAAGCCCTGTGATCACATGCTCCCTGCATAAACCTTCAGGGCGGCTAAACAGTCTAGCTCCGTCAAATACCGACGGACATCATTGATCTGCATAGAGATGATTGTGTTATATACGCAGCGTTAGTGTAACACAACCGCAACCACCTGCAACTTAGTCATCGGGGACGTTCTTAAACGACTAGTCAAAAGGGATGCTCTTTACAAAGTTCCGGCGTACACCATCGCCACATCAAAAGCTGCGGTGAAATAGTTCCCAAATCCCGGCCGGCACCCCTCAAGCAGGAACCATTCCACCGCAACTCATAAGAAGAAGGCAGATCAAGCCTCAAGCATCGAGAAAACGGAACAGCTAAGGGACAAGGGCATCGGCCCCAAGATCGATGTGCCACGAATCGCGCCCATCTACTACGTTTGCCCCCGCACCCCTGACCATACTCACTATTTTTCGAAAGTCGCAGACCTGCTACCTGCGGTTTTAATATTGCGATTTTCGGCGTGGTTCGGGGTACGCACTTAAACGTAGTAGATGCCCCCGATTCTTGGCAGAAGGTATCCCACCGTTCCTCCACGGGACAAAAATGATCCGTTTTCCTCCGTCCCCTAGGGTCATTTTCAAAACTATGGCTGTTTACTACGATGAATCGCTCAACCACGACCACGCCAAAAACCGAAAAAAAACCCCAGCTAGATGGCTTGCACTTTTCGGTGAAAAGCCCGTGTGATTGGAATCCCTCGATTCATCGTAGTAAACCGGTATAGTTGCGATTTGGTAGCATTTTCCAGCAAGCCAAATTGTCTCGCTAAACGCAAAAAGCCCGACCTCCGCATGGGAGATCGGGCTTTCGAGGCTCAGTCAAACCAAACCAACGCAGTCAAACGACCAGCGCTTACATCTGCTCGGGGGCAGAAACGCCAACGAGGGTAAGCACCAGGGCGAGCGTCACACGGACGGCGTCGCAGGCGGCCAAACGGGCGCGCGAGAGCTCAGGGTCGACGGGACGGCCCTCGCTCGGAAGGACCTGGCAGGCGGCGTAGAAGCTGTGGAAGTCGCCAGCGAGCTCCTCGGCAAAGTGCGTCAGGCGGAACGGGGCGCGATCGCGAGCGCAGCTACCGATGAGGTCGGTGAGCTCGTTGAGCTTACGCGAAAGGGCAAGTTCGGTCGGGTCGGTCAGCAGCGAGTAATCGACGTTCTCGCCAATAGCCTTCTCGGCGACGGCCTTCATGCCCATCTCGGCGGCCTGCTCGGCGGTAACGTCGGCGGCACGACGCAGGATGGAGCACACGCGAGCGTGAGCGTACTGCACGTAGTACACCGGGTTGGAGTTGTCGCGCTTCTTGACGGCCTCAATGTCGAAGTCGACCATCTGGTTGGAGCTCTTGGAGATGAGCGTGTAGCGGGCGGCGTCAGAGCCGACCTCGTCGACGAGTTCCTGCAGGGTCACCATGGTGCCCTTGCGCTTGGACATACGGACGGGCTTGCCGTTGCGCAGCAGGTTGACGAGCTGGCCCAGCAGAACCTCAAACTTGCCGGGATAGCCAAGAGCGTCACAGACGCAGCGGACGCGCTCGATGTAGCCGTGGTGGTCGGCGCCCCAGATGTCGATGACGTGGTCGACGCGCTGGAACTTATCCCAGTGATAGGCAACGTCGGAGGCGAAGTAGGTGTACTCGCCATCGGACTTGATCAGGACGCGGTCCTTGTCGTCGCCCAGGTCGGTGGAGCGGAACCACAGGGCACCGTCCTTGGTGTAGAGGTAGCCCATCTTGTCGAGCTTCTCAAAAGCGCGGTCGACGGCGGAGGTGCCGGCGGTCTCGCCCTCGGTGTCCTTCACGTACAGAGAGCGCTCGGAGAACCAACGATCGAAGTCGCAGTTAACGGCGTGGCAAAGGTCGCGCATGTTGTCGACCATCTTTACGTAGCCGCGCTCGCGGAAGCTCTCCATGCGCTCCTGCGGATCGGCGTTGACCCACTTATCGCCGTCGGTGCGCCAGAACTCGGCAGCCTCGTCGATGATGTAGTCGCCGCCGTAGGAGTCCTTGCCCAGAGTCTCGGCAAAGTTGTCCTGATACGGATGGGTCTCGGGATGCTCGTCGCTCTCGTCGGCAACAAAGGCGTCGCGGTCGGCGATCAGAAGCTTGTGAGCCTCGTCGATATCCACGCCCTGCTTGGCGATGATGTCGGCAAGCTGCATATAGCGCGTGCTGATGGAGTTACCGAAGGTGTTCATCTGAGAGCCGTGGTCGTTGATGTAGAACTCACGCTGGATGTCGTAACCGGCGTGGTCCATCACACGACAAAGGGAGTCGCCCAGAGCGGCCCAGCGACCATGACCGATGTGCATGGGGCCGACGGGGTTAGCGGAGACGAACTCGACCTGGGTCTTCAGGCCGCCACCGACGTTGGACTTAGCGAAGTCCATACCCTTCTCGCGGGCCTCGCCAAAGATGGCGTTCTTGACGGCGACGGAGAGGTAGAAGTTGATGAAGCCAGGACCGGCGATCTCGACCTTCTCGATTGCGGGGTCCTCGGGCATATGGGCGACGACGGCCTCGGCGATCTTGCGCGGGGCGCAGTGAGCCAGCTTGGCGGACTTCAGGGCCATGGTGGAGGTCCACTCGCCATGAGAAGTATCAGCCGGTCGCTCGATAGCGCAATCGTCAAGTTCAAATGCGGAAAGGTCGCCGGCCTCCTGGGCCGCAGCAAGCGCAGCGCGTACCAGCTCTTCAATCTTCTCGGGCATAGATCCTCCTTGTGTTAAAGCCCCCGAGCTCTTGATCACTCGTAGGGCAAAAGCCAGAGTTTGTAGCACTCTATCACAAGCGGTAACTACTGTCGCAGGGTAAAGCTAATAGATATTGCATATGCACAAAAATGACTACCGCTCTTGCGCGGCGGTACAAAGTTGGCGGTTTGCCTGCTGTTTATACACGTTCTAGAAATGCATAAACGTATGAATAAGCCGTTCTATTTATCGAATACTCTTACCTATCGGGGTTGTGTGCTTTTCCTGCATAAAGTGATGGTTTGCGCACGTCAGCGTGGTATTCTTAACATACGTAAATTCGTATAAGTTGGAGGTAGCATGTTCTCAATCGGTCAACACGTCATTCATCCGGGTCAAGGAGTCTGCACCGTCGTCGGCTTTAGGGACGACACACCGCAGCCCATGTTGTTGCTCGAGACCAAACAGGGACATGCGCAGACGATTCTCATGTACCCCGTGGCGCAGGCCGACCGTCTGCATGCCGCTATCTCCCAGCAAGATGCAGAGCACCTGCTGAGCCACTACGATGAGCTGGAGTGCGACACCTTTACCGAGCGCAATAGCTCGCTCGAGGAGACGCACTTTAAGCAGCAGCTCAAGCTGGGCGCGCCCGAGACGGTTCGCGTGGCAAAAACCATGATGCACCGTATTCGCCAGGCCGAGGAAGCAGATAAAAAGCCCAGCTCCTACTACATGCGCGTACTCAAGGAAGCCAAGCGCCGCTCCATCGAGGAGTTCGCCGTGGCCCTGGGCGTCACCGAAGAGGCCGCCGAAGCCCGCCTAGCCCAAGCCGCCCTCAACTAACCTGCCCACGCCAAAACCACCACAAAGGGGACAGTGAACTGCGCCCCGAAACTTGGACTGAACAAATAGCGACTACGCCGCAAGGGCC
>USSM01000008.1 GCA_900557455.1 uncultured Collinsella sp. | reverse complement strand
GCTTGTCGTAGACCGGCAGCAGCTGCTTGGAGGTCACGAGCGTGAGCGGGTACAGTCGCGTGCCGGACCCGCCCGCGAGGATGATGCCTTTCATTTAATCTGTCCTCTACAATCGAAATGCGCTTTAGATCGAGTGATAAATAAGACTTGGGTATCCTATTTTGCTAAACCCCCTCATTCTTAACGAAATAGGCAAGGTAATGACTGCGGAATATGGCTACCTGAATTGCCCCTTCCATTTTTCAATGCTCGACCAAGGGAGATTGATTCCGGTTATTTCAGGTTGGTTAATCCAATCAGCCATTTTGAGTAAAAAGTCATCTTCTCGTTCGAAAACAGGAAGTCCGGTATCTTCACCGATGATCGCGTGCCAAATGTTGGTAATGGACTCACTTTGCTTCAACGCTATGAAAAGCGCCAGTATCAAAATCAATTTATAATCCCACAATGATGTGAATTCGTTCGGGCAAATAACGACCGCAAAGTGATACAAGCGAATAAGATCCGGCAAGAGTTAGCGCCCAAACAGCAAATGTCGAAACACCAAGTGGAATGACGAATAATCCAAGCAGTTTCCAAACGGCCTTGAGAACAAGTATATGGCAGAGGTAGATTCCAAAAGAGGCGTTCCCAAGGTCAACAAGCAAAGTAGAAGATAATCGCGACTTGAATGATCCCGGAACCGCCATAAGAAGCGCGATCACAGCTAAAGAGGTCGCGGCAGAACCGAGCTTAAGCTGAGTTGTGGCCATATTGAAATCGCCAGTCAAATACCACCAGAAGCCTGCGACCTCCTGAATTATTAAAAATATAAAGAGCACTGCAACAAGCTGAGTGGTTCGTCCTTCAATGAGCGCAGCCCAACGCCTCCAGTCGAGACCGAAAACATAAAAGATGAGCCACATGGGGCAGAAAACCTGTATTAGAGGCAATGCGATACCGGCAACGGCAGCGAGCTCCCTTAGAAGCAAGCAAGCCGGTGTCACACAATAGACAAAGAACCTATACCGTGAAAGGAGCCTGAACAGTACCGGAGTAAGCAGCACAAGCTGTGAATGGACCAATAGATAGTACATCTGAGCCGATACGGAGCCCACGGCGAACGCTAGAAACCCAGACGCCCATGAAGGGCGGGAAACGCCGCAAGATAGATAACGCTCCAGAACGCATAAGGTCCGGCAACCTTGCTAATGCGGCGTCGAAGACCCCCCCGCATTAAATTTGCGCTCGTCGGTAAGAACACCGGATAAAAACAAGAACAACGCAACAGAAAAGTTGAGGAATGGGCGAATGGCGACCGACGCGGCACATTGAGGAAGACAGTGGATAAGCACCACTGCGGAAATCGCAAGCCCACGAAGAGCTTGAAGGTAGCGATCCTTGGCCATCTAGGCTCTCCTTCCAACGAGTCTCTTTAGTCGTCGTTTAATACCACCAAGCTTGCCGCGGACACGCTGCCAGAGAGTGGGACGGAAATCCCACTTGTCCATGAGATCTGGGATGGAAAGCCCGGCAGACACGTCGTTCAAGAACTCGTCGCGCTTTGGATAAGGCGTGACAGAATGGACGAGGCTAGGGTTGCCCGCGATTACCCCATCAAGCGTCGCCGGACCGTTTGCAGTAAGCCCAGAAATAGCCTCGAATGCCCGCACGCCCTTCTCGGTATTGCATAGGACGGCAGATACGCCCTTGGAGTTGTCGACCTCGGGATGGGTATTCTGGAACCCCCAGAAATCACCGAGCGTGATATCGGCGCCGCTGGAGCGCTTTGCTGGACATGCCAGACAGGACGAACGAAGGCTCGCATTGGCCAGAAACGCTTTCATGTACCAGTCTTTGCCGAATATCTGGGACTCGGTGTCCCCGGTGTTGTCTTTCTCCGCTATGTGCTTGTACATAGCGGAGTAAGACAACCATCCGGTTGTCTTACTCCGCATATTGACGTCGCAGACGTCCGACCCGAAGGCCTCACCACGGTAGTCGACCCAGCGCGACCAGAGCTCTGGAGACGGAACACCGTGGCAGATGACGTCGACGCCGAGGAAGAGGTCAGAGTCGGCGAGTTTCCCCAGGTATGAGCGCATGCCAGCCACCTGGCATGCAGTACCGGCAAAGAGCGCCGGCCTGCCTTCACGCAGGGCAGCGCGGACGCCCTCGAAGACGCCGCGGCCAACCGCGCTCTGAACGTATTTCGAGCGCATAACGGCGCCGAGCGCCGGCCTGTCCTCCACGAGCACGTGACGAAGCTCGCGGCAACCGTCCGTCCACGCGGCGCCCGCCACAACACCGCCGCGCGAGAGAGCGTCACCGGCGAGTAGACCGAACACGCCGCCCGACGACGATCTATCGAGCAAGCCGACGTCATGAGCCTTCGCCCAGAGGGCGAACTCGCACCCGTCCTCCCCAGGGGCGTTGAGCGCCGGGCATACGGCGTCGCACGCCCCGCAGCCTACGCACCCGGAGGCGTCGACGGTGGGGTGTAGGAAGCCACAATCATCGGGTTCCATGGAGATGCATGACTTGGGGCAGCGGGCAGCGCACGCGCCGCAGCCGCAGCAACGGTCGCCAAGCGAGACGACCCTCGGGGATTTCTCGGAATCATTCATGATGGACCCTATCTAAGGAACGGGAGACGAGAGACGACCGCGATACGTTCGTCCTTCGTTAGGACGGCGAGCCAAAGGGCTATGGCGAAAAGCGCGCTGTAAACGGCGCCCCACTCGAGGAACGCGGGCCATCCGTTGACGGGCAGGACCGCCGTGCCAGCGAGGCAGGCGACGGTGACGGCAGCCCAGGCGAGCAGCACCGGCAGGTTCCGCTTCCAGAAAAAGAGCATGTCGAGACCGACCCGCTTCTGGTAGTACCAGTTCATCCACAGTCCGTTGCCGAGCACGATGCTGACGACATAGGCGATCGCGGGGGCCCACGGCCCCAGCGCCGGGGCGGCCGCGGCGGTGAAGGCAACGTTCCCGACCGCCATCGCAAGGTAGACGAGACTCCTGGCGTGGTGCATGTTCTTGGCCCTCTGGATCTCGATGCCGACGTTCTGACAGAGGGGCACCATGACGGGTAGCGTCATGGCGAGCACGAGCCAGTAGGCCTCGGCGAAGCCCGGGCCCGCCCACCTCGTCACGAAAAACTTCCCGAGAATAGCGAAACCTCCGTACACCCAGCAAAACAGTACCATCTGGTAGCGGCCCACGCGCGTCATAAGGCGAGTGAGCTCGGCGTTGTCGTCCGAGGTGGCGACGATGCGGTTGACCTTCGGAATGAAGACGTTCGACATCGTGGTGGAGAGCGAGTAGAAGACCTGGCGGATGTTTACGGCCACCGCGAACAGAGATACCGCAGTCGCGCCCGAGATGGCCCCCAGCATGATGTTGGGCACGCTCTGATTGACCATCTCGCAGACCTGGTTACCGAAGATCCAGGCACTGAAGGCGGCGATGCCGCGCATGACGCCCCAGTCGGCACCCCTGAGCTCGAAGCGCATGCCCAGCACGACGATGGCGTAGCGCGCGTTGAGGGCGAGCAGGACGAGGTTCACCGCGAGCTGTGCTAGGGCAACGCCCACGGGCCCCATACCGGCGGCCAGCAGGGCCCAGGCGCACAGCGGCGTCGCAAGCGTGGTGACGAGCTGCCTGGTCTGCTGGTAGACGAAGCGCTCGTGCGCCGTGATGTAGGAATTGAACACGACGGTGAACAACGTCGAGGCGACGTTGAGCGTCATGATGGCGAGCAGCTCCCGGGCGAGCGAGACCTGCGCCTCGGTGAACCCGGCCGAGAACACCGCGCCGGCGTTTGCGGAGAAGCCCATGCCGAGGGCGACCGCCGCGGCTGTGACGGCGACGTAAAGCGTGAGGTACATGCCGTTCAGGTGCCGGATGTCGCGCTCGCCGCCGTGCGCCACCGTCTGCGTGTAGAAGCGCACGTAGGCCTCGGAGAAGCCGAAGGACAGGAGCGTCAGCGAGAAGACAAAGGAGTTCGAGCTCTGGAAGACGCCGTAGTCCGCCTGCCCCACGTAGGACAGTAGCATCGGCGTGTAGACGAGGTTGACGAGGTTCTTTGCGAGGATGTTGGCGTAGCCGAGGAGGGCGCCCGCCTTACGCTGGCTAGCCACGGGCGGCCTCCGAGGGAATGCTCAATCCACATCTATCGAGGAATTCAACAACGATCTTCCTCTGAGCTGCCAACCTGTCATACGCCTTTGAATAGTCACTCTCGAGCAGTTCCGAATTACATACGGAAAGAATTGACCGCTCAACGAAAGAAACACCCAGCTCGCTGGCTAGCGTGTCGAATCGGCTGCTCATGTCTGGACCAGTGGACTCACGAGGGCAATAAATCAGCGGCTTCCCGAACAAGATCGAGAAAATTGATCCGTGATATGAATCTGTCGCTACAAGCTTTGCGTGACGGACGGCATAGAGGAACTCTGAAGGCCCGAGGGCGTAGTAGCGCGCATCCCCTAGTAAATCGACCCTCTTGCAGCTAAGTGAATCACAGATTTCGGCAACCCTCTCTTCGTAAGCTGCACTCCCGAGGAAGTACGTCAATACATAATCATTTGGAAGCCCGCAGTGCGGCTCTTTTTCATACCTTTCCCACCAGGAGCCGTCAAACATCAGTGTTGGGTCAATCAACACCTCGGCCTTTAAGCCGTACAGACTGTTTATAAGCTCGGCGCTCTTCTGCTCACGAACGGACAGCCTATCAAACCCGTCGAAATAGCCGTGGAACAGCTCACGCTTCTCCTCGGGAATCGTCGGAGCTGCCAAGCTTGGCGAAAAAGCAATGCGCTTTTCTCTTGGCGAAAACGTGAGAAACATAGTGGAGTTAGCGTCAGGGGAATACGGAGACCAAACTTGGTCGCTCCCAGCAACGAAAAAGTCATAGGATTTAATGTCACGTGGAGGGTTGGAATCAGATATAACCTCCCGGCTAAAGGAAATGTTACGGGAATTGAAATCCTCAAACGAACGATGCCTCTGGATGTGGGCAACGGCAAGCCCCTTTGGAATGAGCGAAGCCAAAGACTTGAGCTTGTATTTGGCAGATCTCGAGTCCTTCTGTCTGAACGTAAGGACATCTGCACCCGAGAGTTTGAGAGTTTCTTGGACAGCAAGGTTCTGGAGCCTCTGCCCATAGTTGTCCCCATGCGTAAATGTGGAAATGCCTATTTTCATGTTCAAACCTGTTCTTCGTCTCTATCAATAATCAAATAGTCTGCAGCCGAGGAATTCCACGACCAAGCCAGCGCTCCACAGAGCAGCAGTAGGCACAAGCAGCAGTTCACCCTTGTAAAGCACTGCGTATACAGAAAGGTAATAAGAATTGTTAGCAAAAGGAGCAAACGAACAATCCGGCCATTAGATCCTTTTTCCTGCTCCATAAACTCACTAACCACGGAGTGGAAAAACGCTACATACGCTGCCGTCTCCCAAACCCCCATGAGAATCAAGAAAGACCCCATATCCGCTTGACCAAAGTGGTTAAACGACATGAACCCGGACGCGTAGAAGCTTGAGGCTCCAAGACCCTCTCCGAGACTCCATGTAGCCGGTCTCAAGAGAGCGAAGCCGATGATAGCAATCCTCTCGTTACTGCCGTCGGCAGCAGTACCGACGGAAGCTGAACTGCCAACCATATCGAACAGACCAAACACTTGCGTATCCACGAGGATCTGGAACGCAGGCACCAAGGCGTATGCAATTGTCAGGATAAAATACAAGGCGACAAGCCAAAAGAAGGGACCCGAAACATCCGCTTCTCCTCTCATGACTGAAATAAGCCAGAACATCACTAAAACGAGAGGAAGGATTATGAAGAGCGCCTTATTATCGTTGAGTGTCGCAAGATAGAAGGACAGGACGATAAGGCAGACGTTGTAAGCGATGGCAAGGGATGGCCAGAGAGGACCCCGAAGCCTCCTAATCCAGACGAAGTTGTAGAGCACGACGAATGAAGTGTAAAGGGCCACCGCATGGACGGACGCATAAGAGAACAGGCCGGAGATATTGTCCTCGAAGTAACTGATGTCGTTCGTTGTCGCAGCGATCATCCCATGGGTAGAGTACTGGATAAACATGATCGCCATATTGAGAAGCAATATGGCGTTGAAGACCGGAAAACCTGCATCAAAGAGTCCAAGAAGAAAATCCCTCTTGTTAGTGACCAAAAGAAAGAAGTAAAGCGTATAGACAAACGGGTAGAGGAGCAGCAAAATATTCGCCCTAAACGTTTCCATATTGCCACCCAAGAGGGCACCAGACAGCCACCCTGCAACGGTAATCAGCCCAAGTAGTAGCGCTCTACCGCTATATTTCCATCCGGAGAAGAGCGCCCTCACGCAAATCATGCCGGTAATTACCCAGTTGAGGTATCGCCCCAGACCATAGTACTCAAGGAAGAAAACCTGCGCCAAGATACCTATAACGATCGTCGCATCCGCCAGGTCACCCATGCAAACGGTTAGAACGCCTTGCTTATTAGGGAGATACCAACGACCTCTTCGACCAGCCCGCTCCTCCGCTTTATTTATAACGAGCCTCGCATGCCTATGATCTTGCATTGAGCACCTCCAGCAGCACACGTTCAATCAGCCTCGTGTGCATGTGAACTCCCGTGTTGAGACCTACCGAGGAGCATGGAAGCAGGTCTACGATCTCATCTGAATCGACAAGATCGAGCGGACCAGGCTTTCCGCTCCTGAAACGATTGACCTCCCTGATAAGCCGGCTCTTATCCCTAAACAGCCCGATTAGCTCCTCCTCGTTATTCAGCACCAAACCGGACCCATGCTCAACGACAAAGTCGGCGACATTGCCTGCACATGCACTCGAAATCGTATAAGCGTTTGCGGAGTAAGATTCCATACAGGTGTAGCTATAGGTCTCTGGCCAAGATGGCCACATGACAACGATGGCAATCTCGCACTCCCTGAGAGAGTCGGTCATGGCATTTGGGTGCTTCTCATCAAATTCGACAAACCGCTTGTTCATCCCTGGATACATATCGTTCGAGCTGTTGAAGACGAAGAACTCGTACTCTTGTTCATCGACCGCAGATACGAGGCGAAGCCAGGTCTCCCAGCCCTTTGTCTTCCTCGGCATCCCCAGAAAGGCAACCCTGATGCGCTCCCCTGCGTTCAGAGGACGTCTGTTGCCCAGATACTCTCCAAGCAGCTTTTGGTGCGGTATTACATCAACAAGGCCCTCGTATTGGGGCCTGAATGAGAGAAACCGATTCTTCGTATAGGTCGAAGGTGCAACAAAACGGAGATTTTTGATGGAGTCAAACAGCCCTTGGATCTTCGACTCCACACGAAGGCTGTTACTGAAGTGGGGGCATTTCTCGCAGGGAGCGTCGCCGAGCCTTGAGCTGTCACAAAAGCCGCTCCTATTTTGGAGGTTATAGCTTGTACAACACAGGTAATAGTCGTGGAGAAAGGCCCTGACCGGTGTTTTGCCTGTAACTTTTAGCAGTTCGGAGACTTTCTCAAGGCTCACGTACAGAAGGTGGTGGATATGAAGCTCAAGAAGGCTGAAGCCGCTTTTTTGCCAGCTGCAAAGGGCCTCGCACACCTGGGCAATACTGAAAACACCAGCCTCCACCCCGTCGACCGTAACCCCGAATTCGCAAAATAGCATCTGGTCGTCCCTGAACAGGGTCTTCTTAACCGAGTGGAGATAGACGTAACTTATGCCGTGCGACGCCATGGCCTGCTGACTCGCCATAATAGCCTTTGGGGTGCCGGTCTTGTCCTTGAGATAGTCGCAAAAGGCAAGCGCTAGGACGTACCCACTATTGTGCGGTTTGGGGATGCTTTTACTCATATCATCGCTTCCCAAACAAGAGGAGAGATCTATTGAAAAGGCCCTCTTGTAGACTGCCGAAATTCAGCCTCGAAGAGAAAGAAACCCTGCACCTAGCCATGAAAGAAGCGTCCATTTTCGATACCAACTCTCCAAGAGCACGCTCTGGAGGAAGAATGCAGTCGGAATAAGTTGAAAGAAGTCCAGTAACTTGCTTTGCAAGAGTAATCTCTCGCGGATGACAAAAACTATTGATTTTCTCAATCACTTTAGATGGTAAATCAGTACTCACACCGACCACATTACGACCATGCTGGCGATATCCCATATGAGGAGAAGCATCGAAAACAATCCGATAACCCAGCAGCACGCATAGATTAGCTATCAGCTTATCATGCATGATGACGGGATGGGGCAGCTCATGCAAGCAAACAACTTCCCAAATACGCCTATCAAATACTTGCGTACATCCCATAGGTGACCCAATGCAAAGCTGGTTGAGAGGGTCGTTATCTCGATAAGATATGCACCTTTGTTGCCCATAGGTTAACCGGCCCATCTCATTACCAGCTGAATCTACAAGTCTTGAATTGCAATGATAAAGAGCCAAATTCTCCTGCTTCTTAAGCTGTTTAATCGCAGTTATCAGTTTATCGCTATCCCAAATATCATCTTGGTCGGAAAACGCATAGTAATCAGCTTCGGGAGCATTCCGCAACAACGTCAAAAACCCTAAAGCAGGTCCTAGGTTTTCTCCTGTTAACAAAGTCAGACTGCCCTCATCTGCATAGCGCTGCAGAAGATCACGAGTACCATCAGATGACCCGTCATCACGGACAAAAAGACGTACGTCAACTTCAGCCTGCGAGAGAATGCTGTCAATTTGTTCTGAAATAAATGGGATGCCGTTGTATGACGCCATTAATACGACGCACTTTGGCACCTTGGAATTACTCAACATATGGATTACCTTATCATTAATGCCTAAAGCAAACGCTCTCGATGTGTTAACCCCTGAGCAAACCCAGTGCAAGCAGTATATCCTTGACCAAGTACTTGGCGCAGTCTTTTGGCCTCGCCCTGAGAACGAGTCGGTTAACCCGTACCCCGTTACGAAAGCCGTCCATAAAGGTATTTCTTTCTATAGGCTTCGTCGAAGGACGTTGAAGCTGTTCATTGTTGGCCACAGCTAGACCAGGATCAACCGGCAAAAGCTCAAGGTCCGTCATTTCTAACAGTTCTCGACCCTTGTCTGTCTGCACAAGTGCGAGGGATATCCCGTTCGCGACCTCATCAGAAAGCTCGCTACCCCATGAATCGCCAAGCGTAATATCGGAGACACGATCACCCTTGGCGTAGCGGCAGGAGTAGCAGCCTTCCGTATACGGTAAACCCGAGAGGAAAGCAATCGAGTAGCGATCGCGGACACCCGTCCTACCCACAGTTTCAGCTCCGCGATAGCGGAGCTGAAACTGGACTTTCTTTCGAAAGTCCAGTATCAGCTCATTAGACAGGTTGTTACCTGTCTCTTCCAAGAATCGGCTCAGGACCTTGGGGGACGGTGAACCATGACAGATAAGGTCGATGGTGTAAAGGGAATCGGCTAAACGGCTTCCAACGAAGTTACGCATCGCAGCAACCTGACAAGGAAGACCGATAAAGAGAACCCTTTGACCACCTTGCAGGGCCTCCCTAACCTCGCGGTACGCACCAAGCGGATTGCTTTTGACGTATTTGGAGCCTTGGGCCCTCCTCAAGTAATCCGCATCAGAAGTGAGGTGGAACCGGAACTCACCGCCCTCCTGTGCACATGAACACACTAATCCATTTGACGCCACAAACGCCTCCGAGATGGCCGTAGCCAGACCCCCGGACGAAGATGACATTCTGAGCGATGTATCTTTCGCCCACCCCTGTAGCCACTCGAGAGGACGCAACGAAGATGGGGATACCATCTGGGGACACGTTTTCTCGCACAGTCCACATCCCACGCACCTTGTAGGATCAATACGGGCGTTATACGCCTCAATCGTATCCTCAATGGCAATCGCTCCATGTCGGCATGAATCGACGCAGGCCATACAGCCAGCGCACATATCCTTCTTGCATACCGTCCTAGTGCCAACGTTTGACAATGCCCTACTCCTCAATCATGCTCTTGAGCTGCGCTAGGGACTTCTCCCTCTCCGCACCCATCACATCGTTGACCCGACCAAAGTCAATCTGCTTGGATGCTAACTCGACATCATCTAGATTCTGAAGCACTCTGTCCGTGAGGTCCGTGAGTCGCAGAATACTCACGTTCCTGCTCGAGGTTCCGTTCTTGGGCAGCACTTCTACCAGCGGCGTATTGAGATTTATGGCAAAAGCCGTACCGTGGAACGAGTCCGTGACTAGGCATGCTGCGTTGTCGACATACGAGAGAAACTCAGCAAGCGTCGGCAGCCACTTGAACTTGCCCTCGCGTGAGGCCTGGTGCAGGCTTGCGGAGATCCGTATCAGGGGCAAGCCAAGCTTTTTGGCAACCTTCACGGCGTACTGCCCCACCGTCGGGTCGCTGTGAATCTGGTAGACGAGGATGTATTCGCCCTTCGGGGCAGGTGCCGCCATCCTTCTCCACGCCTCGCCATCAAGCAGCAGCGTGGGATCGACAACCTGTCCGGCCTCTATGCCCCACGAGGCAAGCTGCTCGCGCGCGGCATCCTCGCGTACGAACACGGCCTCATATGCTCGAAGGTCCTCGAGAAACCTGGGGCGCACGCTATCCGGGATATTCTTCTTACCAAAGCTTGCCGCATATGAGATGCGCCTTGCGCCCTCGGGAGCAAACTCAAGCGCGTATGACAGGTCGTATGCGCCCGAGCTGATGGGACCCCACACCTGATCGCTTCCAGTCATATAGACATCGGCCTTGGGCGGATTAGCCTTCAGCTCCTCCAGGGATGCATAGTGAGGGCTCATCTTAAGCAGCTGGGAACGCTCACGCGCAAACCGCTTGCCCGCCACCCTTGTCTCAGGCTCCATCAGAAGTCTGTAGACAGACTTCTTCAACGGGTTCCCGTTCCAGGACGGCTTTGTCGAAAGAAGCGTCCTCACCTGCTGGGATACGTCCTCACAAGCAGGTACATAGTCCATAATCTCGAACTCATGCCCCAAGCTCTCTACCGCTCGTTGTGTCGCATATGCCTGGAGCAGGGAGCCATAATTAGAGATTGCGTGCCTGGTTATGCAGGATACTTTCACGTGTTTCCTCCGATTGATATCGAGCAACCGCTATTTCTGAATTTTTGCATTCGATTTTTCCACCCGGCTGCACTACAGCGCCTCCTCAGTCTCGTACACGTGCGCGTCGGCTCGGCTTGCGTCGGAAAGGCCGTCGTTGATCGCGGCGTGCATGTCGCAGGTGGAAAGAGCGTCCAGCTCCTCCTTCGTCACCTTGCCCGACTCGTAGTCGCGCACGATGGGGAGCTCGTGCATGTCGAACTTCTTGCCGGGCTTGAGCTTGTGCGCCAGCACCCACGACGCGGGTTTCCAGATGTACTTGTGCATGGCAGGAGACACGGAGCCGATCATCCAGCAGTTGCGGTCGCAGTGGCGCACGCAGCCGCGCACTTTCTCGGCCTGGGCGCTCTCCCACAGCTCATCCCAAGACTCGTCGTTAAGGTTGCCCATAACGAGCTTCTCCTTGGTGCCGTTGCAGGGCATGACGTCGCCGTAGGGGTCGATGAAGAACGTGTCGAACGCCATATCGCACGGGAGCAGGCGCTTCTGCCCATAGATGTAGTTGATGAGGCCCATGTTGAAGTACGCGCGGAACCACTTCTTGGGCTCGTTGGACTTGAGGAGCTCGTTTACCAGGTCCTCGAAGTTCTGGGCCACCATGGGACGGTCCTTGATGATGTTCTTCGCCTCGACAAAGTAGAAGCTGTTGTGCAGGCTGGCGGTGGCGAACTCCATGCCGAGCTCGTCGGAAAGCTTGTACAGCGGCACCAAGTCCGCAGCGTTGCGATCCTGCACCGTCATGCCAAAGCCCACGTCCGGGTGCTTCATTTCCACGAGCTTCTTGAGCGTCTCGTAGCCGCGGTTGAAGCCGTTCTGGAGACCGCGGATCTCATCGTTGGTCTGCTGCAGACCCTCGATGGAGATGCGGATTCCCACCTGGGGGAATTCCTCGGCAAGGGCGATGATGCGGTCGGTGAAGAAGCCGTTGGTGGAGATGACGATGCGGTCGGACTTCTTGTACAGCTCGCGCACGATATCCGCAAGGTCGGTCCTGATGAAGGGCTCGCCACCGGTGATGTTGGTGAAGTACATGCGCGGGAGCTTCTTGATCACGTCGAGGGAGAGCTCCTCCTCCGGACGGCTGGGAGCCTTGTAGCGGTTGCACATGGTGCAGCGCGCGTTGCAGCGGTACGTTACGATTACGGTTCCGTTGAGTTTCTTCTCGGCCATGGGTTAGGCCACCACCTTCCGGTCAATTAGTTCTTGATACAGGGAGACGAGATTCCGGATGTATTTCTCTTGATTACAGTTCTCTGCCACGAATGAACGGCAATGCGCGCTCATCGCGGCGTAAGCCGCAGGATCGGCGGCCACCGCCGCACCCCTACGGATTGCATCTGCGAGTCCTGCCTCATCGTGGGCTTCAGCCAGGAAGCCCGTTTCACCCTCACGTACCAGCTCGGGTATTCCGCCCATGTTCGTACCGATAACGGGCTTGCCCGCGGCGAGTGCCTCGAGAACCGCATATGGCGCGTTCTCGAGCCACTCTGACGGCGCAGCCGCCAGAGTGGCTCGATTCACAAGTCCGCGCAGGGCGTCACCGGTTTTATATCCAACCAGCTCAATCCTCGAGCTTATTTCGTTTGGCATTGCGGAAACTTTGACCTTCACAGCATCACATTCAGGGCCATCGCCTGCAATAACAAGACGCCAATCAGGGATCACCGGTGCCGCCTTCTCAAAAGCATGCACGAGCGTTAACACGCCTTTCTCGCGAGAAAGGCGTCCCAGATACAGCATGTAGGGATCTTCATTATTTTGGTTGGCAACTTCCCGTGACATCGAATCGGGATTCAGGAAATTCCGCATGAGGACAAGCTGACGCTCGGGAAGCCCCGCTTCAATAAACTTGTTCCGCATGAACTCACTCGGGCAGATGATGCGATCGAGACGTGAATAGGTTTTGTGCCGTTTAAGCCACTCCGCCTCAGCCACCGCTAACGCGCTTTTTGCGATCGAACCCTTTACGCACTTCTTCTTAAGGCAATTGCCAAAATGACCCCCGAGACACGAATCGCAAACGTTGCCCTCGGAATCAAGCATAAGATAGCTCGGGCAAGCAAGAATCAAGTCGTGCGAGGTATACACAACCGGCGTTGGATGCTGCTTTAGCCAAGGAGCGTCCAAGATGGAAAACGTAATCTGCCTATGAGTGAGATTGAGATGGATTACATCGGGCTGGAATTCACGGCACAGCGCATCGAACTTCTCGCGCGCCTCTTTGGAATACACAAGTGCCTGCGCGGCCTTCGCCTTATCGACAATAGAGCTCGGTCCGTTATAGTCGCGATTCGTTACAAAGTAACGCGACCACTCAGTCGGCTCATTACGCTCATCCTCCATGCTGAAGAAGGCAACTTCATGCCCAAGAGCACGAAGACCATCGGCAAGAGCAAAGTAGTACGTCTCGCTTCCACCCTTGCGCCAATGAAACTTATTTACAAGAAGGACCTTCATTACGCAACACCCTCATACAAAGCAAGCGTCCTTTGGACGACGCTGTTCCAGTCATAGCCATTAATCGCGCGGTCACGTGCCATGGCGCCCAGCCTCTCCGCTTGGGCAGAATCCGCTATCAGGCCTTCAAGCACGTCGCGCAGCGCCCCCGCGTCTCCGTGTGGGAACGTGAGCCCGCAACCCTGCAGAACATCCGCGCACTCGGGAATATCCGAGGTAACGCATGCCGCACCGTGAGACATGGCCTCCAGCAAGCTCATGGGCAGGCCCTCAACGTCGGAGGGGAGCGCGTAGCAATACGCGTTGGAGTACAGCTCGGAGAGCAGGTTGCCCTCAACGTGGCCGGTAAAGAGCGCGCGGGGGTCGGACGCGGCAGCCTCTTTGAGCGCCACGGCGTAGTCGTCCGTATCGGAGGAGTCGCCCGCGATAACCAGGCGCTTATCCGTCTTTACCTGCTTGTACGCCTCCACCAACAGTTCCGGTCGCTTCTCGGGCACAATGCGACCGAGGTAGAGGACATAGGAGCCCTGGGTGAGCCCCAAGCGCTCGGAGATCTCCTTCGCGGGAAGATCCGCCTCGGGAGTGATGCCGTTGGGAATGAGCGTAGCCTCGCGGCCGTAAGCCTCCTTGAAGTACTCCTGATTGCCCCGGGAAAGCACGATGAGCGCATCCGCGCACTTGGCCGCCGTCGCCTCGCCGAACTTGATGTACTTGGAAGCCAAGCCGCCCCATTTTGCACGCTGCCAGTCCAGGCCGTGGATCGTTGCCACGGTCCTGATGTCCGCGGAACGCGCAAAACGAAGGGGGACACACGGCCCCTCTGCGTGATAGTGAATTACGTCTGCCCCGTCTTTGATGGCGGCCCTTGTTGCGGCAAAGCTGCTCGTGAGCGCAGAGAGCCCCTTGATGTCCAGAGCCTTTACGGGAACGATGCGGTAGCCATCCTTCTCGTAGGGCTCGGAAGGAGCTCCTTCGCCCATACGGTCGTAGCAGGTTACTTGGTGACCAAGGTCTGCCATACGGCGAGCAAGCTCGCCTACCACCACTTCTACGCCGCCCTCGCGCGAACCCGTTCTCTTTTGGCCTATCATGGCGATGCGCATGCTACACGGCACCTTCCCCAGAGAACATCGTCTTCAGCGTGCCGAATATCAACCGCAGATCCTGGCGCAGGCTGCGATTCTCTATATAGCGAAGATCCAGCTCAACCATTTCGTTGAAGCCCAGGTAGCTGCGGCCCATTACCTGCCAAGGACCGCTGCAGCCGGGTTTTACCGCCAGGCGCTTCATGTCGTGCTCGCTGTACAGGGCAACCTCGCGCGGCAGGCCGGGGCGCGGGCCAATGAGGTTCATTTGGCCCAAGAACACGTTGATGAGCTGGGGCAGCTCGTCGATGCTGTGCTTGCGAATGAAGTTACCCACACCGGGAATAATGCGCGGGTCGTGCTTCATTTTAAACATGGGGCCAGTGGCCTCGTTTTGGGCCTGCAAGTCCTTGAGCATTTGGTCTGCGTTGGGAACCATGCTGCGGAACTTGTAGATCTTAAACAGGTAGAACGTGCCGTCTTTGCGCACGCGGCCCACGCGCCACTGTGAATATAGGGGGCTGGCGCCCGGGCTCTTTATGCAAATGACCACGCTCAGAATTACCCCGGGAATAAAGAGCAACACCAGGGCTCCGCCGGCGGCGACAATGTCCACCGTACGCTTAACAACGCGGTAGAGCCTGTGCCCAAGCTCGGGCTTCACGCCGGAGTTGGCACCGCGCAGCATCTTGTACGCTTCTTCGTTTGTAAGGTAATCCCCCGCAGCACCGGCTGCGGCAGTGACGGAATTCGCCGTGGCGGCCGTGCGCGTCTCCCGCGCGCCCTGTGCCATGGTCATCATCGTAGGCTCCAAGAGTCCCTCCCGATACTTTTTGCCTTCGGTCGTCCGCTTGCGAGCTTGCAGCTAGGCGATCGCTCTTCTGTGATTGCGCATAACGCGCTGCTCTTTTGAAAGCACCGCAAGGCCAACGCGGGTGGTTACGCGTCGGCCGCACAAGTCGAGCTCCAAAAAGGCAGTGCTCTTGCGTCTGTTAATGGTTTTGATAAGGGCCTCGTGCCCCAGCAGCGGGCCTGCCGTTACTACGACCTGGTCTCCATCCTTTAGAGCCTCGCTCATGGGCACCACGCGGTCTCCCCTATTGGTAAAACTGCCAATGAGCTGGGTCTCTTCTTTTGCCAGCGGCACAAACCGACCGTCCTGGGAAAGCACCCGGGCAAAGTCGTCCATGCGCAGCAAATACTGTTGCACGGTGCGCGGATCCGCCGTATCGCAAATGAGATAACCGGGAAAGAGCGGCTTGGTCGTGCTGACCCATTCGCGGTGTAGCTTGATCTCGGTTTGATATTGGGGATAAAAGAGCTCCTGCATGACGCCAGCCGGCACCATGCGCTCGATGCGCTCGCGCATAACGTCTTCGCGACCGTTAGTGACTTGGATCACATACCACACGAGCACCACCCCCTTGCTGTCTTACGTATGGCTCACGGGGTTTGGGTATGGCTACGCCAGGGCGCTTGTGCGCGAAGGCGCTCCATATTCAAACCCTGAGCCCAGTTAGACAAGCACGTGGCTCTGCCCCACCGTGAACGGTATGTATAAAAGCAGCGCTGAGATTGCAGGCGTGTATAACAAATTAACCTACAACCTCAGCTGGCTGCGTGCGAACCAGTCAAGCAAGTAAAAAACTGAACCGCACGCAAACAGCTGAGGACTGCTAAGTTTAGCATATTATTGGAGCTCGTGGCTTTTCTGGCACCGCCGTTACGGCAGGATGCTGATCGACCCTGCGCTTTGTGGTTTAGTGGAACCTGCGGCACATTTGAACTTATGTGATTTGAAGTATCTTAGCACAAGGGTTTATAGGAACCAATTTAGGTAGTACTGGACAACATATCTATTTACAAAAATAGCGGGTTATTGCGCAACTTTTTTGGGTGCAGCTTGTTGGGGAGCTTGAAAATAAAAAAGCCACTCAATCGAGTGACTTTAAATTCACGATGGTGGAGACGAGGGGGATCGAACCCCTGACCTCTTGACTGCCAGTCAAGCGCTCTCCCAGCTGAGCTACGCCCCCGTGACGGAGTGATACTATAGGGGAAAGTCGCAGGTGTTGCAAGAGGGAATTTTGAGTTTGTTGCTCTGCTTAGGGGTTTTCCTCACGCACGGTATAAATAACCGATTGCTACTCCCTGGTGGACGGTTATTGTTGCTGTCCTTCTTACGACGTTGCTGATGCCGGTGTCGGCTAGTAAACCCAAGAAGGCGTGGTCTAGTTCCCACTCTAGGCCATGCTCGCTGACTACGGTGTTGGGGGCTATAGCGATAATGGAGAAGGTTTTGCCCTCGGAGCCCTCGATGGTCCACGATTCACCTGCGTGAAGAATACGGGCGACAACCTTGTCTTCCTCGACCCAGACGGGAGCATCCTCGTAACCGGCAAGCAAACCCAACACGCTCAGTGCCATGTCGGGGCGGCCGCCGGAGGCACAGGTCGCAATCACCTCGGCACCCGGCCAGCGACGACGAACGGAATCGAGCGACAGCGCCAGGTCGGTATAGTCCTTGTAGGGGTCATGGCGCTCTACTTCAAAGTCCTCGGCAGCATCCACCAGCGCGCGGCCGGCATCGCTCACGGTATCGGCGTCGCCTACGTAGACGTCGCAGCCCAGCCCGGCGCTCAGCAGCGCATCGAGCCCGCGGTCCACGGCCACAACGCGTTCGCACTCTCCCGCCAGCTGGCGCAGCAGATCCGCACTCGCCACCACGGGCGAGCCGCAGACCACTAATACCTTGTCCGACACAGCCCTCGCCTACCCCTCAAACTCCAACACGCGGGCCAGATCCAGCTCCTCGTAGCTATCGATAAAGATCTCGCAGTTGGCACGAACCTCGTCGCGCTCCATGCGCCCATGCGGGTCATAGATACCCACGCGCTTAAAGCCAGCGGCGCCTGAGCTCTTAAGGCCAAAAACAGCGTCCTCAAATACCCAGGCGCGCTCAAACGCATGCCCATGGCGCTCCTCCAGACGGCTCAGCGCCAGCTCGTACACATCGGGGAACTGCTTGGACCGTCCGGCCTCACCCGTCGTCGTAACAAACTCCATGTAGCGATCGAGTCCGGCGCCGGCAAGCGCAGACCCGACCAGCTCGGCCGGCGTAGAAGTAGCCACACACATGGCGATGCCGGCCTCCTGCGCCTGCTTCAAAAATGCAAGCAGGCCCTCGCGCGGCGGCACCTTGGAGTAGCCATCGATCAGGATGTCGCTCAGCTCGCGATACAGTTCCTCGCCATTTGTGCCAATGCCCCAGGTGTCGTGGTAGGCCTGGCACTCGTCCTCGAGCGACAAATGCTCAAACTGGGCAAAATCGTCGACCGTCACGTCAACGCCGTGGCGGTGCAATAACTCGGGCTGGGCATAGGCCCAAACGGGGGTGCTATTAACCAGTGTGCCGTCGCAATCGAAAATAAAAGCGACACTTGAGGCGGCGATGTGATCCATATACGAGCCTTTCGATGTCAAAGGGTAAATAACCTGCTAAAAACGTTTTACCAAACGTCAACCTAACAATCTAGAAACGCTAATTGATAAAACTGTCAAGAGTTTTACCACGTCAATTCTGCAAGTGGTATAAACATGGCGCTTACCGATTAAACGCCCCCGCAAATCCACTTTCGTTCATAAAAGTAACGTACAGGTGTTATCGTAGTTTCTGCCGAAAGTTCCACCGAGCACGCGAGGTGGAACGAATCATAGAACTATCGCCGTCCCTTCGATTCGTGCAGCCTTGGACCTTTCGCATCTAGTCACCAAGGCAACACGCTGCCGCGTCATGATGGGATCAAACGTGAGCGATACAAAGCTAAAGCCAGCAACCAAAAAGCCTGCTACCCGTAAAGCCGCCCCGCACACGCCGGAACTTACCAAAGACGATGTCTATCTGTTTGGCATCGGTACGTGGGAGCGCAGCTGGGAAAAGATGGGCGCGCATCCCGACACGCAAAACCGTACGCGCGGCTGGCGTTTTTGCGTTTGGGCGCCCGACGTAAAGAGCGTTCACGTCATTGGCGAATTTAACGACTGGGATGAGCAGGCCAACCCGCTGGTGCCCGTGCATACGAGCTCTATTTGGGAAGGCTTCATTCCTGGCGCCGAGCAGGGTCAGCTCTATAAATACCTCATCGAGACCAACGAGGGCGAAAAGCTCTACAAGGCTGATCCGTATGCCTTTAAGGCCGAGTGCCCTCCGGGTACCGCCAGCGTGCTGTGGACCCTCGATGGCTACCAGTGGAACGACGCCGCGTGGCTCAGGCGCCGCGCCAGCCACAACCACATGTCTCAGCCCCTTAACATCTACGAGGTGCATATTGGCTCGTGGAAGCGCCACGGCGACGCGCCGCAGGGCGAGCCCGACGAGTACGGCAACTACCCCGGCCCCATGGATCCCTTCCCCGCCCAGCGCGGCGAGTTCTACACCTACGACGATCTGTCGGTGGAGCTCGTGGACTACGTGCGCGACATGGGTTACACGCATATCGAGGTCATGCCGCTCATGGAGCATCCCTTCGATGGCTCCTGGGGTTACCAGACGACCGGCTACTATGCCGCCACGTCGCGCTACGGCAACCCGCAGCAGCTCATGCACTTTATCGATGCGTGCCACGAGGCGGGCATCGGCGTAATCATGGACTGGGTGCCCGGCGGTTTTTGCGCCGACTCCCACGGCCTAGCCACCTTTAACGGCCACATGTTGTTTGAGCACGAGATTCACCCCAACTGGGGCACGCACAAGTTTGACTTCGCTCGCGGCGAGGTCCGCTCCTTCCTGGTCTCCAACGTGCTGTACTGGCTCGAGAACTTCCACGTGGATGGTATTCGCATGGACGGCGTGTCTAGCATGCTGTACCTCAACTTTGGTATCGACGACCCCGGCCAAAAGAAGTTCAACAAGTACGGCACCGAGGAAGACCTGGACGCCAGCGCGTTTATCCGTCAGGTCAACTGCGCCGTGGAGGCACACTACCCCGACGTGATGATGATGGCCGAGGAGTCCACCGCGTGGCCGCTCGTGACCTATCCGCCGCAGGACGGCGGCCTGGGCTTCCACTACAAGTGGGACATGGGCTGGATGAACGACACCCTGCACTACATGCAGACCGATTTTCCGTGGCGCCCCGGTAACCACGGCCTGCTCACGTTCTCCATCATGTACGCCTTTACCGAGAACTTCATTTGCCCGATGAGCCACGACGAGGTCGTACACGGCAAGTGCTCGCTCATTGGCCGCATGCCGGGTGACTGGTGGCGCCAGTTTGCCGGCCTGCGCACGCTGGCTTTCTACCAGATGACGCACCCCGGTGCCAAGCTCAACTTTATGGGCAACGAGATCGGCCAGTTTATTGAATGGCGCTACTACGAGTCCATCCAGTGGTTCCTGACCGAGGAGTACGAGACTCACCGTCATCATCAGGCGTTTATCAAGGCGCTCAACCACCTGTACACCGCCGAGCCTGCCCTGTACGAGCGCGGCTACACCGACGACGGCTTTACCTGGATCGACGCGGATAACTCCAAGCAGTCCATCGTGAGCTTTGTGCGCCAGGGCGAGGACATCGATGACGACCTGGTGATCCTGATCAACTTTGACCCGGCGAGCTACGAGAGCTTCCGCGTGGGCGTGCCGCGCGAGGGTGACTGGGAGGTCATCTTTGACTCCGACCGTCCCGAGTTTGGTGGCAGCGGATACGCCGGCGAGGAGCCCTACACCTGCTCGAGCGAGCCCTATCCCTGGAACGGGCAGATGGACTCCATCGAGATGAAGGTGCCCGGTCTGGCAGGCGTAGTGCTTAAACGCCGCGGTCCCAGCAGCTATAAGCCGCCCGTGGTTAAGGAGCCCAAGAAGGCGACGCGCAAGCGGACGTCCTCGGTAAAGCCCAAGACCGCGGCTGCTAAGAAGGCTCCGGCTAAGACGAAGGCCACGACGACCAAGGCCAAGGCCAAGACCGCCGCAAAGCCCGCTGCTAAGGCTACCGCGGCCAAGAAGCCGGCTGCCAAAAAGGCCGCTACCAAGGCAAAGTCTGCTTCTGTTAAGTCGTCTGCCAAGGATGCGTAACAAAACCGTTACAGCTGTAATTACCCGCACCGCCGGGGCGTAGGATGTAAGTCATAACCGTTCCGGGAGAAACATCCCCGGGGGAAAGGAACGTATGAATAAGATCTTCGACAACAAGCAGGAGTTTACCGAGCTCTATCGCGATGCCGTCATGAGCATCAGCGGCAAGAGCGTCGAGGCCGCCAGCGACCTGGACCGCTTTAACGCCCTGGCCAAGCTCGTGGCCGAGAAGGCACGCACCGTTGCCACCAAGAGTGACGCCCGTGTGACCGCCGAGGGCAAAAAGCGCGTGTACTACTTCTCGATCGAGTTTTTGATCGGCCGCCTGCTCGACAACTACCTGCTCAACTTTGGCGTGCGCGACATGGTCGCCGAGGCGCTCGACGACATGGGCTTTGATCTGTCCGTCATCGAGAACCAGGAGCCCGATCCGGCGCTGGGCAACGGTGGCCTGGGCCGTCTGGCCGCATGCTTCCTGGATTCCATGGCAGCCGAGGGCATTGCCGGCTACGGCAACGGCATGCGCTA
The DNA here is from genome assembly GCA_900557455.1 of uncultured Collinsella sp. The sequence continues at coordinate 31,545 of USSM01000008.1, read as the reverse complement.
CCGCTACGGCCTGTTTAAGCAGGAGATCGTTAACGGCAGCCAGGTCGAGGCCACGGACGAGTGGCTCACCCACGGCTATCCCTGGGAGGTCCGTCGTCAGGACAAGGCCGTAACCATCAAGTTTCGTGGCCATGTTGAGGGCTTTGAGGAGAACGGCCGCACGTTCTACCGCACGGTGGACACGCAGGACATCCTGGCCGTACCTTATGACATCCCCGTGGTGGGCTATGCCGGCGAGACTGTCAACAAGCTGCGCGTCTGGGCTGCCGAGCCGGTCGAGGAGCACTTTGACCTTGAGGCCTTCAACCGCGGCGACTATGCCCTGGCCGATGCCGAGCGCGCCGAGGCCGAGGCCATCAGCGCCATCCTCTACCCCAACGACGCCGGCGAGCACGGCCGTCTGCTGCGCCTGAAGCAGGAGTACCTGTTTGTCTCGGCCGGCATCTACAGCCTGCTCGACACCTTTGAGAAGGAGCACGGCGAGAACTGGGAGCTGCTGCCGCAGTTTGTGGCCATCCACACCAACGACACGCACCCCGCCATGTGCGGACCCGAGCTCATGCGTATCCTGATCGACGAGAAGAAGCTCGAGTGGGACGACGCCTGGAACATCGTGACGCAGGTCGTGAGCTACACCAACCACACCATCCTGCCCGAGGCTCTGGAGAAGTGGCCCATCGGCACGTTCTCCAAGCTCCTCCCCCGCGTGTACCAGATCATCGACGAGATCAGCCGTCGTTGGCACGAGTCGTTCGACACCACGCAGGAGGGCTGGCAGGAGCGTCTGCGCCAGACCGCCATCCTGTGGGACGGCGAGATTCGCATGGCCAACCTGTCCGTGATCTGCAGCCACAGCGTCAACGGCGTGGCCAAGATCCACTCCGACATCATCAAGAACATCGTGCTCAAGGACTTCTATGCCCTGACGCCCGAGAAGTTCAACAACAAGACCAACGGCATCTCGCACCGTCGCTTCTTTGCCGAGGCCAACCCCACCTACGCTAAGCTCGTGACCGAGGCCATTGGCGACGGCTGGTTGAAGGACGCCTTTGAGCTGGAGAAACTCAAGGAGTTCCAGAACGACACCGAGTTCCTGAAGGCCGTTGGTGCCTCCAAGCGCGCCAACAAGGAGCGCCTGGCCGCCTACGTTAAGGCCGAGACCGGTCTGGTCATTGACCCCAACACCGTCTTCGATGTTCAGGTAAAGCGCTTCCACGCCTACAAGCGCCAGCTCATGAACATCATGAAGGTGATGGACATCTACAACCGTCGAATCGCCGATCCCAACTTCCACGTGACGCCGACGACCTTCATCTTCAGCGGCAAGGCTGCCTCAAGCTACACCTTCGCCAAGGAGACTATCCGCCTGATCAACTCGGTGGCCGAGGTCATCAACAACGACCCGCGCGTCAACGAGGTCATGAAGGTCTGCTTTATCCCCAACTTCCGCGTGAGCAACGCCCAACTCATCTACCCTGCCGCCGAGATCTCGGAGCAGATCTCCACGGCCGGCAAGGAGGCCTCGGGCACGTCCAACATGAAGCTCATGATGAACGGCGCCATTACGCTGGGCACCCTCGACGGCGCGAACATAGAGATCGCCGACCTGGCCGGCCGCGAGAACGAGGCCATCTTTGGCCTGACCGCTCCCGAGGTCGAGCAGCTCTGGGCATCGAACAGCTACTTTGCGTGGGATACGCTCAACAACGATCGCGACCGTCTGGGCCGCGTGATGGACGAGCTCAAGGACAACACCTTTGCGGGTCTTTCGGGCAACTTCGAGAGCATCTACAACGAGCTCATGAACAACAACGACCCCGACCTGGTCATGGCAGACTTCCGCAGCTACGTGGATGCATGGGAGAAGCTCACCGGTAGCTATGGCGACCAGGAGACCTGGAACCGCAAGGCCCTGCTCAACACCGCCTCGAGCGGCTGGTTCTCGAGCGACCGCACCATTCGCGAGTACCGCGACGAGATCTGGCACGCGTAAAGGCGCACGAGCTCCCCTATGCCAGCACGGCATTACTCGACGGGCGTGACGTTGCGCCGCGCCCGTCGCTAATGGGTTTAGGAACATTGATGACAGAAGGAGAAATCGATGAGTAAGAAAGAATGCATCGCGATGCTCCTCGCAGGAGGACAGGGCAGCCGATTGGGGGCACTCACCCAAAAGATCGCTAAGCCGGCGGTTAGCTTTGGTGGCAAGTTCCGCATTATCGACTTTTCGCTGTCCAACTGCTCAAACTCGGGCATCGACACGGTGGGCGTTCTGACGCAGTATCGCCCCTACCTGCTGCATGCCTACGTGGGCTCCGGCGAGGCGTGGGATCTGGACAGCCGCGACGGCGGCGTGTCGATCCTGCCGCCGTACGAGACGCAGACCGGTGGCGCCTGGTATGCGGGCACGGCCGACGCCATTACGCAGAACCTCGACTACATCAAGGCCAACGATCCCAAGTACGTCCTGATTCTTTCAGGCGATCACCTGTATCGCATGGACTACCGCAAGATGCTCAAGACGCACATTGAGAACAACGCGGACCTCACGGTGAGCGTTATGCCCGTGCCGTGGGAGGAGGCCAGCCGCTTTGGCATCCTGACCACCGACCCCGAGGACGGCCGCATCACCAAGTTCACCGAGAAGCCCGATAAGCCCGATTCGAACCTCGCGTCCATGGGCATCTACATCTTCTCGGCCGACGTGCTGATCGAGGCGCTCGAAGAGGACGCTCTGGACCAGCGCTCGAGCCACGACTTTGGCAAGGACATCATCCCCAAGCTTCTCGGCGAGGGCAAGCGCCTGTACAGCTACGAGTTCCACGGCTTTTGGAAGGACGTCGGCACCATCGCCAGCTTCCACGAGACCTCGATGGATCTGCTGGGCAACAACCCCGAGTTCGATTTGTTCGACAAGCACTTCCCCATCATGTCCAACATCACCACGCGTCCGCCGCACTACATTGGCCCGGACGGCCGCCTGGACGACTGCCTGGTCTCCAACGGCTGCAAGATCTACGGCACCGCTCGCCACTCGATCATTTCGACCGATGTCATCATCGAGGAGCGCGCCGTGGTCGAGGACTCCGTGCTGCTGCCGGGCGCGCACGTTAAGAGCGGTGCGCACATCTGCCGCGCTATTTTGGGCGAGAACTCCACGGTCGAAGAGGGCGTGAAGCTCGGCTCTGTCGATACCACCAAGGATACGGCCGTCGTTGGAAATGACGTCGTTATCGGGAAGGGGGAATGATCCGATGATCAATCGCAAGGCCATCGGTTATATCACCGCTAACTACTCTTCGACTTACGGCAGCGTGCTGCTCAAGGACCGTCCCATCGCGTCCGTTCCCTTTTTGGGCCGCTACCGCCTGATCGACTTCCCGCTGTCCAACATGATGAATGCCGGCATCAAGACCGTCGGCGTCGTTATGCCGGGAAACTACCGCTCGCTGATCGACCACGTGGGCTCGGGTAAGGACTGGGGCCTGGACCGCAAGAAGGGCGGCCTTTTCATGGTGCCCGGCAACGCATATGGCACCACCAAGGGCGGCATGCGCTTCCTGCTGCGCGACATCATCTCCAACAAGACGCTGTTCCAGCGCTCGGACAAGCCCTATGTCGTGATGATGGGCACCAACATCATCTTTAATATGGACCTCAACACCATCATCGACGCGCACGAGAACTCCGGTGCCCAGATGACCGTGGTTTACTGCAAGGCCACGCGCAACGTCGACGACGAGACCAAGCTCGACATTAACGAGAACGGCCGCCTGACGGGCGTGAGCGCCGGCGTCGTGTACGGCGACAACGCCTCTATGGACTGCTGCATCGTCAACCGCGAGACGCTGCTCGAGATCATCGACCACTACCAGGCCGCCGACTATCTGGACCTGCTCGAGGCACTCCAGGGCGACTTTGGCAACATCGACGTGTGCAGCTACGAGTACAAGGGCGAGGTCGTGGGCGTGTTTAGCGAGAAGTCGCTGTATCGCCGCAGCATGGACCTGCTCGACCAGACCGTGGCCGACCAGCTCTTCGACCCCGAGCGCCCGATCCTGACCAAGGCTCACGACGTGCCGCCTTCGCGCTATGCGACCGGCAGCCACGCATGCAACTCGATCATCTCGGCCGGTTGCATCATCAAGGGCACCGTGCGCAACTCGATCCTGTCTCGCGGCGTCGTGGTCGAGGAAGGCGCCTCGGTGACCAACTCGATCATCAACCAGAGCTGCGTCATCAAGAGCGGCGCTCGCGTTGAGAATGCCATCCTGGATAAGAACAACGTGGTCCCCACCAATACCGAGCTTCGCGGCACGCCCGAGAACATTCTGGTGCTGGGCAAGGCTCCGTTAACTTCCGACACCACCATCGTGCGTTAACGTTGGCACCGCAACATCGCTCGTAACATGTAGAATAGCCGCCCGGTTAGCGCCAGGCGGCTATTCTCGAATTACAACATGGGAGACAATATGGCAGAAACCAGCAAAAAGATGCAGATCGTGTTTGCCTCGGCCGAGTGCGCACCGTTTGTTAAGACCGGTGGCCTCGGCGACGTGGCGGGCTCGCTGCCTGCGGCGCTCGTGCGCGCCGGCGCCGAGGTTATCGTAATGGTGCCCAAGTACGCCACCATCAAGGACGAGTACAAGGCGCAGATGGAGCACTTCTCCGACTTTTACGTGAGCCTGGGCTGGCGCAATGAGTACTGTGGACTCGAGAAGCTCGAGCACGACGGCGTCACCTATATGTTCATCGACAACGAGCGCTACTTTGCGCGCGACTATCCGTACGGCTTCTTTGACGACGGCGAGCGTTTTGCGTTCTTCTCCAAGGCCATCACCGAGAGCCTGCAGCACCTGCCGGCCGGCTTTGAGTGCGACATCCTGCATTGCAACGACTGGCAGACGGCACTGGCACCAGTGTTCTTACGCGAGTTCTACCAGGGCCTGCCGCTGTACGACCGCGTCAAGACCGTGTTCTCGATCCACAACGTGGCGTTCCAGGGCCAGTTTAGCGACACCGTGATGGAGGACATCCTGGGTGTGGCGCATATTCCGGCGGCCGCCTCGCAGCTGCGCTGTGACGCCTGCAGCATCAACTACATGCTGGGCGCGCTGCACTATGCCGACGCCATCACAACGGTGAGCCCCACCTATGCGGGCGAGATCCAGACACCCGAGTTTGGCGAGGGCCTGGACGGCGTGCTGCGCGAGCGTTCCTACGCGCTGCAGGGCATTTTGAATGGCATTGACGTGGCGGGCTTTGACCCGGCAACCGACAAGCGCATTGCCGCCAACTACACGATTGACGATCGTTCCGGCAAGGCCGTGTGCAAGGCCAAGCTGCAGGAAGAGCTAGGCCTCGAGGTTCGCGACGACCGCCCGCTTATGGTGATGGTTACTCGCCTGACGCGCCAGAAGGGCATGGACCTGGTCATGTACGCGCTCGACCGCATCCTGTCCGGCGGCGTTCAGGTGGCCGTGCTGGGCACAGGCGACCGCGACTACGAGGACGGCCTGCGCTACTTCCAGGACAAGTACCCTGGCACCATGGCCGCGCGCATCGAATTCGATCCGGCACTGTCGCAGCGTATGTACGCCGCCGCCGACATGTTCCTGATGCCTTCGAAGTTTGAGCCCTGCGGTCTGTCGCAGATCATCGCCATGCGCTACGGCACCCTGCCCATCGTGCGCGAGACCGGTGGCTTGAAGGACACCGTGATCCCGTATAACGAGTTTACCGGCGAGGGTACGGGCTTCTCGTTTAGCAACTTTAATGGCGACGAGATGGGCGACGCGGTCTTCCGCGCAGCGCGCCTGTTCTGGGATAACCGTGAGGCATGGAACCAGCTGGTCACGCAGGCCATGAGCCAGGACTTTAGCTGGACACGCTCGGCCGACAAGTATCTGGACCTGTACTTCTTTATGCACCCGGAGATTGAGAGGCCGGCGGGTGTGACTGATGTTGCAGCTGTCGATGAGCCCGCTGCCGCTGAGGCCGAGCCTGCGGCGACCGTTAAGGAGCCCGCTGCCGCTGAGGAGCCCAAGGCCGAGGAGAAGCCGGCGGCCAAGGCCGAAGTTAAGCCCGACGCGAAGCCTGCCGCCAAGAAGACGACGGCCCGCAAGACGACGGCTAAGAAGGCCACGACCACGAAGGCCGCTGCTAGCAAGACTAGCGCCGCTAAGGCAACTACTGCCAAGGCATCGACTACGCGCAAGCGTACGACCGCCGCTGCCAAAAAGGCCGCCGAGGCCGAGGTCGCTCCCGAGGTAAAGGCCGAGCCCGCGGCAAAGGCTCCGGCCAAGACCGCTGCCAAGAAGACGACCGCGAGCGCCAAGAAGGCAACGGCAGCCAAGAAGACCACGGCAACGAAGTCGACGAACACGAAGGCTGCTACGACGAAGGCCGCCGCGAAGACGACCCCGAAGGCTGCTGCAAAGCCCGCCGCCAAGGTCGAGGAGGCGCCCTCCGAGCCCAAGGCCAAGGCAGCTGTCGAGGCAAAGCCGGCCGCCAAGACCACCACGCGCAAGCGCTCTACGACGACGGCCAAGAAGACCACGACCAAGGCTGCAGCTCCCAAGGCAGAGACTAAGGACGAGGACAAGCCCGCAGTAAAGGCCGAGCCGGCTCCGAAGGCTGCCGAGGTCAAGACCGCTCCCAAGGCTACGGCAAAGGCCGAGCCCGCCAAGGAGGCCCCGATCTCCCCCGCCACTCCGGCCGAGGAAAAGGCTCCGACCAAGAAGACCTCCGTCCGTAAGGCAACGGCCACCCGCAAGCGTCACTAGTCAGGACGATTAAAACTTAATCCAACGCAAAAGAGGGCGCCCCAACCAGGCGCCCTCTTCTTGGTTGAACTTCTGTATTAAAAAGAGGGCCGGTTTACTACGACAAAATGGCTCCAGCCGACCACGGCGGGTAATCTACGAAATTGGCAACGCCTCTACCTGCGGTTTTAATATCACCAAAATGACCCTGGTTGAGATCATTCAATTCGTCGTAGTAAACCGGGTTACTTTTGTTTGGCTACAAATAGTATCGGTATAGGCACATTTGAATATCGCGATAATTTGGGTGGTAAAACGATTTTCTAGGACAACCGTTCGCCGATGGTAAACGGATGTTGTTTATACAGCCTGTGTACAACAGATATACTTACATCCAGTGCGTAAAGCCCATGGCCCGCAGGCCGTGATTCTATTGAACTGGACCGAATTATGAGATTGATTCACAACAGCCGTCTGCCGCAGTTTCGTACTCCGTTTGGCGCTGTGACCACTGGAACTTCCGTTTCGCTATCGGTGATTTTGGAGGATGCCGACCCCAACCAGGCAACGCTCACCCTGCGCACCTGGGTCGATGAGATCGGTGAGTCTCTGTATCCCATGACGCACGAGGGCGACGGCATATTTACCGTAGAGCTTGAGTGCACTGAGCCCTGTCTTATCTGGTACAGCTTTATCTGCAACATCGAGGGCCAGCCCGAGGTACGCCTGGGTGCACCGCAGGGTCGCACCGGTGGCGAGGGTGTGACCTACAACTACGCCGAGGTTCCGTCCTTCCAGATTACCGTCTACAAGCACCGCGAGAACCGTCCCACTTGGTACGAGCGCGGTATGGTCTATCAGATTTTCCCCGACCGCTATGCCCGCGACGAAAACTGGCGCGAACGTACGCTTGCCGAAGTTGAAAAACCGCGCAAAGGAATCCAGCGCCGCATGGTCGAGGACTGGAACGAACCGCCCGAGTACGAGCGTGCCGAAGACGGCTCCATCAAGACCTGGGATTTTTACGGCGGCTCGCTCAAGGGTATCCAGAATGACCTGCCCCGCATTGCCGAGCTGGGCTTTACGGCCATCTACCTCAACCCGATTTTTGAGGCCGCGAGCAACCACCGCTACGACACGGCAGATTACACCAAGATCGACCCGATTCTGGGCACCGAGCAGGACTTTACCGAGCTGTGCGAGGCGGCCGAGAAGCTCGGCATTTCCATCATCCTGGACGGCGTCTTCAACCACACGGGCGACGATTCGATCTACTTTAACCGCTACGGCAATTATCCCGGCGTCGGTGCTTGGCAGAGCGAGGACTCGCCGTGGCGCGATGCGTTTTACTTCCATGAAGACGGTTCGTATGACTGCTGGTGGGGCGTGGGCAACATGCCCGCCATCAACGAGAGCTCCGAACTGGTGCGCGAGCGGCTCCTGGGCAAGGACGGCGTGATCCGCAAATGGCTGCGCGCCGGTGCCCATGGTTGGCGCCTGGACGTGGCCGACGAGCTTTCCGACGACTTCCTGGCCGAAATCAAAAAGGCCGTGCTTGCCGAGAAGCCCGACGCGCTGCTGCTCGGCGAGGTCTGGGAAGACGCCTCCAACAAGATCAGCTATGGCCACCTGCGCCGCTATCTGCAGGGCTCTGAGCTCGACTCCGCTATGGACTACCCCTTCCGCGACATGGTCATCGGTTTTTTGATGGGCTACAAGAACGCCTATCAGGCTGCAGAGGACATCGAGACGCTGCGCGAGAACTACCCGCGCGAGGCACTGGCCTGCGCGCTCAATCTGCTTTCGAGCCACGACCGTCCGCGCATTATCTCGGTGCTCGGCGGCGGTCCCGACGAGTCGCAGCTGCCCGAGAGCGAGCGCAGCAAGTGGCGCCTGGACGAGAACTCCATGGGCCTGGCCAAGAGCCGCTTTTGGTTGGCGACGCTCATGCAGATGACCTTCCCAGGCGTGCCCTCGATCTATTATGGCGACGAGTACGGCTTGGAGGGCCTCACCGATCCGGGCAACCGCCGCACCCTGCCGACCAAGGACCAACTCCACGACTTCGATACGCTAGCCATCGTTAAGAACGCATCTGCCATTCGCCGCGCGTTACCGTTTATGGTCGATGGCGAGATCAAGGCCTTTGCGCTCAACGACGACGTCTTGGCCTACACCCGCACGGGCAAAGACGGCGAGGCCGTGACGGTTATCATCAACCGCAGCCTGCGCAATTCGCACTGCGTGACGATCCCGGCGCTCGGCGAATGTGCTAGCGACGTGATCAGCGGACACGAGTGCGAAATCCACAACGGCACAGTCACGCTCGACTTGTACCCGCTGGGCTCTTCGATCATCTATCACCATGCCGAGAAGCGCCTGCAGGAGCCGCTCGATCATGGCGCGGGCGTCGTGTGCCACATCACCTCGGTGCCGACCGATGACGGCAAGCCTGGCACGATCGGTGCGCCCACGCGTCGCTTTATCGACCATCTGGCCGCCATGGGCATGCGCTACTGGCAGGTCCTGCCCGTCAATCCAACGGACTTCTTCCGCTCCCCCTACGCCGGTCCTTCGGCCTTTGCAGGCAATATCGACCTGCTGCCCGAGAGCCACGAGGAGCTGGCTGCCGACTTCGTCACCTGGAAGACCTGCGGCGGCGAGGATGCCGACCCGCTGTACACGGCGTTTAAACATCGCAACGCCGACTGGCTCGAGAAGTACTGCGTCTACATGGCGGTAAAGAAGCACTTTGAGGGACTGTCGCGCCACGAATGGCCGGCGGATGTCGCGCGCTACAACGAGCACCTGATCGATGACAAGCGCTTCCACGACGAGGCCGAGCTGCAGGCGTACATGCAGTATCGCTTTGACCTTGCTTGGTGCGAGCTTATGAACTATGCACACAAGAAGGGCATCGAGGTCATCGGTGATATCCCGATGTATGTCTCGGACGATTCGGCCGATGCGTGGAGCGAGCCCGAAAACTTCTGTCTGTCCGACACCGGCAAGGCGATTGAGATTTCGGGTGCGCCGCCCGACAACTTTGCGCCCGAGGGGCAAGTGTGGGGAAACCCCACCTTCCGCTGGGATCACATGAAACAGAACGGCTATAGCTGGTGGATGGATCGCCTGCGTCGTGCGTTCGCGCTCTACGACCGTGTGCGCCTGGACCACTTCCTGGGCTTCCACAGCTACTTTAGCATCCCTGCCGGCAAGGCCTGTGCCGACGGCCGCTGGCTGGCTGGCCCGGGCAAGGACCTATTCCAAACGGCCTACGACGAGCTGGGTCCGCTTAACTTTATTGCCGAGGACCTGGGCTATTTGACGCCTGGTGTTCGCGCGATGGCTTCGACCTGTGGCTTCCCCGGCATGGACGTACTGGAGTTTAGCAACTACGACGTTCGCTGCGGAATTCATCCCACGCCGGGCAAGATCCTGTACACCTCGACGCACGACACCTCGACGCTTGCCGGCTGGTGCACGCGCACCTTTGCTGGCGGTGACGAGCCGAGCGGCATTGCATTGGCAAGCGAGCTCATGGGCAACGCCCTGGCCAGCGATGCTCCGCTCGTTATGATGCCGCTGCAGGACGTGCTGGGGCTGGGCGACGATGCACGTATGAACGTGCCGGGCGTGGCCACGGGCAACTGGACATGGCAGGCGCAAGAGGCCGACGTTGCAGCAGCCGAGGAGAAAACTGCGAAGCTCCTGCGCAACACCCATAGATTCTGGGGCGAAGCGTGATAAAACCCCCGATATAGGGTACAGTTACAGCTGTTTGAATTTTTGCGGGCAGAGCGATCTGCCCGCTTTGTGCTGAAAAGGAAGTATTATGGCGCGCTACGATTACAAGTGCACGAGCTGCGGCAACGTGTTTGAAGTTGAGCACCCCATGTCCGAGACGCCCGAGGTCGTATGCCCCAGCTGCGGTGCTCCGGCATCTAAGACGTTCTCGGCCAGCGGCATTAAGTTCGAAGGCAGCGGTTTCTACAACACCGACCAGCGAAGCGGCGGCTCCAGCACCAGCGACACCAGCGGCTGCTGCGCCAACTGCCCGCATAGCCACTAATAACAACGTGACCCCGCGATCAACTACGATCGCGGGGTCACTTCTTTGCGCCATGGGTCGATAATTATTTTTAAAATTAGTATATTTTAAAATCCGCCCATACCGGCAGCATAAGGATCATCACAAGTACCATCGCTATACCAATGAGTAGATCCGATATAGTTACCAGCTGCATCATATTGATCTAATTGACGAATGACATACTTACCACCACTATTATTGGAAGAAGAAATACTGCTAGAAGATCCACCAGAATTATTATTAGAATAGTTACTACCGCTAGAATAACTATTCTGCTGAGAAGTCTGCTGTTGAGCTTGTGCTGTTACTTCCTCTTGAGCCTTCGCTTCAGCTTCAGCTTCAGCTTTTGCCTTGTTTAAATCATCAATACGAGTTTGATAACGACTAATCTGTTCATTGATTTGATCGATGAATTTTTTAGAATCCTTTTTGGCATCTTCAAAAATCAGCTTCTGATTATCTTTGTTAGAAATATCATTAAGAAGACCATTGAGGCTATTAATATGCTGCTGGAGAGAGTCAGTATCTTCAGTAGAATTCACATCAAAATTAGCATGATCAACTAGAGAAGTATTCCACTCATTATTTTGAGCCTTACGGCAGCCTTTAATAATGGAATCATACTTATTAAGCAGCTTAGTCCAATCAGGGGAAGTGCCATCCGCATACTTAAAACTGTCATTAGAGATTTCTTTATTCAAAATCTCTTTATTATTTTGAGCATTTTTAATGGTATCAAGACGTTGCTCAAAAGTTAGTAACCCAGGATCAGCCTTAAAGGCAGCAACACTATCGCTAGCCTTTGAATACAAAACTTCAACCTGCTGATTATGTTCACTACATGCTTGTTTGTAATTGTAACCAGCATAACCACCGACACAACCAGCAATGAGCAGAGCAACAATACCGGCACCAATAATTACCCGCTTTTTAATCGAAAAATTCTCAACCTTTTCATTTTCCTGAGTATTATCTTCAGGATTGTCAATCTTGTCACTATTAAGATCGATCATTTTATCCCCTCAATATTAAATCTGCGAGCGGTTCATGCATCCAGAAACTTACCAAACCCAACCGCTTACTTTCATATCCGATTTATTAATCCCAGTCCCAGAAAAATCTTCCTTATGAGTTGCGGTGAAATAAGGACTGTTTGGCGGGTAGAAGCCGCTATTCAATCCCTATTTCACCGCAACTTAGTAGTTACTTGTGGACCAGACGAGCGCAGAAGTGGCCGTCGTAGGAGTCGGCGTTTACGGGGACGCTTTGGAAAAGCCCGCGGTCGTTTTGACGGACGGAGATGAGCTGCTTGGCTTGTTCAAACTCGGGAAGCTGCAGAATCTGGGCTTCGGAGAGCGGCGCCACGGTAAAGTCGGCGCCCTCGGGAGAGGCCAGGAAGGCATCTACGACCTGCGTGTTCTCCTCATCAAAGACCGAGCACGTCGCATATATGAGCTCGCCGCCGGCAACAACGCGCGCGGCTGCTTCCTTGAGCATCGTCAGTTGCAGCTTGGGCAGCTCGCACGTCACATCGCTTTCGGCAAGGCGCCAGGGAATCTCGGGATGACGACGCATGGTTCCGGTGCCAGAGCATGGGGCATCGATAAACACTGTATCGAATAGAACGGGTTTACCAAGCATGGCATCGAACGACGTGAGAACCGCATCGAGCTCGCATGCATCACCCGAGACGGTACGAACACCCGTAATACCCGCCTTATGCAGGCGCGCGAGATTCTGGTCACACTTGCGATCGTGCAAATCGAGTGCAGTGTGCTGACGGTCGTAGCCGGCACGCTTAGCCTGGCACATCATCACATACGTCTTGGTACCACGACCGGCGCCAATCTCTAGGCAGCGCCCGGGACGAGTAGCCGCAGTAGCGATGAGCTGAGCGTTAAGGTCCGAGGCCACGGCAGCCGCGCGCTCAAACACACCCGACGCAACCGTGGCCTGCGCATCGACCGGCGCATGGCAACCCGGGAACACGGGCGCCACAAGCTGCGAAATGTACGGATCAGGTTTGGTCGCAAAGGCATTTTCGTGCAGAGCGAGCGGCGCGGGCGCCAGATTGCCGGCAAAGCTGAGCGCGCCCTCGGGCGTATCGAACGACGCCATAATGCGAGCGCACAGCCAGCGCGGCATGCCCATCAGGCGAGACAGGCGAACCAAACGGCGCTCGGACTCATCCACGTCCGATGCCGTGGCAAAGTCCTCAACGTTGTCCGCAACCTTATGCAGCACGGCGTTCGCCAAACCGGCAGCCGATTTAGCGCCGCTACGAACCAGCTCAACGCCCTGACTCACGGCAACGCGACCCGGGGTATGCAGGTAGAGCATCTCGAAGGCCGAGATTCGAAGCGCCATGCGAACGCGCGGCGCGACCTTTTTGGGCTTATCGAGAAACTGATCGAGCAGCTCATCCAAAATGCCCTGCGTGGCGGCAACACCGAGCGCCAAACGCGCGGCAAAAGCGGAATCGCGCTGGTCAATGGCCTTGGCGGAAGCACGGGAAGACAGCACGTCGCGTGCGTACATACCGCGACGGTCGGCCTCCATCAGCACATCGAGCGCAAGCTTGCGCGCGGGAGAAAGCTTGCTCATGACAAAGCACCCCACGTCAGATCGGCGCCCTGCAGGCCGGCAGCCCAGGCAGAAGCAGCCATAGCACGCTTGCCATCGGGCTTAACCTCAAGCAGCTCGACCGCACCATCGGAAAGTCCCAGGTAGACACGCTTGCTCTTAACGGCAACAACGCCCTCGCCAAGCGACACATCCGCCAGCGCAGCATCGAGCACGCGAACCGACTTACCGGCAATCACGCAGCGAGCGGGTGCAGTGTCGGACGAAGCCAACACGTGACGCACGCAATCGAGCGCCGCCATCTGCGGATCCAGACGCATCTCCTGCTTGGAAATCTTGGCAGCATGCGTGACGAGCGACTCATCCTGCTCGGTCCACACCGCTGTGTCATCGGCAAGCGAGGGCAGCGTATCGGCCAGCAGCTTACCGCCCAGCTCGCCAAGCTCCATCGTCAGTGCCTCGGCATGCTTGCCGGCGACAGATGTCGAGGCCTGCGCACAATAAGCGCCGGTATCCACGCCATGCCCAATGCGCATAATGGAAACGCCGGCAACCTCATCACCAGCAAGAATCGCACGCTGAATGGGAGCGGCGCCACGCCAACGCGGCAGCAGCGAAGCATGAACATTCACAATACCAAGCGGCGCCATATGCAGCACCTCATCGGGCAAAATGCAGCCATAGGCAGCCACGCAGAAAATGTCAGCCTGGGCAGCCTTAAGCGCCTCAACGACCTCAGGCGTCATACGATTGGCCTCAACAACCGGCAACCCCAACTCAAGCGCCTTGGCCTTAACAGGAGAAGGCTCAAGCTTCTTACCACGCCCACGAACAGCATCAGGACGAGTAATGACAAGCACAATCTCGTTCCCAGCCTCAACAAGCGAAGTCAGCGAAGGCACAGCAAAATCAGGCGTACCCATAAACACAATACGCATAAAGGACGTCTCCCCTCAACCAAAGCCGAGACGGCTACAAATAACAGCGGAAAGCCAAGTACACAGCCCATCCGCAATAACAATTCAACAAGAACAAATATACCCAAAACCAAAGAAAGAGCCGCAATAAAAGCAGCTCTTTCAGCAAAGCACCTATCAGCGAAGACGCCCATCCCTGGCCCGACGGCACCCGGGCGAACCGAGCCAGAACGACGCAATCCCCGGTGCTGAGCGCCCACATATCGTCCCGCGCGCAGTTTCGCAGCGCAGCGAGAATGTTTGAGCACGGGATGATATGTGGGCGCTCAGCACCGGGGACGGTGGGACTTACTCCGTCTCGCCCGGTCGAGCGCCGCGGGCCAGGGCGTCCTGGTACTCCTTGACGGCCTTGAGCCTCTGCATGGGCTTCAGTCGCTCGAACATGGTGTTGCCGTGCAGGTGATCGATCTCGTGCTGCAGGCACACGCAGAACAGGTCGCCCGAGGCCTCGTAGCGAATCAGGTTGGCATCCAGGTCGTACGCCTCGACGACGACATGGTCGGGACGCTCGATCTCGCAGCTAATGCCGGGGATGGACAGGCAGCCCTCGCTAAACGGCACCAGATGGTCGCTCTGCTCAACAATAACGGGGTTGATGAGCACGTACGGGTCATAGTCGCTCTTGTCGCTGTAATCGCAGTCGATGGTGACGAGCTGGATGAGCTCTCCGATCTGCGGGGCAGCCAGGCCGCAACCGCCGTTGTCGAACATCATCTTCTTCATCTTCTCGGCGAGTGCCTCGATCGCCGGGGTGATCTCCTCGATGACGGCGCACTCCTGGCGCAGACGAGGGTCGGGCGACAGTACGATTCCGTTGGCTTCCATGGCCATCCTTTCGGGTTGTTACATCAAATCATAGGCGTCGACGTCAACACTCACGCTCACGCCACGCACGGAACCCACCTCTTTGAGGCAGGCATCGATATCATCAGAGACATGGTACCCCACGGGCGACTTCACAAGCAGGTGGAAGCGATAACGGTCCTTTGCTCTCTCGATTACACACGAAGCCGGACCCAGCACCTGCGGCACCGCGCTGCCCGACCGCAAAAAGTCGGGAGCGGCGGCATGCCATCGGCGCTTGAGCAGCTTTGCGATGCGCCCGATATAATCCTGCGCATCGTCGCGGCTAGCCGACCACACCAAAATGTTGACCAGACGAACGAACGGCGGATACAGTGCGTCGCGGCGCTGATCCAGGTCGTAGTCGGTAAAGATCGAACGGTCGTGCTCGGCGACGGCGCGGATGACTGGATCCTCGGGCAGATAGGTCTGGATGACGACCTCGCCAGGGCGATCGCCGCGTCCGGCACGGCCCGCGACCTGCTCCAGCAAATCGTAGGCGCGCTCCCCCGCTCTAAAATCGGGCAGCTTTAACGCAAAGTCGGCATTGACTACACCCACAAGCGTGACCTCGGGAAAGTCGAGGCCCTTGGCAATCATCTGGGTGCCCAGCAGCACCGCGCAATCGGCGGCATCGAACTGCTCGAGCAACTTTTTATGCGCGTCCTTGCCACGCGTGGAATCGGCATCCATGCGAATGATGGCGACATCCTCGGGCAGCATCTGGTGCAGCGCGTCCTCAATCTGCTGCGTGCCCAGACCCATTTTTGCCAGGTAACGGCTGCCGCACTTGGGGCAACGACTCGTGGGCGCGGGATACGGCTGCACGCGCCAGGACGAACCACAGGTGTGGCACTGCAGCGTATGGGTGCGCTCGTGGTACGTAAGCGCCGTAGAGCAGTGGTTGCAGGTGGGAACGCAACCGCACTCGCGGCACATCAAAAACGGCGCAAAGCCGCGGCGGTTATGCAGCAGCACAGCCTTCTCGCGGCGCTTGACCACGCGCTCCAAACCTTCCATCAGCGGTTTAGAGAACATGGAGCGGCTGCCGTGCGAAAACTCGCGGCGCAGGTCGGCAATGCGGACCGTGGGTAGCACGGCGTGTCCCGGGCGCTCGGGCATCTCGACGCGCGTCCAGGTGACACCGTTGTACGTGCCGCGGCGGCAGCGGTCGAGGGCCTCGGCAGAAGGCGTAGCCGAGCCCAGCACGAGTGGGCAGCGATAGCGGCGCGCCATCTCGGCCGCCACCTCGCGCGCATGGTAGCGCGGACTGGAGCCCTGCTTATAGCTGGTCTCGTGCTCCTCGTCGATGATGATGAGGCCCAGGTCGCTGAGCGGGCAAAAAAGCGCCGAACGCGCGCCGACGACAACACGGGCTGCACCGCTGGCGACCATGTCCCACTGGTCTAGGCGCTCACCGGCCGAAAGACGCGAATGGAAGACCGCGACCGTCTCGCCAAAGCGCGAACGGAAGCGGCCGACGGTTTGAGCCGTCAGCGAGATCTCGGGCACAAGCACGCACGCTGAGCGGCCGGCCGCGAGCACGCGCTCGATGGCGGAGAGGTAGACCTCGGTTTTGCCGGAGCCCGTAACGCCGTCCACAAGCACCACGTCGCCGTGCGCATCCAGGCGAGCGCGCTCAATCTGCGCGAGCGCCTGCTGCTGGCCGTTCGTAAGCGCGACCGGCGCCTTGCCGCTTGCTGAGGACAGCGTGATCTTCTCGCTGCAGCCACGCCAAGCGCGGCGCTCCTCCACCACCACGACGCCGCGTTTTTCGAGCGCCTTGATGGTCGCCGACATGTTGTTGTAGAGCAGGTTAAGGTCGCGCGTCGTGACCGGACCGCACTGAAGCGCCTCGATGAGCTGGCGTTGGCGAACGGCAGTCTTGGGCGGCGTATAGTCGAAACCCTCAGGCGTGAGCATGACCCAGCGGTTTTGAATAGGCTTGACGGCAGGACGCTCGACCGTCCACGCCCCGTCATCGCCCTTCACGACCCGCGGGCTGCCACCCGGAGGTAAAAACAGGCGCAGGCACTCGGAAAGCGTCGCGACATACTCGCGGCTCATCCAACGCGCAATGCGGGCGGCCTCGGCGCCAAAGAGCGGTTTGCTGAGGATGGCCTCGATGGGCTTGATGCGCGCGGGATCGAGAGCGTCGTTACCTTGCAGGTCGCCCAGCTCGGGTGCAATATCGACGATGTAGCCTGCAGCGGCACGGTTGCCAAAGTGGACCAGGACCGTGGACCCGACCTGAGCCTCGTTGGCAAGGGACTGCGAAATGCCGTAGGCAAAAGGCTCGGACAGCGCACGGGTGGGAATGTCCAGGACCACGCTCGCGTAGGCGGCAATGGGCTCTGGCGCAGGCTCAGGTTTGGCCTGCTCGGCCGTGCGGGCATGCTTCATGGGAGCTTGCGCCGGTTCGGGCGAACCAAACAGCGACAGTTGCTCGGCCATGGTCTCTGTACCTCCCATCCCATATGTCTTGAGAAACAAGAGCCCCGCTCGTGGTGAGCGGGGCTCGGATACATGCGTTTACGCGACTGTTACAACGCCATCGTGCGGGCGCGGTCGATGCGCGCCAGGCAGTCGTCGCGGCCGACGAGCGCCATGGTCTCGCCCAGCGGAGGGCTCACCATGTTGCCGCAGACGGCGACGCGCACGGCCTGGAACACCACGCGCTTCTTGAGGTCCATCTGCTCGGGCAGCGGCTCAAGCGCGGCGTCGATGGCCTCGGCGGTCCACTCGGTAACACCCTCAAGCGCGGCCTTGGCGGCGTCCAGAATGGCGCCCATGCCCTCCTTGGCCAGGCCCTTGTTGACGGACTTCTCGTCATACTCGAGCGTCTCGGCCGTAGCAAAGATGGGGGCGGCGACGGTCACGGCGTCAGCCGGCATCTTGGTGCGCGGCTTAACGATGGCGGCAAGCGCGTCGATCCAATCTTCGCCGTACTCGACATTGCCCTCGATGAGACCTGCCTCGTGCAGCTCGGGGACCATGATCTCGTCGGCAAACTGAGCATCGGACATGCCGTTGATGTACTCGGCATTGACCCAGTCGAGCTTTTTGGGATCGAAGGTCGCCGGGTTCTTGGAGATGCGGTCGAGCGAGAACTTGCTGGCCAGGACATCACGCGGGATGATCGTGGTCTCGCCGTCGAGCGACCAGCCGAGCAGCGCCAGGTAGTTAACGAAGGCGTCGGGCAGGTAGCCGGCATCGCGGTACTCCTCCACCGAAGTGGCGCCATGGCGCTTGGAGAGCTTCTTGCCGTCGGCGCCCAGGATCATGGAGATGTGGGCAAACGTGGGCACGGGCGCACCGAGGGCCTCGTAGACCATGACCTGGCGCGGCGTGTTGGAAAGGTGGTCGTCGCCGCGGATGACGTGGGTGATCTTCATCATGGCGTCGTCGACGACGGTCGCGAAGTTGTAGGTGGGCGTGCCGTCGGAGCGGAAGATGACAAAGTCGTCGAGCTCCTTGGCATCGAAGGTCACCTCTCCGTGAACGGCGTCGTGGATGACGACGTCGCCACGGTCCTCGGGCACCTTGATGCGCAGGACGTAGGGCTCGCCGGCCTCAATGCGGCGACGGGCCTCCTCGGGATCAAGATCGCGGCAGCGGCGCTGATAGCCCTGGAAGGGGTCCTTGCGCTCCTGCGCGGCCTTGCGATCGGCCTCGAGCTGCTCCTTGGTGCAGAAGCAGGGATAGGCCTTGCCCTCGTCCCAGAGCTGCTGGGCGGCCTGCTTGTACAGGTCCAGGCGCTCGGTCTGGGCGTAGGGGCCATAGTCGCCGCCCACCTCGGGACCCTCGTCCCAGTCCAAGCCCAGCCAACGCATGGCGCGCAGAATGATCTGCGTGTTCTCGTCGGTGGAACGGGTGGGGTCGGTGTCGTCGATGCGCAGGATGAACGTGCCGCCGTTTGCGCGGGCAAAAGCCCAGTTATAGATAGCGGTGCGGGCGCCGCCGATGTGCAGCTTGCCCGTCGGTGAGGGTGCAAAGCGGACGCGAACGTCTGATGCCATGGAAATCTCCTCGATTGCAGGATGGATGTCTAACCGCATCAGTATAAAGCATCAAAGCAACCTCCGCACAAAGGGCACCGACCCACTCATTGGGGACAGGCTTAAATGACCAGTCTTTGGGCAACCTGTCGGCACTTAGGGACGTTACTAGGCTGGTCGTTTAAGACTGCTCGTTTAAGTCTGTCCCCAATGAGTTGGCTGGTCATTTAAGCCTGTCCCCAATGAGTAGGTGCGGAAAGGGTGTGAATGTTGGATTTACGCGCTATGATGTCCCCTTGCATACAGAGCCCGGCGGAATGGTAACGGTCGCCGGGACGCGTTTTTGAAAGGACAATCATGTCAGAAGAACTTCGTTCCATCCCACCCCAACACGGGTCCTTTGTGTTTACGTCGGAGTCGGTGACCGAAGGTCATCCCGATAAGATCGCCGACCAAATCAGCGACGCCGTCCTCGACGCAATCCTCGCCAAAGAAATAGAGCTGCAGGAGCAGGGCTATATTGCGCCCAACGGCGTGCCCGCCAACGTGGAAAACGTCCGCTGCGCCTGCGAGACCCTCGTGACCACCGGCACCGTCATCGTCGCCGGCGAGATCCGCACCCAGGCCTACGTCGACGTGCAGGAGATTGCCCGTGGCGTTATCCGCCGCATCGGCTACAACCGCGCCAAGTTTGGTTTTGACTGCGATACCTGTGGCGTCATGAGCCTCATCCACGAGCAGTCCCCCGATATCGCCCAGGGCGTCGACGAGTCCTTCGAGACCCAGACCGGCGCCACCACCGACCCGATCGACCTGATCGGCGCCGGCGACCAGGGCATGATGTTTGGCTATGCCTCCAACGAGACCAAGACCCTCATGCCCATGCCGCACTACCTGGCGAGCCGCCTGGCCGAGCGCCTGGCCGCCGTGCGCCACGACGGTACCCTGCCCTATCTGCGCCCCGACGGCAAGACCCAGGTCACCGTGCGCTACGAGGACGGCAAGCCCGTCGAGGTCACGACCGTCGTCATCTCCACGCAGCACGCAGCCGAGATCGAAGACATGGGCAAGATCAAGGACGACCTCATCGAGCATGTCATCTCGCCTGTCATGGCTGCCGAGAACATGCCGTGGGACAACGCCGATATCTACGTGAACCCCACCGGTCGCTTTGTCGTGGGCGGCCCCATGGGCGACACGGGCCTAACCGGCCGAAAGATCATCGTCGACACCTATGGCGGCTACGGCCGTCACGGCGGCGGCGCCTTTAGCGGCAAGGACTGCACCAAGGTCGACCGCTCCGCCGCATACGCCGCTCGCTGGGTCGCCAAGAACGTCGTCGCCGCCGGCCTTGCCGACCGCTGCGAAGTCGAGCTGGCCTACGCCATCGGCGTGTCCAAGCCGTTGTCGATCATGGTCGACACCTTTGGCACCGCACATGTTGCCGAAGACAAGATCGTCGAGGCCGTGGAGAAGACCTTCGACCTGCGCCCGGGCGCCATCATCCGCGACCTGGACCTGCGCCGCCCCATCTACGAAAAGACGGCAGCCTACGGTCACTTTGGCCGCGAAGACCCCGACTTCACCTGGGAGAAAACCGACCGAGTCGAAGAACTCAAAGCAGCCTGCGGCCTCTAATTTAGATCCGCTAAGGTCAGAACAACATACGTGCTTTCAAAGGAAGTACCGCCCCCAAGCGGTACTTCTTTTTTTATTTACCCGGTGGTGAAGATATTTCGATATGAACCTTCGCTGCGTACCCAGCCGATGAATTTTGAAGCACAAGCGCCTCTACCATGTATCCTTAGTCCCGAGGGGCGGGGCATAAGGTCGATCGCGAGTTCCGCACGAGCCGGAGGCCACTTAATGTGGCCTCCGTGCGAGCAGGACTGCCCGAGCAGGCGACCTTATGCCCCGCCCTTCGGGACGACGGAATAGAACAGGAGCAGCCATGGCAGGCAAGCCGCAAACACTAGCAACGACCTCGGCATTCGAGATCTTGGGCCCCGTCATGGTCGGCCCCAGCTCGTCGCACACCGCCGGCGCCCTGCGCTGCGCCCAGGTTGCCGCCAGCCTGCTGGAAGGCCGCATCACCAAGGTCACCTTTGGCCTGTGGAACTCCTTTGCCCACACCTACCGCGGTCACGGCACCGATCGCGCGCTCGTCGCGGGTATCTTGGGCCTCGATACCGACGACGAGACCATCAAGCAGGCCTTTGACCTCGCGCGCGAGCAGGGCCTCGACTTTCACTTTGACATCAAGGGCGACGACGCCTCCATCCACCCCAACACCGTCGACATCGACATGGTCGACGACACGGGCGCCACGGCACAGGTCCGCGGCGAGAGCCTTGGCGGCGGCAAGATGCGCATCAGCCGCATCAACGGCGTCGGCGTCGACATCTCGGGCATGTATTCCACGCTCTTCGTGGCGCACCAGGACGTTCCCGGCGTGCTCGCAGCACTCACGAACCTGCTCGCCTACGCACACGTCAACATCGCCTTCTGCCGCACCTACCGCACCGAGGTGGGCGGCCAGGCCTATTCCGTCTTTGAGACCGACGGCGCTCCCGACGACACCGTTATCCCCATGCTGCGCAAGCTCGACAATGTCGATTACGCCACGTTTATCGAGCTCCCGGGCTCGGCCTCGTCGCTCTCCCCCGGTGTCTCGGCCAAGGAGATCTTCGACGACGGCGAGCAGTTGCTCGATGCGTGCGCCGAGCTCGGCCTGAATATCGGCGCCGTCATGGCCGTGCGCGAGGCGCGTCTGACCGGCGAGGCCCATGCTATCGCAGCCATGCGCCGCGTGCTCGACGTCATGCGCGAGGAGACCACGGCCCCCATCGCCAATCCGCAGCGATCGCTCGGCGGACTTATCGGCGGAGAGGCTAAGCTCGTCGATACCACCGGCCGCAACGATTTGAGTGCAAGCCTGATGGGCCCCGTTCAGACCGATGCCGTGGCCCGCGCGATGGCCGTGCTCGAGCGCTCCGCCACCATGGGCGTGATCGTTGCCGCCCCCACGGCCGGCTCCGCGGGCGTCGTCCCCGGCTGCGTGCTGGCGCTCGCCGATCACCTCCAGCTCGACGACGAACAGGTCATGGACGCCCTCTACTGTGCCGCCGCCATCGGCCTCAACCTCACCACGAGCGCCTGCGTCGCCGGCGCCGAGGGCGGCTGCCAGGCCGAGGTTGGAAGCGCTGCCGCCATGGCCGCCGCCGCGCTGGTCCAGATGATGGGCGGCACGCCCGAGCAAGCGCTCGACGCCAGCTCCATTGCACTGAGCAACCTGTTGGGCCTCGTTTGCGACCCCGTCGGCGGCCTTGTCGAGGTGCCCTGCCAAAACCGCAACGCCATCGGCGTGGCCGCGGCATTCAGCTCGGCGCAGCTCGCCCTCGCCGGCATCAAGAGCCTGGTGCCGTTTGACCAGATGGCGCACGTGATGCTCTCGGTGGGCCACGCCCTGCCCGCCACGTTGCGCGAGACGGCGAAGGGCGGCATCGCGCAGGCTCCTGCAGCACTCTCGGCGTGCGCAAAATGCGGAATATGCGGATAGCAAGCAAAAGCGAACGATAGGTGGGACATATGTCCCACCTATCCTTTATCGCCACTGTTTTCGTAACACAAGCAACTGCGTAATCGCTATAATTCAAGCCCAGTTAAAACACGATGAGCCGTAAAGCGAAACTCGAAGGAAATATACACGATGTCGCAACTCGACCGCAGCCAACTGATCCCCGATCCGCAACAACCCAGCAGGCAGCTCGGTGGCATCCAATCGCCCCGTCCCATTGCGCCAGCCCATGGTCAACAGCACGGCGCGGCAAATACCTCCCCGCGCCGCAATCAGGGCCAGCATCAGCAGCGTAAGCAATATCAGCAGCACCAGCATCGTTCCGCAAAAGGAGTCGGTCACAACCAGGGCCCTTCGCACACTCGAGTTTCCAACAACCGCGGCCCCGCCGACAAACGCTCCGCAAAGGGCAAAAAGACGGGTGGCAAGACGGCGTTCTTCGTCGTCCTCGGCCTCGTCGCCATCGTCTATATCGTGGGCGTCGTGGCGTTTTCGCAGATTGCCTACCCCAACACCACCATCGCCGGCGTCGATATCTCGTTTTCCAACGCCTCATCCGCCGCTACCAAGGTCGACTCCGCCTGGAAGCACTACAAACTCACCGTTTCGGGAGATGACTTTAGCTGGACATATCAGCCCGAATCCGACGAGCCCATCGTCGACGGCGAGGCAGCTGCCCACGAGATTATCGGCAGCAACGAGCCGCTGCTGTGGCCTTCGCGCCTGATTGCCTCGCTCGGCGGCAAGAACGTTAGCGCGACCAAAAACGGTACCATCGACCTGGAACAGGACGTCGACCTGTCCATGCTCTCGGACGCCTTTGACCAAAAGCAGTTCGAGGAGGATCTGGGTGCCGCCATCGACGCATTCAACGAAGGCCGCTCGGGTACCTTTGAGGCATCGAGCTCCTACGACGAGAAGGCGGGCAAGTTCACGATCGAGAAGGCCCGCTCCAACGAAAAGCTCAACCGCGAGCATGTCATTAAGTATGCGGAGATCGAGCTCGCGTCGCTCGCCGAGACCGTCGATCTTACGAAGCTCGGCAACGATGCCTACGAGCCGCTCAACGGCACGCTGACAGATGATCAGATTCAGGCCGCATGCGATGCCGCCAACAACTTCCTGGGCGTCAACGTGAGCCTCAAGCTTAACGGCGATGAGGTCGGCAAGGTCGACGGTAGCTCGGTGCTGCAGTGGATCAGCTTTGCAGACCCTGCAAACCCCACGCTCGACACCTCCCAGATCAGCAAGTGGGCAGCAGAGCTCGCCAATGGCTTTAATACCGTAGGAACAACACGCTGGTGGACACGAGCCGACGGCAAGCAGTGCGCCGTCGAAGGCGGTGACTTTGGTTGGTCCATCGACAGCAGCACGCTTGCCAAGCAGGTCGAGGATGCTATCAACAACAAGCAGACCGGCGAGATTGAGATCAATTACTCCCAGAAGGCCGACACCTTTACCGCCAAGGGCGAGCCCGATTGGAAGGCGTATATCGACGTCGACCTGTCCGAGCAGCACGCGCGCTACTATGACGAGAGCGGCAATATCGTTTGGGAGGCCAACTTTATTTCCGGCAAACCGGGCGAAGACGCCACCCCCGAGGGCGTGTGGCAGATCAACAGCAACGACGGCGCCACCAAGCTTATCGGCGCCAAGGACCCCAAGACCGGTAAGCCCAAATACGAGAGCCCGGTGAGCTACTGGATGCCGTTTGAGGGCAACATGGTTGGCTTCCACGACGCTACCTGGCAAAACGATTCGAGTTTCGATAGTGCCGAATCGTATAAATGGTGCGGTAGCCACGGCTGCATCAATCTGCGCCTGGCCGATGCCAAGGCGCTCCACGACTGCATCAAAGTCGGTCTGTGCGTGGTCGTGCATTCCTAGCACGTCACGCGCAACGCAACAAAGCTCAGCGACACCTACCTTTCGATGCTGAAAGAAACGCGTCTATGCGCCCGCCCCAACCGGTGGGCGCATATACTTATCGCGGTATGTTCTATAAAGGAGACGCAATGTCGAATGTCCCCACCATCACCCCGGGCCCCGACGATACCGGGCGCGTGCCGGAAGGCGCAACTGAAAAGCTGCCGTTTATCACCAGCGCCCCCACGGCGCAGCAAAACGACGGCGAGCAAGGTAACGCCGGAATATCCGACGATGAGGCCTACGCAAAGCTCAAGTCCAAGCGTGCCGAACGGCGACACAAAAAGCTCGTCCGACGCGGCATTGCGGCCGGCATCGTGGGCGGCATTATTCTGATTGCCATTATCGCGAGCGTTATCCTCAACTCGCAGCCGCAATCTGCGGACGGACCTGTTACCGACATGGTCATGGAGGGCACCTTTACCACGACCGTCGAGGCAAAAGGACAGCTCAAGCCTATTTCGGCCTCGGTCGTCTCCCCTTCTGTCGATGGCACGGTAGCATCGATCAACGTGCAAGCCGGCCAGTCCGTCAACGAGGGCGACGTGCTCATGACCATTAAAAACGACGAGCTCGATCGCAACGTTGCCGAGGCGCAGCGCGCGGTGACTGCCGCACAGGAAGACCTGAAAAACGCGCAAGCAGCACTTGCCGCCGCACAGGCAGCACCGACGCTGGATGTCGACGGAGCGACCGCCCCGACGGATGTAACCTCCGACGCCAGCGCCGTGTCGAGCGCCCAGCGCAATCTCGCCTCGGCCCAGGCGACCCTGGACCAGGCAAACGCCAAGGCGGCCGAACGCACCGTAAAGGCCCCCAGCTCAGGTAGCATCGTCGAGCTCAACGCCAAAGTAGGCGCCACGGCGACCGGAGGCATGGTCATGGGCGAAGGCGACACGAGCGGCGGCAAGCAGTGCATGCAGATCGCTGACCTCTCCAAGATGAAGGTGACGGTTCAGGTGGGCGAAAAGGACATCGCCAAGATCGCCGTGGGTCAGAGCGCCAACGTTACCTATCCCGCGTTTCCCGATATCGTGAGCCAGGGCACCGTCACGGCTATCGCATCGGTGGCAAACTCCGACGCCGCCAACGGTGGTGGCGGAAGCGTGACCTTTAACGTCGACATCCTCATTGAGGCACCCGATAGCCGCCTTAAGCCCGGTATGACTGCCGAGGTCTCGGTGGTAACCGAGCAGCTTGACGACGTGGTCATGGTGCCCACCATGGCGTTGATGACCGAGGACGGCGAGCACTATTACGTCAACGTGGCCACCGATGACGAAGGCAAGGAAACGCGCCGCGTGAAGGTGACCGTCGTGACGCAAAACGACAACGACGCCGTGGTCGGCAAGACGCAGGTCAAGCGCGGCGACCAGGGCAACGAGATCAACCCCGACGTGCCGGTTACCAAGCTGCGCGATGGAGACACCATCGTGGTGGATACCGGCGCAGGCATGACGGCAGACGGCGGCGACAGTATGCCTGCCGATGAGGGCATGTAATGCGCCCCGTCATCGACATCCGCAACGTGCACCGCATCTTTGAGAGCGAGGCCGGTTGCGCTCACATCCTGCACAATGTGAGCCTGGCGGTGGACCCCGGTGAGTTCGTCGCCATCACCGGCCCCTCGGGCTCAGGCAAGTCGACGCTCATGAACATCCTGGGTTGCTTGGACAAACCGACGGCGGGCGACTATTACCTGCAGGGCCTCAATGTCGCCGAACTGGACGATGATGAGCTCACCGAGGTGCGGGCGCTGAGCATCGGCTTTGTCTTTCAGAGTTTCAACCTGCTGCCGCGTCTGTCGGTTATCGAAAACGTCATGCTGCCGCTGTCCTACACCAATGTGCCGCGCAACCAGCGCGAGATGCGCGCCGTGCACGCACTGCAAGCCGTCACGCTACCGGTCGACCATTGGGACCACCGCATATCAGAACTCTCTGGTGGACAGATGCAGCGCGTTGCCATCGCGCGCGCCCTCGTCAACGATCCGCCCATCATCCTGGCCGACGAGCCCACGGGAAACCTAGACTCGACAACTGGGGCACTCGTCATGGAAACCTTCCATAAGCTCCAAGAACGAGGCAAGACCATCGTACTCATCACGCACGACCCGGGCATTGCTGCCGAGGCCGACCGTGCCGTGACTATCCGCGACGGGCGAATCCATGACGGCGCATATATCGCACATGCGCCGAATACGCTACGCGGAGCCGTCAACAGCCTACCCGCGATTTGCGTACCTTCTACACCGCCGAAAGGAGCAGAGGCATGAGCACCCGCGATCTTGTCCAAGAAGCCCTGCACTCGCTCGAGGCCAACAAGGGACGTAGCCTGCTCACCATCCTGGGCATCGTCATTGGCATCGCCTCGGTCATAGCCATGACCTCGCTCATCGGCGGCATCCAAAACAGCTTGGTCAACAGCTTGGGCCTCAATGCGGCCCGCATGGTGCAGATCTACTCGTCCCAAGAGCTCACCGATTCGGACGTCGAGAAACTGCGTAAGATGGTGCCGCAAATTGAGCAGATCGGCATCGTCGACAGCGCCTATTCCGAGTACAAAGTTGGAGATAAGAGCTATACCGTCATGGCCCAAGGTGTCGATAGTGACATGCTCGATGCCGTGGGCGCCAGCAAGATCGTTGCCGGTCGCACCTATAACGACATCGAGTCCAAATCCGGCGCGCGCGTGGCGCTCATCGGCCGCGGCGGCGCCGAGCAGCTGTACGGCAACGAACAGGACGCGATTGGCAAGACCATCAAGGTTTCGAGCGGAGACGTGCAGATTATTGGCGTCATCGACGGCGGCAACGACTCCATGGGCTCGCTGAGCCTGTACATGCCACGAGAAACGATCGCCGAGCTTTTCGGCGATGACAATCCATCGTTTCCCAGTGTGACGGCACTCGCCGCTGAGGGCACCGATATGGACGAGCTCTGCAAGACGATCGAGTCCAAGGTGCGCAGCATGAAGGGCATCTCGGAGGACGACGAGTACGACAGCGTGTCGGCAAGCTCCATGAAGAGCGCTATCGATGCCCTCAACTCCTTTATGGGCGCCTTCTCGCTCATCATGGGCGCCGTTGCTGGCATCTCACTTCTAGTCGGCGGTATCGGCATTATGAACATGATGCTCACCAACGTGACCGAGCGCATTCGCGAGATCGGTATTCGCCGCGCTCTGGGCGCAAGCCGACGCGATATCACGGCCCAGTTTTTGGCCGAATCCTCGGCGCTGTGCATCACCGGCGGCATTTTAGGTGTCGTGATTGGCTATCTGCTGGCCTGGGGGCTCACGTTCTTTGCCGCCAACTCGGGCATTATGAGCGAGTTCGGAGCCACCGGGACGATTACGCCGAGCTTCTCCATTACAACTGTGCTGCTCGCGTTTGCCGTATCGGTCGGCATCGGCGTGATCTTTGGCTTCTACCCCGCGCGCCGCGCCGCAAAGCTCGATCCAGTCGAGTGCCTGCGCTATCAGTAATGCAATCCCCCTGAGTTGCGGTGAAATAGGGAGTGTTTAAGCTGTTAAAAGGCCTATTCAGTCCTTATTTCACCGCAACTCAGGGGGGGGATAAGGCGCTAGTGCTATTCGAAACGAGATTCCAGACTCGATAGTCCATTCAACGTCAGGTCGTTGGCGACCGCCGAGACGCGCTCGATGGGAACCGAGCCATCGGACAACGCCCACGTGCGATAGATGCCGATAATGCCGGACAGCAAAAACGCCAGGTAGTAATCGAACATCTCGTCCTTTAGACCCTCGGGCAGCAGATCACGCTCAGCGATCTCGTGCTCGAGCGGCAAACGCAGACGAGCCATAAAGTCGTCGAGCGGAATGTTTTCGATCAACTGGCGATTAAGCACCAGGTTGTTGCACAGCGCCTCGTTAACGGTCTTGAAAAAGGACGCCGCAGCGCCAAGTGCGCGCTCGTTGGTGTCGCCGCCCATGGAGGAAAGCGTCTTCTCGACTGAATCGACGATCATCTCGACCACATCGACGGCAATGGCGTCGAGCAAGCCGTCGACCGTGCCAAAGTGCACGTAGAAGGTCTTACGGTCGACATTTGCCTCGCGCGCGATAGCGCTCACCGTAATATCGGCCAGGGGCTTTTCCATAAGCAGTCGCTCAAACGCCGAAAGAATCGCATTGCGACTGCGGACGATACGACGGTCAAGGCGCGGTTTGGTGGTAGCCATAGACGTGTCCCCTTCATGTCAACAGCCCACCTGTAAGTCCTCTACATGTGGGAGATAATCAACGTAAGAGGATTATCCTACATCTCACATCGCAATGACGAGCGTCATCAAGAACGCACGACTCGCCGACCGGGCCCTAAGATCGCTTCTTTTTATTGAGCGCCGCCGGGGAAACGCGAATGCCGTCGCCAGTCTGGCGAACGTAGGTCTGGCGTGCCGGCTTAGGGGCCACAGCAGGCTTTTGAGCACGTTGATTGGGATCAACGGTAACCTGGCACGCAGGATGTGCCTTAACGGGCGTAGAGGGCATCTGAGGCGTGCGCCCGAGCTTGCGCATCATACGGTCCCAGCGTGCATGGATACTCTCGTTGTGAGCGCTCTTAAGGCCCAGCAGCGGGGCGGCCAAAATGGTCGGCGCGATAAAGGTGATCAGACGCCACAGCAGATAGCCGGCAGTCGATGCCGTGCCAAAAAAGTGACCCAAAAACAATGCGAAGCCACCCTCGGCGCCACCAGTGCCGCCGGGCAGCGGAACGGCGGAGCTCAGCAGCTGGACAAAGGCGCTCGCAGCCATGACCGAGAAAAAGTCGACTTCGTGGTGGCCAAAAGAGAGCATCAAAAAGTACGGAACCAGGTAGAAAAACGCCAGCTGCAGCATAGTGATGACGACCGTGAGCAGCATTGACGAAAAATGGCCGGCAGATAGTTTGAATTTCTCGGAAAACGAGTAGATCTCGCCATCGACAAAGGTGCGCCAGCCCTCGATCTTTGTGGCCGAGACGCCCACGCGCTCGAGCCAATTGATGATGCAATGAGCGACGCGCGTGACGGTCTTGGGCATCAACGCCACGGCAAAGATGCCGAGTAGGATGCAGCAGTGACCGCCAAAGCTAAAGACGCACAGCAGCGTCATGTCGCCATAACGCTCGGCGAAAAACGGCATGCGGGCGAGCAGCAGAATGGCACCCCATGCCACCAGGCCAAACTGGTACACGATAAAGCGGGTGAACTGCGTGGCACCCGCTTCGCCCACGTTTTGGCCGGCTTTGGTAAGGCGGTAAATTTGAGCAGGCGTAGAGCCCATCATCATGGGTGTCAGGTTGCCAAAGAAGATGCCGCTCGCCTCGACCGAAATGAGGTCGCGGATGCCGACGGGCGAATCGGGGTCGAGCCAAACGGCGATCGCGTACGCCACGATGCCAAAAACGAGATACAGAAACATACAAAAGCATGCGGCGAAGAGCCAGGGCATCTGAACGCTGGACATAGCGGCCCAAAACTGCCCCATCTGCCCGGTCACGACCAGATAGACGATATACCCGATCAGCACAACGCCGATGAAGATGGCGCCGCGACGCGCGCTCTTGTTGTCATCGCCGCCAGAAACCTCGACCTGGGGCTTTGGGCTATGCTGAGAGGACTCCGTCATGAGGCTCCTTCTGACCGTCAAAGTATCTGGCCTATTGTACCCGTATGGGAGATGAGCAAAACGTAAAGCTATGAGGCAAATGGGATTAACAGACCAGCCCACACGCAACAAAAAACCCGACCTTCTCACGAAAGGCCGGGTATCTAAAACATGGTAGCCCGTACCAGATTCGAACTGGTGATCTCCGCCTTGAGAGGGCGGCGTCCTAAACCGCTAGACGAACGGGCCATATGTAGCAAATGCAATGGCTGGGATGGAGGGAGTCGAACCCCCATTGACGGAACCAGAATCCGCTGTCCTGCCATTAGACGACATCCCAATGACTGCATCGCTGCGCTCGGCTGTGCCTTTGCGCAAGAAAGAAATATACGGGAAGTCTCGCCGTGACGCAAGCCCCAATTTTGACTTTTTTGAAATTCAGTCAAATTGGCCTAATTTAGTCCAACCCGTGAAGGACCTGTGAAGCCGACCGCTGTACACGAAGGGCAAAACGCCGCGAGCGGTAGCCGTCAACCGTTGGCAGATTCTACCGTGAAAACGATAGCACCAGGCAACACAATCGAAGTATCAATGATCGCGTAGATATCGAGGCGCCATGGACGAAGAGCTTGATTACCTATGGGAGACCCTGGGCCTTGAGATCACTGCCGACCTTTGGCCCGAACGGGACAAAATCCATCCCACACTGCGCCCCGCCATTACTGTGGTGCAGGCAAAATACCGCCGTGCATCCTTTTTGATCATGCGGATGTCATGGCACGCGGGACTCCCCGACCTTAAGCGAATCCAGGCAAGCCTCGTCGAGTTGTCCGGCATGCCAACCGTCATATCCGAGGCGCACCTGGAGCAGCGCCAGCGCGAGCGACTGCAACAGCAGCGGATTCCCTTTATCTGCCCCGGCGTTCAGGCATATCTGCCCTTTATGGACGAGGAGTACTGGAGCGGCAAGCCCAACAAGCACGTAAAGGTCTACGATCCGCACGAATGGGCACAGCTGGCGGACTGACTGAGGCAGGCCCGCCGGCGGAAAGTGCGTCCCAGATTTCAAGCTCAGGAAACCGTGTCCCACGGGACCTCGGACGTTTTTCCGGACCATGCCCCGGCGCTATGCCGCATAGCCCCTCTCCTCGCGATACTCCCTAATGGTCTTCCA
>USSM01000007.1 GCA_900557455.1 uncultured Collinsella sp. | reverse complement strand
CATGCGAACCTCCAGTCCGGACCGCTTCACGGTCCAACTTTCTGTCCGCACCCCCAAACAATCCCTATTTCACCGCAACTTATGAGGAGGCTATTCGTCGCTGCCCGGCTTGCGACGGTTGGCCTTTTTAATGGCGTTGAAGTACTTATCATTGAGCCTGCGCTGGCGAGAGCGCTGAGGCACCTTGGTCTTTACGCGTCGGCGCGGTGGACGTCCGCGACGCTCAAGCTCAGCGCGCAGCTTACGCAGGCAGCTGCTACGGTTTTGGAACTGACTGCGGCTCTCGCGCGCCGTCACGGTAATCCCCGTGGGCCCATGCTTCATGCGCACCGCCGAGTCCGTCGTGTTCACGCCCTGCCCACCCGGGCCCGTCGCGCGAAACACCTGCACCTCGCAATCGCGCGCCAACTCCTCGACCGACATCTCGGCATAGCGCGCATACTCGCGCCATCCCATCTTGTTCTCATCCATATCAACACCTCCCCTCATACAAAAAATGTGACAAAGGGACAGTCCCTTTGTCACATCGCATACCAATCGCTTGTGTTGCGCGCTTAGGCGAAGGTGATCTCGCCGGTCTCGCAGTCCATATCGGCGATACGGGCCAGGCTCTCAACGCGGAAGCCGCGCTCGCGGAGCTTATCGCCACCGCCCTGGAAGCCCTTCTCCACCGCAATGCCAATACCGGACACCTCGGCACCCGCAGCCTCACAGATCTTGATAAGACCCTCGAGCGCGCAGCCGTTGGCCAAAAAGTCGTCGATAATCAGGACCTTGTCGCCCTCGGACAGGAAGCGCTTGCCAACGATGACCGGATACTCCTTCTGCTTGGTAAAGGAGTAGATGGTCGTGGCATACTGCTCGCCGTCGAGGTTGATGGACTGCGCCTTCTTGGCAAAGACAACCGGCACGCCGCCAAAATGCTGGGCCGCGATGCAAGCCATGCCAATGCCCGAAGCCTCGATCGTCAGGATCTTGTTGATCTCGACGCCCTCGAACAGATGGGCCCACTCGGCGCCCATGTGGTCGAACAACTCAACGTCGCACTGGTGGTTGAGGAAGGCATCAACCTTAAGGACGTTACCGGCCTTTACGATGCCGTCATGGCGAATACGATCCTCAAGCTCCTGCATGGCGCAACCCCTTCTCGCGGCAACGATACCGCGCGATTAATAAACGTTGTTCGATAGTCTACCACGGACCGACCCCCGCCCGTCCCACAAGCCGCATCGCACCATAAAGCCGCAAGACCAGTAGATGGGCCGATTCGTGGCAAGCCTGCCTCCACAAGCTAATGGCGGGCGCGCATCCTCACCAAACGCACCATGGCGAGCGCAAAGCCCACGGCTGCCACGGCCATCAACACATAGAACACCGAGCGAAAGCCAAACAGGAACACATCCGGACGGCCTGCAACAAAACTGGTCACGGCCTCGCCCATCGCCACGCTCATCTGCCCATACAGGATATGCGACGCCGCCGTAATGCCCACTGCCATACCCGCATAGCGCGCCAGGCTACCCAGGCTGCCCGCAAAGCCGAGCGCTTCACGCGGAGCCGAGCCCATGTACAGCGAGTTGTTGGGACTCTGGAAAATCGACGTACCGCACGACATAAACGCGACACAGCACACGATCACAGGGATAGAAGAGCGCTCATCGAGCGTGCTTACCGCAAAAAGACCGCATACGTACACGCCCAGGCCGACCGCCGTGGGGCCCTCGCAGCCAACACGGTCCGAAACCGTACCCGAAAGCGGGCCGATAAAGGCATTCACCATCGGCAGCGCCAAAAACAGCAGGCCCGAAACGTCAGAACCAAAGCTGTGGGCGTCCTGAAAATAGAACGGCAGAATAAACTCGGATGCGCCAATGCCAACGAACACGATGAGCATGCAGACAAGGTTGATGGTGAAGGCCGAATTTGCAAAACAGCGGCGA
Organism: uncultured Collinsella sp.; assembly: GCA_900557455.1. The sequence continues at coordinate 54,078 of USSM01000007.1, read as the reverse complement.
GCAGCCTCGGCAAGGGGCATGGGGCGTTCGCCAGCCTCTGGCCTAACATGCGGCAGCGTGTAGAGCCCCACGATAAACGAGATGACGCCGATGGGTAGGTTGATGAGGAAGATGCTCTCCCAGGGAAAGCTTGCCACCAGCATGCCGCCGAGCACGGGGCCACACATCATGCCGAGGGCCACAAAGGTCGCGAGAATACCCATGGCACGACCTCGTTCGCGCGCCGGAAACGATTCGGTGATGATACCCATGTTGTTAGCCATGGCCGCTGCGCAACCGATGCCCTGAACAATGCGTGCCAGGATAAGAACCTCGAGCGAGGCCGAAAGGCCGCACAGCAGCGAACCGACCGAAAAGACGATGACGCCCAGCTGGAACACATTCACCTTGCCGCGCACATCACCCAGACGGCCAAACGGCAACATAGCCACGCATGTCGCAAGCAGATACACCGAACTCACCAGCTGGATGCGGTCGAGGCCCACGCCCAGCTCCTTTTGCATCACGGGCAGCGCCACGGTCACGACGGTCGAATCCAGACACACCATAAACGTCATGATGAGCACGGTAAACAGAATCGCCCATTTGTTCTTGCCATGGGTGTCGCCCTCTAGAGCAATGTGCTCGCGGCGCAGCTGCTCTGCAGTTTTCTCCATATCCATCCTTTCGAGTGGCCCAACGCAAAAAAACGGGGCCCCAATCGCCTGCAAACAGCCGCGATTGGGGTCCCGCCTACGGAATCGGAACGAAAGGTCGCCGAAGCTTTCTGCCAGCATCGGCACCTTGTAAGGAGCTAGCCTAGCACTGCTCGAGCGCCTGCTCAAGGTCGGCAATCAAGTCGGCCGTGTCCTCGAGGCCGCACGACAGGCGTACCATGTCGGCGGAAATGCCACAGGCGATGAGCTCTTCATCGTTCATCTGGCGATGCGTGGCGTTGGCAGGATGCAGGCAGCAAGTGCGGGCGTCGGCCACGTGCGTGGCGATCTGGGCGAGCTTGAGGCTCTTCATAAAGGTCTCGGCCGCCGCGCGACCACCGTTAAAGCCAAAGCTCACAACGCCGCAGGTACCGTTGGGCATGTACTTCTGAGCCAGGTCATAGTACTTGTCGCCCTCCAAGCCCGGATAGCTCACGAAGCGCACCTTGGGATGACTCTGCAGGAACTTGGCAACGGCCAGGCCGTTCTCGCAATGACGCGGCATGCGCACATGCAGGCTCTCGAGCGAGCTGTTCAAGAAAAACGCCGCCTGCGGGTTCTGCATAGGACCAAGATCGCGCATAAGCTGCGCAGTGGCCTTGGTAATAAAGGCGCCCTCGCGACCGAACTTCTCGGCATAGGTCACGCCGTGGTAGCTCTCGTCAGGCGTGGTGAGACCCGGGAACTTGTCCGCATGGGCCATCCAGTCAAACTGGCCATGGTCGACGATCACGCCACCCAGGTAGGCCGCATGGCCATCCATGTACTTAGTGGTGGAGTGCGTGACGATGTCGGCGCCCCACTCAAAGGGACGGCACATCACGGGCGTCGGGAAGGTGTTGTCGACCATCAGCGGTACGCCGTGGTCGTGCGCGGCCTTGGCAAAGCGCTCAATATCGAGCACGGCAAGGGCGGGGTTAGCAATCGTCTCGCCAAAGACAAGCTTGGTGTTGGGCTGGAAGGCTGCCTCGAGCTCCTCGTCGGTGCAGTCGGGGGCAACGAACGTGCAGGTCAGACCCATGCGCTCCATGGTATGGGCGAGCAGGTTGTAGGTACCGCCGTAGATGGCGGAGCTCGCGACCACGTGATCGCCGGCGCCGGCAACGTTAAAGATCGCGAGGAAGTTCGCGGCCATGCCCGAGCTCGTGAGCATCGCTGCGGTGCCGCCCTCCATCTCGCAGATCTTGGCGGCAACCAAATCGCACGTGGGATTCTGCAGACGGCTGTAGAAATAGCCCGACTCCTCCAGGTCAAACAGCTTGCCCATGTGCTCGGACGTGTCGTACTTCCACGTGGTGGACTGGTAGATGGGCACCTGGCGCGGCTCCGCATCTCCCGGGTGATACCCGCCCTGAACACATGTCGTACCGATGGTCTGCTCGCTCATATCCAACTCCCTTACTTGGGTTTTGTTTTTATTCGGTTCACGATACCGCTACCCTGCACCCCTCTCAACCCATCCCCAAGGTAGGTTATGGGACAAATTGATCAGGGGTATTTATCTCAAGCCTTGGGCATTTGCTCGATAGATAAAAATGAGGCATCCATGAAGCTCTCGATGATTACACGCACCGTCATGGGTACCATAGGCGGGTACACCGTGACTAAGGAGACAACGATGAAGCAAATCGATACGGCCCAGCTCGACATCACCGCCTGTCAGGCTCAGGCTGCCGAATACCATGCCCGTGGCTTCAACTGCGCCCAGGCCGTCGCCTGCACGCTCGCACCTGCCGTCGGACTCGACCCCCAGGTCGCCTTTACCCTCACCGAGGGCTTTGGCGCCGGCATGGGCGGCATGACCGAAACCTGCGGCGCCATCTCGGGCGCCGTGGCCATCATGGGTTTTGTAATGAGCGACGGCATGGAAAACCCCAAGACCAAGGGCCAGACCTACAAGCTGTCGCGCGAAATCGCCAAGCGTTTTAAAACGAAGAACACAACGACCGTCTGCGGCACGCTCAAGGGCGTCGGATCGGATAAGGGTCCGCTCCGCAGCTGCCCTGGTTGCATCGACGATGCCGTCGAGATCGCCTGCGATGTGCTAAAGCAGCTCGCCGAGTAAACGGCAGCAACAGAAAACGACGGCCGGCGCGCTTGGGATCCATCCAAAAGCACGCCGGCCGTCGCCATTAGAACTCGGCAAATTCGGGAGCGCCGACCTCGATCTCCTCGCACCCCGCCATAAGCTCGCGCATCTTGGCGCAAAATAGCTCCTGCTCCCCCGCCTTAAACACCAAGTGAAGTGTCACGGCATCCGCGTAATCGGTATCCGAAACCTTGGCACCCGAATCCTGCGCCAAACGAAGCACCTGCTCATACTGCGGATAGGCCACATGCACGTCAACAGGCACGACACTCGTCATCTCGACAATCTGCCCGGCCTCCCGAGCAGCTGCCACCGCCGCCTGCGTCGCCGCAGTATAGGCGCGCACCAAGCCACCAGGTCCCAACAGCGTGCCACCAAAATAGCGCGTCACCACGCAGCAAACATTTTTGAGCTCTGCGCCGCGCAACACCTCGAGCGTCGGCATACCGCTCGTGCGGCTCGGCTCACCATCATCGCTCTGGCGCTCGCGTCCATCGACTAAAATCCACGCGGGAACATTGTGTCGAGCGTCGTAATGACGCTTGCGAACCATCTCGATAAAGGCATTCGCCTCATCCTCGGACTCAATATGGACCAGCTGGGCAATAAATCGGCTCTTGCGGTCCACAAACTCGCCCGAAACCTCAATATTCGATTGCAGAGTAAAATAGCTGTCCAACAAAGCCCCTCAACAGAATAAAGCACAGCAATAAACAGCCTCAATAATACGGCAAAGACAGCACCGTTGACCTCGCCAACAAGAACGGAAACGCCAATGATGCCGTCACCAACAGCGAGACGGCGTCAGCTGAGTCGATTTGGCCCGAAAGAGGAGGGAGCACGCCTTATGGCGGCGACCGACGAATGAGCGCCAAATCGGCCAGCTGACGCCGTCGAAAGCGAGAACCCGTCAGCGCGAGCAAGATGCCTTGAAAGACAAGGGCATTGACCTTATGGTCATGCCCGAAGGCTTGAAAGGCAGATTGCCGCGCTGACGGGTTCGCAGCGTCAACATAGTTGCCAAGTGGGCCTATAAGCCGGGTTCTGTCGTGAACGGTCATTTATCTTGTCTGCACGTTACCGTGCAGCTCCACGCACGCTACCCGAACGCGGACCGGGCCGGCCCATAGCGTTCCTATTCGCGCTTGCTCCGGATGGGGCTTGCCAAGCCGCCGTGTTGCCACGACGCTGGTGGTCTCTTACACCACCGTTTCAGCTTTTCCCTTTACGCCTTGCGGCGCAGGTGGGAGTCTTCTTTTCTGCGGCGCTTTCCGTCGGATCACTCCGCCCGGCCGTTAGCCGGCATCCCGCCCTCTGGAGCCCGGACTTTCCTCACGCGTACTGCAAGCAGCACATCGCGCGACCGTCTGGCCCACTCAGCAGTGCAAGAGTGTAACACACCGTTGCCGCAGGCAATGGCACAACGCAAACGCTCGACACGATAAACCAAGAACCGCCATGCGTTACAATGGTCCTGTCGATGGGCAACGTCGTCAGTCGAGACGCGACCGCGCTCCGCACCCCTCCGTCTACTCGGTGTGTTCCCGCCTCCTCCCCGAGGCGGGATGTCGGCATTTTTTCATGCACCGACAATCCAATAGCCTGTGGACAGCCCGGCAGCATTGCGCATCTCGGCGCCAAATGCAAAAAGGGATCCGTCCATTACGGACGGATCCCTTAAACAAGTGATCGTCAAACCGATTTACTCGGCGTCGGTCTCCTCGTCCTTCTTCTCGGAAGGCAGCGGGGTAACCTCGATCTCGACGCCCAGAGTCTCAGCAGCAGACTTCATGGACAGGGAGATACGACGACGGTCGAGGTCGATCTCCATGACCTTGACCTGAACCTTGTCGCCCACATGGGTGACCTGAGAAGGCTGATCGACGTGCTTGTTGGCCATCTCGGAGATGTGCACCAGGCCCTCGATGCCCTCGCCCAGGTCGACGAAAGCGCCGAACGGGACAAGCTTGGTCACAGTACCCTCGACGATAGCGCCGACGGGGTACTTCTTGACCAGTGCGCGCCACGGATCCTCGGTGGTCTGCTTGAGACCCAGGGAGATGCGCTCGCGGTTGAGATCGACGTCGAGAACCTCGACCTCGACCTCCTGGCCGACCTTGACAACCTCGGAAGGATGGTTGACGTGGTTCCAGGAGAGCTCGGAGATGTGGATGAGGCCGTCGATACCGCCGAGGTCGACGAAGGCGCCGAAGTCGACGATGGAGGAAACGGTGCCCTGGAGACGCATGCCAGACTTGAGCTTGGACAGGATCTCAGAGCGCTCGGCCTTACGGGACTCCTCGAGCACGACGCGACGGGAGAGGACGACGTTGTTGCGGTTGCGGTCCATCTCGATGACGCGGGCCTCGATGCGGGTGCCCATGTAGGAGGTGAGGTCCTTGACGCGACGGAGGTCGACGAGGGAAGCGGGCAGGAAGCCACGCAGGCCGATGTCGAGGATCAGGCCGCCCTTGACAACCTCGATAACCTCGCCCTCGACGTTCTCGCCGGAGTTGAACTTCTCCTCGATGCGGTTCCAAGCACGCTCGTACTCGGCACGCTTCTTGGACAGGACCAGACGACCGTCCTTGTCCTCCTTCTGGAGAACCAGAGCCTCGATGGGATCACCGAGTGCAACGATGTCTGCAGGGTTAGCGTCCTTGCGGATGGACAGCTCGCGGACCGGGATAACGCCCTCGGACTTGAATCCGATGTCAACGAGCACCTCGTCATGCTCGATCTTAACGACAGTGCCGTTAACGAGATCGCCCTCATCAAAGTCGGTAATCGTACCGTCGATGAGGTTGTTCATCTCCTCCTCGTTGACATCGTCAAGAGAGAAAATGGACGAGTTCTGAATCTCACTCAAAGGTGGACCCCTTTCGAACTACGGGGCCCCGATTGCTAGGACCTACAGAAGGGTGCGACAAGCACACAACGTTTAGGAACACTCGGGAGCCGACAGATACTAATGTGACGCTTATGCAATCACGTTCGTATAGGTTACGGGGAAATCATTTCGATTTCAAGCGTGAACTGCGATTTTTTACTCGTATGGAGACTTTTTCGCAATCTTGTGGACGACCGTCTCCATAAGTTGACGATAGGCAGTTAGGCATACGGCTTTGGGGTAAAGTATCCGGAGCCAACGATTCTGGAACGATTTTTCGAGAAAGGTGCCCGCGTGCTCAAAGCAGTCGTTTTCGATATGGACGAGACGCTTCTTAGCATCAACCTCAACGCGTTCATCCTTCGCTATTTTAAGGATGTCTCGTCGATGCTCGCGGATATCGGACGACGCAGCCGAGGTGGCACGATGGCGCGCCTCGGCACCATCCTGGTCGACCTCAACGCCAACCGCCGAAGCGGCACGGACAACCGCACCAATCTTGAGTTTTACCGCACCGAGGTCGAGCGTAGGTGCGGCATCTGCCTCTCCGATCCCCTCATCTATGAGGCGTTTACCTACTACGACCGCGAAGTGCTTCCGCACAAGAATGACGATGTCATCAACGCCCACGCCATGCCGGGCGCACACGCCGCGCTTCAGGCCGTACAGGACGCAGGGCTGCGCTGCGCGCTCTTTACCAACCCCAGCTTTCCGCAGGGGGCCATCGAGTGTCGCATGGGTTGGGGCGACCTGGCCGACGCCCCCTTTGAGCTCGTCACGCACATGGGAAACACCACCCGCTGCAAACCCGATGCCACCTACTATCTCGAGCAGCTTCAGGTGATGGGACTCGAGCCGCACGAGGTCCTTATGGTGGGCAACGATCCCAAGCGCGACTTCCCCAGCCCCGCCTGCGGCATTCAAACTGCCTATGTTGGCCAGGGAAAACCCGGCCGAGCCACCTGGCACGGAACCATGGAAGACTTCGCCCGCGATTTCAACGCCGTAGTAGAAGCCTTCTACGAACACCAAATAGCCGACGAACTGTCATAGGACCCCTCCCACCAAACAAAATAGCGCCGCAGGTTGAGAAAAATGTGACAAATTGACCGTCCCTTTGTCACATTACAAAGACAACGCCGATGTTATGGCAACGACAGCGAAAGCCCGCCAGAGCGAGCAAGGTGCCTTGAAACAAGGCGGCATTGACCTTCTGGTCATGCCGCCGAAGTTGAAAGGCAGATTGCCGCTCTGGCGGGCTTGCAGCGTCGGCCGGTCCGCCGTTCGGTAGAACGGCGGAACCAATAACTAACAGACTCGAGTTTTGCCGATCATGATGTTGAGGATCTCGACGTCGGTGTCCTTCATACCCACACGGCCCACATAGCCCATGCTGGCGATCGTCTGCTCAACGGTATCCTGGATCAGGCCCTCGCCGGCACGGAAGCCGCGGCCCTGCATGGCCATATCGTGGCCCAGAATCGCCGCATCGACGGCAGCGGAAATCTTGGCGGCGCAGCTCGCCTTGGCGCCATCGCACACGATGCCACCAACGTTGCCGAGCGTGTTCGAGACCGTCGCGCCGATCTGCTCACGCGTGCCACCACACAGCCAGGTAATCGCGGCACCGGCACCACATGCAGCGCAAATAGCACCGCAAAACGCCGAGAGTGCACCGATATGGCTCTTGATATGCACGGCGATAAGATCGGACAGCATCACGGCGCGCACCAGGCGCTCGTGGTCGCAACGCAGGTACTCGGCATACTCCATGACGGGCAATGCGCAGGTAATGCCCTGATTGCCCGAGCCGCACACAATGGCGACCGGCAGCGCGCAACCGTTCATGCGGGCGTCGGACCCTGCGGCCGCACGGGCACGGGCGCGGCAGGCGACGTCATCGGCACGAGCACCCAGCAGCGTTCGACCCACCTCGGCGCCCCAAGCGTGCGCCAGGCCCTCGGCACTGATCGCGCCATTCAGCACAATCTGACGCTCAACGGCAGCGCGGGCGTCCTCAATGTCGCCGCCCTCGATAAAATCGATGATGGCCTCAATCGACATGGGCGTGTCAGCGCTATCTGCGGCACGCTCGGCCACGACGCGCTCGGCGCAGGCGGCACACTCCCCCGCCGACTTGCCACACACCGGAATACCGTCGAGCGTATGGCACGTGACGTTGGTGTGGTGGTCGGTAATCTCGACGACCGCGGTATGGCCCCCGGCCGTGGCAGTCACCTTGATGTAGAGGTTGGGCACACCCTCGACAAGCGACACATCGCAGTAGCCGGCATCGGCGAGGAGCTCGGCCACACGAGCACGGTCTTTATCGTCAACGCTCTCGAGCACCTCGAGCGCGCTCTTGGCGTCGCCGCCCACGGCACCCAGCACGGCCGCCGCTTCAATACCGTGCATACCGCCCGAGTTGGGCACAGTCACGCTCTTAACGTTCTTGATGATGTTGCCCGAGCAGGCAACATCCATATGATCGGGTTCGCAACCGAGCGTCTGGCTCGCCAACGCCGCTGCATAGGCAACGGCAATGGGCTCGGTGCATCCGAGCGCACAGACAAGCTCGCGGTTCAAAACATCGCAAAACGCGGTATCACGAAGGGAATCGGCAGGCATAGGTATCTCCTACTTGTATAACGGACTGGGCTCTCAAAAAGAGTTAGCTCTTTTATTTGATAACAATGCATCAAAAACCGCAACCATGGTTCCGGCGGACGGCGTTCAAGCGCAATCTGACAGCATTCATTCATGAAAAGATAGTCTTGCTGCAAACTAAAGCGTTTGACCAAAAAACGCCCGAGCGTTTACGCAAAAGTCGCGCTATCATGCAGTCGAACGCGGTAAAACCTTTAGCAATCTCGCCGCACAGACCAGAGAGGAACCATCCATGAAGATCGGTATCGGCAACGACCACGCCGCCGTCGAGCTCAAGAACATCATCTCCGAGCACCTGAAGGAGCGCGGCTGCGAGGTCGTGAACTTTGGCACCGACACCTCCGAGAGCTTTGACTACCCAATCGCCGGCTACAAGGTGGGTAAGGCCGTTGCCAACGGCGACGTCGACCTGGGCATCCTGATCTGCGGCACCGGTGTCGGGATTAGCCTGGCCGCCAACAAGGTCGAGGGCGTACGCGCCGTCGTGTGCTCCGAACCCTTCAGCGCCAAGCTCTCGCGCATGCACAACAATACCAACGTACTCGCCTTTGGCGCCCGCGTCGTGGGCTCCGAGCTCGCCAAGATGATCGTCGACGAGTGGCTCGACGCCGAGTTTGAGGGCGGCCGCCACGAGCGTCGCGTCAATCTCCTCAACGAAATCGACCAGACCCGCGGACTCAAGGTCGTCGACGAGGCTTAAAGACTTACAAAGCCAAACGCTAACGCCAGCCCCCGCCCGGAGCACACATCCGGACGGGGACTCTTTAATAGATTTCTACGCTGTTACCAGAAATCTACTGGAATATAAAGGGCGCCGCGGACGGAGTTCCGCGGCGCCCAAGCCACACGCTAACAGCTTTAAGGAGTCAAAGCTGGTTTAGCCAAAGAAGCGCTTGATCTCGATCTCGGCGTTCTCCAGGCAGTCGGAGCCGTGGATCACGTTGGCGTTGACATCGACAGCGAAGTCGCCGCGAATGGTGCCGGGGGCAGCATCAAGCGGGTTGGTAGCACCCATAAGGGTGCGCATCTTGGAGACAGCGGAGAGACCGGAAACGACCATCTTGACGACCGGACCGCTCGTCATAAAGTCGCAGAGACCGCCAAAGAAGGGCTTGTCGGCCAGATGGGCGTAGTGCTCCTCGACGGTAGCGCGCTCGAGCGTGGTCATCTCCATGCGCTCGATGACAAGGCCGCTGCGCTCGATGCGAGCAACAATCTCGCCGATCTTGCGATCGCGCACGGCGTCGGGCTTAATCATGATGAAGGTCTTCTCGATAGCCATAAGGTAGCCTTTCAAGTAGGTTCGCGCGTGCCCAAGTCCCATTCCGACACCCGCCTGGACTGCATCGTAACAGAGTTTTAGCTGCAGTTAAACAAAAAGCTGTTTATTGAAACGCTACAATTTATTAAAGCGCTCCATATGTGTCACTTCTGTTTCGAAGCCCGATTAGAGTACCATCCGACCGCCCATCAACCGCATCGAACCAAGCAGACGGTCGGTTGCCGCCTGTGAACGTACCCCTTACACAACCTGCCCAAAGGTCCTACAAAAGTTCACGACAAGCCCCTCCCCCATAGCAACAAAAAACGGGCGCCCGCAACAGCAGACGCCCGTAAACAAAAACAATTTATCAATACATGGCCAAAACGGCTTCAGCCAAACCCCTACTTTACCCCGTGGCCCATTTCGACGACCTTGGTCAGCGATCCAAACACGCCTTTGTCGGCCTCAAGCTGTGCCTCGGCACGCTGCAGCTGCACGGCAACGGCGGCAGGGGCGGTGCCGCCCTCGGTCGTGCGCGCGGCGACAATCGACGGGATGTCGAGCGCCTCGGTAATGTCGTGCTCAAAGAGCGGGCTCGCCTCCTGGAACACCTCAAACGGCAGGTCCTCAAGGTTGCAGCCGCGCTTCTCACACATCAGGACCAAATGGCCCACCACGGCATGTGCCTCGCGGAACGGCAGGCCACGCTTGGCCAGGTAATCGGCAACATCGGTGGCGGCAAGGTGCCCCACACCGCACTCGCGCGCCATGGCATCCTCGTTGACGGTCCAGGTCGAAATCATACCGGCCATAACGGACAGGCACTGCATGAGCGTATGGGCGGTATCGAGGGCGCCCTCCTTGTCCTCCTGCAAGTCCTTGTTATAAGCAAGCGGCAGGCCCTTCATGGTCACGAGCAGCTGCACCAGGTTGCCATAGACTCGGCCGCTCTTGCCGCGGATAAGCTCGGCAAAGTCGGGATTCTTCTTCTGCGGCATGATGGACGAGCCGGTGGAGTAGGAGTCGGAAAGCGTGATAAAGCCAAATTCGGAGCTCGACCACAGCACGATCTCCTCGGAAAGACGCGACAGGTGCATGGCCATGACGGAGCCGGCGTAATGCAGATCGAGCAGGAAATCACGGTCGGAAACCGCATCGAGCGAGTTGGGAATCACACCCGCAAAGCCAAGTTCGGCAGCCGTCATCTGACGATCGAGCGGATAGCTCGTACCGGCAAGAGCGGCAGCACCCAACGGGCAGTTGTCGGCGGCATCAAAGGCGGCCTTCAGGCGTGTAAAGTCGCGCGCGAACATCCAGGAATACGCCAGCAGATGATGCGACAGCAGCACGGGCTGAGCGTGCTGCATGTGCGTATAGCCCGGCAGAATCACCTTGTCGTACTTCTTGGCCGCATCCACCAGCACATGGCGCAGTTCAAGATTGGCCTCCATGAGCTCCTTGGCCAGCGCCTTGACGCCCAGGCGCGTATCGGTCGCAACCTGGTCGTTGCGCGAACGCCCGGTATGCAGGCGCTTGCCGGCCTCGCCGATGCGGCGCGTCAGCTCGCTCTCGATGGACATATGAATGTCCTCGTCGTTGATGTCGAAGGTGAAGTTGCCGGCATCGATATCCTGTTCGATTCCGGTCAGGCCCTCGGCAATCGCCTGCTCGTCCTCGGCGCTGATAATGCCCTGGGCCGCCAGCATCTTGGCATGTGCCTTAGATCCGGCGATATCCTGCTTATAGAGATGTTTGTCGACCGGCAGCGACGCGCCAAACTCCTGCGTGACCTCGGCCACGCCCGCCTCAAAACGACCGCCCCAAAGAGCCATGGAACCGTCCCCTTTCATCAAATACCAAAACAAGCGCCCAAAGCAATGCGCCCTGTCACTAAAGCGATTTTTCAACCGCTAGTTTTACACACTCCCTGCCGTGCGCTGGGCCATGTAGCTAATTTGCAAAGAAGTGACGCACCATGCACTTGGCGCCCAACGTCTCCCTCCGGATGTTGCCCTGCGAATCATCGATCCAGGCCTTCAGGCTCATAGGGACGTCCTCGACCTTTGCAGCATCGAACTCGGGCACGAGGGCAAGTAAAGCATGCGCGATAGCATGGAACATAATGGATACTCCTCATATATATAGGCGCAGAGCCGCCAAATTGATAGAAGGAGCCCCGCCGGATAACCCCGGCGGGGCTCGGACTCAGCCGCAGACGCGGCATCAAATACGCGGGCGGAACGTAGGGGCCACCGATGTTAAGAAGTGTCAGCAAGCATAACGAAAGGTAGGGACCCCGTGCGCCCGTTATGTATCACGCGGATGGGCCGCGCGAATACCAAGGAAAGGGAGGCTTAAGCCTGGGCGGCAGCAGAGCTGGGACCCTGGACCTTAGCCCACGTCTTGAGCGACAGCGTATCGATCTCGATAAAGCCGGCGCTGGCCTTCTCGTCAAACGTGGTGTCGCGGTCGTAGGTGGCCAGGCCGTAGTCGTAGAGGCTGAAGGGGCTCTTGCGGCCGACGACATGGCAGTTGCCCTTAAAGAACTTCAGACGGACGGTGCCGGTCACGAACTTCTGGGTGTCGGCCATAAAAGCGTCGAGCGCGTTTTTGAGCGGGCTGTACCACTGGCCGTTGTACACGGCGGTGGCCCAATCCTGCTCGAGCTTAATCTTAGTCTTGAGCAGGTCGCCCTCGACGCAAATGTCCTCGAGCGCCTTGTGGGCGGTGATGAGCGTCAGGGCGCCAGGAACCTCATAGCACTCGCGGCTCTTGAGGCCCACCAGACGATCCTCAACCAGGTCGAGACGGCCAAAGCCGTTGTCGCCCGAAATCTTGTTGAGGGCGATGACGATCTCGGAGAGTTTCATCTTCTTGCCGTCGACGGCGACGGGCTTGCCGGCCTCAAACTCAATCTCGGTATACGTCGGGGTGTCCGGCGTGTCCTCCGGATTCTTGGTCATAACCCAAGCGTCGTCGAGCGGCTCGTTCCAGGGATCCTCCAGGTGGCCGCACTCAATGGCACGACCCCACAGGTTGTCGTCGATGGAATAGGGGTTGTCGTTGGCACCCTCGGGAACCGGCACGTTATGGGCGTGAGCGTAGGCGACCTCGTCGGGACGGCACTTCAGATCCCACTCGCGAACCGGAGCGATAACCTTAAGCTCGGGGTCGAGGGCCTTGACGGCAGCCTCAAAACGAACCTGGTCGTTACCCTTGCCGGTGCAGCCGTGGGCGACGTAGGTCGCGCCAAACTCGTGAGCGACCTCGACAAGCTTCTTGGCGAGCAGCGGGCGAGACAGAGCGGAGAGCAGCGGGTACTTGTTCTCGTACATGGAGTTTGCGGCGATGGCCTTAGTCAGGAACTCATCGGAGAACTCGTCACGCAGGTCGAGCACCTGGCAATCGAGAACGCCCAGGTCGAACGCCTTCTGCTTCTTGGCATCCAGGCCGGTCTCCTCCTGGCCCACGTTGCCGCAGACGCAAACGACATCGAGATTCTTCTCGTCCTGGAGCCACTTGACACATACGGATGTATCAAGACCACCGGAATATGCGAGAACGACTTTTTCCTTGCTCATGGCTGTTTCCTTTCGCCCTTGGTAGCTAGTTAGAACATAGAACATCGGTCAGTTGCAAGTCATTTCAAGGTCGAATACCGTGCAATATCAGGTTAAATAGCAATAATCAGCACATACATGCCCTAGAAACATGCAGCAATGTCGTGCTAAAACCCAACGACCTCAAAATGACTCTGTTGAGGCAATTCGCCCCATGCGGACAGAGACGATTGTTATCGTCGTCGGGAAATTGCGCGCTGGCGTCGGATGGCATTGTCTGCAGTAGTGATGATCTTTACGAACTGCATCTGCCTCTCCTTTCACCTATCGCCGGGCGCAATTCTAATATCGTAAACGGTACCTTTTCCTCGGTAAGCGGTTGTTTTTCCGTCTCCGTTTTCGATGGTCGCTATATTACGCTAAAGTGCCCGCGGCACAAGCGACAACTTCAAATTTCTGAAAAGTTTTTTTCATTACTTTGTGAATGGTGATGCAAACGCGCGCCAATCCTGCGAAAATACGCCCGACTACGAGTTAATGGTTATAACGTCTGAAACAATCTCGAAACGAAAGGCTCGCTTTTATGCAAACTTACGAATCGGACGCCAATATCGGAAACATTAAGCTCATTGCCGTCGACATGGACAAGACGCTACTGACCGACGAGCGCGTTCTACCTCAGGGCCTCGACGAGCGCCTAGACAAGCTCACCGAGGCTGGCATCGTGTTCTGCCCCGCCAGCGGACGACCCGCCCCAAAACTCGAGGAGATGTTTGAGGACATCAAGAGCCGCATCGCTTTTTGCCCCGATAACGGCGCATGCGTAATATATCGCGGCAACTACATCTATAAGAGCGCTATCGATGTGGCGCTGTATCAGCAGGTCTTGAGCCGCGCCTCGGAGGATCCGCGCGCCGTCCCCGTCCTGTGCTGCTTCGACGAGTTCTACGTACTTGCCCGCGACCATCAATACCACGACGAGATCAGCGTCTACTACAACACGATCAACTACGTCGATAGCTTTGAGGGCCTTGACGTCGAATCCAACAAGATTTCGATCTTCTTCCCCGCCTACGATGCCGAGCCAGCGTTTCGCGAGGACTACAGCCCTGCATTCTCGGATCAGCTCTACGTCACCAATGCTGGCCGCGAGTGGATCGACTTTATGAATCTGGGCGTCGACAAGGGTTCGGGCGTGGCGCATCTCTGCGAGCGCTTGGGCATCGATATCGCCGACGCCGCCGCCGTGGGCGACACCTACAACGATATTCCCATGCTGGAACGCGTCGGGCATAGCTTTATCGTGGACAATGCCGAGGAGCATATGAACGCGCATGCCAAGTGGCGTATTCCGAGCAACAACGACGGGGGCGTACTGACGCTCATCGACGCCATCTTGGCGGCTCGTTAACGTTGCTCGTCGGACCTGACCGGGCGAGGCGGGTAAGTTTTTCGTTCGGTCAGGTCCTGGGCTCGCTCGGAAAGCACATTAAGTGCTTTCCGACTCGTGCGGAATCTACGAAAAACTTACCCGCCTCGCCCGGCCAGGTCCTGCGGCGACTTGCTTGCCGCCTAGATGGCGTCTTAGCGCCTAGATACTTGGCTGATTTTTTGGAATGAAGGGGGCTCCTTGTTGGCAAGGAGCCCCCTTCTGCTTTTGGTTACTTTGGGGTTGTGGGTGCTTCTTTATTTGGCATCGGCCCAGGTTATGCCGGTGCTGGCTTCGGCGATTAGGGGTACGCGGAGGTCTACTACGTGCTCCATGACGTCTTGAACCATGGCGGTCAGGCGTTCGACTTCTTCGACCGGGCACTCAAAGTCCAGTTCGTCGTGTACCTGCAGGATCATGTGGGCGGCAAAGCCCTCTTCTTCCAGACGGCGGCTTACGCGGGCCATCGCGATCTTGATGATGTCGGCGGCGGTGCCCTGCATGGGGTGGTTCATGGCCGTGCGCTCGCCAAAGCCGCGGAGTTGCGGATTTTTGGCCTTGAGCTCCGGAATGTGGCGACGGCGGCCGTACATGGTCTCGGCGTAACCTGTCTGCTTGGCACGCGCCACCACGTTGTCGAGGAACGTGCGCACGCCCGGGTAGGCCTCGTAGTAGCGGTCGATCATGTCGCGCGCCTCGGCCATCGAGATATGCAGCGACTGCGACAGGCCGTAGGCCTGCTGACCATACACAATGCCAAAGTTCACGGCCTTGGCGCGACTGCGCAAGTCGGGCGTTACCTCGGACACCGGCACGCCAAACACGCGTGCCGCCGTCTCGGCATGGAAGTCCTCGCCCTCGTTAAAGGCGCGTACCAGGTGCTCGTCACCTGAGAGATGTGCCAGCAGACGCAGCTCGATCTGCGAGTAGTCCACCGCCAAAAAGACGCTTCCCTCGCCTGCCGAAAACGCCGTCTTGACGGTACGGCCCAGCTCAGAGCGCGTCGGGATGTTCTGCAGGTTCGGGTCGCTCGAGGACAGACGACCCGTTGCCGTGATGGTCTGGTTGTACGTGGTGTGCACGCGACCGTCACCGCAGCGCAGCGGGCCCAGCGTGTCCAGATAGGTGGACTTGATTTTGGACTTCTCACGCCAATCCAAGATCAGGCGCACGATTTCGTGGTCACGGGCAAGATCGCTCAGCACCTTGGCGTTGGTCGAATAGTAGCCGCGCTTGGTCTTTTTGAGGCCCTTGGTCGGAAGCCCCATAACGTCAAACAGCACGTGCGAGAGCTGCATAGGGCTACCGATGTTAAACGTCTCATCACCCGCCAGGTCGCGAATGCTGCGCTCGACCTCGGTAATCTGGGTCGCCAAGCCCTCGGACAGACTGTGCAGGCGGTCGGGGTCCACGAGCATGCCCGCGCGCTCCATCTTGGCAAGCACCGGCACGAGCGGCATCTCGATGCCATCGAACACGTTGGCGGCGTTCTCGCGGGCCATGCGGTCGCGCAGCGGTGCGACCAGTGCCAGCGTCAAAGCCGCCGTGCGAGCGGCGGGCGCAGGAGCGTCCTCGCCGGCACCCTCCGCACCGCGCGCCGCAGGCAGCGCCATCTGCAGATAGGTATCGGCCAGATACGCCTCATCGAACTCGGAGCGGTCGGAATCCAACAGGTAGGCGGCGACCACGGTGTCGAAGATGCGCATGGAGTCGACTGCCAGCGGATCCATGAGCTCGGGCTCGGAAGAATCGATGGGCGAAAGCTCATGCAGCAGCGCTTTCATATCCGGGCTCGCCACGCGGCCCTCCATAAACAGGCGCGCAAGCACACCGACAATCACGCCGTGGGCGAAATTGAAGCCATCAACCACGGCAGTGGTACCGCCGTCGCCCTCCTCAAGCGCAAGCAGCCCCCTGGACGTCGCCAGCCACAGCGTGCGCGTCAGGCCAAAAAGCGCGCCCTCCTCCTTGTCATCGTCCACCACGGCGGCAATCCACTCGCCTGCCTCGATCGCACGAGCGATCTCGTCGGCAGCAGCAGCGAGCGCCTCGGCATCGCCGGCGGCAGCGCGCATAACGGGGGGAATCTCAAACGTGCTTGCAGCGGCCGCAGCCCCACCCTCGCCACCGATCAATGCCAAGAAACGGTTCTGCATGGCCGTAATGCCGAGCGTGCCCAGCGCCGCGGACACTTCGTCGGCAGAAAACGCCGGGAAGGACGTTTCGTCAAAGTCGAGCTCGACAGGCGCATCGGTGCGAATGGTTGCGACCTTGCGGCTCAGCAGCGCATCGTCGATGTGCGCACGCAGGTTCTCGCCCATCTTGCCCTTGACCTCGTCGGCATGCGCGATGACCTCGTCCAAGCTGCCGTACTGCGCAATGAGCGCGCTCGCCTTTTTGGGGCCGATGCCCGGTACGCCGGGAATGTTGTCCGACGTATCGCCCTTCAGGCCGTAAAAATCGGGCACGAGCGCCGGCGTAATGCCGTGATACAGGTCATCCACGCTCTCGGGCGTCATAATCGCTACGTCGGACAGGCCCTTGCGGGTCGAGACCACGTTGACGTGCTCGGTCACAAGCTGATACATGTCGCGGTCGCCGGTCACCAGCAGCATGTCGCAGCCTGCCTCCTCACCCAGGCGAGCCATAGTACCCAGGATATCGTCGCCTTCCCAGCCCTCGGACTGCAGAATCGGCACGTTGAGCGCGGTGAGCAGCTCCTTAATCATAGGGAACTGCGCGTGCAGATCGGGGTCCATGGGCGGGCGCTGCGCTTTATACTGCGGTAGCATCTCCATGCGCACGCGCGGCTTGCCCTTATCAAACGCCACGACCACACCGTCGGGGTTAAAGGCGTCGATCATCTTGAGAAACATGTTCAGAAAGCCAAAGATCGCGTTGGTTGGGCGACCATCCGGCGCGTTCATGGTCGGCGGCACGGCGTGGAAGGCGCGGTGCATGAGCGAGTTGCCGTCGATAACGGCAAAGGTGCGGCGCTTGTCAGACATATTGAATACCTCGCTTTGGGCTGGGCACGGTTTGCTCACTCCAGTTTACACGCTCCCCGCCCGGCGGCCACCTCACATCAGGCTTCCCTGCCGCCGCGGGCCCGCGCGTGATACGATGGCTCACGGTACATCAACCAGCACGATCGATCCGAAAGGAGCCTGCGTCATGGAGCGTCCCTGCGCATGGAAAAAGTACACGCCACAGCAGATCGAGGAGCTCGAGGAGCTTTGCCGCGGCTATAAGCAGTTTTTGAGCGAGAACAAGACCGAGCGCCTGTGCGTCAAGACCGGCATCAAGATGGCCGAGAAGGCGGGTTACGTCAATCTGGAGACCGTGATCGCCGAAGGCCGCGAGCTCAAGGCAGGCGACAAGGTGTACGCCGCCAACCACGGCAAGGACCTTATGCTCGTCAACCTGGGCACTGCCCCGCTCGAGCAGGGCTTTAACATCCTGGGCGCCCACGTGGACTCGCCGCGCCTGGACCTTAAGCAGAATCCCGCCTTCGAGGCCGGCGACATGGCCTACCTCGACACGCACTACTACGGCGGCGTCAAGAGCTACCACTGGGTAGCCTCCCCGCTCGCACTCGTGGGCGTCATCTGCAAAAAGGATGGCACCACCGTCGACATCAACATCGGCGACAAGGCAGGCGACCCGGTCTTTACCATCTCCGACCTGCTGATCCACCTCTCGAGCGAGCAGATGTCTAAGCCCGCCAAGGACGCCGTCGACGCCGAGATCCTCGATGTGATCGTGGGCGGTCGCCCCGTCAAGTTCGATGAGGACGACAAGGACGCGCCCAAGGAGCCCGTCAAGCAGATGTTCCTGGACATCCTCAAGGAGCAGTACGACGTCGAGGAGGAGGACTTCCTCTCCGCCGAGATCGAGGTCGTGCCCGCCGGCCCCGCCCGCGACATGGGCCTCGACCGCTCCATGATTTTGGGCTATGGCCACGACGACCGCGTCTGCGCCTACCCCTCCATGCTCGCCCAGATCAAAGTGGCCAACGTGGAGCGTACGAGCATTACACTCATCGTCGACAAGGAGGAGATCGGCTCCGTGGGTGCCACCGGTATGACGAGCCGCTTCTTCGAGAACACCGTCGCCGAGATCATGACGCTCGCCGGCGAGGATAGCCCGCTTGCCCTTCGCCGCGCGCTCGCCCGCAGCCGTATGCTCTCCTCTGACGTGTCCGCCGGCTTCGATCCGGGCTACGCCGGCAAGTTCGAGACCAAAAACGCCGCCTTCATGGGTCGCGGCCTGTGCTTCAACAAGTACACGGGCAGTCGCGGCAAGGGCGGCTCCAACGACGCCGACGCCGAGTACGTGGCCCTCGTCCGCGACATCATGGACGAGGCAGGCGTAGACTTCCAGACCTGCGAGCTCGGCCGCGTCAACGCGGGCGGCGGCGGCACCATCGCCTACATCATGGCCAAGTACGGCATGAACGTCATCGACTCCGGCGTTGCCGTCCTGTCCATGCACGCCCTGTGGGAGGTTGCCAACAAGGCCGATATCTACGAGGCCTACCGCGGCTACAAGGCCTTCCTCGAGCGCGCCTAACCAACCCTTCATCAGTTGCGGTGAAATACGGACTAAACTGGCCCATAAACGGCCAAAACTGACTGTATTCCACCGCAACTTCCTTCTTTGGCAGAGGAGCGTCCATGCTGCAGGTCATCATTTCGCCCGCCAAGCAAATGCGCGCGGCCCAAGATGCTTTTGAAGTCCTGGGCATTCCACCCTTTGTGCGCGAGACGGCTCGCCTCCACCGCGCACTGCTAGATATCGAGCGGAATGAAGGCAGCGCCGGCCTGCAGGCGCTGTGGAACGTGAGCGACAGGCTGCTCACAACGTGTCTGGATACGCTTCACGAATTTATGCCCGTCCTGAGCGATACCGACCTCGCAGATCCCGATATCGCGCGTCGAATCTCCCCCGCCGTCATGTCCTATCACGGCATTCAATACCAGAGCATGGCACCCGAGGTGATGGATGCCGCGCAGCTCGACTGGCTGCAAAACCATCTCTGGATCCTCTCGGGACTCTACGGATGCGTGCGCCCCTTCCACGGCGTGTCTCCCTATCGGCTCGAAATGGGGGCGAAGCTCGCCGTCGACGGCGCTCGCGACCTCTATGCCTTCTGGGGGAATCGACTTGCGCAGGTAATTGCGCCGGCCGGTTCCGACACCACTATCGTCAACCTTGCCAGCGTGGAATACGCCAAAGCTGTCCTGCCCCATGCTGCACAGGATACAACGGTTATCACCTGCTTTTTTGGCGAAGGCGTCCGCAACGATAAGCCCATCCAACGATCGACCGCCAGCAAAAAGGCACGCGGTTCGATGGTCCGCTGGATGGCGGAAAACAAGGTCGAGGACGCCGCCGGTCTTACCGAGTTCAACCTTGGCTACCGCTATGTCCCCGAGCTCTCGTCCCCAGATAGCCTGGTCTTCATCAACGAGCAGGCATTCTAAATGCCTGTCGCCAGCGCCGAACTCCACCTCGGCATGCTTTCATGATATTCGGTGAACATCCCGCTATTCCGCCAAGCCGTCTGCCTTGGCAATCTCGCTTGTCGAGCCGTCCTGATAGGTAATCTTGACATGCTCCACATCGGACGCCTTGACGCCCGACGGGGGCTCCAGGCGCCATTCCGTCAGGGCGATATCCATGGTCGTGGGCACATCTCCTTGATCTTTGAGCTTCACCGTCAGCGTTTTGAGCGCCGCGTCAAACGTCACGCGTTCGATTTCTTCGCCTGGAATGGACCCACCACTCAGCTGCAACTGCACAAACTCATCGCGCGGGTACCAATAATCGCCCGGAATGGCGAGCGTATTGGCATTACCGCCAGTACTCCTCACCGTCATAATCGGTAGGCTATCATCGGCCTCAAACTCCCAGGCAGTGCCGCCGCGACCGCCAAACGTCCAAATACAAAAGGCAATCACCAGCACGGCAAGCACCGCAAAACCAATCGCGACAAGGCCATGGTGCGCACGGCCCTCCTCGGCCGACACGTCCCACTGCGTCTCCCGATACAGATGCTTGTCTTTCATGTTCGCCTCCCCACGGGCATGCTCATCGCGTCAATCGTACCCATTCGAGCTATACTTGAGCCCACCACATAAACGGGGAGCTTGCAGGACAAGACGGCAGGCTGAGACTGGGCGCGCCCGCCCTGACCCGCAAACCTGATATGGGTAATGCCAACGAAGGGAGCCGTGCCAATGAGCACACAAACCGAGCCCACGCTCGTCACGCAAATCGACTTCGCCCGCGCCGGGCAGATCACACCGCAGATGAAGGAGGTCGCCGAGCGCGAGCATCGCGACCCCGAGTACATCCGCGAGCGCGTGGCCGACGGCCGCATCGCCATCCCCGCCAACATCGTGCATATCAAAAAGGGCATGCGCGCCTTTGGTGTCGGTGAGGGCCTGTCCACCAAGGTCAATGTCAACCTGGGCATCTCGGGCGACAAGGCCGATGCCGCCGAGGAATGGAAGAAGGTCAAGATTGCCGAGGACTACGGCGCCGACGCCATCATGGACCTCTCCAACTCGGGCAAGACGCGCCAGTTCCGCCAGCAGCTCATCGACGAGACACCGCTCATGGTGGGCACCGTCCCCATGTACGACGCCATCGGCTACATGGAAAAGCCGCTGGTCAAGCTCACCAAGGACGACCTGTTCGAAGTCGTGCGCGCGCACGCCGAGGACGGCGTGGACTTTATGACCATCCACTGCGGCATCAACAAGTCGGTCACCAAGACCTTTAAAGAGACCGGCCGCCTCATGAACATCGTCAGCCGTGGCGGCTCGCTGCTGTTTGGCTGGATGGAGGTCACCGGCAACGAAAACCCCTTCTACGAGTACTTTGACGAGCTGCTCGAAATCTGCCACGAGTACGACGTGACGATTTCGCTCGGCGACTCCTGCCGCCCGGGCTGCCTCTACGACTCCAACGACGCCACCGAGACCGCCGAGATGATCGAGCTGGGCAAGCTGTGCAAGCGCGCTTGGGCCGCCGGCGTCCAGGTCATGGTCGAGGGTCCGGGTCACATGGCGCTCGACGAAATCGCCGCCAATATGAAACTGCAGAAGCGCCTGTGCCACAACGCCCCGTTCTATGTGCTCGGGCCGCTGGTGACCGATATCGGAGTGGGCTACGACCACATCACCGCCGCCATCGGCGGCGCCATCTCCGCCAGCTCCGGAGCCGACTTCCTGTGCTACGTGACGCCGGCCGAGCACCTGTGCCTGCCCAACGCCCAGGACGTGCTCGACGGCCTCATGGCCACCAAGATCGCCGCACACGCCGCCGACATCGCCAAAAAGGTGCCCCACGCCCGCGACATGGACGACAAGATGGGCCAGGCACGCCGCAAGCTCGACTGGGACGCCATGTGGAAGTGCGCTCTCGACCCGGTCACCGGTAAGAAGCGCTACGAGGAATCCCCCGCTGCCACCGAGGGCACCTGCACCATGTGCGGCAAGATGTGCGCCGTCCGCACCGTCAACAAGGTGTTCGAGGGTACGACGATCGATCTCGGCATGGAGGACTAGCCTTATCGCCGCGATCGCCTATGGGTTCGCCGCAGCACCTGCCAATTGTTAACCTGTGAACATTTGCTTGCATTTGCGTAAAAATTGCATCTCGCGCCCGGGTTCGGCATATCGCCGGCCTGGGCCTCTTTATAATGCGGGGTAAAAGACCCATTTGAATCCGACCAGACAAGGGAGCAAACATGGATCGCAGCAAGGTACCTGCCGTTCTATCCATCGCGGGATCCGATTCCAGCGGTGGCGCCGGCATTCAGGCCGACATCAAGACCATCACGGCGCACCGCCTGTATGCCGAGACGGCCATCACTGCCATCACAGCGCAAAACACACTGGGCGTTACCGCCGTGCAGAACATCTCTCCGGATATTGTCGCGGCGCAGATCGATGCCGTTTTTGACGATATTCGACCCAGCGCCGTCAAGATCGGCATGGTTTCCTCTGCCGAGATTATCGAGGTTATCGCCGACCGCTTGAGCGCCTGGGACGCACAAAATATCGTCGTCGACCCCGTCATGGTCGCCACCTCGGGTGCTCGCCTCATTGCCGAGGATGCCGCTGAGGCACTCACCCGCCGCCTGTTCCCGCTGGCGACCGTTATCACGCCCAACATTCCCGAGGCCATGGCGCTGCCCGATTATAAGGTCGATTCCGAGCGCACGCAGCAAAATGCCGCCATGCTTCTCACCCGTCGCTTTGGCTGCGCGTCTCTCGTTAAGGGCGGGCATTTTGTCAACGAGGCCAACGATGTGCTAGCAGAGCCCGCGCCGCTCGATGACGAGGGCAACCATCTGGGCGATCCGCTCACCACGTGGTTCCGCCACAAGCGCATCGAGACCGGCAACACGCACGGTACTGGCTGTACGCTTTCGTCCGCCATCGCCTGCGCGCTGGCCCAGGGCATGGATCTTGCCGATGCCGTCAACGCCGGCAAGGCCTACCTAACGGGCGCTCTCGCCGCCGGCTTTGACATGGGCAAAGGCTCCGGCCCCGTCAACCACATGTGGCAATATTAAGATTCGCAGCCCAAAACCACCGCAAAGGGGCAGACGCCTTTGCGGTGGTTCCCACAAACATCTCGATCCGTAACAGTAACTCGGCGAAATCGACCCTAGATGTTACAGATCGAGACAAACGACCGATATCGACCTAAATAATCTCAATCTGTAACATCTAGCCCGTTTTCGGCCTTACAGCTGTTACAGATCAAGACAAACCAACGAAACAAGCCACCGCAAGGGGAACTTTTGTACTGCTTTGGGTCGCGCTACGCTCCGAGCATCTCTTTGAGCTTGGCCGCCACGGCGTGGCCCAAGCTCTCATGGCTTTCGGGCATCATGTGCAGATAATCGATATCGCCCGGCTCGGCAAAATCAGCGGCATTCAAAAAGTCGCAGCCAAACTGCTTAGCAGCATACGCATAGTATTCGGCAAAATGCTCCGAGGCCTCGACGGAGCGCTCGTCAAAGTCGGTCATGTACACATCGGCGATCTGCGGTTTAATCTTGATAGGCGCCATCAGCAGAATACGCGGGCAGGGCGCGGCTTCGGTCCAGGGAAACGCGCGGACGGTGCGAATCAGCGCCATGGCACCGTCAGCGATATCGGCAGCCCCCACGTTAAAGACCGTCTTGCAGTCGTTGGTGCCCAGCATAATCACGATGGCATCCAGCGGCTTATGAGCCTCGAGCAGCATCGGCAACGCGCGGATGCCGTTGAGATTAGTGTCCAGATGGCACATGTCGTCACGCACCGTCGTGCGGCCGTTGAGGCCTTCCTCAATCACGTGCCAGCCCTCGCCCAGGTCGCGCTGGGCCACGCCGCACCAGCGCACATCGTGCGCATAGCGTACCGCGGTGCCGTCGCGCATGCCCGCCGGATCATAGCCGTAGGTATTGCTGTCGCCAAAGCACAGAACGTTTTTCATCGTAAGCCCTTCCTTTAGTGAAAAGCCGACGGGAGCAGCCCCGTCGGCTCGGCATGTCGCATCACGCGCACCGTTTACAAGTATTTGCGCCAATCGTCCTCGTCCTCATCGTCCTCGGCGGCAGCCTGGGCCTGCTCGGCGGCGCGAGCAGCCGCAGCGCGTGCGGCAACCTGGGCATAGGACTCCTCGTTACGCTCGGGGAAGTTTGCCAGCACGTGCTCGAACTTGGCAAAATCCTCGTCCCAACGCGTAGAAGGCACGGCAAAGAAGACCTGCTTGACCTTAAAGTCGCCCGACGCGAGCTCCTTGCGGAAGAGCTCGGCCACGGCCTCGGCGTCAAAGCCGTTGTTGTCGCAGCCCCAAGCACCCAGCACGAGCTTCTCGCGACCCAGCTCGTCGCAGATGGCAAGCACAAAGCGGATGCGGTCGCGCAGAGCGTCAAGCAAGGCATCGTCGCTCACGCGGTACTCCTGGCGAGCACGCTTGGCGTTGGGTGTAGCGGCGACGATTACGTCGGCATAGGCGTGCACGTGGTTGCGGTCGAAACGCACCGCGGGCACCACCAGCGCACGGTTACGGTACAGCTCGCAGTTGATGTTGCGGCGACGGTTCTCGCCGTACCACTTACGCTGCTTGTCGAGCACGTTGTACAGGTACGAATCGGCGCACAGCGTGGCCTCCTGTCCCAGATAGCCCTGGATGTAGCCGCCACCCGGATTGGTGAACGAGGCAAAAGCGAGCACAGCCATGTCGCAGAACTGCGCATAGCCGCGGCCGTTATCGAGGATTGCCTGCGTGGCGGAGACATCAAGTACGGTGACCTCGGGCAGGACCGGAGTAGCCTCCTCCGCGGGCGCGGACTCAGCCTCCGTGGCCTCCTCTGCGGGTGCAGGCTCGGCCGTAACCTCGGTCTCGGCGGACGCAACCTCAGCGGTCTCGACCTCGGCGGCCTCAGACTCCTCAGCAACCTGTTCCTCGGCAGCGTCGGCCGCTTGGGCCTTGGCCTTCATCGCCGCGACAAATCCGGCAGGCATACCATCGAACTCGCGCACGCCGGCAAGCGAACGCTCGATGTCCTTGGCGCAGGCCTCGGACACAGCCACCACATGGCGCTCGGCGGCCTTGGCACGCGCCTCGCGCTTGGGATTGGGCTGACCCGCTCGGTTAGACCTGCGGTTACGGTTCCTGTTGTCGACATCTGCCATTCGTGGCCACCTTTCCTGTCGCTGCCGCTATCGGCTTTTTCCCATCCATCATACCCCGCCGTGCACAAAAAAGACGGCCCCGAAGGACCGCCTTTCGCATCGTTTTACCGTGTCCGGCAGGAAGCGTCGCAATGCCGCGTTTTAATCGCGACGACCAAGGATGTTCAGGATGCGCAGGAACACGTTGATGATGTCCACGAACAGGTTGGATGCCATGAGCACGGCGTTGGGCAGCGTGGGCGGCACCGTCGTGGCCACATAGGTGTCATAGCCAATAAAGCCGGCGAACACCACGATCACGATCAGGTCGGTGATGGACTGCGAGACGCCCATGAACATCAGCACGATCTCGACCAGAATCGTGGCAAGTAGGATGCCAAAACCAATGCCGTACACACGCTGGAAGAACTTGGGGAAGGTCACGCCCAGCGCACCAAAGACAAAGGTGATGGCGGCCGTGGCGATAAAGGCGGTGTTAATGGTAGGCAGGTCGTAGTTGGCAAGGCCAAACGACGCCGTCAGGCCAAAGGTGCTCGCAAAGACCACGTAGCCCACGAGCGACAGGCCCACGGACTGTTTGCTGGCAGCAGCCGACATCATGACCATGCCGACGATGGTCAAAATAAATGAGCCAAAGACCAGCGGCAAAGCGGCGCCGCTCATCATCATGCGCGCAAACGACATGGTGCTCGTAAAGTAGGCACCGGCGCCCATGGCGCAAAAGCCCAAAAAGATCAGGGCAGACATGACAAGGTTGTACGCGCGCGGCGACATCTCCTTGGCACGGCTTGCGCCGGTTTCGATGGGGCCGTTCTGATAGCCCTGGATATCGTTCATACTTCGTCCTTTCAAAAAGCGCCGCGACGGCGCCGTAGCTGACAAGTTTCCTGCCATTGTACCCGAACGCCACGCGTTCTTACCTGCGACGCTCGCTCTCGAGCGTCCGGTCGAACGCCCACACCCACCAACGCATCAGATGGGCCTGCGAGCCATCCGGTCGCTCGCGCGCCTGTTCTTCCAGATACAGTTCGGTCGCATGCCCACCAAAACGAACCTTATACGTTGCCGTACGAATGCCGTGAACCGTTAGGCCAAAACCGGTGGACGAGACAATCTCGTCGATCGTAAAACAGCGACCGTCGACCCAGCAGACGGTAACCGGCACGACTTGTCCGCCCGCGAGGATGCGGGCCACGACGTCCACATACTGCTTGTGCACGCGTCGAGTTTTGCCATCTGTCTGTCGATATTCCATGCCCCCTATTATCGAACGCATGTTTGCATATTGTAAAGCGAACAGACTGTGGTTTTGGGATGTTGGGGCGCGCGCCCGTGTCCTCATGGCGTGCTAGCAAAAAGAACACCCGCGGTCAACAGGGCAAATATTCAATGTTAGTGCCAAAAAATTCACTTCTCCCATCAGAACTCGGTAAAGAAACCCGCAGGAGGTGATACGATTTATCATGTTTTTGTAACGTGCCTGCAAACTTCGAGAAAGCCCATATATGGACGTAACGTTCTCAGCCTTCCTCGGCCAAATTGTGTCGAACCCAGTCCTTGCCGTCACCGTGATCCTCGCGCTCGGCGCCATCTTCGTCAATGGATGGACCGACGCGCCCAACGCCATCGCGACCTGCGTCACTACGCGTTGCATGCCCGCCCGCGCCGCCATTCTCATGAGCGCCGCATTCAACTTCCTCGGCGTGCTCATCATGACGCACTTTAACGCCAGCGTCGCCAACACCATCTCGCATATCGTCGACTTTGGCGGAAACAGCACCATGGCGCTCGCGTGCCTCTGCGCGGCGCTGTTCTCCATCGTCGTCTACGGCGCCACAGCGTCGCGTTTTGGCATCCCCACCTCGCAAAGCCACAGCCTTATCGCCGGCCTGACCGGTGCCGCTATCGCCCTCGGCGGCGCGAGCAGCGTCAACGTCCACGAGTGGATGAAGGTCATCTACGGCCTGGCGCTCTCCATCGGCCTGGGCTTTATCATGGGCTGGGTCCTGTGCAAGCTCGTCTCGATTCTTTTCGCCGCCGCCAACAGGCGACGTGCCAATGTCTTCTTTAAATATGCTCAGATCGCAAGTGCCGCGGCCATGAGCTTTATGCACGGCGCGCAAGATGGACAAAAGTTTATCGGCGTGCTCTTTTTAGGTGTCGCCTTTGCCAGCGGACAGACGAGCGTCGGCGACGCCGGCATCCCCATCTGGATCATGCTGCTGTGCTCGGCCACCATGGGCATCGGCACCAGCGTGGGCGGTGAGCGCATCATCAAGTCTGTCGGTCAGAGCATGGTCAAGCTCGAAAAGTACCAGGGCTTCTCCGCCGACCTGGCGGGCGCCGCAAACCTGCTACTTGCCACCCTTACCGGCATCCCCGTATCCTCCACGCACATCAAAACCTGCGCCATTATGGGTGTCGGCGCCGTCAAGCGCCTCTCGGCCATCAACTTCGGCGTGGTCAAGGACATGATGTTCACGTGGTTCTTCACCTTCCCCGCTTGTGGACTCATCAGCTTTGTCATGGCCAAGCTGTTCATGATGTTCATCTAGTCAAACCGAACGGCCATCCGGACCGCAATACCTCGCCCACCCGTCTTCGCCTCGAAAGGACCCACTCATGGCAAAGAAACCCGATTCGTTCTACTTTGACAACTACGTCGCCTGCGCCGACCTTGCTGTCCAGGCCGCAGAGTTGCTCATCAAGATTTTTGAGAACTTTGATCCCGCGCAGATCCACGGCATGCTCGAGGAGATGCATGCGATTGAGCATGCGGCCGACAAAAAGCACCATGAGCTCGAGGATGCCCTGCTCACTGCCTTTATCACCCCGCTTGAGCGCGAGGATCTGGACCTGATGAGCTGCTCGCTCGACACTGTGCTTGACCGTATCGAGGGCGTCGTGCAGCGCGTCTACTTCACCAACATCCAGAGCATCCACCCCGATGCCATTGTCATCGCCCACAAGGTGACCGACGCCTGCCGCGCCATGAAGGACCTGATGGTCGAGCTGCCCAACTACCGCAAGTCCAAGACCCTGCGCGAGCTCGTCATCCAGATCAACACCATCGAATCCGAGGCCGACGAGCTCTACATCAACGCCATGCGCAACCTGCACGTCAATGGCAAGGATCCGCTCGAGGTCATCGCCTGGCGTGACGTGTACGCCTTCCTGGAGTACTGCGCCGACTGCTGCGAGAATGTGGCCGATGTCGTGGATTCGATTGTCATGAAGAACAGTTAATTGGGGGTACGTGTCCCGGCGGTCGCGGGCCCGACCACTAATAACCTTTTTCACTCCGGCTGCAAGCAGAGTCGTTCAAAAGGTTATTAGTGGTCGGGCCCGCTCCCTTACGTACCACCATTGGAAACTTTGGCTGATACTTTGAAAGCGATGAGGCTTTTGTTGGCAGGACCTTGGGGCCCGATTGGAAACTTTGGGACCGCCTTAAACGTTTGGCTGGATGGGGCTTTGGGTACCCTTTTGCTTAGTTTTGGGTTGTTTTATTAGCTTTGGAGGGTTTGGTTATGGGGTATTTGGATCTGGCTCGGGGTCGGTATTCTTGTCGTTTGTTTGAGGATCGTTCTGTGGAGCAGGCTGTGGTGGATGCCATTGTTGAGGCTGGGCGTATTGCTCCTTCTGCTTGTAATAATCATCCAACCCGTGTGATGGTGTTGGATACGCCTGAGCTTCTGGAAAAGGCAGCTGCTTGTCAGCCGCGCTTTGCTCGTGATGGGTCTATCTTTGGGGCTCCGCTTATCTTTCTTATTTGCAGCGTTACCGACGATGCCTGGGTGCGTCCTTATGACCAGATGAACTCCAGTGCCATCGATACCTCGATCGTCTGCAACCAGATGATGATGGAGGCCGAGGAGCAGGGCCTGGGTACGTGCTGGGTGTGCCATTTTAAGCCCGAGGTGGCCCGCGAGCAATTCAACCTGCCCGAGGGCGTCTATCCCTATCACATGCTCGTCTGCGGCTATCCTGCCGACCACATCGCCGATCCCGAGCATCGCGAGGCCCGTACCATTCCCCTCTCCGACTTCCTCCTCAAGTAGTTCTTGCGCATGCCCTAAAATCTACCTTTTACCGCTCACCCTTTCGCCGAGTTCTGCCCTATCGCACGCAGAGCTCGACGTTTTCGCGCCCAGGGCGCACGCGCTTCCCTATTGGAATACAGATGGAACAGCTTTCACGAATACATGGCCGAGCCGTAGGCGACTAACACGGCAACCATCATTCCTCAATAAAAGCCGGCACGCGGTTAGTCCTGCGCATCTTGAAATCACCAATCTTGTGAGAGACATAGAGAATGCCGTCCATCCCATCTCGCGATGCATATGACAGGTGAACAGAACCGCAATCCGCTCCATCATTGTCAAGAAGATTGAACGAATTCGGATCGCTTGTTGCAGCCAAACGACCACTCATACAAGAGCCATCGGCATTACAGATTTGCCATTCCATATCTTCGCCCGCAAGAATCGCCATAGACGGCCTGATTGCATCACCGCTGGCATACATCCCGTCTATGCCAAACCCATTTTCAGCGCCATCAATAAACGACTGCTCGGACCTATACGTCGCAAATGATGCACATAGCGCCATTGCAAGACCAACTGCAAGAACAACAATTACAATCTTTACGTAGCTCTTGGCCATCATGCCATCCCTCTTTTCGCTTGCCTAAGGAAATGCGGAAGAAGCTGTTCGTCGCGGTTTGTTTGCGCACCTTTCTGCCCCGGTTCGGTTACTTTGACTACTTGCGAGCCTCCATATACCGTTATTACCCATGTACGTGATATAGATTTCGAACATATCGAACTTAGTCAATGATTGCGGGGCTTTCACCCACAATGTGAAATGACGCATCGGATTGTCTCTCAAGCATATCGAGCTTGTGACAGGCTCTCTGCGGAGCACCGTATATAAAATTGATAAAAGGTAGAAATTAAGGCATATCCCAAAAATCTACTAAAAAAGGAGCCCGCAGGTGCGAGCTCCTCTTAAGGGCACGAGATTGTAGCTCTGGCGCTAGTCCAGGTCGTCGGCGGCGAAGTTGTCGATCGGGGCAAAGGGATCGGCCACGGGGACAACCGGGTCAGCGACGGGCAGCGGCTCGGCGGGAACAGTCACTGCAGGAGAAGCGGCAGAACCGACCGGCGTGGAGGCCATGAGGTCGGCCGGGAAGGAATTCTGCGCATCGTCCATGAAGTGCTGGATGAGCTTGAGGTACTCGGCTTTGAACTCCTCACGGGAAGCCTTCAGACGGTCGATCTCCTCGAGCTCGGCCTGCTTCTCGGTCAGAGCCTGACGGATGACCTCGCGGGCCTTGGCGTCGGCTTCGTTGCGGATGCGCTCAGCGTTCTCGTTGGCATCGTTGACGATGCCCTCGGCGGTCTGCTGGGCAGCAATCAGCGCAGCGGAGATCTGGCGCTCCTGAGCGGAGAAGTCGGGTGCGGGAGCGGCCACAGGAGCGGCGGGAACGGCCTGAGCGGCAGCGTCCTGAGCCTGGGCAAGCTGGGCCTGCGTGTCGGCAAGCTGCTGCTCGGTGGCAGTCAGACGACCCTTAAGATCGACAATCTTGGCAAGCATAGCGTCAACCTCGGAGGACAGCGTCTCCAAAAAGACGTCGACCTCGGCGGGATCATAGCCGCGCTTGGCCTCAGAGAAAGTCTGAGCCTGGATGTCAGCAGGGGTAATAGCCATAACAAGTTCTCCTTTATCATCGCCTTGGCGCCGGGCGCCCGACGTAAGTTACTGAGCCAGTACTATACGAGTATACCTATAAGAAGCTGCAGAATCAGCCTCTGCACCAACTGCAACGCAATAATCGCAACGACCGGCGAAAAATCAACGCCGCCCATCGGCGGAATAAACCGACGAAACAGGTTGAGCCACGGACCGCAGACGCTATC
The DNA here is from genome assembly GCA_900557455.1 of uncultured Collinsella sp. Next base: position 22,857 of record USSM01000007.1, on the reverse strand, counting down.
GAGCACCGCGGCGATATCCTGCAGCAGGCCGCCCTGCTTCATGGGAATCCACGTCATAAAGCAATAGACCACAATAAGTGTGGAGTAGAAGTTGAACAGCGTGTTGACCAGCTGGACAATGGTGTAGATGTTGATGAGAATCTCCTCGTCTTGGGTTTACTTAAGGTAGCCGTCGGCGCGCAGCTTCTTGAGGTCCGAATCCTTGACCTCGCAGCCGGCGGGCAGCACCATAAACACGCGATCGCCCACCTCTTTGACCGTAGCGCCCAGGCCGCAGGCAAAGCCATAGCTAAAGTCCAGGACACGCTTGGCGACCTCGGTGCGAACGCCAACAAAAATCAGCGCAACGGGCTGCTTGGTGCGCACGCGGCGGACAACGGTCTCGACATCGTCATAGCTCTCAGGGCGCAGGACATAGGCAGGCAGCTGCGGCGTGGCGTTAATGATGTTGTTTGCATAGGCCGAGGCGTCGCTCGGCGCAGAAGCGGGCGCAGGTGCCGCGGCACGAGCGCGGGCGCTCTCGGCATAACTCGACGCCGTGTCGTAAGCGCCGGGGCGATAGCCGCCTGCGGCACTATCCTGAGAACGCGACGGCGGATTGTACGTCGTTGCATGACGCGAGTCATCGCCGACCAGCTGGCCGGAGCGCGTATACACGGCGACCGACTCGGCCTCACCGCGGCGCGTTTGGCCCAGCAGGCCGTTACTCGGCTCGTCCTGGGTATAGAAGCCCTCGCCCGAGGTACCGCTGTAGCCGTTGTTCTGATAGCCATCATCGTAGCCGTCATCGTAGCCATAGTCGTCATCCTGGTCATAGCTCTGGTCGTAACCCTGCTGGCCGCCCAGGTGCATCTTATTTTTAATCTCGTCAAGGAAGCCCATGGTTGTGTCCTCTCACGGTTTAGTGCAGGCGCTCTGTAAACCAGTGCGCACTTCAGAGCCCTATTTTACTGCAAACTCCGGGCTAAATACTACCCTGCCCAGGCGAACGAGCGTAGAGCCCTCCTCAAGGGCAGGCTCAAAGTCCTCGCTCATGCCGCAAGAAAGCTCGGGCAGCCTCAGATCGGGATGCGCCGCCTCCAACTCATCCCTCAGCTCTCGCAGCCCGGCAAAGGTGCGACGCGCCACATCCTTGTTCCCCCGAGGGGCCATAGTCATAAGGCCCTGCACACAAATTCCCTCAAGTTCCGCAAGCTCGCCGGCAGCGCCACGAATCTCATCGGGCGAAAAACCGCCCTTGGACTCCTCGCCGCTTACGTTAACCTCGATCAGCACCTGCTGGGGGGCGGCGAGCTCGCCAGCTTCGATCTTGCGAATGGCACGGCTCGAGATCGCCTGCGCCAAATGAAGCGACCCCACCGAATGAATCAGCTCGGCCGAGCCCAACACCGCGTTGATCTTGTTGGTCTGAAGGTTGCCAATCATGTCGAAGCGCACCTCGGGCAGCTCCGGATGATCCGCCAGACCTGCAAGTTTGCGGACGAGCTCTTGCGGGCGGTTCTCGGCAAAATGGCGATATCCCACCTGGATGGCCGCGATGGTCTCATCGACGCCGACGGTCTTGGACACGGCAATCAAACGCGCGGCATCACGGGGCCTCCCGGCGCGATCGAGCGCGGCATAGAAACGCTCGAGTATCTGCTCGCGGCGAGCGCGCATTACATTCAAATAGTTATCCATTGCCAATCGCCTCCGCTAACAGCACAACAAGTAGTCCCATGCTAACGCAAGAGCGCAGCCCCGCATCCGCAAGGCCGCGCTCCCTTAGGTATTTACAATCTCTCAACGAACGGGGTACCCTACTCCTCGTCGTCCTCGGCATCATCCTCGTCCTCAAGATGATCCAACAGGTAGCGAAGACCCTCGCTCACCTCGTTAGCGGGCACCTTGGCAACAAAGCGTGCATCCACGGCGGGCCTCATAATGACGCCCTCGCCCGAAGGCACGCGCATGCTCTCGAGCTCGTCCTCATCCGTACAGGCGATATCGCCGGCAGTCATACGCTGTCCGGTCAAAAGGAAGGTCAGACGGCAGGCGGCATCGATGGAAATCGAGGCAATGCGATCGAGGTAGCGCGAAACCATGATGGCACGGCGCAGGTCGTCATAGTTGCTGTCGTCGTCCATAAAATCGCCGGTGTCCATGCGGTTAAAGGTACGGAAGAACTTCTCGTACGCCGCATGTACCGGCTCATCCTCAACGGCCAGGTTGCAGATGATGGACATGTCGTTGGTGACGAGCGCGGACAGCGACGAGCCCAGCACCTGGTACACGGCCTCGGCCTCGGCCTCAACCGTGCCGACGAGCTCCTGAGGCAGCGAGATGTCGGCCTTGACCATGTGACGCGTGGCGCGGCAGATCTGGCGAACCTTATCGGTCATGCGCTGCAGGTTAAAGTCGACGTAGATAATCGTCTGCAGCAAACGGAAGTCGGAGGCGACCGGCGACTGCGTAGCGATCAGGTTGTAGCACACGGCCTCCAAGTTGGCGCAGCGAGCATCAATCGAAAGCGTGCGCTTCTTGGTCTTAGTGGCGAGCTTGCGGTCGTCGGTCACATAGGCCTTCACGGCGTCGTGAAGGGCAAGATCGACGGCCTCGTAGATGCTCAACATCTCGTGACGGGCCTCGATGAGCTGACGGGAAAACAGTTTGCGCATGGTTCACTCCAATCAGTTGGGTGCGGTCATGCCGCCCGCACAGTGAATACGCACCGGACCAGGTCCGATCGGCTTGGGACTAGTCGCACCGATCAGCCAAAGCGGCCGGTGATATAGTCTTCCGTCCGCGAATCCACCGGGCTGGTGAAGATCGCGTCGGTTTGACCATACTCGATGAGCGTGGCGGGCTCACCGGCAACTTCCTGCAAGAAAAATGCGGTGTAGTCGCTAATGCGAGCGGCCTGCTGCATAGAATGCGTGACGATGATGATCGTCATCTCGGGCGCCAGCTCGGCCATCAGATCCTCGACCTTAGATACGGACGTGGGGTCGATGGCGGAGCAGGGCTCGTCCATCAGAAGGACATCGGGCTGCACCGCAAGCACACGCGCGATGCACAGACGCTGCTGTTGACCGCCCGAGAGCGCCAAACCATCCTTGTTGAGCTGATTGGATACCTCTTTCCAGAGGTTGGCGCGCTTGAGCGATTCTTCCACGATGTCGTCGAGGTCGCTTTTGCTAGTCACGCCCTGCAGACGAGGGCCAAAAGCGACATTCTCGTAGATGGATTTGGGAAACGGGTTGGGCTGCTGAAAAATCATGCCCACGCGGCGACGAAGGTCGACCGGGTCGACGCCCTCGGCATAGATATCGTTGCCGTCGAGTGTCATGGTGCCCTCGACGCGAGTACCCTCGATAAGGTCGTTCATACGGTTGATGCAGCGCAAAAACGTCGATTTACCACAGCCCGAAGGACCGATAAACGAGGTGATGGCGTTTTTGGCGATGTTGAGGTCGAGCCCCGTCAGCGCATGAAAGTCACCGTACCAAAAGTTGAAATCCTTGGCTGTGATGGCCGCTTGCTCCGGCGTGGGAGCGGACTGATAGACGGACATGGGACTCCTTAACTAGCGGCGCTTGCGCGACAGATAACGCGCAAACAGGTTGAAGGCCAGAATAATCGCCATCAGCAAAAGCGCAGTGCCGTAGGCTGCGTTCATGTTGATGCCGTCGTTGGCAAGCAAATAGAGGTGAACGGTCATGGGACGACCGGAATCGAGCGGCGAGATCGGCAGATTGATGGCCTGACCCATGGTGTAGAGCACCACCGCGGTCTCGCCGATGGCGCGACCGATGGCAAGGACGATGCCGGTGGCAATGCGGCCAAAGGCAGAAGGAAGCACGATCTTGGAGACGACCTGCCACTTGGTGGCGCCCAGGCCATATGCGCCCCAACGGATATAGCGCGGAACGGCGCGAATTGCCTCCTCGGTGGTGCGCATGACGATGGGCAGCATCAGAAGCGCCAGCGCCAGAGCGGCCGAAACCATCGAAAGGCCCAGGCCCATGGCCTCAACAAACAAGGCGTAACCAAAGAGGCCCATAACGATGGAAGGCACCGAGGCCAGGGCATCGGCAGCATAGCGAATGATGTCGACGACCTTGCCCTGCTTGGCGTATTCGGCCAGATAGACCGCAGCCAAGACGGCAACCGGCGTGCAGATGAGCATGGCGAGCGCCGTCACGTAGATGGTCGAGACGATCGTGGGCCAGATGCCACCCTCGGCGTTTACGCCCTGCGGCCAGCCGAAGATAAAGTCGAGCGAGATATGCGGAAGACCGTTGATGACCACATAGGCGATGATGGCAAGCAACACCAGGGTGGTGATATAGGCCGCGGCGCGAAACACGCCGAGCATAATCTTGTTGGACAGGTCCTTGTTGATGCGGCCCTTCTTGCCATGGGAAAGGGCACGCTTGATGAGCTCGCGCGACGATGTCGTATCGACCGTCGTGTCAACGGAATCGGACATAGCCTACCCCCTCTTCTTTGAAATCAGGCGAACGATACCCACCAGTGCAGCTGAGATGATAAACAGGACCACGCCCATGCCAAACAGAGCCGAGCGATGCAGGCCCGAGGAATAGCTCATGTCGAGTGCGATCTGGCTCGTGAGCGTCGAGATGGGGCTCGAGATGCTATCTGGAATGACCGGGGCGTTGCCCACGACCATCAGCACGGCCATGGTCTCACCGATGGCACGCCCCATACCCAAGACAATTGCATCGACAATGCCCAGCTTGGCTGCAGGCAGCACGACCTTGTAGATGGTCTGCCACTTGGTGGCACCCATGGCATAGGACGCCTCGCGAATGCCCATGGGGATGGAATTGAGGGCATCGATCGTGAGCGTGGTAATGGTGGGAACGATCATGATGGCAAGCACAAACCACGCCGTCAGCGCGCCAAAGCCAAGACCGCCGGTCAGCTGCGCGATAAACGGGCGGATGATGACCATGCCAAAGAAGCCGTAGATGATGGAGGGGATGCCCGCCAGCAGGTCGACGGCGGGGCTGATGAGCCTGCGCACGCGCTTGCTGGCGATCTCGACCAGATATACAGCCGTGCCCACACCCAGGGGCACGCCCATGGCGAGCGCACCGACCGTCACCAGACCAGAGCCCGCCAGCAGCGACATGATGCCGTAGTGACCCTCGGATGGCGCCCACGTAAAGCTAAAGAAGTCCGCCAGGCCGATGTCGGTAAAGACGGGCAGCGCCGAGTACGTGGTAAAGACAAAGATCAGGATAACGGTGACGACCGCCAAGAACGCGCAGGCAAAGAAGATCCACTGCAGCGCCTTCTCCTTGAGATAGGTGCTACGCGACACCAACGCCAACTCACGCTTTTTGGGCGTCTGAGCCTCCTGCTCAATCTGGGGGGTTTCCTGTGCTTCCACGCTACTCACTCCCCTTTCCGTCGTTGGTGACGGGAATAAAGCCCGCCTCGCGAATCTGCTTGTCCATCTTCTCGGACGTCACATAGTCAATGTAGTCCTGCGCCTGATGCGAAGGCGTACCCTTCACAAAGAAGTAAAGGTCGCGCGAGATGGGATAGCCGCCACTTGCGACCGTCTTCTCGGATGCCTCGACATGGTTGACCGAAACGGCCTTAACCGAGGTCGTGGCGTTGAGGCTCTCGACAAAACCCAGCGAGATGTAGCCAATGGCGCCATGCGAGCGGGACACGACGTCGCGCACTTGGCCCGTACCCGAAAGAACGGCCGAGCGGCGATCGAACGGCGTGCCGTCCATCACGATGGTACGGAAGGCCTCGCGCGTACCGGACGCCTCGTCGCGGTTGATAACCTGAATCTTCAGGTCCTCTCCGCCGACTTCCTTCCAGTTGGTGATCTTGCCGGCGTAAATATCGCGGAGCTGCTCGGTCGAGAGATTGTCGACCGGGTTGTCGTCGTTCACGATGACTGCGATGCCGTCGTGCGCGATTACGATCGGGGTCAGGCCAAGGTCTTGTTCGTCGGCATTGAGGCCACGAGACGAGCTGGCGATGTCGGCCGTGCCGTTGCTGACGGCCTCGATACCCGCAGAGGAGCCAAGGCCGGAGACGAGCACGTCAATGCCGGCCTCTTCCTTAAAGCCCTCGGCTGCGATCTCGGCAATGGGAAGGCACGTGGTCGAGCCGGCCACGGTAATAGAAGATGTGGAAGATCCCGAGGAGCAAGCACACAGCGTGAGCGTAAGCACTGCAGCACTCAGGACCGATGCGATCTTTCTCATAGCATCACGCCGATCGCAGCATGGCGCCCACAGGTGCCGCCCTCGTTGCGGTAGGAATAAAAGCGGTCGTTCTGACGAACGGTGGAAAGCTTGGTGTCCACAATGCTGCTCGCCTCGACGCCGGCGTCCATCAGCGCCTCGCGAATGGCGGCGGAAAGATCGAGCATACGAGAAGCAGAGGCATCGATGCACGCGAACTCGGCGGCAAAGCGATCCATAAGTTCTTGGGACACCTCGTACTCGTCGCCCAGGATATGGGGCCCAATGTAGGCAGAGATGTCGTCCGGCTTGCAGCCAGCCGCCTCGCAGAGCGCTTGGCACGCCTTGGCGGAAATGCGCGCAATCGTGCCCTTCCAGCCAGAGTGCACCACGGCAAAGCCGCCGGGAGCCACCAGCACCACGGGAACGCAATCGGCAAAGCAGAGCATCACGGGTACCTCACGGGCCATGCAGACGATGGCATCGCAGCCCTCGGCAATCTGCTCGCGAATGTTCTCGAGATCATCAGCACCGTTCGAGGTCACCGTCACGACATGGTCACCGTGTACTTGATTGGGAACAAGCAGGTTGTGCTCGCACTCGGCGGCACCCAAGGCCTCGAGTGCGCGGCGACGATTTTCTTGAACGGCAAAGGGGTCATCGCCAACATGCGAGCCCAGATTGAGTGAGGAGTACGCATCTTCGGAAACACCGCCGGCGCGTTCGGTAAAAGCAAAGCGAACATCGTGCGTCGCGCCCTCTACCAACGTAACTCCATCATGGTCGACACGCGAAACGCTGTCCGCACGTGCTGCCATACTAAAGCCTCCTAATAACACAAGTATCGCGGCGACGCCGCAGCAGTCCGTGCCACACGGCTGCCATACTTCATCAAAAGGATACCCGCAGCGGTAGGGGCTAAACGTAAGGGGAACGTAAGGAGATTGGAGGCTTTCGTTTACAAAGGCAAAACACAACAAAAAGGGTGCGCCCAATCGGACGCACCCCATACAGGTCGCTGAGAAAAACGAACTAGAAGCTGCCGCGCTTGAGGAAGTCAGGAAGCTCAAACTGGTCGTTGCCAAAGTTGGGGAGCTCGGTACCACCGACGTTGCGAGTCGGGGCAGCCTGAGCCGGGCTCGTGGCAGGAGCGGTGCGCTGCGGCTCGGTAGAAGCAGCGGCCTTGCTCTGGGACTGCTGTGCAGCGAAGAGCTCGTCCTGACGGTTGACGTTGGAGTCGGAGAAGCCCGTAGCGATGACGGTAATACGCACCTGATCGCCCAGGGACTCGTCGACAACGGTACCGAAGATGATGTTGGCCTCGGGGTCGACGGCGTTGGCGACAACGTCGGCGGCGTCGCTGATCTCCTGGATGCCCAGGTCCTTGGAACCGGCAATGGAAAGCAGGACGCGCGTAGCGCCATCGATGGAGCTCTCGAGCAGCGGGCTGGAAATAGCCTGCTGGGCAGCGTCGACGGCACGGGTGTCCCCAGAAGCGGTACCGATACCCATCATGGCGGTACCGGCCTGCTTCATGATGGTCTTAACATCGGCGAAGTCCAGGTTGATGATACCGGGGACGGTGATGAGATCGGTGATGCCCTGGGTGCCCTGGGAAAGGACGCCATCGGCGATTGCGAAGGCCTCAAGCATGGTGGTCTTCTTCTCGGCGATGTCAAGCAGCTTGTCGTTAGGGATAACGATCATGGTGTCGACGCAGTCGGAAAGCGTCTTAATGCCTTCTTCGGCGCTCTTCTTGCGCTTGCGGCCCTCAAACGTAAAGGGCTTGGTCACGACGGCGACGGTCAGCGCGCCGACCTCGTTCATCGCGATATCGGCAACGATGGGGGCAGCGCCGGTACCGGTGCCGCCGCCCTCGCCGCAGGTGATGAACACCATATCGGCGCCAGCGAGCGCCTCGGCGATGTCGTCGCGGGACTCATCGGCGGCCTTACGGCCGACCTCGGGGTTGGCGCCAGCGCCCAGGCCGCGGGTCAGGTCGGTGCCGATGTGCACCTTGATATCGGCATCAGAGATCGCGAGTGCCTGAGCATCGGTGTTGATGGCAACAAACTCGACGCCGCGGATACCCTCTTCGATCATTCGATTGACCGCGTTGGTACCGCCGCCGCCGACGCCGACCACCTTAATGACGGCAAGGTAGTTGTTGATCTCTGTCTCGTGCATGTCGGTCCTCCGAACAAAGGTTATTGCCATAGCATGGGTTGACCCCTGCGCACATTAACCTTCAAGTTGAAAGTAAATGCAAAGGTAAACCGTATTATGTTTGCACATTATGAACGTATCAGTCAAATAATTGACGGTGAAAACCAAACAAACCAGATAAACGGCGCGGTATGCCCCGTCAACAAAGGCCAGAAGACGCTACGAGGTCGGTGCGTTCCTAAACGTATAGTTGCCAGGAGATCGAACGTTGATATACGTCACGCCCTCCACCTGCGAAAGCAGCTTGGTAACAATACGCTCCTTTTTGGCAATGTCATCCGAATCTCCGAGCGACACCTCGATACCGTTATCGAGATTCGCCGAGATGGCCTCGACCGAGGGCGTGGAAATATCCTTGACCTGGCCCAGGAACTCGCTCGAGAATCCGCGGACGTAATCCAGGCCGGCCTTGACCGCCTTGGAATTTACCGCTTGCCCCGAAACCGGCGCGACATCGGCCGAGACATCGGTCAGCAGCACGGCTCCGTAATGTTTGGCGAGCGCCAGGGCGGCATCGATGCCGTTTAGGGTGTTGGCACCCTCCCCCGTTGTGATGACATTGCCCTGGTCGTCAACATCGACCGAGGTAGACAGCGGTGCAATCCATGTGTCATCGTCCCCGATCGCCCATGCAAGATCGTCGGAGCTAATGTAGGCAATTGCGATAACCTTGCGTTCCGTCGGCGTGATGATGAGCGTATGGGGAAATTGACGCTGAACATCCACGCCCGAAACCCACGGATTTTGCTTGAGGCCCTCGGTGATCTGGTCGGGATTCACATTGAACAGCGACGTGTCCTCGGGCAGATCGATCAGCTGGATGGCATCGTGCTTGGTCACATGCTCGCTGCCCTGGATCTGAATATCGGTAGCGGCGAACAGGCCAGAGTTAATGACGACGACGGCAACGACTGCAAGCACTGCCAGAGCGGCAAGGATGCCGCCCGCGATTTTGCCCTTGCCCTTAACGGCAGAAGCGGCACCCGCCGCATGATTTGCCAGGGCGCCGATCGATGACAACGGATTAGAGCCCTTTTTGCCCGATTGCGGTTTTGCGGAGGCCGACACCGACGTCAGCATACGTGGCTTAGATGCACCCAGCGCGCGACCGGGACGCGTCACCTTTGCCCCCAACGAGGGCTTGGGCGACGCTATGGGGCGAGAAGGTATGGCGCCCATCGCCGGTTTGGGCGTCACCGAGGGACGTGCCACCGGACGAGCAACATTTTTGGCCGCGGGGCGTCCGCCAAGCTGCGAACCGACAGTCGAACGCTTGGCAGGCCGCACGGACCCAGCAGGCTTAGAAGGCATAACGGACTTACGTTGAGGCTGAGACGGTGCGCCGGAACGCCCTCCGGCGCGGCGGAAGGTTGGTTTCGATGCTCTAGAAGCCGAGGAATTTAACTTCCGGTCTGAGCTCGATGCCATACGCCTCCCTCACCTTTCCGTGCACATGTCTGATAACCGCGGCCACGTCATCGGCCGAGGCGGTTCCGTTATTAACGATAAAATTAGCGTGTACGGGCGAAACTTCCGCGCCGCCAACCGAAAAACCCTTTAATCCACAATCCTCGATAAGCTTGCCCACGCTCGCATCGGGCGGGTTGCGAAATACCGACCCGCAGGATGCACAGCCCATGGGCTGTGTGCGCTTACGCCGCGTCAGGTACCGCTCCATACGTTCACGGATATCGGCCTTGGGCGCAGGTTTGAGCTTGAGCACGCATTCCAGAATGATCTCGTTACGCGGCAGGCTGCATTCACGGTAGCCCCAAGCGATCTCCGAGCCCGCGTAATGCTTGATGCCGGAGCTCGGGTCAAACGTAACGACATCTTCGACCAGCGAGCCAATCCACTCGGTTCGCGTGCCGGCATTCATGGACACGGCGCCGCCAACGGAGCCGGGAATACCGACCGCAAACTCAAGGCCCGAAAGGCTGCGCGACAGCGCGTCGTTGACTAGGCGAGCGAATATTACGCCCGCACCGACCGTCAGCGTACAACCGTCTTCGGCGACAACCGTACGCTGGAACTCACGCCCCAACGAAATGACGGCGCCGCGATAGCCTGCATCGGCAACAAGCAGATTAGATCCCTTGCCGATAATGACCCACGGCACCTGCTCACGATCGAGCACCGCCACGGCGCGACGCAAGGCATGATAGCTGTGACACGTCACAAAGAGGTCCGCCTTGCCGCCGATACGATAGCTCGTATGGCGCGCGAGGCGTTCATCCTCAATTACGTCCGTATCGATCATGCCCGAAAGCGCCATGACGGCGTTAAACAGACCCATGGGGTTTAAGCGTCTTTCTTGGCAGTCAGATACTCGATGAACTCGGGGCCGACCGTCGTGACGTCGCCGGCGCCCATGGTAAGCAGCAAATCGCCCTCGCCCACCATCTTCTCGAGCTCCTCATTGAGCTCAAGACGGCTCGAGCAGTACACGACCTCCTTGCCGGGATGCTTGGCGCGCACGGTATCGGCAAGCATCTTGGACGTGACACCCGGGATGGGCGTCTCGCCGGCAGAGAACACGTCAATCAACAGCAGCTTGTCAGCATTGGCGAATGCGTCGGCAAAGTCATCGCACAGAGCCTGCAGGCGCGAATAGCGGTGCGGCTGGAACACGACGTCGACATGTTTGTAGCCCAGCGAAGAGGCAGCAGCGAGCGTCGCCTTGATCTCGGTGGGATGATGGCCGTAATCGTCAACCACCGTGATGCCGTCGATATCGCCCACGTGGGTAAAGCGACGGCGGACGCCTTCAAAACTCGAAAGTGCCTTAGCGGCGGCGTCGATATCGAGGCCTAGGACATGGGCGACGGTCAAGACGGCCGTGGCGTTGAGCATGTTGTGACGACCGGGGTTGCTCTTAATCTCGACAGCGTGCTCGGTGTCGTCCTCAAAGCGAACGATAAAGTCGCTCTGGATGCCCTTGACATCCGGATGCACGCAGACGATGTCGTTGGTCTCGGCAAAGCCATAGGAAAGCACATGACGGCCCGTCGACTTGGCAAGCTCGACCAGATGCGGGTCCTCGCCACAGACGATGACCGTGCCGTCCTCGCCCACCAGACTCATAAACTTGGCGAAGGTGGCCTCGATCTCCTCGATACCCGAGTAATGATCGAGATGGTCGGCCTCGACGTTGGTCACGATGACCACATTGGGGTTAAGGAACAGGAAGGAGCTGTCGGACTCATCCGCCTCGGCGACAAAATAGTCGCCCGAGCCGTTCTTGCCGTTGGTATCGTAGCCCTCGACAATGCCACCGATCAGGAAGCTGGGGTCCAGACCCATGCGGTCGAGCATGGTGGCACACATCGAAGAGGTCGTGGTCTTGCCGTGAGTACCGGCGACGGCGACGGTGGTGTAGCCGTGGCCCAGAGCCGAGAGCATCTTGGCGCGAGGCCACACGGGAATACCCAGCTCGCGCGCACGGACGAGCTCGGGGTTGAACTCGGGAATAGCGGTAGAGACCACGACGACGTCGGGCTTGACCTCATCGATGGTGGCGGCCTCATGGCCCACATGCACCTTCACGCCGGCGCGGGTAAGCTGGCGAATATAGCGCGACGTCTTAAGGTCGGAGCCGGTAACGACATAGCCGCGCTCGTGAAGGACGAGGGCGATGCCGCTCATGCCGGCGCCACCGATACCGATAAAATGGGCGCTCTTGAAATCGGGTGCGGAGGTTGCAGTCTGGGAATCAGCCATGTGCTCGTGTACTCCTTGCGTAAACACTGCCTGTAACCCGTCTACTGTACCGCACCTACCGCATCCGCGCGAGGGCGGCCCGCGATATCCCGTCTAACTAACGCAATCCTTCTACCGCGTCTGCCAAAAGGACGGCAGCGCGGTCCTGGGCCAAACCGCGAGCCGCCTGACGCATGGCATCGCGCGCCTGCGCATCATCGATAAGATGCAGCAGCTCATCGGCAAACGCCTGGGTATCGATATCGGCATCGGCGCAGAGCACGCCAGCACCGGCATCGACCAGATAGCGGGCATTGGTGGTCTGATGATCGGCCGTCGCATGCGGATACGGCACCAGTACCGAAGGTGTGGCAAGGGCCGCGATTTCGGCAACGCTCGAAGCGCCCGAGCGCGAGAGGACCAAATCGGCCGCGGCCAGCATATCGCCCATATTGTCGATGTAGGGCTGGACGCGATACCGCTTCGCCTCCTCGGGCATCAGGGCAAGAGCACGCTCGGTGTCCTCGAAGCCATCGGCGCCCGTCGAATGCAAAACATAGAGATTATCGCGCGAGAGCAACTCGTTTTTAAGCGAAGCCACGCGCTCATTAAGATGTTGAGCACCAAGTGAGCCGCCAAAAACCAGCAGGAGTGTGGCGTCCTCAGGCACGTCGAGAGCCCTGCGACCGCGAACCCGATCCCCCTCGATCACAGAACGGCGCACGGGGTTGCCGGTCATGAGCACATGGTCAGGATCGCCCTCGCGCTCAAACACGGAACGTGCTGCCGGCACCGAGATGCAAACGCGGGCGGCATGCGAACTCATCATCTTGTTAGCAAGGCCCGGAACGGAGTTCTGTTCGTGCAGCAGATACGGAATGCCCGCGTCTTTGCACCAGCCCAGAAGCGGGACCTCGACATAGGCGCCAAAACCTATAGCGACATCGGGCTTGCAGGCTTTAGAAAAATGGCTGCCGAGCGTGCGCTTCGCCTTATAGACACGCCACAGCGAGCTCAATGCCGTCCAAGGGCGAGAGCGGTCGAAGCCCGTAACCGTAATCGGCACAAAATCGAACCCTGCCTCGGGAACCAGACGACCCTCGAGCTTATGCGACTGACCCACAAACACAACGTGGTGGCCACGGTCACGTAGCTCCTCGGCCAAGGCGAGTGCGGGGTTGATATGTCCCGCCGTGCCGCCGGCTGCGATAGCAACGGTCATCTTATCGGTCACGGTAGTCCCTTCGTACGCGCGGCCCCTGGTCGTCGGTGCGCAAGCGCGCCGACGGGTCCGAATTCAAGTCGATCCGATTATATCCGCCACCCGTATTGCGCGGCGTCGGTCGTTGCGGGCGACTCTGCGGCGCCGAGCGCGGACGGGCATCCGACTCCGAAGCAAAACCGTTCAAGACGGTAAAACCGCCACGCGACGAGCGCTCCCCACGCGTATGGGGAACACCGGCGGTGCTTTCGTCCATAACGGCAAAGCTATCGCGACGACGATCGTATTCATCGCGTCGAGCGCTCTCGTGCGAGACGCGCAAAATAAGCCCGGCGAGCATGAGCGACACGATAATCGACGAGCCGCCATAACTGATGAACGGCAGCGGCTTACCCGTCATAGGAAACACGTTGAGAATACCCAGCGCGTTGATCAAAAACTGCACCGCGAGGATAACCGCAGAGCCCGAAGCCATGAGCGCCCCGCGACGATTGGCAGCCTGCTCGGCAATTCGAAACGCCGAGTAGATCAGCATCGCAAACACCAAGAAAAACAGCAGCGTCCCCAAAAAGCCAACCTCCTCGCCAATGATGGCCAGGATGTAGTCGTTGTGTGCCTCGGGCAAATACGAGTACTTCATGGTTGAGTTGCCGATACCGCGGCCGAACAGTCCGCCCGAAGCAAACGCCATAATGGCGAGCGTTGCCTGATACCCGTCTCCATATTCATCTGCCCAAGGGTTCAAGAGAACCTGAATGCGCACCATACGGTACGGCTCGACGACAAGAGCGATCACGATGATGACGGCGCCAGCAAGAATCGCACCGATAATGTATTTTGGGTCAAGGCCGGCAAAGAGCGCCATGCACATGATCGTCAACAGAATAATCAGGATGGTGCCAAAGTCGGGCTGAATAAAAATCAAGACGAGCGATATGCCCAAATATAAGCCCATGCCCTTAAGGAACTCATTGATGTTACCGCCGGGCGAAAACACGCGATCGAGCATGATGGCAGAATAGGCAATGGCAAACGGCTTGAGAAACTCCGATGGCTGAAACTGAATGCCGGCAATGCTCAGCCAACGCGTAGCGCCACGGCTGCCGCTACCAAAGAGGAACACCGCAAGCAGCAAGATCATCATAGCGATAAGGGCAAGTTTAAGCGCCCCTTCGCCAAACCAGCTATCGGGTGCAACGCGCGCGATGAACTCGAGGGCAGCAACACCGACGACAGTGAACATAAACTGCCGGAACAAAAAGTAGGTCGCGGAGTCGTTCTCGTGAAGCGCCTCGACTGAAGAAGCCGAGTACACCATAAGCAGGCCAAAACAGACCAGCGAGAACAGGCAGGTCAAAAAGACCAGGCGGGGTCGCATGATACGTGCGGGGACGCCGGCGATATAACGTTCGCCGATGCCCTGCGTGCGACGACCGGCGCGCGGCGTGATGCACTGCGAGGAAGCACGGTCCGAGTCGGGCCTCCTCATATTCTGTCGGGGGCTCTCCTCTCTCACCGGAAACCCCTATTCCATTTGCGTATTGGACGCAGCGGCAAGCTGGGCCACATAGTCCTTAAACACGCGACCGCGCTCCTCGTAGCCCGAGAACTCATCGAACGAAGAGCAGGCGGGCGACAGTAAGATCACATCGCCGCGGCTCGAGAGCGAACGGGCAACGTCCACGGCATCGCGCAGGTCGTCGGCCTGGGCGATATCGACATCACCGTCGACATCCGCCTCGTCCATAGCGGCGGTAAAGCGCTCGCGCGCGTCGCCAAAGCAGACCACCGAGCGAACGTTATCCATCACAACGCGGGCAAAGGACTCGAGCGGCGTGCCCTTATCGTGACCGCCGAGCAGCAAGATCACATCGTCATCGGGAAACGCCGTCAGGGCCTTTTCGACCGCATCGGTGTTCGTTGCCTTGGAATCGTTAACATAGCGCACGCCATCGATCTCGCCACAGGGCTCAACGCGGTGCTCCAGCGGCTGGAACGAGACCAGGCCGCGACACACACCGTCAACATCGGCGCCGACCGTCAGGGCCGCCGTGGCAGCACACAGGGCATTGATTACATTGTGATGGCCCGAAATCTTAAGCTCGGACGTATCGACGAGCGGGGTCTCGACGCCCTTCAGGCGAATGACCATCTTGCCATCGCGCACAAATGCGGCGTCCTCGCCCGCAGGCTCGTCAAAAGCAACCTTGCAGATGCGACGGCCCGGAACATAGATGTACTCATCGAACTCGTGGATACCGGCATCCTCGACATCAACAATCACCAGGTCATCGTCGACCATATTCTCGAAGAGCTTAATCTTGGCGAGCGCATAGTTCTTATGGCTCTTATGCCAGCCCAGATGATCGGGGGTAATGTTGAGCAGCACCGCCACACGGGGGTGAAGCTCCTGGGTCGTTGCGATCTGATAGCTCGAAAGCTCCGCCACAAACCACTCGTTATGCGCACGGCCATCGATCTCGTTCACCGGAGGCTCGCCAATGTTGCCGACAGCAACGCTCGCCTCGCCCGCTGCCTTAAGCAGGTAATCGGTCAGCGACGTGGTGGTCGTCTTGCCGTTGGTGCCCGTAATGGCAATCCAATTTTGGGGAGACAGACGGTAGGCAAACTCGGGCTCACCCATAATCTGGGCAGCGTGATCACGGCCAGCCTTAAAGAATGCCGAGAACTCCGAGATGCCCGGACACGTCACGCATACATCAAACGCGCCCTCGACCTGCTCGGTTCTGTAGACAAACGATGCCCCGTGCGCCTCGAGCGAGCGCGTGGCATCGTTGGGCTCGGACGTGCCGCCACCGTAAACGGTAACGGCACTCACGCGCTCAGGATGTGCAAGCGCCCAGCGAGCGACATCAAGACCGGACTTACCCTGGCCCAAAACGAGCAGGCTAAAGACATCAGCAAGAGGCATGAAAGACCACTATCCCAACTGGAAGAACAACGCGAGGCCCAGGGCTCCGAAGGCCACGGCGACAATCCAAAAACGGATGACGACCTTGGTCTCGGCCCAGCCCTTCTTTTCGAAATGATGATGAATGGGCGCCATAAGGAAGACGCGCTTGTGCGTAAAGTGGAAATAGACAACCTGGATCATGACCGACAGGGTCTCGACGATAAACAGACCGCCGATGATGAGGGAAACGACCTCGGTGTTGGTCATGATGGAGGTGCAGGCAAAAGCGGCACCCAGGGCAAGCGAGCCGGTATCGCCCATAAAGATGCTCGCCGGATAGCAATTGAACCACAAAAAGCCCAGGCAGGCGCCGGCGCACGCCGTGCAGAAGATGGACAGGTTCACATCGCCGTGCAAAAACGCCATGGCAGCCATGGCCAGCATGGCGATCATGGAGGTGCCGCCGGCAAGACCGTCCAAGCCGTCGGTGAGGTTTACGGCGTTGGAAAGGCCCGCGATCATCAGCCAGCAAAAGACAAGGTAGAGCCACGGAAAAGAGAGGCCGCAAATGGTGGTCGAGAGCACACCAAGGTCGATCGTCAGGCCACCGGGGAAACGAATCTCGGGGGCGACGCCGCACCAGTTGACAGCAAGCACGGTAAAGGTAACGCAGATGAGGGTAAGGCCAATCATCTTGGCGTGAGGCGTCAGGCCGAGCGAGCGGCCGTGCGTGACAGAAGTCAGGTCGTCGATGAGGCCAAGAACGCCGGTTGCCAGCGTGGCGAGCAGCACAAGCACGAGCTCGGTGGTGAGCTTTCCCATCAAAAGGCAGGTCAGCGAAACGGCAACCAGGATGATGGCGCCACCCATGGTGGGCGTGCCCTGCTTAATCAGGTGACGCTTGGGGCCATCGGCGCGAACCTGCTGGCCGATGCCCTCGACCTTCAGGAGCTTAATCCACCACGGCATAAGCAGCATCGCGATGACGGCGGCGATGCCCAATCCCAAAAATGCCTGGTACGTAGGATACGAAGGATTGCCGAACATGGACTAGCACACACCTTCCACAAAGCGATCGAGCTCAACGAAGCGTGAGCCCTTGACCAGCACGACATCATGCTGCTCAAGAGCGCCGCCCATACGGTCGAGCACCTGCTGATAGTCGGAGAACACCTGAATGCGGTCCTCATCCATACCCATCATGCGCGCGGCCTCGGCCATACGCTGGGCAAGCTCACCGCCGACACATGCGAGCATATCGAGCTTCTTGGCCGCCGCATAGGCGCCCACCAGCTCATGCATGCGAGGAGCCTCGTCGCCCATCTCGCCCATCTCGCCCAGAACCGCCATGCGCGAACCCGTGCACGAAAGCGAACACAGCAGGTCGAGGCCGGCTGCCATCGATTCGGCACTGGCGTTATATGAGTCGTCGATGACGCGAGCGCCGCTCTTGGCGCGCTTGATTTCCTGGCGATGCCCGGTAATCGTAAGACCCCTAAAGGCGGCATCGATCTGCTCGGGCGTCACGCCAAGACGATAGGCAACCGCCGCGGCCTTGACGGCATTGGGAACGGACTGCGCGCCGGGAATGGCAAGCAGTGTGTCGATAGTCTCGCCCAAGCCAAAATCGAGCGTAAAGACCGGGCGTCCCTCGTCATCAATGCGAATGTCGCACGCACGGACCTCATCGTCGTCCGAGACGCCCGCAAGCATCACGTCGACGCCCGCAGGGGCGGCAAAGGTGTCGCGGATGAACGGGGTAAAGTCGTCCTCACCACCCAAAACCAGCAACGGGAGAAGGTCTCCGGCGGCGCACATGCCGCCAACAATCTCGGATTTGGCACGAGCGATATTCTCGCGACTGCCCAGAATACCGATATGGGAGGTGCCGATCTTGGTCACAATGGCAAGGTTGGGATTGGCGGACTGAGACATGCGCTCAATCTCGTGGAAATGGTTCATGCCCATCTCGAGCACCAGAACCTCGGTGTCGGCAGGGGCCGCCAGCACCGTGAGCGGCATACCGATCAGGTTGTTGTAGTTACCCTTGGTTGCCCAAACGCGATAGCGCTTGGCGAGCACCGCGGCGAGCACGTCCTTGGTTGTCGTCTTGCCGATAGAGCCGGTAATGCCAATTACCAGGCAGCCAAGCTCCAAACGATAAGCGTGAGCCAGGCGCAGCAAAAACTCCTCGGGGTCATCGGTATGCAGGATGGCGCAGCCCTTCTCATGGGCCAGCGAAAGCAGCTCGGCATCGGGCTCGCGCGTCATCACTACGGCGCCGGCACCCGACTCGATGGCACGGGAAGCAAAGTCGTTGCCGTCGACCTTTTCACCCGGGAAGGCGACGAATATCGTGCCCTCCTCAACCTGGCGCGAGTCGATAACGCAACCGCGGCATACCCGATCGGCTTCTCCCGTCACGGTTCGGGCCCCTGTTGCGGCCGCGAGATTGTTGACGGCGATCTCTATCATTGCAGCTCCCCTGTAAACCTAATAATGCTATCGGCGTATTGTATCCCAGCGCCGCCTACGCGTGGTGCAGGGCGTGTGAACAACCCGGATTAACCGACTGGCCATTTCATAGATAGTAACCCCCTACTTGGTGCGCGGGACACCCAACACGTCAAGCGCACTGGCCATAATGGACTGGAACGGCACTGCGGCGGCATCGGAGCCTGACGGGGTTCCGTCAAGGGTGATATAGCACAGGACCTTGGGCGACTGCGCCGGGGCAAACCCCATAAAAGACGACATGTAGTTCTCTTTGAGGTAGCCGCCGTTCTCATCGGCGCGCTCGGCCGTACCGGTCTTGCCCGCCACGTCGTAGCCGTCCACCGCGCCGCCAACGCCCGTTCCCTCGGCAACGACCGTCTGCATACACGATGTCACCTGCGAGGCGGCCTCCTCGGAAATCGCGCGATCCCCCTCGCCCCAATCCTTTTCATCGCCCTTGCTCGACTTATAGAAGTGCGGAGTCATCATCACGCCGCCGTTCGCGATGCCGCCCACGGCACGTGCGACCTCAATCGGCGAGACGGACAGCGCCTGGCCAAAGCTCATAGCACCCAAGGTGGCACCATCGTACTGGTCGCGCTCCTTGACGATGCCCAGACTCTCACCCGGAAAATCGACACCGGAGCTATGACCGATACCCCACTTGTCCACATAGGTGGCAAAATCATCGGCACCGATCTTGCGCCCCACCAGGACAAAACCGACATTGGACGAACGGCGCATCATCTCGCGTACGTCCATTGTCATGGTGTAGTCACGCTTGTCGGCATCGGTAACGGTATCGTCGCCCACCTTGATACTCGCGGGAACCTCAAACGATGTGCTCGGGCGCACAACGCCCAAATCAAATCCGGCGCCCGCAACCAGCGTCTTAAAGACCGAGCCGGGCTCGTAGGCATCCGTCACCAGACGAAGGTTCATGTCCTCGGTCTTGGCGTTTTCCAAATTGGTCTGGTCGTAGGTCGGATACGAGCAGGCGGCCAGGATCTCTCCAGTCGTCGGGTCGGTCACCAGGGCCGACCCGTTTTTGGCCTTCGTCTTCTCGACCGCCTCGGCCAAGGCATCTTCCGCGGCGCGCTGAATGTTGACGTCGATCGTCGTCACGATATCCACGCCATCGATCGCGGCAACCTTTTTATAGGCACCGCCCGCGATGTAGCCGCCATCTCTTGCGCGCTCGCGCACAAGAGAGCCATTCGTTCCGGTCAGAAGCTCATCGTATTGTTTTTCGAGTCCAGTCAGGCCAGCGTTGTCCACGTTCACGACGCCCAGCACCTGAGAAGCCAGGTTTCCATACGGGTAAACCCGCTTCATCGCCTGCTCAAAGAGCACGCCGGGTAGATTCTTCTTTTCCAGGGCGGCAGCGTCATCCTCGTCGACCTGGCGCTTGATATACACCCAGGAACCATCAGACAGTACCAGCTTGCGACAGGTCTTTTTATCGATACCGGTGGCCTTGACCAGCGCCGAGACCGTCTTGTCGACGTCCTCGACAAGCTGAGGGTTCACGGCAACATTGCGGCATTCGACTGACGACGTCAGCACGTTGCCGTTGCGGTCGTAGATAGTGCCACGTTTGGCATAGAGCGTCTGTGAAAGCAGACGACGCGCGTCCGCGCGCTCGCGCAGCTTGTCAGCATTCACGATCTGGTATTCGGCAAGACGGAAGACGCCCGCGGCAAGGCCAACCCCGATACAGCCCATAACGACATCGCGGCGAGGCAGCGGCGTTCCCGTAACCCATTCAGACGACGACCCCTTGCGCGCGCCCGTATTGCGTACCCGAGGTCCGCCCGAGCCACGAAGACGCGACGCAGGGTCGTTGCCATAGGACGGCCCCGCGTTGTAAGATGGCCGACCCGTTCCTTGATAACCAGAACGTCCCCGCGAGGAGGGACGTCCAGACCCGTGGTCCCCGTCGGAACCGCGGCGATAGTCATTTGTCATACTCAGCTACCGTCTTATTTACTGAGCGGCCGCAGTCGAGCTAGCGCCCGCGGCTGCATCCTGCGAAAAGTCAAGCGTAACGCTCTCGCTGGGCTCCACCATGCCATAGGCGCCCGCAAGATCGCGAATACGTGTGTCGGCACCATAGACCGAATGCATGACCTCAAGGTTAGAACTCTCGTCGGTCGCCTTCTCGAGCGTGCTGGCAAGCTCTGCGTTGCCGTTGAGCACCTGGGCCGTGACACCGGCAAGTGCCACGCGGGCGACACCGATCGTCATGAAGACAGCCGCGATGATGCAAACCGTTTTAAGAACGCTCATGAAAACCGGGCTTACCGCCTGGTTTGCCTGACGGCCCGCGCCCGTGTAGACATCAAAACGCGGCGTGCGTTGCTCACGAGGGGCAACGGGCGCCTGCGGTGCCTCGCGGTAGGCGGGCATGGCGTTCATATCATAGGCGAGTGCTGCGTTTGAGGTGTTATAGCCCATGATATGCCGCCTCCCATCCCGAGTACGTTGGTAGTGTGTTTAAGCTTCGTTTATGGTGCGAGCGGGAGGTCCAATTTTGCTCGGTCGCGCCTACAGGCGCTGCGCCACGCGGATTTTGGCTGATCTCGCCCGAGGGTTGCGCGCAACCTCATCGGGTTGGGCAACCAAGGGTTTGCGGGTGATGACCTTGAGTATCGGCACGTTGCCACACACGCACACCGGAATCTCCGGCGGGCACGTGCACCCCTGGCTCATCTCCTTAAAGTGGTTCTTTACGATACGGTCCTCGAGCGAATGATACGAGATGACGCAGATGCGTCCGCCCGGGTTGAGCCACCTGGTGGCGGCATCAAGCCCCCTCTCGAGCACATCGAGCTCGTGGTTGACCTCGATGCGAATGGCCTGGAAGCTCTTCTTGGCCGGGTGCCCACCATGCCGACGAGCGGCAGCCGGAATGCCAGCCTTGATGATCTCGACAAATTGGCCTGTAGTTTCGATCGGTTCTTGCTCGCGACGGCGCACAATCTCGCGCGCAATCTGCGAGGCGAACTTCTCTTCGCCATAGACGCGTAGAATCCGGGCGAGGTCGTGTTCGTTATAGGTATTGATGACCTCAGCTGCGTTTAAGGTGTTATTACCCGGATCCATCCGCATGTCCAATGGGGCATCCTCGTTATACGAAAAGCCCCTGCCAGGGATATCGAGTTGCGGTGACGAAACGCCCAAGTCAAACAGAAAGCCATCGACCCCAGGCACCTCGGCCGAGCAAAGCAGCTCGTCCAAGTCGCCGAAGTTGCCCTTCAGCAGCTGGTGCGGGACGCCGGGAACCTCGCGGTCCAGACGGGCGCCAGCGGCCTCGAGGGCCATGTCATCCTGATCGACGCCGAGCAAAAGGCCCGTCTCCCCCACCTGCGCGGCCATCTTTACCGAATGGCCGGCACCGCCAAGGGTGCAATCGCAGACAACGGAGCCGCTCTTTAGCTGCAGCGACTCAAGCACTTCGCCGAGCATGACAGGTTCATGCCGATATTCTTGTGTCAAGATCCCACGCTCCATCCGTTACTCGTGCCTTGCCCTTACGAGAAGAAGAGGTCAAGCAGGGCCTCGTCGTCATCGTCCTCATCGGCCGCGGCGCGGTCCCAAACCTCAAGGTGGTCGTAGTTGCCCACAACCGTGACCTCGCGGTCGAGGTTCGCCTGCTTGCGGAGAGACTCAGAAAGACCGATACGACCGGCGCTGTCCACATCCATCGACGTGGTACGCTTGTTGATCGCCCTCATGAGCTTCTGGTCGTTGATGTCACGCGGGTTAAAACCCTCGTGGCCCTCGCGACCCGCGAAGAGTCCTTCGACCCACTTATCGAAGGCCTCGGCAGAGAACACGTACAGAGCATCGACATCCAGGGCTTTGAACACGCGAACGTGCTCTCCAAGTTCCTCGCGAAGGGGTGCAGGCAGGGACAGACGACCTTTTGCATCGAGATTGCGCTCGTATGCACCAGTCATTCCCATGTGCGCCCTCCCCTCGGTTACTCAGATGGCACGTACGCGGGGAACCACCCCGCCTGTCGACGTCATTAATAATATGGGGAACCGCCCCATTTTTCAACACCTTTCCCCACCCCTGTC
>USSM01000006.1 GCA_900557455.1 uncultured Collinsella sp. | reverse complement strand
GCGACACAACTGGTGTGTCCATCCTCGCAGTATCCGGTTCTCAAGGTGCACGCCTGCGCTGGTTCCCGGTTCGACTGGGCCGCGCGGCAAGGAGATATATTGCCAGACCGCGAAGCGATGTGGGACGTCAATTCCACTCTTCACAAGTCCTACACAATCTATGGCTTTCTATATTGGAAGTAGAAAGTCGAGTGCAGCAAGACCGCACGTATCAGATGATGACCCTTCGGTTAAGAGACATATAAAGATCGGTCACCTGTAAGTGTTTTTCTACCCGCGCTTTTTGCTTTGTAAACCAGCGCTTTCGATAAAAAAGAGGGAGTGTCGCGCACAGTGCGACACTCCCCTGGCGATTCAACAGAATCTATTAGGCCTCGAGAGCCTTCTTGGCAATGGCAGCCAGCTCGTTGAAGGACTCGATGTCCTCGTAGGCCATCTGAGCCAGGACCTTGCGGTCGAGCTCGATGCCGGCAACCTTCAGGCCGTGCATGAACTGAGAGTAAGAGATGTCGTTCAGGCGAGCGGCAGCGTTGATGCGGGTGATCCAGAGAGAGCGAATCTCGCGCTTCTTGTTGCGGCGATCACGATACTGATACTGCAGGGAGTGCTGGACCTGCTCTTTAGCATGCTTGTAAGTACGCGAAGCGGCACCGTAGTAACCCTTCGCACGGTGCATAACGGTACGGCGCTTCTTCTTGGCGGCAACAGCGCGCTTAATACGTGCCATGTTCTATCAACTCCTAGACGGTAAAACGAAAAACGGGAACGCGAACTTAGGCGAGGCGCGACTTGATGACCTTGCGGTCGGCAGCGGCGATCTCGGTCTCCTGACGGAAGCCACGCTTACGCTTGGTGGACTTCTTGCTCAGGATGTGGCTCTTGAAAGCCTTGGCGCGCATAAGCTTGCCGGTACCAGTCTTGCGGAAACGCTTCTTGGTGCCGCTGTGGGACTTCATCTTAGGCATGAAATACTCCTTAATCGGTTACAGAACACTAGTTACTTGGTATCGCTTGCCGCTTTATCCTCATCAAAGGCGCCCTTAATCGGGGCGAGCAGCATAAGCATGTTACGGCCTTCCATCTTAGGCTTGGACTCGACCGTAGCGTAAGGCTTGAGATCCTCGGCGAGACGCTCGAGAACGTTAAGACCCTGCTCCGGGTGAGCCATCTCACGGCCGCGGAACATGATGGTGATCTTAACGCGCGCGCCCTTCTTGAGGAAACGCAGAACGTGGCCCTTCTTGGTCTCGTAATCGCCAACGTCGATCTTGGGTCGGAACTTCATTTCCTTGACCTCGACCTTGGACTGGTTCTTACGAGCGGCCTTGGCCTTCATGGCCTGCTGGTACTTGAACTTACCGTAGTCCATGACCTTGCAGACCGGCGGCTCCGCGTTGGGAGCGATCTCGACCAGGTCGAGACCCTGATCGTCAGCGACGCGCTGGGCATCGCGGATGGCGAACAGGCCGAGCTGAGAGCCATCGACGCCAATCAAACGGCACGAAGATGCAGTGATCTCGTCGTTGATGCGGGTGTCATCAGACTTAGCTATTTTCCCTACCTCCATTCATAAAAAAATAACCCGGCGCTTCTTTGCAACCAGGTCGTACACATAGACATCCTCGGTATGAGGAAGGGAATCTAGGTTGTATGACCAGTCAGCTGCTCATTGGCGCCAAAAGGTGGGAACCCTCGGGTTCCTCTTTAGGGCATTGCGGGAACAACGCCTTGCGAATAATAACACGTACCGCACATTATCACATTACGTACACGAAAAAGGGGGCCTCGACCCCCTTGAACGCTCGCTTGCATGTATGGTGCCCGAGGCGAGACTCGAACTCGCACGTTGTTGCCAACGGTGGATTTTGAGTCCACTGCGTCTGCCAATTCCGCCACTCGGGCACGTAATGCGTGAGTTAGTTTATCACAGCTTTCTACCGATTAGTCCGAAAATGGAACTTCGAGCATTTCGATGAGTTCAACCGTGCGGAGCATCTCGCGCCGACGGCATCCGCGTCCGTTAACCGAGACTTCGCCCATCTGGTTGTCATAGGGATCCTCGCGCATGCCATCGAAAGCAGGCACAAACTCGGCCTGGAATCGATTGTTGGCCACCATGCGCCACGGGTCGAGATTGCCAAAGTAGTGACGGCGGCGCCACTCCTCCCCCATCCTGCGAGCAGAAGATCCAAATGACACGTCGGCGTTGAGCCAACCGGTCTGCGGCGTATAGAACTCAGCCCAATCGTGCGGCCCCACCGAATCGGGCGCAACATACAGGCCGCTCTGCCAACGGGCAGGAACGCCCGCAATGCGGCACATGGTGATAAACGTGAGTGCCATAACACCGCAATCGCCGCGGAGCGAGTGTGCACAGTCATCGGCAATAGATCCCAAAAGCAGGTACGGTGGCTGATAGCGATAGTCGATATGCTGTGTCAGGTAATCATAGATAGCACGAGCGCAATCGAGCGGATCCTCGAGCCCGTCAATAACACACTCCGTCAGCTGTCGCAGGTACGGCGTAAACGCAATGTGCGGACGGTCCTCGGAGGTGTCCTCGGGCAGGGGCGCGTCCATACAGGGATGCGATGGGAGCGCGCCACCATAGATATCGCAATAGGCGGCATCAATGTGATAGCGATAGGTCACCGAGAATGAATGTTCAGTCGAAGATGCCCAAGAGGCAGTACGAGCCGAAACGTTTTCAGAGGCAACATTCCCCTCCGACGTCATATCGAGAACCTCGATATGAGACTGCTGGCGGCAGGCAGCGGCAACGGGTAGCCACGCGCGAACAGCCTCTCCCTCCAGAGCACCGGGGACAGACACGGATGCCTTAAGCATGATGACGCGAGCCAACCCGTTTTGCGACTCCATCTCCCTGAGCATCCGGTTACGCAGCGCGACGCCGTCCGTAGAATCGGGACGCAGGCCCGGAACCTCCTTGGGGTACACGCGAAGCGAATCGAGGAAGTTATCGAGAACAAACAGCTCGCCATCGATAAAGCGCCAGTCAATACGCTTGCGATTAATCAGGTCGTCAAACTGCTCTTCGGTAAACTCTGGCCACTCCTCGCGAATCATCGCAATGGCCCGATCACGCGACACCGAAAAATGAAGCGGCGTCTCGAGCATGCGATACCGCTCGGCACGAACACAAGCAGCCAGCGAAGGCTCAGGGTTCTGCTCCAGAAGGCGATCGCAGGCAGCAACAGCCTGCGTCAAATACCCGGCATCCTTAAGTCGAAGAATCTCGGGCGGCAGACCAATATCGAGATGACGAAAATCATCACAACAAACATCAACAGAGCAACCAACAGGGCCTTCGTCAATAACCTTCCCATCCGAAGGCAGCACATCAATAACAGCCATACCAAAACTCCAAGTCACTAGAACGCCTGAAGCCCATTGTAGCGAGATAAAAAGAAAGCCCCAATAAAGGAACCATCAACACCGATAAACGGTACCTGTTAAAAATGAATTCAGCCCAGTAACCCTGCGGCGTTAAACGAAGGAAGCCCCGTCCCCCGGAACTGTTTCCTTGGGGCGACATCTGGCGAAGCCAGGGCAAATTATTTAGCCCAGTAACCCTGTAGCGAGTTAACAAAGGAGGCCCCGTTTCCCCGGAGCTGATTCCGTCGCGCGACTTCTGGCGAAGCCAGGTGAGCGCAAAGGAAACAGTGTAGGGAGACGGGGCTTCCGGTGGGAAGTTTAGCGACGCTTACGCCTTGTTGACGGAGCCAAACTCCTCCATGAGCTCCTTGGTGCGGGCAACGATGTTGTCGCGACCAGGCTTGAGGAGCTTGCGGGGGTCGAAGCCCTTGCCCTGCTGATCCTTGCCAGCCTCGATGTACTCGCGAACGCCCTTGGCGAAGACGAGCTGCAGGTCGGTGTTGACGTTGATCTTGGAGATACCCAGGGAGATGGCCTTCTTGATCTGATCCTCGGGGATGCCGGTGCCACCGTGCAGGACGAGGGGCAGGTCGCCGGTCTGAGCCTTGATCTCGCCCAGGCGCACGAAGGAAAGGCCAGCCCAGTCGGCAGGGTACACGCCGTGGATGTTGCCGATACCGCAGGCGAGGAAGTCGACGCCCAGGTCAGCAATCTGCTTGCACTCAGCAGGATCAGCGAGCTCGCCGCTGGAGGTCACGCCGTCCTCGGTGCCGCCGATGCCGCCGACCTCGGCCTCGATGGACATGCCCTTGGAGTGGGCAAGCTCAACGAGCTCCTTGGTGCGGTCGAGGTTAAGCTGGAAGGTCTCCTCGTGAGAGCCGTCATACATGATGGACGTGAAGCCGGCCTCGATGCACTTGAAGCAGTCCTCGTAAGAACCGTGATCGAGGTGAAGGGCGACGGGAACGGTAACGCCCGTGGCCTCGACGGCAGCCTTGACCATGTCGGCGCAGACCTTGAAACCGCCCATCCACTTAGCGGCACCAGCGGTGCACTGAAGGATCAGCGGAGACTTGGCCTCCTCGGCGGCCTGGAGAATAGCCAGGGTCCACTCGAGGTTGTTGGTGTTGAAGGCACCGAGACCGTACTTGCCGGCCTCGGCCTTCTTGAGCATGTCTGCTGCGTTGACGAGCATAAAAGAAACCTCCTGTAAGGTTGCTCCGATAACGCCTGAGATTTTACCACGACATACCCGAGCATAAACGTTCGTTTGTTCACGAATACCATCCGATTGGACAAATTTTGACCGTTTGCCCCACAGAATCGACCCACTGGGGAAAATAGCTTGACGATTGAGCGGTCTTCGTGGTTCGAAAGACGGCTTCGAGCCTACATCTGCATAAACGGGTTCTGCATAAGTTCGCGCGCCATCGTGGTCGAATCGCCATGGCCCGTCAAGCAAACGGTATCGGGCGGAAGCATCTTGGCAAGTTTGGAGAGCGAGCGCATAATCGCCGCCTCGTCACCGCCGGAAAGATCGGTACGACCGTGGCTGCCCGGGAAAAGCGTGTCGCCCACAAAGGCGATGTTCCCCTGCTCGGTCGCGGCGAACAGGACGATGCCGCCCGGCGTATGCCCCGGCGCCTCGATCACCTGCAGGCAGACGTCGCCCACCTCGATTGTATCGCCCTCGGCAAGCAAACGCGTCGGCTCACCCGGATCGGGTGTCTCGATACCCCACATGGCGCGCTGCTCCTCGATATTTGCGCGAGGTACCGTCACGTCCTTAGCGCACAACTCATATAGCGCGCTGTCGCCAACGACAGCTCGAACCCCGGCAACCCCGCCAACATGGTCGGCATGACCGTGCGTGCAGACAGAGCCGAGTACGCGCACCTCGGGATGCGCGGTGCGGATATGCTCCACAAGACGCTCGCCCTCCCACGCCGGATCGACGATTAAGCACTCGTCATTCGAAATCACGGCGTAGCTGTTGGTCTGAATCGGGCCGTTGACGAGCGCCTCAATCGAAGCCGTGCCTCGGGGTGTCAGGTCCAAAGTCATATCGTCCATGCGCATACCCTCCTTCTAAAATACGCTCGAGGCACCAAACGATGCCTCGAACGTAACCAATATCTATGATGCTGAGAGGCTCTCGCACCTACACACGGCGCTTGAGTTGCGCTCCGCCCTCGCCGGGCATAAGACGGCGAGCGTCGTAGACCGAATCGACACTGCTGATGGAAGCCAGCAGCGGATCCAGGCCGCTCGCATCCGAAATCTCGACCATAAAGCGCAGGGTCGCAATACCCTCGCGGTTGGTCGAGGTGGCGGCGGAAAGGATATTGCCGCCTGCATCGCCAATGGCAATGGTGACGTCCTTGAGCAGGCCCATGCGGTCCAGGCACTCGACCACGATCTCGACCTGGAAGAGGGTGTCGGCAGCGCCGTCCCACTCCACATCGATCATGCGCTCGGGATGTTCCATAAGACCCTTGACGTTGGGGCAGTTGGCGCGATGCACTGAGACACCTCGGCCACGCGTGATGAAGCCGACGATATCGTCGCCCGTCACGGGGTTGCAGCAATGAGCCAGACGGACCAGCAGGCCACTGTTGCTCTCGCCCTTGACGATAATGCCGTTACTGGCGCTCTTACCGCGCTTTTGCGGCTTGCGGTTGGAGCCGCGGGCCGGCTGTTTCACGACCTCGGCGATAGCCTCGGCCTTGGTGAGCTGTTCCTCGGGCTTGGGGTCCAAGATTTGCTCGACCTTATTGCCCACAGCGCGCGGGGCAACCTTGCCGGCACCGACGGCGGCAAACAGGTCCTCGAGCTGCTTGAAGTTAAACTGCTCCGCCACGGCATTGAGCGCACGCGTGGAGCGCGGCGTGGAGATGCCATACCCGCGCTTGCGCAGGTCCTTGGCCAGCATATCGCGGCCGGCGGCAGCGTCGTCGTCCTTAGTCGCGGCGGCAAAGTAGCGACGGATCTTGGACTTAGCCGAAGGCGTCTTGACGATCTTGAGCCAATCACGCGACGGCTTGGAACTCTTGTTCGTCAGGATTTCAACGCGGTCGCCCGTCTTGATCTCGTGCGTGAGCGGAGCCACCGCACCGTTGATTTTGGCGCCGACGCAATGGTTTCCCACCTCGGTGTGAACGGCATAGGCAAAGTCGAGCGGCGTGGAGCCGGCACGAAGCGCCATGACCTCGCCTTTGGGCGTGAAGACGAAGATCTCCTGATCGAAGAGGTCGACCTTCAGCGAATGCAGGTATTCCTTGGCGTCGGTAATCTCATCAGACGCAGCCCAATCGAGTGAGTGCTTAAGCCAGTTAATCTGGTCGTCCAAACGTTGAGCGTCATTGGTCTTGGAAGCAGACGATCCGCCCGACTTCTTATATAGCCAGTGGGCGGCAATGCCGTACTCGGCCTGCTCATGCATCTCGTAGGTTCGAATCTGAATCTCGAGCGGACGAGCCGTGGGGCCGATGACCGTCGTGTGGAGCGACTGGTAGTTATTGACCTTGGGCATGGCGATATAGTCTTTAAAGCGACCAGGCATGGGGTGCCACAGCGTATGCACCGCACCGAGCGTGGAGTAGCAATCGCGCACCGAATGGGTAATAACGCGCAGCGCCACCAGGTCGTAGATCTCGGAGAACTCCTTGCCCTTGCGCTTCATCTTTTGGTAGATGGACCAATAGTGCTTGGAACGGCCGTTGATCTGGAAGCCTTCCAGGCCAATGCGGTTGAGCTCGTCGGTGAGTGTCTTGATGGTCTCGGCAAGGTAGCGCTCACGGACCTCGCGCGACTCCGCCACCATGCGCGCGATGCGCTGGTAGGCATCGGGCTCCAGGTAGAAGAAGGACAGGTCCTCGAGCTCCCACTTAATAGAGCTCATGCCCAGGCGGTCGGCCAAGGGCGCGTACACGTCCATGGTCTCGCGAGCCTTAAATAGGCGACGATCCTCGCGCAGGGCTGCCAGCGTTCGCATGTTGTGCAGACGGTCGGCAAGTTTAACGATGATGACGCGAATGTCCTTGGACATGGCAAGGAACATCTTGCGCAGCGTGAGCGCCTGCTTCTCGTCCATGCTGTCGACTTCGATGTTGGTGAGCTTGGTCACGCCATCGACGAGCTCGGCCACCGTATCGCCAAACAGGCCGGAAACATCGGCGAGCGAGGTCTCAGTATCCTCGACGGTATCGTGCAGCAGCGCGGCGCACACCACATCGCAGTCCATCTTGAGATCGGCCAGAATGATGGCCACCTCGACGGGATGGTTGATGTACATCTCACCCGAGCGCCGCTTTTGGTTGCAATGCTTCTCGGCAGCAAAGCAGTAGGCCTGCTCAACCTTAGAAAAGTCGTCCTCATTCATATATTTGAGGCACAGACGCTCCAGCTTGTCGTAGCTGTCCGCCATAATCTCGGGCGGCAGCTCATCGGCATGCTTATAGTGCTCCATCTCCGAAAACGGCTGGAGGGTGGAATCATGGGCGGTACGGGCTGCGGCATCCATCGAGGTCCCCTTCCCCTAGGCCCGCGGTACGATCGGGCGGTTAACTTTGGCTAGCATATCAGAAGCGCACGAATCGAGCGCCCAGCTCCGGAAAGCCGAAAACTCCATGCGCGAGCGCAAGCCCTCCAAATAGCGAATTGACCTGCTCAATTGCACGCGGCCGGGGTTTTCGGCCATCGCGATACGACGAGTGTCGTCAAACCCCGAAACTCGACAGAAACCAAGCTCTTCGAAGATTCCCAGGCCGCTTTCCACCGAACGCTCGTCGACCGGCGTGCGAGCATCGATGGCAAGGCACATCTGCGCGATGTCGATATCGCTCGCGCTAAAGGAATCGTCCCCCGTCTTGCTGCGGTTGGAGCGCCACATGGTCTGCAGCGCGCGATAGAGCGTGACGAGCTCGTCGCGCTCGGGCGCATAGCAGTCGAGCAGGCGCTCGTTAATGCGGGCGTCGCGCGACGAATAGAGCAGATGGATCACGGCGGGCTGGCCATCGCGACCGGCGCGGCCGCTCATCTGGTTAAACTCAATGCCGCCAAACGGCATGTGATAGAGCACGACATGGCGGATATCGGGCAGGTTGACGCCCTCGCCAAAGGCAGATGTCGAGACGATGCAGCTGAGGCTTCCGTCTCGGAATGCTTCCTCCACGCGACGGCGATCAGAACGCGCAAGCCCCGCGTTATAGAACGCGATATGGGTTGCGCAATCGGGCACACGCTTGCGCAACGTCTTGGCGAGCGCCACGGACTGGTCGCGCGAATTGACGTAGATGACGGTCTTTTCCCCCGTCGCCACAATCGACACCAAACGGTTTTCGCGGCTCGCAAGATCGCGGTCGTCCTCGAGCTGCAAGTTCTCGCGCACGGTCTCGTCGACCACCGTACGGGTAATCGGCAGCACGCGGGCAAGCTCGGCCACGACCGGAGCCGTCGCGGTGGCCGTCGCAGCCATAACGACCGGGTCGCCCAGGGCTTTGAGGATATCGGGCATGTCGAGATAGGCGCTGCGGTCGCCGCCCTTGGCAAGACCGGCATGATGCGCCTCATCGATAACGACAAAGCCGATGCGGCCCGAACGCGCGAAGCGGTCACGGTGGATAGATAGGAACTCGGGCGTCGTGAGCACGATACCGGTGCGGCCCGAAGCTAGGCCGGCGAACACGTCATCGCGTGCGGCCTCCACGGTCTCGCCGGTCAGCACGCCCACGCCAATGCCGAGCGCGGCCATCGTCGATGAGAGATGATAAGCCTGGTCGGCAACGAGCGCACGCAGCGGATAGACAAAGATGCTCGCACGTCCGCGAAGCACCGCCTCACGCGCGGCATGCACATGGAAGATAAGCGACTTGCCGCGGCCCGTTCCCATAACCGCCAAGACACTCTGGTGATCGGCCAAGGCGTCGAGCGCCTCAACCTGAGCGCGGTGCGGCTGGTTCGATCCGATAAAGCTATGGATAAGCGAGCGCGTGAGCTCGGTATAGGAAAGCTGGGCGAGCGTCTCGCGCTTGCGCGACTCCAGGCGCAGATCGGAGTCCGCCGGCTGCACGCCACGACGAAGTTCGCATGCCGGATCGTCGACGCTAGGCAGCGTGCTATCGCGGACCAGAACATCCTTGACCATGAGCTTGGGCTTCACACGACCCTGCCAATGCTCGGCAACGGCCTCGAACACCAAGTCGACGGCGCTGTCGCAATTGATAAGCCTGTCGATCTGCGGTACACGAAACATGATGGCCGGCACACTCGCGGCGCCATCCGTCGCCACGAAGCGCATATGCTCGCCGGTCTTACCCACCACGGCGCGATCACACATCGTCACGCCCTCGGCGGCCAGCAGCGGCACCTTATTACCCTGGCCAAACGGCTCAAGGCGGGAAATCTGCTCGATGGTCTCGATATTCAATTCGGAAAGGTCGACCGTGGCGGCAACCTCGTCGGTGTCCTCAAAGTCCTCGGCGGGAAGCTCGGACAACACGGCGGAAAGGCGACGGCGGAACTCATCGAGCTTGGATGCCTCGATGGTCACACCCACCGCACCGGCATGTCCGCCGCGACGAATCATCAGGTCGGAACAGCGTTCGATGGCGTCAAACAGGTTAACTTTGCCCACCGAGCGACCAGAGCCGCGCGCGATACCGTCCTCGATCGAGAACAGCAGCGCCGGCACGTGGTAGCGGTTGGTCAGACGGCTTGCCACGATGCCCTTGACGCCCTCGTGCCAGCCTTCGCCGCCCACGACGATCGCGCGTCCGCCGTCATAGGTCTCCTCGACCTTTGCCATGGCATCGCGCGTGAGCTCGGCCTCGATCTCACGGCGCTGGCGGTTGATTTCCTCGAGCTCAGCCGCCAGTGCGCTTGCTTCGATGGGATCGCGGGCAAGCAGCAGGTCGAGCGCCAGCTTGGGATCGGCCATGCGACCGGCAGCGTTTAAGCGAGGAATGAGCGAGAATGACAGGCCATCCGCCGTAATGCTCGAAAGGTCCGCCTTGGCGAGCGCGGCAAGCGCAATATAGCCGGGGCGAGCGGTTACGCGCATCTGCTGGATGCCCTCAGCAACCAGCGCGCGGTTCTCGGGCGTGAGCGGCATCATGTCGGACACGGTGCCCAGCGCCGCGACCTCGATTAGCGAACGCCAATACGACGGCTTGCCCAGGCGCTCACCCAGGACTTGCACCAGCTTGAGCGCCACACCAGCACCGGCAAGCTCGCGCGAGGGGCCCTCGTCCTCGAGCTTGGGGTCGGTCAGGGGCACACCCTGCGGCACCTGGTCGGAGGGCTCGTGATGGTCCGTGACCACCAAATCGATCCCCAGGCTCTCCAGATAGGAAACCTCTTCCTTGGCGGCAATGCCGTTATCGACAGTCACGATCAGGTTGGGTTGGGCGAGCTCGTTGACGCGGTCGAGCGCCGCACGCGAAAGACCGTAGCCCTCGTCAAAGCGATGCGGAATAAACGGCGTGACATCGGCGCCAAACGTGCGCAGCGCCTCGGTCAACAGGCAGGTCGACGTAATACCGTCAACGTCAAAATCGCCAAAGACTGCAATGTGCTCGTGGTTGCGAATAGCACGCTCAACGCGGTCGGCAACGACCGACATGCCCGGGATAATGAGTGGGTCGGCCCAGTCGCGATCGAGCGAAGGCGTCAAAAACAATTGGCCCTCTTTGATGGAGCCAATGCCGTGCGCGACCATAATGCGCGCCACCAGCCCGGGAATGCCCAGACCAGCCGAAAGCTCCTTTTCGAGCTCGGGATTTTGCTGAGCGACCGCCCAGCGATGCGTCGTCTTAAGCGATGACATAGGCACCCACCCCCGATAGGGGCAGGTCGCCGCGATACCTCTCACGGTTCATAGCGATGAGTCCTCTGTGTATGCCCGCTTCGGCAGGCAGATCTGTTGAACGGATTTATTATACCGTGCAGCGCGGACGCACAACGTCCAGCACGCCGTGGTTTCGATAAACGAGGGCGGTAATAGCCTCGAAATATTCGAGCGTTTCTGACGCACGGGCGCATGCAAGCGTCTAGCATATCCATTCAAAACGGATTCACGAGCAAAGGGAGTCACAAGAGCATATGAAGCAATGGGTTGGACTGGGCAAATTTCTCGCGGGGCATATGCAGGTCATCGTTCCGATTTGCGTGGCGCTCGGCGTGCTCTTTCCTCAGCAGATCGGCGTTCTCAAGCCCATCGTTCCCACCCTGTTTGCCTTTATGACGTTCCAAGGCGCGCTCAGCAACACCTTCCACCAGGTAGCTGAGGTGTTCCGCCGTCCCCTGCATCTGATTTTGGCGTTATTTGTCTCGGCTGTGATCATCCCCATCGCGGCGTATGCCATGGGCTCACTGTTCTTTGGCTCCAACCCCAACCTTGTCTGCGGCATCGTGCTCGAGTACAGCGTACCCGTGGCAGTCACTGCCTTTATGTGGATTAGCATGTTCGGCGGCAACGGCCCGCTCGCGCTCACCATCATCCTGACGTCCTCGGTTATATCGCCCGTAACGATTCCGCTCACGCTCAAGCTCCTGTTGGGCGCCACCGTCGCAATCGATGTTCCGAGCATGATGCAGAACATGGCCTTTATGATTGCCATCCCCGCCGTGCTCGGCATCGTGATCAACGAGCTCACGCACGGCTGGGGACACGAGAAACTCTCCCCCGCGCTCTCGCCCGCCTGCAAGTTCATGATGATGGGCGTTATCGCCTCCAACTCCACCGCCATGAGCGAGTACGTGCTGCACATGAACGCGGTGCGCTTGGAAGTCGCCCTCTTTATTTTGGTCTTCGCCATCAGCGGCTTTGTCGTCGGCATTCTGGTCGCCCGCGCGCTGCATCTGCCATATAGCGAAACGACCACCATGTGCTTTACCTGCGGCATGCGCAATATCTCTTCGGGCGCCGTCATCGCCACGCAATACTTTCCGGGCGAAGTTGTGTTTCCCGTCATGTGTGGAACGTTGTTTCAGCAGGTGCTCGCCTCGCTTATCGGGCACTTCTTTGAGCGTCTGACCGGCGAGGAGCGCGCCGCCCAGCGCAAGCGCGTCGAGGCCGGCCGCGATGCAATGGCGCGCTAGGAGCCACAGGCGCGAGGCCGAGCCCTTGGCTATGCAAGCGCTTCCAGGCGTGCGCGCAGGCGCTCAGCATCGATATCGAGCGTGGTCTCGGCATTGACTTGGGCCAAACGATAGCCGACAAAGTAGGGTGAAACCACCCAACGTGGAAGCGCCTTGGCAATGGTCCGGCCGCTCATGTGATAGAAGAACAGGTTGTACGACTCTGCACGACCGCCATGGTGCTCGTGCAAGATATAGCGCAGAGCTACCTGGATTGCGTCGGCGAAGAGATCCGCCTCGGCTTGGTCTCTCGTGTCATCGCTGGCGGCGATTCCCTGCGGGGCTGAAACGTTGATCTCAAAGAACCCCATGATCGGTTCGGTTGAGATGTTGACCGCGATTCTCCCCTGTCGCCAGACATTGATGCCTTCGAAATTGGCAGAAGTCAGCGAAGCATAGCCGTCTTCCTGCTCCAAACCCACAATCTGCATGTGCGGATGGACCAGACTGCCGCCCGAAAGTGGGCCCTTGTTCTTGTACATGAGAACGCTGCGATACTGCCGGGAGTCAATCATCCGCTGCCAGCAATCCAGAGCAAACCGCATCACATGGTGGAGTTCATCCGGCTCATAGGTCACCAGGTCGGCATCGTGATCGGCCGACTCGATCAGCACGGTTTGATGAGTGGCCCGCAAGGTCTTGAACTTATTCTCGAGCCAGATGCAGTCACCGTCGCGCTGGATGATGTTGGCGAGCCCCTCCGTGTTGCAAAAGGGACACGCGGTACCGGGGCGACGGTTATCGTCGGGCTTGCCACTCGCCTGCTGAACATCGAATACCAGCGCCACGGGTTATACCTCCAGCGGCACAATCTTGGTGCCACGGAGCTCGGAGACGCCCAGTGCCGCCGCCACGGTATCGCGGTTGGCCGTGGAAATGCCGCCGCCGGGAAGGATGGTCAAGCGGTCGCCCGCATACTCGATCAAGCGGGCCAGGTTTTCGAAGTTGTCCTCGATCGGCGTGCCGGCGGCACCGCCGTGCGTCAGGATGCGCGTAACGCCGCAATCGGCGAGTGTGTCGACGGCATCGAGTTGAGCCTCGGGCGAGAGCTGGTCAAACGCCATGTGAAAGGTGATGTCGATGGGCTCACGCTTGCATTCCTCGGTCGCGCAGCCCGCGGCCATCACGAGAGCGCCCAACGTAAGCTCGTCGAGTGCCCATCCGCCAGCGCAGGGCTTGCAGCAGCCAAAGACCAAGCCGTCAACGCCGGCGCTCACGGCAAGGCCCAGGTCCATCTCCATCATACGCAGCTCGTCCTGGTTGTAGTGAAAGTCGCCGCCACGCGGGCGAATCATGCACATCACCCGTGCATCGTGCTCGTGGGCATAGCTGGTCGTAGCGCTGATAACACCGGCCGAAGGCGTAGTGCCACCGACGGCAAGGTTGTCGCACAGTTCGATACGCTTTGCACCGGCATCGATAGCCGCCGGCACCCGCTCAAAGTTCTCGGCACAAAACTCGTACAGCATAGATAGACCCCCAAAGACAACAGATGTTTTCCGACGGGCATTGTCACACATCCCCATGAAGTTGCGGTGGAATAGGGACTCTTTTGGCCTCTGGAGCCCGTATTCAGTCCCTGTTTCACCGCAACTTAAAAGGGGGCGCTGACCGGGTTGGTCAGCGCCCCCTTTGTTGAATGGATTAACCGCCCAGATAGGCCTTGCGGACGTTATCGTCGTGCAGCAGCTCTTGACCGGTGCCGGTCATGGTGATCTTGCCAGTCTCGAGCACGTAACCGCGCGTGGCGATGGAAAGCGCCATCTGCGCGTTTTGCTCGACCAGAAGCACCGTGGTACCGGCCTTGTGCAGGTCCTCGACAATCTGGAAGATCTGCTCAATCAGAATCGGCGCCAGGCCCATGGAAGGCTCGTCGAGCATGAGCAGCTTGGGGTTACTCATAAGGGCGCGGCCCATAACGAGCATCTGCTGCTCGCCGCCCGAAAGGGTGCCGGCGACCTGGCGACGGCGCTCCTTAAGACGCGGGAACTGTTCGTAGACACGCTCAAGGCCCGGAGCCACCGTGGACTTGGGCTGCGTATAGGCGCCCATTTCCAGGTTCTCCTCAACCGTCATCTGCAAAAAGGCGCGACGTCCCTCGGGCACCTGGGCCAGGCCCTTGCTTACCAGCTTATCAGCGGGCGTATGAGTAATGTCCTCGCCCATAAACTTGATGGAGCCGGTCTTGGAACGCAGCAGGCCCGAGACAGTCTTGAGCGTTGTGGACTTGCCGGCACCGTTCGCACCGATCAGGGCCACGATCTCGCCCTCGTTAACGTTAAAGGAGATGTCCTTGATGGCGTGGATGGCGCCGTACCAGACGTTGATGTTGTAGACGGAAAGCATCGGCTCTGCCATTTAGTTCTCCCCCTTATCCTGCTTGCCCAGATATGCCTCGATAACGGCGTCGTTGTTCTGGATTTCCTCGGCCGTGCCCTTGGCGATGACCTTACCAAAGTTGAGCACGCAGATACCCTCGCAAATATTCATGACGAGCGACATGTCGTGCTCGATAAGCATGATGGCAATGCCGAAGGTGTCGCGAATCTTAACGATGTTCTCCATGAGCTCCGCGGTCTCGGACGGGTTCATGCCGGCGGCAGGCTCGTCGAGCAACAGCAGTTTGGGGTTGGTGGCAAGCGCGCGGACGATCTCCAGACGACGCTGGGCGCCGTAAGGCAGCGAGCCGGCCTGCTCGTTTGCCAGATGCTCCATATCAAAGATGGACAGCAGCTCCATGGCGCGCTCGTGAGCAGCCTTCTCGTGCTTCCAATACGTCGGCAGGCGCAGCACGCCCTCAAAGCCGGAGTAACGCTCCTGGTTATGCAGGCCGACCTTAACGTTATCCTCCACCGTCATGGTATTAAACAGGCGAATGTTCTGGAAGGTACGGGCAATACCCATGCGGTTGACCTGGTAGACCGACTTGCCCGAGGTGTCCTCACCGTCGAGCAGGATGGTGCCGTGCGTGGGCTGATACACCTTGGTGAGCAGGTTGAAGACCGTGGTCTTACCGGCGCCGTTGGGGCCGATCAGACCGGCAATCTCGGTCTTGCCGATAGTCAGGCTAAAGTCGTCGACTGCCTTAAGGCCACCGAATTCAATGCCCAGGTGGATGCACTCGAGCGCCGGGCGCTGGCCCAGGTCGCGGTCGGGAACGATGGCGCCAGAAGGATACGGGACCATCTTGCCCTTGTTGAACTCAAACTTACTGGGCATCGGCTGCCACCCCCTTCTTGGAAGCAAAGCGGTCCTTAATGCGTGCAAAGAACGCCTTGAGCTGCGGGTTGTTGGTAAAGACCATGACCAGAATCAACACGATGGCGTAGATGAGCATGCGGTAGTCCGAGAACTGACGGAGCAGCTCGGGGAGCACCGTGAGCAGCGCCGCGGCGATAACGGAGCCGCGCATGTTGCCCAGGCCGCCCAGGACCACGAACACCAGAATGAGGATGGACGTATTGAAGTCGAACTTAGTGGCGGAAAGCTGCGAGAAGTTGCCGCCGAACAGGGCTCCGGCAGCACCGGCGAGGGCAGCGGAAACCACGAAGGCGATCATGCGGTACTGGGTGACGGAGATGCCCACAGACTCGGCTGCAATCTTGTTATCGCGCACGGCCATAATGGCACGGCCGGTACGGCTGCGCACCAGGTTGAGCACGATCACGAGTGCGACCATGACCAGGATGGCACCGGCGAGGAAGGTCGAGTACGTCGACACGCCCGAGGCGCCCTGGGCGCCCTTGATGATGGCGGTGCCGTCCTCGAGCAGGTGCAGGTCGTCGATCGTAGAGTTGCCCGTGATGTTAAAGATCACGTGCAGGCCGCGGGAGTCGACGCCCACAATGAGGCAGGTGACGATCTCTTTGATGATCTCGCCAAAAGCCAGGGTCACGATAGCCAGATAGTCGCCGCTCAGGCGCAGGACCGGGATGCCAATCAAGAAGCCCAGGATAGCGGCAGCGATGGCGCCGACCACGATGCTGATGACAAGACGTATTGGATCGGAGGGAACGGCGCTCTCCAGCGCGACGGCGGTGACGATGCCCGTGTAGGCACCGACGCTCATAAAGCCCGCATGGCCCAGCGACAAGTCGCCCGCGATGCCGACGACGAGGTTAAGGGAGATGGCCATGACGATATAGGCCGTGATGGGAACCAGCTGACCGGCGATCATGCGCGGAATCATGTGGTTAGACTGCATAAAGAACACGATGGCGAAGGCCACGATGCACATGGCGTACGTGACAAAGTCGTGACGCGTCTGCTTGTCTTTAAGAAACTTCATAACGCTCACCTACACCTTCTCGGGGACGTACTTGCCCAAGAGGCCGGCAGGCTTGACGAGCAGGACGATGATCAGAACACCAAAGACGATGGAGTTGGCAAGACTCGTGGAAATGTAAGCCTGCGCCATCGCCTCGATGATGCCGATGAGAATGCCACCGACAAAGGCACCGGGGATGGAGCCGATGCCGCCGAAGACGGCGGCGTCGAAGGCCTTGATGCCAGGCATGGCACCCGTCGTGGGCTGCAGCACCGGCGAGTAGGAGCACAGGAGCACGCCGGCGATGGCGGCAAGCGCCGAGCCGATGGCAAACGTCATCGAGATGGTGCGGTTGACGTTGATGCCCATGAGCTGAGCGGCGGCCTTGTCCTCGGACACG
This sequence comes from uncultured Collinsella sp., assembly GCA_900557455.1. Next base: position 42,876 of record USSM01000006.1, on the reverse strand, counting down.
GCGCGCATGGCCTTGCCCATCTTGGTCTTACCTGTAAAGAACATCAGGCCGGCCATGATAACCAGGCAGGCGACGATGGTGACGAGCGAGACGGCGCTTACGTTGAACTTGGCCAAGAACTCCGGCACCTGGAAGGTGACGAGCGAAGTGAAGTTCTTGGGCGTGGCACCCCACAGAAGCTGCGCGGCGTTCTGCAGGAAGTAAGACACGCCGATAGCCGTGATCAGAACGGCCAGCGGGCCTGCTTGGCGCAGCGGCTTATAGGCCAGACCCTCGATGAGAACGCCGAGAACCGTGCAGACCACACAAGAAAGAATTACAGATACCCAGCCCGGGAGGCCGAGATACGACGTGGCGCAGAACGAGACATAGGCACCGACCATGATGACGTCGCCGTGAGCGAAGTTCAGCATCTTGGCGATACCGTAGACCATGGTGTAGCCCAACGCGATGATGGCGTAGACGCTGCCCATGGACAGGCCGTTGACCAGGTATTGGATAAAGACCGTCATGTTCCACATCCCCCTTTCGAATAGGTTTCCAGTTGATGTATGAAACAGGGACGTTACATCGTCCCTAGATACCAAGCAAGCAGGGAAGGCCAAAACCTCCCCTGCTTGGGATCAAAACCGCTCTATGTAAGGCGGCCAATTAGGCCTGTACGTACTTGCCGTCGGTGATGACGTACGCCGTGGGCTCCTTCTGGACCTGGCCCTTATCGTTCCAGGTGAGCTTGCCGGTCAGACCGTCAACGGTAATCTTGAGCATAGCCTTGGACAGCTTCACGGCGGCCTCAGTCGGGTCGGCGTCGACACCAAGACCGGCCTCCTTGAGGGCCTCGGCCACCGCGTGCACGCCGTCGTAGGCGTCGGCGGCAAACTGGTCGGGGGTATCGCCGTACTTATCCTTGTAAGCGTTGACGAAGTCGGCGTTCTTCTCGTCGTCGGCGGAGAACGGGGTCATGAGCAGCAGACCCTCAGCAAGAGAGGTATCGAAGCCCTCAACGCCCAGGATGCCGTCCATGCCGTCGCAGCCCATCATCTTGACGTCGTAGCCCATGTCCTTGGCGTTCTTGAGCAGGACGGACGCCGGCGTGTAGTAGATCGGCGCAAAGATCATGGTGGCGCCGGCCTGCTTGGCCTTGGTCAGCTGGTTGGTAAAGCTCGTGGCGGAGTCGTCCTTAAAGGTCTCCTCGTCAACAATCTCGAGCTTGGACTCAGCGGCCTGGGCCTTAAAGGAATCTGCGATGCCCGAAGAATAGGCGTCGCCGGAGTTATAGAACAGCACGAACTTCTCGTCCGCATACTTCTGCGCCAGGAACTTGGCAGCGTTGACACCCTGGTTGGGGTCGGTGAAGCAAACCTGGAAGACGCAATCCTTGCCGTCGGTGACGTCCTCGGAGGACGCGGACGGGGTGATCATGAACGTCTTGGGGTCGTTACCGCACTCGGCGGCAACGGCAACCGACGCACCCGTGGTGGTCGGGCCGACGAGGGCCTGCATGCCCCAGTCGAGCAGGGTGTTGAAGGCGTTGACGGCCTTCTCGCCGTCGGCCTGGTCATCCTCGGCCTTGCTGGCAAGCGGCAGCTCCTTGGTCGAGAAATCCTTGCAGCCAAGCTCGACACCCTGGGTAACGGACTTGCCGTAGGACGCGTTGGCGCCGGTCAGCGGGCCGATGGTGCCGATCTTAAACGAAGCGTCGCCCGAAGCGGAACCGCTATCGCCGCCGTTGGAGGAGCAGCCGGCTAGAATGGACATCGCCCCCAGACCTGCTGCGCTCGCGATAACGCTCCTGCGATTCATAACAGGGTTCAATGACTTACCGGTGAGGCTCGACATGCGGCTCTCCTCTCAAATCTCGTCGGGTTTCGGTTACCCGACAGGCCATCCTTCGCCGTGCTCGGCGTTCGCAAAATACTAGACGCTTTAGTTAAGGAAAGTGGCGATTATTTCAACTTTTCTTTGGATTTGTTCATTTATCCATAATTCTGCGTATTCCTGTCGGTTTATGCAGTTTAGCCACTTTATTGTGTGAAAGTAATGTTTCCGTTCTGTTACAGGCGTCCTTGCCCTGAATAAAACGGCCCGCCGGTCTCGATGTATATGCACTTAGGCGGCGATGTACTTACCGTCCTGAATCACATAGGCCGTAGCAGGCTTTTCGACCTGACCTTCGTCATTCCACGTTAGCTCGCCGGTCAGGCCGTCGATCTTGATCTTGCGCATGGCCTTGGTCGGCTGGTTGATAAAGCTCGTGGAGGAGTCGTCCTTAAAGGTCTCGGTATCGACGATGTCGAGCTTGGATGCCTTGGCCTGCTCGGCAAAGGCATCGGCGATCTCGCCCGAGACGGCGACGGCGGCACCGGTGGTGACGGGGCCGACGAGCGCCTGCATGCCCCAGTCGCACAGGGCAAACCTTATGGTGCAAACGTTGACAGTTTGTTACGGAAGTTCGTTTGTAGCGAGCGTGTTTCCAATGTTTCCGCAGCGTTTCGGTGGTGCCGTTTTGTGCGACTCCTGTTAACTGGCGAGCACGCGCCCTCGGTTCACGCTAGAATGCACTCAACCTTTAAGCGGTTAATCCATCCATAAGATGCACGAAGGAGCTATCTATGAGCGAATCCCTGCGCACCGTGAACGTCGGCCTCATCGGTCTGGGAACCGTCGGCGGCGGCGTGGCCCGTCTGATCAAGAGCCACCACGATGAGTACCTGGCAGCCTACGGCATCGACCTTAAGCTGACCCGCGCCTGCGCGCTTGCTTGGGAGCAGGCCGAGTCGGCAGGCATTGAGCGCGAGGCCTTTACGAGTGACTGGCACGACGTCGTCACCGACCCCGCCGTCGACATCGTCGTCGAGCTGATCGGCGGCGAGCATCCCGCAACCGAGATCTTTACCACTGCCTTTGAGCACGGCAAGCACGTCGTCTCTGCCAACAAGGCCCTGCTGGGCCGCCACGTCGAGACGCTTGCCGAGAAGGCGCGTGCGTGCGGCGTGCAGATTAAGTGCGAGGCCAGTTGCGGCGGCGGCATCCCCATCGTGAGCACGCTTGAGCACGACCTGGTGGGCAACAAGATCCTGACCATCGCCGGCATCCTCAACGGCACCACCAACTATATCCTGTCGCGCATGGACGCCGAGGGCGCCGATTACGCCGACGTGCTCGCCGACGCGCAGGCCAAGGGCTATGCCGAGGCCGACCCGTCCGCCGACGTCGACGGCTTCGACGCCGCCAGCAAGACGGCCATCCTCGCCTCCATCGGCTTTGGCACCCGCGTTACCACCGATGATGTGTACCAGCAGGGTATCCGCACCATCGGCGCCGAGGACATCGCCCAGGCCCGTGAGCTCGGCTACACCATTAAGCTGCTCGGCATCGCCCGCAACACCGACGCCGGCGTCGACGTCCGCGTGCATCCCACGCTGATCCCCGCCGACCACATGCTTGCCAAGGTCAACGGCGCCATGAACGCTGTTTACGTAGTGGGCGACGCCGTGGGCGAGACCATGTTCTACGGTGCCGGCGCAGGCTCCTTCCCCACCGCGAGCGCCGTCGTGGGCGATATCCTGTCGCTCTCCGAGCAGATCAGCCGGGGCGTGGCTCCGCTGCCCGAGATTGAGCCCTATGGTCACAACCTCGTCTTTAAGCCCATGGACGAGCTCCAGACCAAGTACTATGTGCGCCTGAAGGTCGCCGACCGCGTGGGCGCCCTGTCCGAGACGGTCGACATCTTTGCCAAGCACAACATTTCGATCTCGCTCATCAACCAAGTCGAGGACGGCAAGTCGGGTGTCAGCGATGCCTGCTCGGTCATCTTCCTGACGCACCGCGCACTCGAGAAGGACGTCCAGGCTGCCGCCGCCGAGCTTGCCAGCGTCGACTGCGTGGCCGAGGTCGCCAACGTCCTGCGCATCGAGGACGTCGAAGCCTGGACCGAAGGCGTCATGGCTAACTAGTTCGGTTTACACCCCACAACGCATTTGCTCGAAGGGCTCCCGTCTGGTCTTGGACGGGAGCCCTTTTATTTGCACGCTCGGGGCGCATTGACGCGATCCGCGTTTGAACAATTTGACCGTTCGGTGTCAACCAGGGATACCGCTCACCGATAAGCAGGCATGTTTGCTTTTGTCCGCCGCTATCCTGTGCTGCGTACGTCCACCCCCCGAAGAATGGAGGCACCATGTTGCTCGAGGGCAAGAAAGCAATCATCACCGGAGGCACGCGCGGTATCGGCTATGCGATCGCCTGCCGTTTTATCGAGGAAGGCGCTGCCGTCGCCGTCTTTGGCTCGCGCCAGGAGACTGCCGACGCGGCCGTTGAGAAGCTGACAGCCGTCTATCCCGACGCCAAGGTCTGGGGTCGCTCCTGCGACCTCACCTCACTCGAAGCCGTGACCGAGGCCTTTACCCAGGCTGCAGCCGACATGGGCGGTCTCGATACGGTCGTCAACAACGCCGGAATCTCCCAGCGCTCGCCCCTTTTGGACTATACAGCCGAGGAGTTCGCCAAAGTTATGGGCCTCAACGTCGTCGCTGTCTTTAACGGCCACCAGGCTGCCGCCAAGATCATGACCGAGGCCGGCCACGGCGGCACCATCACTACCACAAGCTCGATGGTCGCCAAGTACGGCCAGCCCTCCGGCGTCGGTTACCCCACGTCCAAGTTTGCCGTCAACGGCATGGTCCAGTCGCTCTCGCGCGAGCTCGCCCCCATGGGCATCCGCGTCAACGCCGTTGCCCCTGGAGTGACTAAGACCGACATGGTCGCTAACCTGCCCGAAGAGGTCATCAAGCCCATCATCGCCACTATTCCGCTCGGCCGCATGGGCGAGCCCGAGGACGTCGCCAACGCCTTCGTTTTCCTAGCGAGCGACATGTCATCCTATGTCACGGGCGCCATCCTCCCCGTCGACGGGGCAGCCCGCTCCTAAAGGTCGAAAGTTTCGGCTTCGAACATCAACAGAGTTCAACGCAAAAGGCGCGCTGTCCGCATCAACCGCAGGCAGCGCGCCTTCTATTATTTGGACGGAACCCGTATCCCGACATTCCTTGCTACTTGCCGTCGTCGTCCTGGGCTTCATCGCTCGCATAGAGTTCCAGCATGCGGCGGCGATATTCGTGCACGGCGAGCTTGGCGCGCTCCAGGCGGCGGCGCTCACGCGGAGTCAACTCGGACGGGTCAACCTCATCACCATAGGTCTTATCGGCAAGAAGATGCGCCGCGTCCACGATGCGGGCATCGATGTGGCCGCTCGCTGCCTCGGCGGAAAGACGCTCGGCAATCGTATCGAGCGTAGGCAGGCCCTCAAATACGCGACCGTGTCCATGCGAGGTCAGCAGCTCGTGCTCGCGCGCGAGCAGGCTCGCCAAATCGTGATGGGCGCGCAGGATGTCGAGCGCATCGGATGGATGCTCGGCAACCTCTGCCACGGCGGCGACCGGTGCGGCGTCGACCACGCGGTAGAAGAGCTGCGCGAGCAATGGCATCAAGAACACCGTGATGGCACCGGCGGCAACCATGACCGACGCAATATCTTGCGACAGCGCGCCCGCGTTGACGGCCACGCTCGTTACGGCAACGATGATCGGCAGCGCCGTGGTGCAGTAGAGCGCCACGGTAATGCGGCCATACGCCGACACATCGCGCGTCACGGGACAAATGCTCATAGAGATGAGAATGGGCACGGCACGAATGATCAGCAGCGCCAAGATAAAGCCCACGAGCAGCCCGGGGCGCGACACCACGGCCGTCAGGTCGATCTTAGCGCCCGACACGGTAAAGAACACCGGGATCAAAAAGCCGTAGGCCAGGCCGTCGAGCTTGGTCTCAAGCGTATGGTTGCCCTCGGGGATGATATAGCGCAGGACAAAGCCGGCGGCAAAAGCGCCCAATACGATATCGAGGCTAAAGATGGCCGAGAACGCCACGAGCGTGACCAAAATAAGCACTGTCAGGCGTACGAACGTCTGCGACGTGGTATCGGCGCGCTCCTCGACAAACGCAAAGAAGCGGCTGCCGACGCGTTTGGAGCGGCTGGGGACCACGGCAAGCAGCACGCACACGGCGGCAAATAAGCCCAAGATCAGCAGCGTCTCGATGCCCGTACGGGCAGACAGCAGTACCGACATGGCGAGCACGGGGCCGAGCTCGCCCCACGTACCATAGGCAAGAATCGAATCACCGACGCGCGTTCCGGCAAGCAACCGCTCGCGCAAGATGGGCATGAGCGCCCCAAGCGCCGTCGAGGTCAAGGCGAGCGTCACGGCGATACCGTCGAAATGGCTGACCGAGAACCACGGGGTAAAGCGCACGGCAAGCCAGGCGATACAAAATGTGACAGCCCACGTGGCCATACCGTAGCGGCCCTCGACGCCCGTGATGTTCTTGGGATCGATCTCAAAGCCGGCAAGCAGGAACAAAAATGCCAGACCGAGCTCTGACACGAGCGAGACCTCGGCATCTACATGGATGACGCCGAGCATATGGGGTCCCAGCACTGCGCCGAACACGAGCAAAAAGACCGTTTCGGGAACGGGTTTTCCGGGAATCGCCGAGGCGATGAAGGGGCTTGCAAAGGCCACGAGCGCGATGATGGCGAGTGAAGCGAATGCCATGTGATGCCTTTCTCTTGTTTGCGCATCACTGTAGCACCCTCGCCGTCCGCAACGCGCCACGAGCTGTCGTATCATAGTGAGGTTTACAAACATGTGGCTCAAGGCGACCGCAGGGCAGTCCCCGCAAACCGACCGCTGCCGCATACCGTACCGTACGCCCAACCGATCAGAAAGGCAGGAACCAATGGTCTCTCGTATCTACGTGGAGAAGAAACCCGGGTTCGACGTCGAGGCTCAGCAGCTCAAGGGCGAGCTGACCGAGATTCTCGGCATCAAGGGCATCGAGGCCCTGAGGATCATCAACCGCTACGACGTCGAGGGCATCGACGAGGAGCTTTTCCGCTCCTGCGTGCCGACCGTCTTTAGTGAGCCCCAGGTCGATGTGACCTATGACGAGCTCCCCGCAAGCGATGGCGCCGTCTTTGCCGTCGAATTCCTGCCTGGCCAGTTTGACCAGCGCGCCGACTCCGCCAGCGAGTGCGTGCAGCTCATCAGCCAGGGCGAGCGCCCCGCCGTACGCTCCGCCAAGGTCTATATGATCCCGGGCGCTCTGGACGAAGACGCCATCGAGGCCATCAAGCACTACGTGGTGAACCCCGTCGAGGCGCGCATCGCCTCGCTCGACCTACCCGAGACGCTGTACATGGAGACCCCCGAGCCCCAGCCCGTCGAGGTGCTCGACGGCTTCCGCGAGCTCGACGAGGCCGGCCTTGCCGCCTTTATCGCCGATCGCGGCCTTGCCATGGACGAAGCGGATATCGCCTTCTGCCAGCAGTACTTCCGCGATGAGGATCGCGACCCCACCATCACCGAGATCCGCGTGATCGACACCTATTGGTCCGACCACTGCCGCCACACCACCTTCGGCACCGTCCTGGACGACGTGACGATCGACGACGCCGTGGTGCAGCAGGCCTTCGACCGCTACATGGAGATGCGCCACGAACTCGGCCGCGACGCCAAGCCCGTCTGTCTCATGGACATGGGCACCATCGGCGCCAAGTACCTTAAGAAGACCGGCGTCATGACCGATGTCGACGAATCCGAGGAGATCAACGCCTGCACCGTCAAGGTGAAGGTCGATGTCGACGGCGAGGACCAGGACTGGCTGTTCCTCTTTAAGAACGAGACCCATAACCACCCGACCGAGATCGAGCCCTTCGGCGGTGCCGCCACCTGCGTGGGCGGCGCCATCCGCGACCCGCTCTCGGGCCGCAGCTATGTGTACCAGGCCATGCGTGTCACCGGCGCCGGCGACCCCACCGTCCCCGTCTCCGAGACGCTCGAGGGCAAGCTGCCGCAGCGCAAGCTCGTAACCACCGCTGCCGCCGGCTACTCCAGCTACGGCAACCAGATTGGCCTTGCCACCGGCCAGGTCAACGAGCTCTATCACCCCGGTTACGTGGCCAAGCGCATGGAGGTCGGCGCCGTCGTGGGCGCTACCCCGGCAAACCACGTGCGCCGCGAGTGCCCCGCCCCCACCGACAAGATTATCCTGTTGGGCGGCCGCACCGGCCGTGACGGCATCGGTGGCGCCACCGGCTCCTCCAAAACCCAGAACACCGAGTCCATCGAAACCTCGGGTGCCGAGGTCCAGAAGGGCAACGCCCCGGTCGAGCGCAAGCTGCAGCGTCTGTTCCGCCGCGGCGATGCCTGCCGTCTGATCAAGCGCTGCAACGACTTTGGCGCCGGTGGCGTCTCGGTCGCCGTGGGTGAACTTGCCGACGGCCTGTATGTCGACCTGGACACCGTGACCAAGAAGTACGACGGCCTGGATGGCACCGAGCTCGCCATTTCCGAGTCCCAGGAGCGCATGGCCTGCGCCGTCGCCGACGGTGACGTCGAGGAATTCATGGGCTACGCCGCCGAGGAGAACCTGGAAGCAACCGTCATCGCCGAGGTTACCGCCGAGCCGCGCATGCGCATGGCCTGGAACGGCGTCGCCATCGTCGATCTGTCCCGCGAGTTCCTCAACTCCAACGGCGCGCCCAAGCACCAGGTCGCCCACGTCTGCGCCCGCAGCGTGTGGCAGCCCAGCTGGGCCGGCACCACGCTTGCCGAGCGCATGACCTCGCTCGTCACCGATCTTAACGTCGCCTCCAACAAGGGCCTTTCCGAGCGCTTCGACTCTACCATCGGTGCCGCGACCGTGCTCATGCCCTTTGGTGGCAAGACGCAGCTCACTCCGAGCTCTGCCATGGTCGCCAAGTTCCCCGTGGACGGCGAGACCACCACAGCGAGCGCTATGGCATGGGGCTTCAACCCCTATCTGATGGAGGCCGACCAGTTTGCGGGCGCCTACCTGTCCGTGGTCGAGTCCATCGCCAAGCTCGTGGCCGCCGGCTTTGAGCACAAGCGCGCCTATCTCTCCTTCCAGGAGTACTTTGAGCGTCTGCGCACCGAGGCCGAGCGTTGGGGCAAGCCCATGGCAGCCGTCCTGGGCGCCCTTATGGCCCAGGTCGACCTGGGTGCCGGCGCCATCGGCGGCAAGGATTCCATGAGTGGCTCGTTTGAAGACGAAGCCGGCGAGCTCAACGTTCCGCCGACCCTGATCAGCTTCGCTGTCGCCGTTGGCAAGGCGAACCGCGCTGTCTCCCCCGAGTTCAAGGGTCTCACGCATCGCGTCGTCCGTGTCGCCCCCGCCACCTATGGCGAGGACTACCGCCCCGATGCCCAGCAGCTGCTCGCCGCATTTGACGCCGTCGAGGCGCTCACCGCCACCGGCGACGCCCTGGCCGTCTCCACGCCCGGCTACGGCTGCGGCGCCGAGAGCCTCTTTAAGATGTGCGTCGGCAACCAGATCGGTATCGAGCTTGCCGAGGATGTGGACGTGGAGAGCCTCTTCACCCCGCTCTACGGCAGCTTTATCGTCGAGCTCGCCGAGGATGCCGAGCTGCCCGAGGTCGCCGACGGCGTTGTCGTCGAGCCCCTGGGCACCACCGTCGAGGGCTATGTCATCGATACCGGCTCCGAGGTCATCGAGCTCTCCGAGCTCCAGGAGGCCTGGGAGAGCGGCATCGAGGGCGTCTTTGCCTACCGCAGCGCCGGCGAGACTGCCAAGGTCGAGACCATCGACTTCCGTGCCAAGGATATCCACGTGTACAGCGGCGCCAAGATCGCCCGCCCGCGCGTGGTAATCCCCGTGTTCCCCGGCAACAACTGCGAGTACGATAGCGCCCGCGCTTTCCGCGCCGCCGGCGCCGAGGCCGACACCTTCGTGATCAACAACCTCACGCCCGAGGCCGTCGCCGAAAGCACCCACGAGCTTGCCCGCCGCATCCGTGCAAGCCAGATCGTCATGATCCCCGGCGGCTTCTCGGGCGGCGACGAGCCCGATGGCTCCGCCAAGTTCATCACGGCGTTCTTCCGCGCTCCCGAGGTCACCGAGGCAGTCCGCGACCTGCTCAAGGCCCGCGACGGCCTGATGCTGGGCATCTGCAACGGCTTCCAGGCCCTGATCAAGCTCGGTCTGGTGCCCTACGGCGACATCGTCGACGCCACGCCCGATGCGCCCACGCTGACGTTCAACACCATCGGTCGCCATCAGAGCCGTCTGGTGCGCACCCGTATCTCGTCCAACCTGTCCCCGTGGCTATCGCAGTGCAGCCTGGACGACCCCTACACCGTCGCCATCAGCCACGGCGAGGGCCGCTTTGTCGCCAACGACGAGGTGCTCGCCCAGCTCATCGCCAACGGCCAGGTCGCCACGCAGTACGTGGGCGAGGACGGCAAGCCCAGCATGGATCTTTCCGTCAACCCCAACGGCTCCGCACTCGCCATCGAGGGCATCACGAGCCCCGACGGCCGCGTCCTGGGCAAGATGGGCCATGCCGAGCGTCGTGGCGACAACCTGTACCGCAACGTGCCCGAGCATGTCCCCGGCGATAAGTTCATGCCGATCTTTGAGAGCGGCGTGGCCTACTTCGCTTAATGCGTCCCATCGGGTACAATCCCCTCGGGTAACAACACCCGCCACCGGCACACCCGGTGGCGGGTTCTTTTTTGCTTCGCGCATACAGGAAGGACATCATGGAAAGCCGCAAGCCGTATCTCGCCACCCTACCCGGACTCATCCTGGGCTGCCTCGTCTGCTGTGCGCTCTGGGGGTCGGCTTTCCCCTGCATCAAGATCGGTTACGGGCTCTTTGGCATCCCCGCGCACGATAGCGCCTCACAGCTGCTCTTTGCGGGCTTGCGCTTCACGCTTGCCGGCGCCCTGGTTATCGTTGGGATGAGTGCGGCCCAACGCCGTCCCCTCATTCCGCAGGCTCGTGACATCAAGCCCATCTTTGTCTTGTCACTCTTCCAGACTATCGGGCAGTACTTCTTTTTCTACCTAGGACTCTCGCGCGCCAGCGCCATGTCGAGTTCCATCATCGAGGCCAGCGCCAACTTCCTCGCAATTCTCTTTGCCGCCTTGGCATTTCACACCGAGAGGCTCAATACGCCCAAGGTGCTTGGCTGTGTGCTGGGCTTTGCAGGCGTCGCGCTCGTCAACCTTTCGGGCGCGGATGGCACCTTTGGCTTTACGCTCGACGGCGAGGGATTTATCTTGGCTTCCACTGTTGCGGGCGCCCTGTCGACCTGCCTCATTGGCATCTTCTCGCGCGAGCATGACGGCGTCTTGCTCGCCGGCTGGCAGTTTTTAGTCGGTGGCGTGGTCCTTACCGCAATCGGGTTTTTGATGGGCGGCACGTTTTTCCCCACCGAAATCGCCCCCGCCATCGCGCTCATCATTTATATGGCGCTCATTTCCGCCGTCGCGTACTCGCTGTGGTCCCGCCTGCTCGCCGTCAACCCCGTCAGCCGCGTTTCGGTCTTTGGCTTTATGAACCCGGTCTTTGGCGTGCTGTTGAGCGCACTGCTGCTCGGCGAGGGCGCTGGCACGAGCCCCGTTACCGTACTTGTTGCCCTGCTGTTGGTCTGCGGCGGCATCATCATCGTCAACAAACCCAAAAAAGCCTAGCGAACCGCCCTTATTTAGTAGAGGAGATTCGCATGCTTTAGCTTAATGGAGTACATCGGTGAGCTGAGGGCCGCAACGCACGCCAGCGTTCGCCCTTTTTTTCTAGCGTATCTGGACGCCGGCTTTCTTCTTCTCGCGCTTTACGCGGTAGAGCTCCGCGTCGGCAGCGCGAAGCAAGTCTTGCCAGGTATCGACGCCATCACCAACCCGTGCGTAGCCGATGGACATCCGCAACAGATACGGGACCTCGGCGCGCGCGAGCTCGTCGCTGATTGCCGCGCACAGACACATGATGTCCTGCTCCGCCGTCGCCTTTTGAAGCACCACAAACTCATCGCCGCCATAACGTGCGATAAAGCCACCAGACGCCGAGCAGACCTCTTTGAGCGTAGCAGATATGACCTGGAGGGCATGATCGCCCTCAACATGTCCATACCGGTCGTTAATCTGCTTAAAGCCGTCAGCGTCCATCATAAGCAGATATACATCTTCGGCCTGATCCACATTTGAAAAGAGCGACAGCATATAGGTCTCAAAACGGTTGCGATTGTTGAGGCCAGTCAACGGGTCGGTCGAGATCAGCTGCTCCTGGTAGATGATGTAGAGCAGCAGGATGCTCAGCGTTATACCGACACAAAGGCCCGGTACCGAAAACAAAACCTGGAAGGTACCGCCCACCAGAGCGGGAACCGCAAAAAATGCGAGGGTGCGATAAATGGCCTTCTTTTGCAGACTTTCGACTTTTCGAGTCTGAATAAAGGCATGCAAAGACGTATATATGATGTAGCAGTAGCTAACGATAGGCTGAATCATATAAAGCGCTCCGCGACGATATACGCCCTGTGCATCGATATAGAACATAGTGTGCGTCCAGTAGCTGGTAAATGCCAGCGCGACCACCAATACGGTTGGCAACGTCACGAGCGCCACCCTATAGCGCGCGGTCAAAAGGCGTGAGCCCTGCACTGTCTCGGAATAGAAAAACCAAATGAGGCACGCGATGGCGAACAGCGAAAACGAGACCGCGTTGGAAATCCAGTTGGCCGTGATGCCTACAGGAGTGCTCACGCCGTCCGAGAGCGTCCAGATCATATCGAAGAAAATGTAGGCAGCAGAGGTATAGCCGAGCATGCTAAACAAGAGCTGCTGGGTACTCGAGAACAAGGAGCGACGACTTCGCGCGGCAAGCCCGATAAGAACAATCATGCATAGCAGGAATATCTCAATTTTGAGTGCCTTAACCACTAGACGCCATCCCTTCAATATCCAAGTGGTCAGAATCGCCCGATTCGTGTCTGGACAATAAACACCCCCTACTCCGCAGGGGTAAGGGGAATCATAGCAGAGCGCCTGAACGTCACCGCAAGACAGCTTTCGTTCGGGCGCTCAAACGGCGCGAGTTGCACGCCGGCATCATTGATGGGTATCGATTGCTACTCGCCATCGATGTCGGTCGCGACGGCCTCCTCGATGGCCTCGACACCGGCTGGCGACAGATCCTCCTTGCCTTGGCAGAACTTCTTGTCGACCCAGCCGGTCAGAATCGGAGCCATGATCGCCGTGATGATAACGGCGGTGGCGATCTGAGCGTACGCAGTAGGCGCAAGCTCGGCGTAGCGCGGTGCGACCTCGGCGAGGGCAACCGGTGTGGTCATAGCCGTGCCGGCGATGGTGGAGCAAGCCACAGCGGCCTTGCCATTGCCGCCGCACAGGCGCTCGAACGCAAAGGTGATAGGACCGACGACAAACAGCGTGATAAGGCCCAGCAGGATGCCGGAAATACCGCCGGTGATAAAGCTCGAAAGACTCATGGACGCACCGAGCTGAAATCCGATAACGGCAATCGCAGGGTTGGTGCCGGGAACCAGCAGGTTCTTGATGAACGGGAAGAGGTTGCCCAGAACCATACCGATGACAAGCGGCAGGATGGAGCCGACGATGGTACCCAGCGGGATGTTAGCAAGACCCGAAACGCCCAGGATGATCATGGTGACGGCGGGGCCGGCCGTAAAGAACAGGATACCCACGGCGCCCTGCTCGGACTCGTCGCCGAACTCGCCCATGATGCCCGTGTAGAGCGCCATGTTGCAAAACGTAATGCCGCCGATGATGGAAACCGAGCTCAGGCCCAAAAGGTTGTCGTTAAAGAAATACGCAACACCAAGACCCAGCGCGGCTGCCACCACAAGCTTAGGAATCAGCACAACGATGCCGGTCTTGATGGCGCCCGGCGTGGACTTAAAGCTGATGCCAGCACCCACAAACAGCAGGATCGCGGCAACGATGGTGTTGGAACCACCGCGGCAGGCGGCGGTAAAGAAGCCGCCGATCTCGAAGACCTGCGGACAGAAGGTATTGAGCAAAAGGCCAACGATCATCGGGTAGATCATGATGTCACCCGGGATACGCGGGACTTTGAATTTCTTTTGCTCGTTGGCGGTCGCTTCCTGTGCCATGAAACTCCCATTTCCGCTGACGCAGAACAAAAGCCCACGTCACACTTTGCTACAGTAAAGTTTGACCATGGTACCAGAAGAAGCAGACCGGCTCGGTGAGAAATTCGATTCGTTGTGCCGGGACGCTAAACGTGCCCCGCTCTTATATGAAGCTCAAAACGATATAGAACACGATGCCCGAGACGCAGCACCACAACATCGACTTTGTCTTGATTGCCACCGCCACGACGCCGGCGGCCGCAATCCAGGGAATCAAGCCCTGCCACAAGCCGGCGTCGAAAGCGCCAGGGCTTATCAAATCGTTGGCGACCAGCGCCGCAAAGGCGGCAGGCGGAATATAACCCAAGGCCTCGGTAACGCGGGGCGACAGCGTTCTCCCGCGCAAGGCAAACGCCGGGGCAATGCGGAAAAACGCGATGGCCGCCCATGACGACAGCCATAGGACCAAAAACTCATTAACGGGCATCGCGAGCGCCCCTTCCCTCGGCGAGGACATCGCACGCGAGTGCCGTGACAACGCCGACGAGCACACTTGCCGGCACGGCGATATTCGTCCACCCCAAGAACTTGCATATGGCGACGGACACCGCAGCCAAACCGGCAGCTACGACATTGCCGCGCGACAGTCGCTGCGAAAAGAGTAGGCAGATAAAGAGCGATGTGCAGACAAAACCCGCAATAGCGGTGGGAACATCGACAACGGCGCCGACGATGGCGCCCGTCGTACACGAAACGCCCCATGTTGCGATGAGGATCACGTTGAGCACAAAGGACTCGAGCGGACCCCAATCCTCCCCTTTAACCAACTTGGCAAGCGAGATGCCATATGCCTCCTCGGTAAGCGTCGCGGCAACAGCCAGCGTCTGACGCTTCGAGGCACCCCTCAGATGCGGTGCGATCGATGCCGAGTAAAGCGCAAAGCGCGAGGAGATTGCGGCGACGCTCGCGACGATCGACGCCGCAGGCACACCCGCCAGCCACAGATTGCAGATCATAAACTGCCCGCTGCCCGTCACGAACGTGCTGCTCAGGGCAAAAACCATCCAGGGTTCCATTCCCGTCTGCGCCATAATCATTCCGCACGGCGCGGCTATCGCAACATAGGTAAGCATCACCGGCCAGACGGTTTTAACGATTTTGAGCACCATAACGTTCCTCATCCCGACAAGATTTCCGAGCCGCATTCAACGACGCGGCAGAACCATCGCCCGATGGCAACCGAGTTCACCTACAATTGCCACCGGATCGAAAGACACAGAAAGACACAACTTTTTAGGAAGTCATTATGACAGCTATCGATCGAACGCGGGCTGCCGCGGCCTTCAAGACCTACACCGATGCCTACGATGCCGCCAATCCGCGTATCGCGCTCAAAATCGAGCATACGTACCACGTTGCCGAGGCATGCGATGCCGTGGCACGCGAACAGGGCTGGTCACCGCAGGACATTGATCTGGCGTGGCTTTGTGGGCTGTTGCACGATATGGGCCGCTTTGAGCAGCTGCGACGCTGGGATACGTTTAAGGATGCCGAAAGCGTGAGCCATGCGGCGTTGGGCGTCGAGGTCCTCTTTGGCAAAACACCTGCAGATGCGCCCGCGGCAACAAGTATCCGCGACTTTATCGACGATCCGGTAGAAGACGAACTCATTCGAGCGAGCATTGCCTATCACAGCAATTTCCGTCTGCCCGCGCAGCTCGGCGAGCGCACGCGGCGCTTCTGCGATATCGTGCGCGATGGCGACAAGATCGACATCATGCGCACCATCGCCGACAGTACCGTCGACACCATCCTCAAAGTGAATGAGGACGCGTTTCTTGCCAGCCACTTCTCGGCACCGACGCTGGCCGCCTTTGACGAGCACCGCTGCGTCACGCGCGATGAGCGCAATGAGCCCGCGGACTACTTGGTGGGGCTTATCTGCTTTATGTTTGAGCTTGTCTATCCGGCAAGCCGCGCGCTGGCGCGCGAGCAGGGCGATATCTACCGCCTGCTCGACGCGCCCTTTGGTATCACGCGCCCCTTCACCGATTCCGCCACGCAAGCGACCTGGGAGCGCCTAAAGGACGAGCTGCGCAGCTGGCTGGCAAGTGCCTAGCACTCAAGCTGGGCCAGCAGCTCCTCAACGACCTCGACGGCGTCGCCGACGACCTTGTACTGGGCGACGCCGAAGATGGGGGCATCTGGGTCCTCGTTGACGGCGATGATGCACTCCGCACCGCCGATGCCGGCAAGATGCTGGATGGCACCCGAAACGCCGATGCTCATAAGGAGCTTAGGCGAAACCGACACGCCCGTCTGGCCAATCTGGTGGCGATACTCCAGCCAGCCCGCCTCCACGACGGGTCGCGTGCAGCCGAGCTCGGCACCCAGGACTTCGGCGAGCTTTCGCATCAAGGGTAGGTTTTTCTTGGAGCCAATACCGCGACCCACAACAACTAGACGCTCGGCATCGGCAATCGAAGCCTGCTGGCCCCATTCCTCGGCGGGAATCGAAATCTCGACA
The DNA here is from genome assembly GCA_900557455.1 of uncultured Collinsella sp. The sequence goes on along the minus strand of USSM01000006.1, from coordinate 26,335 downwards.
CGAGCCTTGGCGTCTTCCGCAAGTAATACCTGGGTAATCGTTCCGGAGCGGCTATAGTCAAAGTCGGGCGCCTTAAAGATGCCGGGGCGCACCGTTGCCATCTGGGGACGGTGGTTGGGGCAGATAATGGTGGCCATCAAGTTGCCGCCAAACGCCGGACGCGTCTGTTGCAGCAGGCCCGTCTCCGTATCCATCGAAAGCACGGTGCAGTCGGCCGTAAGGCCCGTCCGCAGGCGCACGGCAACGCCAGGCGCCAGCTCGCGGCCAAAAGCGGTCGCACCGTACAGAATGGCTTCGGGCTTGCGCTCGGTTACCAAATCGCAGATGAGGCGAGCATAGACCTCCGCGCCGTTCTGACGCAGGCGCTCGTCACGACAGACCAGAACTTCGTCCGCACCGGCGCAAACCAGATGCTCCAGGTCCTCAAGCGAGCCCTCGGGGCCCATGCCGACCAGCGCCACCAGGCGACAGCCGCGTGCATCGGCAAGCTCGCGGCCCTTGCCCATGAGCTCGTAGGCCACCGGGGCCACGTCATCGTGCTCGTCGGTCTGAACGAATACCCAAATGTCTCGATACGCATCGAGGTCAACCGCGCCGGCGGCCTCGTCGCGCTCGATCGAAATGGCGTTGACGGGACAGGCGTCGACGCACCCGCCGCACAAGATGCAGCCGTCGGTCACATGGGCGCAGCGGTTGGGGCGCTCACCCTCCACCACAATGCCACCCGAGGCACAGGCGCGAACGCAGCGGCCACAGCCAACGCATGCCTCGCTATCGATTATCAGTCCGCTCATCTAAGCCATCCCCTCGATAATCTTGGCAAGCTTTGCCGCCTGTTCGACCGGCGTGCCCTCGATGGCCTCGCACGTTTGGTCACGGTCGAGCACAAACGAGCGCACGACCTGCGTCGGCGATCCGGTAAGGCCGCAGCGCAAAGGGTCGGCATGCACATCGGCAGCACTGACCACCCGCACATCCGCATCTTCGGCCGCGCGAATGCCGGCGATGCTCGGCATGCGCAGCTGGCCGATCTCCTTGGCGGTCGTCATCGCGCACGGCATCTCCAGATAGACCGTCTCCTCGCCGGCGTCACAGCCGTGGACAAGCGCCAGCGAGCCGCACGTCGTAAAGCCCGCGCTCTGTACGCAGCTCACATCGGTCACGCAGGGAATCTCGAAGGCGCCGGCCAGTTCGGGGCCAATCTGGGCAGTATCGCCATCCACCGCCATCTTGCCGCAGATGAGCAGGTCGAAGTCCTCGTCGAGCGCCTCGATGCCGCATTTGAGAGCATAGGTGGTCGCCAACGTGTCCGCGCCCGCAAAAGCACGGTCGGTGAGCAGCAATGCATCGTCGGCGCCGCGGGCGATGCAGTCGCGCAGTAGCAATTCGGTTGCAGGGATACCCATCGATACCACCGTCACGTGCACATCCATGCCAAAGCCGATAAAGTCGTCCTTGAGCGCCAACGCACATTCGAGGGCACTTGCATCGAAGGGATTAATGACCGCCTGCTTGCCATCGCGCACGATGGTATTGGTTTTGGGGTCCATCTTGACCTCGGTGCTTCCCGGCACCGCCTTGACGCACACCACCATATGGAAATCACTCATCTTCACGCGCCCCCTTTCTGGACGAGTTCATCCAAGAGCTTCTCCGAAAACAGGTTGCCACGACCCAGCTGCCCGGCAGGATCGAGCTGCAGCTTGAGTCGAGCCGATTCGACCATGGCCTCGTGGCCGTACATCGTCTCCAAAAAGCCCGCTTTGATCTTGCCGACGCCGTGCTCGGCAGAGACGGCGCCGCCCATAGCCGTTACCTCCGCAGCCCACTGGGCAAACAGCTCACCGCCGCGACGGTAGTCCCGCGCATCGCGCGGCAGGATATTCACATGCAGATGGTTGTTGCCGATATGTCCCCAGGCGGCAGACTCAAGCCCGCTTTCGGCCAGCGTGCGGCGATAGAGGGCAACGACATCGGCCAGGCGCGCATTGGGCACCGACATATCCGACCCCAGCTTGGTAATGGTGGGGTCGGTGCGGCGACGCTCGTCGATGAGCATGTTGACGCTCTCGGGAACGGCGTGGCGGAAGAACCGCTGGCATTCGCGATCGACCTCGGTGCGTGCAACCCAGGTCGCGTCGTCGCGGCCGCCCGCAAGCTCCAAAACCCATCCCAGGTGGTACAGCTCCTCGGTCGCTTGCGCCTCGTCGTCGCAGTCGAGTTCCACGTAAACACAGACCTTTGCCTCATCGTCGAGTGCCGGCAGCGAGACAAACGCGGTCGACTGCTCGCGCTGGCGGCGAAGGATATCCAAGGCGCCGGCATCGAAATACTCAATAGCGGCGGCATGGGACAGCACGGGGCGCACGGAATCGGTAAAGGAAACCGCCTTGTCCTCGCTGTCGAAAAAGCAGCTCACGCCCCATACGACCGAAGGTGCCGCCTGCAGGGCGATCTCGAGCTCGGTAATGACGCCGAGTGTGCCGCACGCACCGATGAAAAGATCGATGGCGTCCATATCGTCCGAAACGAAATAACCCGACGCGTTTTTGGTCTTGGGCATGGTATAGCCAGGAAGATCCAGCTCGAGTGCGCGGCCTTCCGCTGTCACGAGCGACAAGTGGCGTGCGTCAGCGTGCGCCTGACCTCGATGAAGCTCAAGCAGGTCGCCGTCCGCCAGTGCCACGTGAAGCCCCGTAACGTGCGGGCGCATGGGGCCGTAGGCGTAACTGCGGGCACCGGAGGCATTGCACGCCGCCATGCCGCCCAGGCAGGCAGACGCCTCGGTGGGATCGGTGGGGAAGAACTGCTCAGGAGCTGCCTGGAACTCCTCATAGGCCTCAAGCGATACCTGATCCCAGTCAGCGGTCGGCAATGCCTTCTTACCCAGTTGCTTGCGCAACTCCGAAAGCACGACGCCCGGCTCCACGCGCAGCAGAAAACGGCCTCGCTCGTCGCGGCGAAGACCCAGGTAGCGATTCATACGAGAAGTGTTGAGGATATGCCCGCCGTGAGGCACGGCGCCGGCAGCCAGACCGGTCCGAGCACCCTGGACCGTTATTGGAACATGCTCGGCATGGAGCTTTCGCAGAATGGCGCGGACTTCGTCCTCCGTTGTCGGAAACGAGATGCTCGACGCCTCGCCCGATGTGCGAGATTCATCGCGACCATATTCTTCGAACTCGTCGCCGAAGGGTTTGATGGCTGCAGACACGCGAACTCCCCCTTTAGTTAACTACAGTGTTTGCAGGGAGATGTTACCGCATCGTTTCGTCGACGTGACTGAGACCGTCTCCATAATTGGCGAATTTTACGTTTGCGCAATTCGGCGAGCGGCGGCGTTTTCTCGGCAGGCGCTCTATTTAACGCGCTCCTTTCCATCGCAGCCACGCACACAATTGGCGCTCGAAAAAACTTGAGATATTTTTTAGCGTCTCTCACCTGCGGCGATGTAAACCCGTCAAGCATTTGGTCAGAAATTGGTCAAGTTGTGGCTGATACGGTCGGCATCGACAGCCAAAACCAATAGAAGGTTTGGCCCAAAAACAGGGAGGTTCCCATGGCATATTACTGGCCCCAGTACGGCATCGCCATCGAAGTTGACGATGACCCATATCTTCTGCCCTTCGATGAGGAGGCATTTCCCGATGCGGCTGTCTATCACGTCACCACCGACGTGATTTGCGATCCCGAATCGTTTTCGACACTCGCTCACCACATCGCCCACATCCACGACATCAAACTCGACCCAAACTTCGACGAGCTCATCTACTCGCGACGCCTCATGCTCCACATGCTCTTTGGCGCCGATCCGTCCACGTTCGCGCGCGTCTATACCACTAAGGATGCCGCATGAGCGTAAGGAAGCAGTCGAGCCCCCTAGGGTCAAAACATCGAAAAAGGCTCGGCGCCGTCTGTTTGGCCATCGCCTGCGCCCTTATCGCCGTCGGCCTTTACGCTTGGCAGTCAAAGCCTGTCGCCGAGACGGGTGCCTCGGTCACAGCGGCAGAGGGTAAGTCGCGTCAGGAAATCCAGGACGAGCTCGATGCCATCGTCCGCGACAACATGATGACGATCTCGGTCGCACCGGTCGCCCAGCTACAAAAAGGCGGCAAGCTGCGCATCAACGTGCAAAACGTCCAGGATAACAAGTTTCCCCAGCGTTTCCGCGTGATCCAAAACGACGAGACCATCTATGAATCGGGCGTGGTCGAGACCGGCAAGACCGTTGAGACCTGCCCTGCAGGCGACATCAAAGAAGGCGAGGCGTATATCGAGATTCAAGCGCTCGACGCCAAGACCTACGACGTCCATGGCAATCCCACGCGCGTCAAGGTGCGAGTTGCGCAGACAGAAGACTAGACCTGCCACCTGTTATGAAAATGCGCACCCGTGCCGCTTTCGTCTAACCCTCACGGAAACGGTCCGTGACGAATAGAAAGGAACGATTATGGACATCACCAGGAACTTGAATGGGGCCAGGGTGCTCGTCGTGGGCGCAGGGCTGGCGCTCGCACTCGCAATGGGCGCCGCGCCGACCACCGCCCTGGCGGAGGGACGCACTGGAACCACCAACGTGACCATCAGGACCGAAATCGACAACATCAAGTTCAAAGCCCCGACCGTCATTCCGTTCGTCGCTAAGGCAGACGGCACGCTCCAGGGCCCTTCCGAGAATACAACCACCATCGACAATCTTTCGGCCTATGGCATCCACGTTACCAACATGAAGATTGCCGCCCAGAAGTCCTGGAGCATCGTCGCCGACGCCAAGACGGGGACCGCCCAGAACTCCATCGATTTTAAGGTCGGCCCAGACAAGGCACTCCAAGACGCCCACGCCGCGACGCAGGAAGCGGGCCTCGACCTTTACAAAAATGCATCCTTCGACATGGGCTACCAGGGCATCGCCGATGGTACGGACAAGATTAAGCTTAAGACGAGCGGCACTGTCGCCCGCGTCACGCGAGACATCTTCCATGTGACCGGCACGGGCGACCAGGTCGCAACCATTACGTGGACGGTCGAGCCCGGTGCGCACACGGCCTAAGGCAATTGTCCTTGCCGTCATCATCGGCGTTGCAACGTTTGCCCCGATCGCCGCCTTTGCCCAACAAGAGCAGGCGCAGGCTGCCACGCAGGTAACTGTCGATCTATCGGAACTCGAACGCAGTGGCCAACATGAACCCCTCGCGCAAACGAGCGACACGCGACAGCTCCTGGCAGCAGGAATCGCCACGGCAGGCGCTAGCGCCATCGGCCTTGGCCTGCACATCAAACGCAGCCGGTAGCCACACGAATCGAGACCGTCCAGCATAGGTAAGGAGAACCCATGGCATCAAAGAACCTTTTGCCCGTTGCCGCGCTCTGTAGTGCGCTTGCCACCGGCATGCCCGTTGCCGCGCTCTGTAGTGCGCTTGCCACCGGCATGCCCGTTGCCGCTCTAGCGACACCCGCCGTGGACGCCCCCTTACCTGCCGTCAACTGTCCCGCCACAAACCAGATGAGCACCATCGCGCGCCAACGCTTCTCGCTTGCGCAGGCAAGCATTTCGGCCTCGGGGTGCCTCCGTCGCTGCACGAACAGCTCGATAGTCGTGGATACCGAGCACTCGAGCACAGCGGACGGCCCCCTAACGGGATGCGTTATCTGCACATGGCGCGCAGCTGCAACTGATGCCGATGGCGATTCCTGCGACGTGGAGCTGTGCCTCGACATCACCCTGTCCGATGACTCGGCGGACGGGGCAACAGTCGCCTTCGACAGCACGTTTTTCGAAAACGGAGGGGGTGTATGCCTGGGCTGCGTCCCCTCGAGCGCCGATGGCACGCAGCCCGCTATCTCATTCACCGCATCGCTGAAAATGACCAAGGCGGGCACCGACGCCACGGCAAATGGCGAGATCGCTCTAATGTTCTACGCGAGCGGCACAGAAAGCCAGGAGATTCGGGGCAAACAGCGGACCGGATCGCTCAGCCTGACGCGAGGGGCAGATCCCGGTCCTGTCGATATCAGTACCGAAACGCAAGATGTGCATCACGTCCTTGTCGATCCGGCGCTCCTCGAGATGGAATGGAGCGGAGTAGGAGCGGTCGGACTCGCCCCCTCGACAGGTGACATCGCAAGCGACTCCAGCGAGAGCAGCGGTGAAATAGCGCCTGGGGACAATGGCGCACCAGGCGGCATAACACCGCCATCGAGCGGTCCTTCAGCCACTTTCAGCGAGCCAAGCGAAACAGCCACCGCAGTGGGCGGCACGCAAGCTGGCGAAAACTTGGGGTGTCCCATGCCGGCAGACATCGACGAGGGCAATTGTTGCATGATGGTCGCGCTCGACCGCACGGAAACCGTCGACGCCGCGAGCATTGAGGTCACCGCTGCCGATAAGCCCGTCCGCAAAGCAGCCATTATCGCATTCCCTAAAACCGTCGAAGTTGTTTTTCTGCCATCGGGCGAGGTCGTAGCCCCCACCTTGCTCACCTTGCTTGGGGCAAAGGGCACGGCCAACCAAATCGACAACCTCACGGTCGCCGACCCTGCGACCACCGCAAAACTGCACCTGTATGCCGTAACCTCGGACGGAGGCAAAACCGAGGAATTCGACGGTGAGAATCTCCTGAATAACCGGATACTCCATAAAATGGAAGACGTCTCGTATCAAATTGAGCTCGTGGGATTTGACCGAGCTCGAGATGCCGATATCATCGCCGCGGCCATTGAGTCCCCGCAGCGACTCATGACGCTGTGCTTCGATTACAGCCCCTATGTCGTGATGGGAGGCTGAGGCTCGGGCACCAAATGCCGTCATTAATACCACTTATATAACGTATAGGATGAGGCATGACGCACCCTGCAGCCCGTTCTGCTACGATTGCCAGGTTGGCATCAATATGGGAGGGTTCATGCCGGGTTTGGGAACGGTCATCAACGTCGCACTTTTGATTGCGGGCGGACTGCTGGGCCTTATAGGCGGACGCTTTATCACACCCCGCATCCAAGACACGCTCATGAAGGCGTCGGGGCTGTGCGTTTTGTTTATCGGACTGGGCGGCACCATGCAAAAGATGCTCGTCATTGACGGGAAAGCGCTGGAGACCACCGGCACCACCATGCTCATCGTCTCGTTTGCCCTCGGCTCGCTCATCGGCGAGGCCGTTAACCTGGAAGCCGGCATCGAAAACCTGGGCGAATGGCTCAAGCGCAAAACCGGTAGCGAGGGAGACAACGAGTTCACCAATGCCTTTGTCTCGACATCGCTGACCGTCTGCATCGGTGCCATGGCTATCGTGGGATCAATCCAAGACGGCTTGCTCGGCGACTGGTCCACGCTTGCCCTCAAGGGCGCGTTGGACTGCATCATCGTCTGCACCATGACGGCTTCGCTCGGCCGCGGCTGCATCTTCTCCGCCCTGCCCGTTGCCGTATTCCAGGGAACGATTACGCTGTTTGCCGGCGCGCTCTCCCCCATCATGACCGCCGCCGCCCTCGACAGTCTATCGCTCGTGGGCTCTATACTCATCTTCTGCGTCGGCGTCAACCTCATCCGTCCTCAGACCTTCCGCACGGCCAATATGCTCCCCTCCGTTGTCATAGCCGTCATCTACGCCCTCCTGTTCTAAATCTATCTACGTAGCGGTATCTCGAACACCTGTTTGATGCTGTGCTATGATATGAGGTCACCGAAGCTGCGTTAGGAGAGGAGAAACGGTGGCCGACCAGGACATCAAGATGCTCATCGAGTGCATTATGGCCGAGGCCCGGACCCATCAGTCTGCTCGCTTCTCAAACGAAGTCTATGCTGACGAGCCGATTCTCAAAACCGGTCGTCAGATGCAGAACTTCCTTCCTGACCAGTACCGCAAAATGCGTGAGATATCGCGTTGGCAAGAAGACCCCAAGGGTGGCGCGGGACGTTGGCTTTCGGAAGCCGAGCTTTTCTACCGCCAAGGCCTGCTGATGGCCGACTTTGAGGACGACTGTCCCTACAACGGCACATTCAAGTCGTACTTTCCCACCTATAACGCCATGAGCGATCGGCAGCTGCGCGGCTATTTTACCTGGCGCACCCAAGTGCGCCGCGGAACCGTCGAGGAAACGTCTACGTCCTTTGCCTTTCTGTATCTCTATGAGCTGATCTGCGGCATTGGCGTAGATGACCCACTCGATGGTTTTAACAAAATCAAGGCCTTTTGGGATGCCTATCGCGCCTTTGAACCCGGCATCGACCGGTTCGCACGCGTGTGGCTGCAGGACTACGCCGTGTTCCACGGACTCGACCCCAAGCTGCTTCGCGACTCTAAAACCGTCATGTTCGATAACGCCCTTATCGAGCTGCGGCGTGCGGCGCGAGACCTTGCGCCCGCGCCAACGCCGTCAGACCTGGCGCCTGCGCGTCGCAAGACCTCCGAGCCCACGCTCCCCCTTCCGCCCGACGAGGCAGGCGAGGAGCGACTCATGACCGCTATAAACGCCCTCTCCACGTACAACCTGAATAACTCACGGCTCGACCGTTCCCACCATCGCGACCTGCGCCACGTGGCATGCGCCGTGTATGTCCGTATGGCGCGCTACTATGACACGCACCGAAAGACCGGCATCGTAGCGAGCTTGTTTGGGGAGGAGACGGCCATGCCCTACACCATGTTTGCCTCGGCCGTGTTCTTTGCGCCCGAGCGCCACGAGGACTGCGAATATCGCCTGGACCCCATTCACATCTATCGCTGCCAAAATGGCTTTTGGGAATGCATGCGCATCCACGGCAGCAGACAAAAAAGTAGCAAGCTCGGTGAGATGATGCGCGCCTGCGACCAACGCCTGCGCCTGGCCCTAGACCCCACCCATCCCCTAAAGGAGGAGAAGGTCCCCAAATATCTGGCCAAGATCATCGATGACGAGATCGTGGCATGGCTTTCGTGGGACGCCGCGCACCAGCCTGTCAAGATCGATATCGATTTGAGTCAGCTGGGGCACATTCGGAGCGCCGCCGCGCAAACGCGTGAAGCGCTTTTGATTGATGAGGAGCGCGAGGATGATGTGCCTATGGAAGCCGAGGCGACGCTTATCGAGCAACCGAACACCGAGTCTACGCCCAGCATGTCCGCCGGACCTGGCGAGATGGCCACACGGCAAGACGAACCCGACGAGCCGACTGTCTCCACCGAAGAGTTTGGCGTCGTGGCACCGCTCCTCGCACCGACGCCCGTGTTCGCAGCTGCTGCGCCCGCTGACGCCACGAACGAACTCGCGCCTGCCGCAGACGCCTATCTCCGCGCGTTGCTCGAGCAGAACACGGCCCAGACGGCATTGGCGGTGGCACAGTCGGGCAAAAGCGAGGACATGCTCGTCGATACCATCAACGAGGCGCTCTTTGACCTGGTGGGTGACACCGTAATTGAATTTGGCGCGGCAGGACCGCACATTATCGAGGACTACGAAGCAGACGTGAGAGGATACCTAGACCATGAGTGATACCACATCCGCAGCACCCCGTGTGCCCAAGCGCGTCGCCGCCGTCATTCTCAACTCGCTCAAGGGCGGCGTGGTCCCGCGCATCGGCCTTCCCTACATCACCGTAGGGCGCGAGGTAGAGATCCGCGCCCTGCTCACCGACCTGAGTCTCATCGCCGACGGCGGCGCGAGCTTCCGCTTTCTGGTCGGTCGCTACGGAGCCGGCAAGAGCTTTTTGCTCCAGACCATCCGCACGCACGCCATGGGTGAGGGATTCGTCGTCGCCGATGCCGACCTATCCCCTGAGCGCCGCCTGCAGGGCGGCCAGGGGCAGGGCCTTGCCACCTACCGTGAGCTCATCCGCAACATATCGACTAAAACGCGCCCCGAGGGCGGTGCGCTCAACCTTATCCTGGATCGCTGGGTCGCCTCGTGTGCCGATGCCGATGAGTCTGCCGTCAATGCCCAACTGGCCCCGCTCGAGGAAATGGTCCACGGCTTCGACTTCGCCCGTATGCTCCGCCGCTACCGCGCGGCCGTATCCGAGGGCGACGAAGAAGCTATGAGCCGCGTGACCAAATGGATTCGTGGCGAGTACCGCACCAAGAGTGAGGCACGCGCCGAGCTGGGCTCCTCGACCATCATCAGCGATGACGACTGGTACGACTACGTTAAGCTCATTGCGCGCTTTTTGGTCTGCAGCGGCTACAAGGGCATGCTGGTGCTCATCGACGAGCTCGTGAATCTGTATAAGATTCCCAACGCCATCACGCGCCAATACAACTACGAGAAGATCCTGACCATGTACAACGACACGCTCCAGGGCAAGGCGCAGTACCTGGGCATGATCATGGGCGGCACGCCAACCTCCATCGAAGACCGCCGCCGTGGCGTGTTCTCCTACGAGGCCCTGCGAAGTCGACTCGCTCAGGGCCGCTTTGCACGCGAGGACCTTAAGGACATGCTCGCGCCCATCATCCGCCTGCAGCCACTCACCTACGAGGAGTTGCTGGTGCTGATCGAAAAACTCATGCAGATCCATGCCGGATACTTTGGCTGGACGCCCACGCTTACCGAGAACGACTTGGTAGACTTTCTCAAGATTGAGTTTGGCCGCGTGGGAGCCGATACGCACCTGACGCCGCGTGAGGTCATCCGTGACTTTATCGAGCTGCTCGATATCCTGTGCCAGAACCCCGATGCAAACGTGGCCGAGTTGCTGCAAAGCGTCGGCGGCGACGCGCTGGCACCGGCAGCCGCAACAGGCGACACCGGCACCGCAGACGGCGACCGCAACTTCGCCGAATTCACCATCTAACCTGCCAAAAAGGGACAGGTCTATTTTGGCAGCTTTTATCTGCACAAACGTTGAGACAGCAATGCAGCAAACCATTGCCAACCGCATTGAGAGGTTCGTATTTGAGGGGAGGCCCCGTGAACGCCTTTGACCGATATGCTCCGTTTATCCAAGACTTCATCTACTCCCACGATTGGGAGAGTCTGCGCTCTATCCAGGTTGCGGCGGCAGATGCCATCTTTAACACACAAGACAATGTGCTCCTAACGGCATCCACAGCTTCCGGCAAAACCGAGGCAGCCTTCTTTCCCATCCTGACCGAGTTTTGGGAGAACCCGCCCGCGAGCGTGGGCGCCCTCTACATCGGCCCCCTCAAAGCGCTCATCAATGATCAGTTCGTCCGCCTCAACGACCTCTGCGAAGAGGCCGATATCCCTGTCTGGCACTGGCATGGCGATGTCTCGCAGTCGCACAAGGCTAAGCTCATTAAAAAACCGAGCGGCATCCTGCAGATTACACCCGAGTCACTCGAAGCGCTTTTAATCCATAAGCACATGGCGATCCCGCGCATGTTTTGCGACCTGCGCTACGTGGTCATCGATGAGGTCCACTCGCTCATGCGCGGCGACCGTGGCGGGCAAACGCTCTGCCTTATCGAGCGACTCTCGCGCATGGCCGGCGTGCAGCCTCGCCGCATTGGCCTTTCGGCTACCATCGGCGACCCCGAGCGCACGGGCGCTTTTCTCTCACAGGGAACGGGGCGCGACTGCATTATCCCCCGTTTTGAGGAACCGCGTCGCGTGTGGCGCATCTCCATGGAGCACTTCTACAACTCGGGCCCCCAGGCGCAGCAGCGGGGATTCATGGGTACAGGTCCTCAAGAGGCCGAAGTGCTTGCGTGCGAGCGCATCGATGCGGCGGCATCCGCGGCACTGCCCGCCGGCGCCCAAGACATGCGTCACAGCGGACAGCTCACACAAGAGGAGCGCCGTCAACGTCGTGAGCGGGCACAGGGCAAGGCCGCTCCCAAGGACCGCCAAGCTTCCTCGGCCCCCGAGGGCGAAGTCGACATCCCCCAAGCACCCGAACAGGCATTACTCAACCCCACCGATACAGCACCAGACAACGCCGACCCCGGTATGGGATATATCTTTGAGCACACGCGCGGCCGAAAGTGCTTGGTCTTTGCCAACTCGCGCGAGGAGGCAGAGGCCGTATGCTCCACGCTGCGTAGCTACTGCGAGAGCCGGCACGAGCCCGACCGCTTCCTTATCCATCACGGCAACCTCTCGGCATCGCTACGCGAGACGGCAGAAGAGCTCATGCGCGACGAGGAACAGGCACAGACAACCGTCACCACCTCCACGCTGGAGCTCGGCATTGATATCGGTCGCCTGGAGCGCGCGTTCCAGATCGATGCACCGTTTACCGTCAGCTCCTTTTTGCAGCGCATGGGGCGCACGGGACGCCGCGATCTTCCGCCCGAGATGTGGTTTGTCATGCGCGAGGAAGAGCCCGAGCCGCGCACGATGATGCCTGAAACGATACCTTGGAAGCTCCTCCAGGGCATAGCGCTCGTACAACTCTATCGCGAGGAAAAGTGGGTCGAGCCGCCCGAGCTCGATCGACTCCCCTACAGCCTGCTCTATCACCAGACCATGTCGACCCTCGCCAGCACCGGCGAACTCACGCCGGCAGAGCTTGCCCAGCGCGTGCTCACGCTCAGCTATTTCCACCGCGTCTCGGCCGATGACTATCGCGTACTGCTGCGCCACCTCATCAAGATCGACCACATCCAGGTCACCGAGGGCGGTGGGCTCATTGTGGGCCTCGCGGGCGAGCGCATCATTAACAACTTTAAGTTTTACGCCGTGTTCCAGGAAAACGAGGAGTTCACCGTTCGCAGCGAGTCGGCCGAGTTGGGCACGATCGTCAATCCGCCACCGCCCGGTGAGCGCATCGCCATCGCCGGACACTGCTGGATTGTCGAGGAAGTGGACTGGAAGCGTCATACCGTCTTTGCCACGCAGGTCAAGGGCCGGGTGCCGGCCTACTTTGGCGACTGTCCCGGTGACATCAATACACACGTACTCGAGCGCATGCGCAAGGCGCTCAACGAACACGCCGCGTATCCGTACCTCATGGGTAACGCACGGGCCCGCCTTGCGCAGGCTCGTCATACGGCCGAGATTTCGGGCGCGGGAACTAAACCGCTCATTAACCTGGGCGGCGATACCTGGGTGCTCTTCCCCTGGCTGGGCAGCTACGCCTTTTTGGCCCTCGAGCGCATGCTCAAGATTAAATGTGCCGCGGAGTTGGACCTTCGCGGACTCGACCCATCACGCCCGTACTTTATGCAGTTTAAGATGAAGGCCGACGAGGAGACGTTCTTTGAGGTGCTCGCCGCCGAGGCCGAGAAGGACTTCGATCCCATCGAGCTCGTCTATCCCGGCGAGGTGCCTTATTTTGACCGCTACGACGAGTTTGTTCCCGAAGAGCTCGTGCGCAAGGGCTTTGCCGAAGGCGTGCTCGACATAGAGGGCATGAAGCAGCGTGTCCGCAGCTGGAGCGACCACGCCTAAGACCCGTCTTTTTGGGACGGAGAGACTTACTTGTCGTGAAGGACGGTGCCGAGGAAGTCGGTGTCGAAGGGCACAGCTTCGGCAAAGACATAGTCGCCGTCGCTGGCGATGAGCAGGTAGTTCTCCTCGCCGCCGAACTCCGCATCGCCGCATGGGACCACCCAGGCGTGGGCGAATACCTCGAGTGCCGCGGCAACGCAATCGCGCAGGAACGTCACGTCGCTCCCCCTGTTCGCACTCACGATATTGGCAACATAGATGCCCCCGGGGTTCAGGCTGCCTCGCACCAAACGCAATGCCTCAACCGTCGCCAGCTCGCGTACGGGCTCGGCACCGCCAAAGCAATCGCTCACGACCACGTCGTAGCGACGATGACCCACGCTCGTCACGCCCAGATACGAGCGAGCCTCAGCGGTAATCACTCGCAGGCGATCGCCCACCGTGCGCTCCAGCTCGTCCAGGTAGAACCAACGGCGCGCCAGGCGCGTAATCTCGGCATCGTACTCAACGACGTCCATGCGCAAGCTCTCGTGCGACATCAGTGCAAACTTGGGATAGGCAAACCCGCCGCCGCCCAGCATGAGCATACGGTCGATACCATGCCCGTAAGCATCACGCATTGCGTCCTCAGCCTCAAACACGTCGTCAAACGCGCGATAGTACGCAAAGACGGGCTCCGCCCAACGCTCGCCAACGTAGCTTGCGCTTTGGTAAACGCCGCCTTGCACCAATACACGGACTTCGTCGCCGCCCTCATCGTGCACGCGTTTCACACGCGCCAACCCATTGCGGGTTCGCGCAACCTGCAGACAGGCAGCACGGACAGCGACAGCGGCCGCGCCAAGCGCCGCGGCCCCCAGAGCAACGCCGGCAACGACGCCGGCAGAAACACTCGGCTTGTTCATCTAGAGCTCCTTTTGCAGATAAAGGCCATGGTCATAAAATCCAAGATGACGATAGTACTCACGTGTGCCAATCGCGCTAATCACGTTGATACGCGCATAACCCGCATCCCGGGCAATCTCGCACGCACGCTCTACGAGCAAACGCCCCAACCCGTGATGCTGCGCCGCCTGGCCTTGATCGCCCACGCGCGCCGCCATGCCATACACGTGAACCTCGCGAATCATCGCCTCGTCCGACACCGTCGGCAACTCGTCCGCATGCGCGGCAACAAACGCGCGGTCGGGCAGCGACAGGCGCAAAAAGCCCGCGATTTTGCCCTGCGGTGTCACCCACTGCAAAAAGCGCTCGTGCGTCACCGGCGTCTCGTACGCCACTTCCTCGTCAAGGGTCAACTCGTCCAGGTCGGCGCCCGCCGTGCTGATCTCGCGATAGCGAATCTCACGCACCGTCGCACCGTCACCCCGAGCAGCCAGGCGGTTCTCAACGAGCTGGCGCAGGTTGGGTTTCTTGTTGCCCACCATGATGTCATCGGAGCTAAAGTCGCGGATCATGCGGCTGATGCGGCAGAACGCCGGCGTCACCACGATGTCGTCGGCCAACACATCGAGCAGCTCGTCCTCGGTATAGGGGCGCCACTCGCCACGCTCGTAACAGCCCACCAGACGCGAGCCCTCGATGAGCGCGCACGGGTAGACCTTGACCTCGTCGGGCATAAAGGCGCCCTCGGTCATAAAGCGCTCGTAGTCGCGCTTGTCCCCATCAGGCGTGGCGCCCAGCAAGTTGAGCATAAAGTGCGCGTGGATCTTAAAGCCAAACAGGCGCGCGAGCGAAAACGCCCGCTCGATCTGCGCCACCGAAATGCGGCGCTCGTTGATATCGAGTAGATGCTGGTCAAGACTCTGAATACCCATCTGAATCTTGGTGCAGCCCAAGCGACGGATAAGTGTGAGGGCCTGCGGCGTTACGGCATCGGGGCGTGTCTCGATAACGAGCCCCACCACGCGATGCTTCGCCGTCTCGTTGATGCGCTGCTGATGCTCAAGTTCCTCCATCGTTGCCGCCTGCCACTCGGCAACCTCGCCCCACGGCGTGCCAGGGCCGTACAGACGACGC
The DNA here is from genome assembly GCA_900557455.1 of uncultured Collinsella sp. The sequence continues at coordinate 10,990 of USSM01000006.1, read as the reverse complement.
ACCGCACGGTTGTAGCCGCCCACAGCAACATCCACGCGCTCCTGCTCTCCTGCAACACCGCTCGCGAGCTCGGCCTCGTCTGTCGCAATGCCGGCAGCCCGGTAGCGCTCGCGACGCCCCGCCACCACCGGCGGCAGGGCATCGGCGGGCGCATCGTCGAGCAGGCGCCCCGCCTCGGCACGACTGATGCCCGGACGCGCCAACATGGGATTTGCCGCCACGCCCGCCACCGCATCATCATTGAGTGCACGGAAGAGCTCCGACATAAACCATGCCTGGTACCCTTGCGGATAGTCGCTCCAGGTACCGCCAAGAACGATAAGCTCGATCTTGTCGGTTGCATGCCCCATCTGCGAAAGCGCGGTCAGGCGAGCGCTCACCTGCAGATACGGGTCGAAGCAGTTTTGCTCCGCACGGGCGCATGCCGGCTCGGCGTGCAGATAGCTTTTAGGCATGCGCAGGTCGTTGGGGCAAAACAGGCAATCGCCCGAGCACGGCCAGGGCTTGGTGATGACGGTAATGGTCGCCACGCCCGAAGCCGTGCGACGAGGCTTCATGCGTAGCACCTGCAGCAGTTGACGCTCCAGCTCCGCATCGACATTCCATCGAGCCCAACGAGCCGGCTCCTCACGTTTAACCCGCTGGTAGAACGGCAGCAGACGGCGCTTGGCCAAATCGCGTTTGTCGGCACCCTCGCGGCGCGCCTCGGCATGTATCAGTTTGACGAGCGCTTTGTCATCCACGGTCTCGCCGCGACGCAGAGCCTCGAGTATGTTCAAGATAATCTGTTCCATGCCCCCATTGTAAAGGCAAAGGCGCCGGAGCCGATCTCGGCTTCGGCGCCTTCATCAAACAGCGCGTCTATGGTTTATAAGTCTTCGATAACCACCCGTCACTCTGAATCAAACGACATGTCACCCGAACCAACCTCAAAACGATACGTGGCAGACTTATCGCCGTTGTCGAATTCAAGATTCAATATGGTCTCGCCATCGTAGCCAAGCGGAAGGAAATCGCTCTCGAAATCGCCGCTGCCCACGGTGAGGCTCGCCTTAAAGCCCGTAGAGCTCGGAACCGTCATCTCCACATCGCCCGAGCCCACGCTCACGTCCATCGACTTCGCGGGCGCCTGGTAGAGCTCGAACGTCATGTCGCCCGAACCGACCTCGGCATTCAGGGTGTCGGTCACGGTGCCCGTAAACTCAACGTCTCCCGAATTCAACGTTATATCCAGATCATGGCACGCAATGTCCGCGACCGCCAGGTCGCCCGACCCTACATTCGCCGTAATGCCCACCAGGTTATCCGCAACATCTCGCGGCAGCTCAATGGTAATTGTGCGGTCAATCGCGCGCTTATCATCGTAGTCGAACTGACTGATCTTGAGCGTAGAGCCCTTGACCTCAGCAAGGTTCCGGGTAGCCGCATCAGAAGCAGACGTTCCCTTCGCAACGCGGCCGCTTTCGATAACACGCACCGGGCCGCCAGAGACACATTTAACCTCGACCGTCCCCGACGTCACGTCCAAGTCGAGCGATTGGAACGCGTCGGCATCAAACGTTTCGCTCGAAAGCTGCTGAGGCCGAGCGGAATAGTTACCGCTATCCAAGAGATCATCGTCGTCAAACATATCGTCAAAATCAGACAAATCTCCAGATAGAATACCGGTCGTACGCACCATATCGGAATGAGCCAATAGCTGCGAAGCACCAAAGACAAGCCCGATGATAAGCACAAACGCTCCGATGCCAACACCCAAGCGTACCTTGGATTCATGCGAAAGCTTCATCATTCATCACCCTCTTTGGCAATCGGCTCAGCGGTGGCCGCGGCAGCCATGTCAGCGTCAACCGAAGCGGAAACGTCCTTCCCCTTAGTCCTAGCGACCGCCGGCGCCGGACCAACCTGGATATCCCCGCGCGCCCAATCACCATCGAGCGCACGCGCCACCCAGTGATAGATGGGAATCGTAAAGAAGATCAGTGCGGCAAAGGGGCCGGCGCCAAACAGGAACATCAGCAAAAAGAACAGCAGCCAGCACACAGCCCAATACGGGAACGACTGGAACGGACCTTTCACCGGAGTCACGCTGGTCGCACCGGCACCCGTCACCTGAGCCGTCGCCGCATTGGCAGCCTGCGCGCTCCAACTCGCCGCCTGCGCCGCCTTGGCCGCGGCATCACTCGCCTGTGTTGCCGCCTCGGTGGCGCGCGCCGCTGCCTCATGGGTGCGGGCACGCTCCGCGGCCTCGGCCTCGCGCTGACGGGCGCGGTCCTCGTTCTCAAATTCGATATCGTCCTCGATCTCGTCACTCGGATTGAGGAGCTCGTCCAAACTCACGCCATAGAGTTTTGCGAGCGAGATCAGGTTCTCGGTATCGGGCGAGCTCTCCGCACGCTCCCATTTACTGACCGCCTGGCGCGACAGTCCCAGCTTTCGCGCCAACCCTTCTTGGCTAAAACCCTTGCTGCGACGAAGGTCGGCGAGTCGCTGCGCAGTTTCTACATTCATGGTTCCTCCTATGTGATGCCAGCCGTGCCGCCGGACCGTTTTTGTTCTTAAGGCGCCTTGCACAGTTAAAAATCTATCCGCCACCGCCAAAAGCATGCCACCTATTCTAGTGAGATTTTTGACAACCGGCGGTTGCGGGTGCATATGAGCTGCGGAAATGTGTCCAAACAAAGCAATGACCCGTAGCTTGGTTGTCCCCGTTGCGGCGTTAACGGTAGTATGGTCGTACTGTTTATTCCGCACCGCCAACGGAGGGAGTCCCGCGCCGTGAACCGCGATTTCGCCTCATCGCTCATCCAGCTCAACAACACGTTCTATCGCGAGCACTCCGCCTCCTTTTCCGATACGCGTCAGGCCCCGTGGCCCGGCTGGGTGCGCACCATGGACATTGCGCTCGAACAGCTCGACGTCGCCACGATCGAGCATCCCGTCCGCGTCTTCGACCTTGCCTGCGGCAACATGCGCTTCGAGAACTTTGCCGCCGGCGGCACGCTGGCTGCCAAAGGCGTGGACGGCACGAGCCCCTCGGCAGACGCCAGCTGCCCCTTCGAGTTCTATGGTGTCGACTCGTGCCAGGACCTGGCCATCGATGCACGCGGCCACGCCCTGCGCATTCCCAACCTGCACTTCCAGGAACTCGACGTACTCGACGCCCTTATGAAGCTCAACCCCGCCGAGACACCCGACGTGCTTTTCGACGCCCCGCTCGCCGACATCTCGGTCTGCTTTGGCTTTATGCACCATGTGCCGTCGTGCGAGTACCGTGTACGCGTACTTGATGCCTTGGTGCGCCAAACGCGCCCGGGTGGCATCATCGCCATCAGTTTTTGGGAGTTTATGAACGACGAGCGCATGGCGCGCAAGGCCGTTCGCGCCGAAGCCCGCGCCGAGCTCACCCCGCCGTTTGAGGGTTACGATTCCGCGCAGTTTGAAGCCGGCGACCACCTCATTGGCTGGCAAAACGACCGTCACGCCTACCGTTATTGCCATCACTTTGATGATCAGCAGATCACCGACCTGGTGCGCGGCGTCCGTACGTTCTACAAGAGCGGCGAGGTCCCCGTGCGCGAGCTTGAGCGTTTCCATGCCGACGGTCGCAGCGGCGAGCTCAACCGCTATGTGATTCTTAAGCGCCTGTAGGCATTGACGACTCGTCGCCGAGCCGCACCGCAACTTTCGGGCACATTGCGCCCACCCTTTTTCAACCCATTGACGGAACGTGCAGCTATGCGTTCCATACTTATGACCAAGGAGCCTCATGGGAGCCGTCCACGTTCGCACGCCTAAGAACTTTGTGCTCGAGGAGCGCCTGGAGCGCTACGCCGATGCGATTGAGACGAACCCCGAGGCCTATGCCGGAGATTGGCGCAAGGCCTGTGCGCCAGCTGGCAGCAAGCCCTTCGAACACCTTCACCTTGATCTTGGCTGTGGCAAGGGAACGTACCTTGTAGAGCGCGCGGCCCACGAGCCAAACACCCTCTTTATCGGCATGGACCAGGAGCCCATCTGCATCGCCTATGCCGCACAGAAAATCTGCGAGCAGGAGCTATCCAACGCACTCGTCCTGCCCCGAGGCGCCGCATCGCTGCCGCAGCTGTTTGCCGCAGGCGAGCTCAATGCCATCACCATTAACTTTCCCACGCCGCAGCCCAAGGCCAAGTACGCCAAAAAACGACTCGTCCATGTCGACCATCTAATGCTCTATCGCTCGCTCTTTGCAGCCGACGCCACCGTCACGCTGCGCACCGACAGCAAGCCATTGCGCGACTACGCCCTGGGGCAGTTTGCCGCGGCCGGCTACGACACGCTTTGGGTAAGTGACGACGTACGCCGCGACCATCCCGAGCATCCCGAGACCGAATATGAATGCCGCACGCGCGAGATGGGCGCCGTCGTCTATGGCATTTGCGCCACACCCGGTGCGCAGCCAACCGACGAACAGCTCACGGCGGGCCGCATGCAGGAGCAAAGCCTTGCCTGCTACCTGCCCGATAACCTCGATGAGCTCACCTATGTACCCCTGGGCATGGAAGAGGCCGTCGAGAACTTTAGAAACCGTGCCCGGAAAGGCAAGAAGCGCCTGCCTCAGGAACGCTAGCACCGCACGCCCATTTCCTGCATTTTCTCGCGCACTGGCACCCCACGCCGCTGCTACGCCATAATAGTTGGCGGACAATCGCGAGAGAAAGCAAACACATGGCACAGACCACGACAGATACCGCCGCCAGCACCGTCTCCGGCGCCGGGGCCGCCAGCTCATTCTCGGGCGGCACGGGAACCGAAGCCGAGTTCGGCTCGCTCGGCGCGCTCTCCCCCACCTGGTGGGAGCCCGAGGACGGCAGTGAGCCCGAACCGTGGCTCACGCCCGATCAGGCCTTCGAACGCTTCTTTGAATGGACGAGCAGCCGCGGCATCGAGCTGTGGGGTCACCAAGAAGAGGCCCTCATGGACCTGGCCGCCGGCGATCACGTCATTTTGGGCACACCGACCGGATCGGGTAAATCGCTCGTCGCGCTGGGCATGCTCTTTATGGGCATGGCGCAGGGCAAGCGCTGCTATTACACGGCCCCCATCAAGGCCCTGGTCAGCGAAAAGTTCTTCGACCTTGTGCAGGTGCTCGGCCGCGATAACGTCGGCATGATCACCGGCGACACGCATATCAACACCAAGGCACCCGTCATCTGCTGCACGGCCGAAATCCTTGCTAACGATGCGCTGCGCGAGGGTGAGGACGCCGATGTGGGCTGCGTGGCCATGGATGAGTTCCACTACTTTGCCGACCCCGACCGCGGTTGGGCCTGGCAGGTGCCGCTGCTCACCCTGCCCCACACGCAGTTTATGCTCATGAGCGCCACGCTCGGTGATGTCACCGCCATCGCCGCCTCACTCGAGGAGCACACCGGCGCTGCTTGCGACTTAGTTGTCGACGCCCCGCGTCCTGTTCCGCTGAGCTACGACTATGTGACGACCTCCCTCGAGGGCACCGTCGAGCTCGCCATGCGCCGTGGCGAGGCCCCGCTCTATATCGTACACTTTAGCCAGGATGCCGCCCTTGCGACGGCGCAGTCGCTCGCCAATTTTGGCATCGCCAGCAAGGAGCAGCGCGAGGCCATTAAGGAAGCTGCCAAAGGCACGAGCTTCTCCACGGCCTTTGGCAAGATTCTCAAACGTCTGCTTGGATGCGGCGTCGGCGTGCACCATGCTGGCATGTTGCCGCGCTATCGCCTGCTGGTCGAGCGCTTGGCACAGCAGGGCCTGCTGCCCGTCATCTGCGGTACCGATACGCTCGGCGTCGGTATCAACGTACCCATCCACACCGTGGTCCTCACCGCGCTCACCAAATTCGATGGCTACAAGATGCGTCGTCTGCGCGCTCGTGAGTTCCATCAGATTGCCGGTCGCGCCGGCCGCTCGGGCTTCGATACCGAGGGCATGGTGATTGCCGAGGCCCCGGAGCACGAGATCGAGAATGCCAAGCTTATGGCCAAAGCGGGCGACGACCCCAAAAAACTCCGTAAGATTAAAAAGAAAAAGGCCCCCGAGGGCTTTGTCACCTGGAACAAGCAGACCTTTGAGCGCCTGATCGAGACGCAGCCCGAAACGCTCAAGCCGCGCCTTCGCATCACACACTCCATGGTGATTAGCGTGGTCGAGCAGGGCGGCGATGCGCGAGCCCGCGTGCACGACCTCATCGAGACAAGCCTGCAAACGCCCGAGGAAAAGGCCAAGCTCGAGGTTCGCGCCGACGAAATCTTCGCCACGCTCATCGATTCCGGCGTCGTCGTTCGCACCGAGGTGCCGCCCGCACCCGACGCCCCGGCTGACGCCGCACCAGGCATCGACTATGCGCTGACGGTCGATCTGCCCGAGGACTTCGCGCTCGATCAGCCGCTCTCGCCGTTCTTGCTTGCCGCGTTGGAGCTGCTCGATCCCGAGAGCGAGACCTATACCATGGATCTGATCTCGATGGTCGAGGCAACGCTCGAGGATCCCAAGCAGGTGCTGCGCGCACAGGAGCGCGCAGCACGCGATCGCGCTATGGCCGAGATGAAGGCCGACGGCATCGAATATGAGGAGCGTCTGGAGCGCATTCAAGACGTCACGTACGAAAAGCCGCTCGAGGATTTGCTCGACGCCGCTTTTGACAAGTACTGTCAGGAAGTACCCTGGGCAAACGACTATCAGCTCTCTCCCAAGAGCGTTCTGCGCGATATGCTGGAAAGCGCGAGCGATTTTAAGGGCTACATTCAAAAGCTCGGCATCGCCCGCTCCGAGGGTATTTTGCTGCGCTACCTGGCAGAGGCCTACCGTTCGCTCGACCGCACCGTGCCCATCGAGAAACGCGACGAGCGCCTGCGCGACATTATCTCGTGGCTGGGCTTTGTGGTGCGCTCGGTGGACTCGAGCCTGGTGGACGAGTGGGAGAACGCCGGCAACCCGGCGGCCCTCGATGCCGCGCCGCCACAGGGCATTGACGAGGTCGTGGCGGACCGCCGCGGCTGCACGCTGTTGGTGCGCAATGCGCTCTTCCGCCGCGTGACCCTTGCCGCCCGCGAGCACGTTCGTAACCTGGGCGAGCTCGACGACGGCTGGGGCATGAGCGAAATTCGCTGGCAAAAGGCGCTCGATGCCTACCACGAGCAGCACGAGGAAATCCTCACCGACGGAGATGCCCGCAGCGCCGCGATGTTTTCCATCGACGAGTCCGACGAGAAGACCGCGCACGTATGGCACGTGCACCAGATCTTTGCCGACGAGGATGGCGACCACGACTTTGGCATCATGGGCGATGTCGATCTGGACGCCACGCAAGACGGCGGCGAGGTCATCTTCAAAAACTACCGCGTTGGCTTTATCGAGGACCTGCTCGAGGACTAGCCGAACATACTGGAGCGAAACAAGCGGGGCCGTTGGCAATATCGCCAGCGGCCCCGCTTTTGCACTATCTGCTATGCCTTACTCGGCATCCTCGACCTCATACGAATCCGCCTCGGCTGGCTCATCGTTTGTCTCTGGCGCAGCCCCGCGTGCCTCGTCAAAGGCGGCCTTCATGGTCTTGTTGCCCCATGTGAGCTTGCGAATGGTAAGATCGTCGGCCTTCTTGTTGGCAAGGCGCAGATTGTTCTCGGAGGACAGCAACGCCTCCTTGGTTTTCTGCAGATGGCTAATCGTCTTGTCGATCTCATCGATTGCCGTTTGGAACTTGCGGCTCGCGATCTCGTAGTTGCGGCCGAAGTCGTTCTTGAACTTTTCCATCTTGGCTTCGAAGTTCGTGACGTCGATATTCTGCTGTTTGTACTCCGCCAGCTCCTGTTTATAGCGCAGCGAACCCATGGCGGCGTTGCGAAGAAGTGTAATCATGGGAATGAAAAACTGTGGGCGAATCACGTACATCTTCTCGTAGCGATAGCTCACGTCCACGATTCCCGCGTTATAGAGCTCGCTCTCAGGCTCGAGTAGCGTGCAGAGCACCGCGTACTCACAGCCTTTCTGGCGACGATCGTGATCGAGCTTCTTAAAGAAGTCCTCGTTTTTGTGCTTGGTCGCAGTCTCGTCGTTCTCGTTTTTCATCTCGAACATAATCGAAATGACCTCGTTGCCGCTCGCGTCGCACTCGCGGAAGATAAAGTCGCCCTTGGTACCCTCGGACGCATCGTTGTCTTTCTCGAAGTACGCGTTAGGAAACGCCGTCATGCGCAGACGGTTAAACTCGGTCTCGCAGTGCTGCTCGAGCGACTCGCCCACCATCTTGGTGGACAGGCGGACCTTCATGTCCTTAAGGCGCTCAATCTCTTCATCCTTGTAGCGAATCAGGTCATCGCTCGCGCGCTTGGCCTGCGCAAGCTCGAGCTCGTGTGCCGCCTTGGCCTGTTCCTCGCGAGAATCGCGCACCGCCAGCTCGCTCGTCAGCTTGGCACGTGCCTCATCGCGCTCTCGCTCCACCGCGGCGACCGCCTCCGACAGGTTCATTTTTGCCATCAGTTCCTGCTCGCGCAACTGGGCACGCAGACCCTCGGCCTCTTGCTCAGATTGTGCCTTTGCGGCGGAAAACTTCTCCTGTACCGTCGCGCGGTAGTCAGCAAGCGCGCGCTCAGCTTCACCGCGAGCAGCATCGAGCTCGCGCTGCGACTCTGCCGCGGCAGCGGCAAGCGCCATCTCCTGGGCCTTGTCCGCCGCGGCAAGCCTGGCCTGCAGCTCGGCAATCTGAGCATCACGTGCAGCCAAATCGTTTTGAGCAGCATTGCGCGCCACCGACTCGACGAGCTTGGCTTCGTCATCTTTGCGCTCCAGCTGCGCACGCAAATTGTCGATTTCTCGCTGAAGCTCGGCGTTTTCCTTTTGAGCATCGGCACGGGCCTCAACCGCCGCGCGCTGACTTGCGCTCTCGCGCTCTGTGGCAGCGCCCTCGAGCTTGGCGCGCAGCTCGGCAAGCTCAGCGTCGCGCTTGGCAACCTCTTGTGCCAGCTTCTGCTCCGCGGCGTTCTTCTGCTCGACAAGTTGAGCGTTGCGCTGAGAATCTGCCTTTTGCAAGGCAGCCGTCGAACGCGAGCGCTCAAGCTCCAGCGCCTGCTCGCCCTCGCGCTGGACTGCCTTCACACGCTCATCCAGGTCGCGCGAAAACTCGGCATTGCGCACTTGCTTGACGATGTCCGCATAGCCAGACGCATCGACCTTAAAAACTTCGCCACAATGCGGGCACTTGATCTCGTTCATAGCAGCTCCTCGATGGACGCAAATTTCAACCGCTTACACTCTACCGCGCCGCACGGACAAAAAAGACGCCGCCGCCATAATAGCAACAGCGCCAGAACCACCACAAAGGTGCCTGTCCCCTTTGTGGCGGTTTGTGTGACGGTTCGAGAATTACAGTCCAAAGAAGCTCAAGATCTGGTCTCGGCTTACGGGCTTGTACTCGTTGGCGTCGAGGCCCACATCGTAGCGATAAATGGGGCGCTCGCGATCGCGGTTGCGCGCGTTGGTGCGGTCTCCCCTGCTGTGGATATGCCCGTGCAGCATGATGGCGCCACGCGCCTTGCCATTCCAGCTGAGCATGGGGTAATGGCTCAACACCAGGCGATGGCCCTTGGCATAGCCGGGAGCAATCTCCAGGTAATCACGCACGTCTTCCCAGATTTGGGGCGCAGCTGGATCTTCCCAGTCACCGTCATGGTTGCCACGGATGAGCGTTACGTTCTGACATTCGATGCGCTCGCGCAGGCGCACAGCATCCGCCAGGGGCAAACGATAGGTAAAGTCTCCCAAGATATAGAGACGGTCGTCCGCCGCCACGCACTCATTCACGGCATCGATGACCTTGCGGTTCATCTCCTCGACCGAGCCAAATGGCCGGTCCATGTCGTGCAGGATATTCGTGTCGCCCAGGTGCAGGTCGGCGGTAAACCACATCATCGTCTCTGTCCTCATTTCGCAACGTGTTCAACTCGTGCTAAGTATACAGACGCAGCGATGCGGCGGTTATCCAAAGAGCCCGCCGAACAGTCCGCGGCGGCGCTTGTCTTGCTTTTTCGAAGCGTCACCCTGAGTTTTCTTGTCCTGCCGCTTCTTACGGTCCTGCTCCAGCTCATCATCGTCGAGCAGCATATCCCACTCAAACGGGTCATCCGTCAGATCGAACAGGCCATCGTCATCAAACATGGCAGCCTCCCTTACCGACTAGCGAGCATCCACCACGTAGAGGCCAACGCGCACCTGGTGCCACGGGCTACGCTCGGGGGCAACCTGCTGCACGCGCGCCTCAAATACACCCTCGTGTCCATAATGCATCATCACGGATAGCGGGCCGACCCCGTTTCCCGGAACATAGCCGAGCTTGGTGTTGCCGTAATAGATCGCAACCGCCTCAGGGTCATGGGGATTATCGCGCTCGGCACACAGCGTCAGCTTATCGCCGACCTTAAGATCGCCCAGGACCAAGGCACCGTCGGCATACTGAAATCCTGCGATATGAAACGACAAAAGAACACGTGAAGGCTCGTACATGGCAGCTCCTCTAACGGCCGGATAAACCGGCGCTTAACCTTACTGAGAAGTTTACGGGCCCGTGCGGACACGAATTCACCCGCTCGCGCCTTTCACCCAGTTGCCGCAACGCTTGCGAGACAGAGCGCTTGCAGATAAGATAGAGGCACGGATGGCACCCGTTGCAGCGGGTCTTGCCAACTCCAGTGCACGTTTACATCGTGAGAAGTGGCCGTCTTCGCTTACGCGGGGGCGGCTATTTCATTCGGCCGATAAACAGGCCGAGTTCGATAGCCGCGATTAACAACGCCAGTAACGAAATAACATCGCTTACGTTCATACCAATTCCCTTCTAAAGGGAGTTGGCCCATCCGTACCCCATGGCAGTAGTCTAACGTAAATGGCAGGTAATAGGAACACTTGTTCGTATTACCTGCCATTTCCTAAGGCTCTGTTAGACCAGGATTGACATATATGTGTCCCCACGGTGCCATATCGT
>USSM01000005.1 GCA_900557455.1 uncultured Collinsella sp. | reverse complement strand
ACCGCAGGAAGCTTGGATACGCCTAGGCGCGGTCCAAGAAATCGTCCGCACCCCCATCCAGGAACCATTTCACCGCAACTTAGGAGGGGATGGGGTTAGCTGCGGGGGCGGTGGCGGAGCTTGTCGATGGTGGCGTCGGTGCTGTGGCCGCGGGCGTCGGTGCTTCGGCTGCGGGCTTCGGCGACGCGGTCGCGAGCGTCGGCTGCGGTTTGGCGCTTGCGGCGGTAATCGATCATGCCTTGGATGATGGGCTTGCCAAAGCTCACGACATCATCGTTGTAGATGGCGGTTCGGGCTGCGAGGAGGCAGTCGGTAAAGTCCATATGGGTCTTGCCAAAGAGTTTGACGGCAAGGGCGACAACGGTGGGCTCGTCGACCATGATGTCATCGAGCAGCTTGGTCATGGCCGCAGCAATTTCAACGCGGGGAACCTTATAGACGTCGCGCAGCGTGACCACGACGCGCGTGATGATTTCGGGGTAGACACGTGCGGTGCGCGTGGCGATGACCTTGGCGGCGCGCGGTGACAGGACCTCGTCGTCGTCAAGCAGGTAGCGCAGGATGACGGTCTCGTCGATGATGGTGCTACTCATGGATATCTACTTCCTCGGGACCCAAAACCGACTCGTCGCTTTCTGTGGCTAGGTATTCAATCCAGGCATTGCGCTCCTCGGAGCGGCGATTGGGGTCCCCATATGCTTTGAGCAGTCCATAGGCGGCCGTGCCGTCCTTGGAGCGCACGGCGACCGGCTGAAAGGGGAGCTTGCGCATCAAAATACTCTGCGCGACAAATAGACGGACAGCCTCGGCGAGCGATGTGCCCATGGCGTCGTAGAGACGTTCGGCATGCTGCTTGTCTTCCTCGCGAATGCGCACCTGCAGGATGGCTCGTTTTTGAGTCGATGACATCACTGGCCTCCCTTAATGAGCGTGCAATTTGAATAGTCAAATACAACATCGGCTAATAATAGCCAATCTTACAACCACTACTTTATTGCACTAGAGTAATTGAGTGTAAACGATATTACAAACGTACTACATCCTTCAGAAACGAGCGTGAAATCTCCCTTGGATGTACGCATGTAATACACTCACCTTTATAGCTTCTAGAGAATAATTCCAACCTGCCAAAACCCCTGCAATACACCCGTATTGCAGGGCCTATGCTCAAGTTTGCCACCTGCAACTGCGTATATTTAACCTGTATATCGTTGGAGGAATTCTATCGAAGTGCCTGTTTCGCCGCATGCACTCGATACGCCGATGCCGGACCACGGGCGGTCCGGGGCAACGTCGACAGGGTCTCTCCGGCATGGGATTCAGGAGGGAGTGAACAACATGGGCAATAAACGAGTCGTAGCCGATTCCTCACGCTGCATTGGGTGCCAAACCTGTATGGCGGCGTGCATCGAGGCGCACGACATCCCCGGCAACATCGCCGCGCCGCGCCTGCGCGTGACGCGTACGTACGAGATCTCCGCACCGGTGGCTTGCCATCACTGCGAGGATGCCCCGTGTGCGAAGGCCTGTCCTACGGGCGCCTTGTTCTTTGATCCAAAGAACCATCGTATCGGCGTTAACGAGGACAACTGCATCGGCTGCAAGAGCTGCGTCATGGCATGCCCCTTTGGCGCCGTGAGCGTGGCGACCACGCAGGTTCCGGTCTTGATGGGCGACGTTCGCGTGGGTTCGCAGACCAAGAGCTTCGTGCTCAAGTGCGACCTGTGCGTGGACCGTCCCGGCGGTCCGGCGTGTGCCGAGGCGTGCCCGACCAAGGGCCTCACCCTGGTAGACGAGGAGCGCCTGGCAGAACTGACTGCCGAGCGTGCCCGCGCCACCATCGAAAACGAGGCGTAAGCGTTGGGGCGACAAGCCCAATGATTGTCAAATAAGTACCGAGCATTCGGTAGCAGAAAAAGGAAGGAGGGTGTCATGGAGAAGCATAAAGTGATCTGCCCGTACTGCGGCGCCGGTTGCCAGTTTAACCTCCTGGTCCAAAACGGCCAGGTCGTGGGCACCGAACCGCTCAACGGCATCACCAACCAGAGCGAGCTGTGCCTTAAGGGCATGAGCGGCTACGACTTCATCAACGACACCAAGATCTTGACTCCTCGCGTACTGCACCCGATGATCCGCCGCACTAAGGGCGCGGATCTTGAGCGCGTAAGCTGGGACGAGGCACTGGATTTCACCGCATCTAAGATGCAGGCCATAATTGACGAATATGGTCCTAACGCTGTCATGACCACCGGCTCTTCGCGAGGAGGCGGCAATGAGGCGAACTACGTCATGCAGAAGTTTACGCGTGCGTGCATCGGCACCCACAGCGTGGACAACTGCGCCCGTACTTGACACGGCCCTACTGTCCTCGGTCTGATGGACACGGTTGGTTCAGGTTGCATGTCATGCTCCATCCCCGGTATGGAGGATGCGGGCTGCATTTTCCTCTTCGGCTATAACCCTGCCGATTCGCACCCCATCGTCGCAAGGCGTATCGTGCGAGCCAAAGAAAAGGGTTGCAAGATCATCGTCGCCGACCCGCGCCATATCGAAACCGCGCGTATCGCCGATCTCTACCTTCCGATCAAGAACGGTTGCAATGTTGCGTTCCTCAACGCCTTTGCCAACTGCTTGGTCAACGATGGCCTCTACGACAAGGAATTCGTCGCCGAGCATACGAACGGCTTTGACGAGTGGTGGGAGACCATCAAGAACTACACTCCCGAATCCGCACAGGACATCACGGGTGTCGAGCCCGCGTTGATCCACCAAGCTGCCGAGATGTACGCCACGGCGAAGCCCTCTGCCATCATTGGCTGGGGTATGGGTGTATGCCAGCAGAAGCAGAACCTGAAGACGGTGCACACCATCGCCTCCATCGCCTGCGTTGCCGGCCAGATCGGCAAACCCAATTCCGGCCTCGCGCCCGTGCGTGGTCAGAACAACGTCCAGGGCTCCTGCGATATGGGCATGCTGCCCAACCTGTACCCTGGCTACCAGAAGGTCACCGACCCGGCAGTACGCGCCAAGTTTGCCAAGGCTTGGGGCGTGCCCGAGGAAAAGCTCCCGCTCGAGGAGGGCTACAAGCTCACCGACCTGGGCCACCTGGTCGACGAGGGCAAGGTGCACTGCTTCTACAACTACGGCGAGGACCCGGTGCAGACCGAGCCCGATTCGGCCGGTATGCGCAAGACGCTCTCCGAGCTGGATCTGTTCATTTGCCAGGACATCTTTATGACGCAGACGACTATGCTCGCCGACGTCATCCTGCCTGCCACCTCTTGGGGCGAGCACGAGGGTGTCTTTACCGCATCCGACCGTAGCTTCCAGCACTTTGACGCAGCTGTTCCGCCCAAGGGCGAGTGCCGTCACGACTGGGAGATCTTCGCGGACCTGTCCACGCGCATGGGCTATCCCATGCACTACGACAACACCGAGCAGATCTGGAACGAGTGCATTAGTCTGTGCCCCAACTTTGTGGGCGCGACCTACGAGAAGATGGCTCCCGAGGGCGGCTACGCCCAGTGGCCGGTCAAGAGCACCGATGTGAACGACCACGGTACGCCCGACATGTTCGCTGGTGGCAAGTTCACCACCAAGGACGGCCGCGCCAACCTGATGGCGCACGACTGGGAGGCGCCCTCCGAGCTTCCCGACGATGAGTACCCGCTCATCCTGTGCACCGTCCGCGAGGTCGGCCACTACAGCTGCCGCTCGATGACCGGCAACTGCAAGACGCTGGCGCTGCTCGCCGACGAGCCTGGCTTTGTCCGCATGAATCCCGCGGACGCCCAGGCGCGTGGTATCAAGAACGGCGACATCGTCTCGATTCACAGCCGCCGCGGCCAGGTATACAGCCGCGCCGACGTGAGCGACCGTATCAACAAGGGCACGGTCTATATGACCTACCAGTGGTGGATCGGCAAGTGCAACGAGCTGACCATGCACAAGGTCGACCCGGTCTCGCATACGCCCGAGGACAAGTTCTCCGCCTGCCAGGTCGACGCCATTGCCGACCAGGTCTGGGCAGAGGGCGAGGTCGAGCGTCAGTACACCGAGCTCAAGCAGGCTCTGGTGGACGCCGCCGCTCCCCAGGATGTTGAGCCCGGCGCCGCCAAGTTCGACGACGAGACGCACGTGAATCAAATCGTGTAGTCCCGTTCTCGTTGGCTTTTTGGGCCGGGCGTCCCGTACGTTCGGGAGCCCGGCCCGTTATTTTGAAAGGAAGTGGGGATGAACCGCTTCATCGACATCAACCCGGAGAGGTGCATCGGCTGCGGAACATGCCAGTCCGCCTGTGCCGACGCCCACCGGATGCAGGGTCTTCAGGATACGCCGCGCCTGGCGCTCGTGAAGACCGGCGGCATTTCGGCCGCCCTTGCCTGCCACCATTGCGAGGGTGCCCCCTGCGCCGAGGTTTGCCCGGTGAATGCCATCGAGCACGATGGCGATCGCATCCACGTCAAGGAGCAGGAGTGCATCGGGTGCAGGCTGTGCGCCATCGCGTGCCCCTTCGGAGCCATCCATCCCGATGGCACGTCTATCGCCGGTGTCGCAGGCATGTGCGACCCGACGCCTTCGTATCCTAAGTCCCTGAGCAGCCTGCTTACGTGGGCTCCCGGCCAGTACACCTGCGCTGTCAAGTGCGACCTGTGCGCCTTCGATCCGGACGGCCCGCATTGTGTGGCGGCGTGCCCCACCAAGGCGCTGACCGTCATGGGCGGCGCGGCCGATCGCGAGCTCGACGAGGCCAAGCGCCTGCGCTCGATCGAAAACGGTCCGGTCGTCGACGTTACCGCTGTGGCCCAGGGCCTGTCCGAGAAAGCAGAAGGGAGCGTAAACAATGGATAGCATGACGCTGTTTATCGCATCGCTTGCCGTCTCGTGCATCGGTGCGCTCGCCTCGGTTCTGCTGATCAAGGCCGATAACGCCGCCAAGACCGCCGGCTGCCTTATCGGCGCCGTCGCCGCGGTGCTTTCGTTTGTGGCCGGTATCCAGGCCGTGCTGGGCGACGTCACGTCGGTCGACACCATCGTGTTCTTCCCGTTTGCCCATTTCCAGCTGCTGCTCAATCAGCTGTCCGGCCTGTTCGTGGCGCTCATCTCGGTGCTCGCGTTTGCCGGTTCGATCTACGGTCTCAACTACTTTGATGAGTACCCGGGCAAAAAGGGCCGTGCCGGCTTCTTCTTTAACACCTTCGTGGCGTCCATGATGCTCGTCATCACCGCCGACAACGTGTTTTGGTTCCTGGTCGCCTTTGAGCTCATGTCGCTGACCTCGTACTTCCTGGTCGTGATCGAGGAGAACGAGAACTCCATCCATGGCGGTTGGCTCTACTTTGTGATCGCGCACGTGGGCTTTGTGCTCATCATGGCGAGCTTTCTCACCATGACTAACTTCGCCGGCGGCTCGTTTGCCTTTGCGGATTTCCGCGCTACGCAGTTTAGCCCCGCGGTCGCGTCCGTGTGCTTCGTGCTCGCCTTCTTTGGCTTTGGCGCCAAGGCCGGTATCATCCCGCTGCACGGCTGGCTGCCCAAGGCACATCCCGAGGCGCCGTCCAACGTGTCGGCCCTCATGTCCGGCGGCATGATCAAGATCGGTATCTTCGGCATCCTCAAGGTTGGTCTCGACCTGCTCTCCGCCTCGGGCGTTCAGGTCTGGTGGGGCCTTATGGTCATGGTCTTCGGTGCGATCTCGTCGGTTCTCGGCGTGGCCTTCGCCCTGCAGGAGCATGACATCAAGCGCCTGCTGGCCTATCACTCCGTCGAGAACATCGGCATCATTCTGCTCGGCGTCGGCGCCTCCATGGCCGCTATGGCGCTCAACTCGGTCGGCATCGCCGTCCTGGCTCTGATGGCCGCCCTCTACCACACGTTTAACCACGCGATGTTTAAGGGCGAGCTGTTCTTGGGCGCCGGTGCACTGCTGTACTCCACGGGTACGCGCAATATGGAGAAGATGGGCGGCCTGTTCCGTCGTATGCCGGCAACGGCCATCTGCTTCCTCATTGGTGCGCTGGCCATCTCGGCCATCCCGCCCTTCAACGGCTTTGTGTCCGAGTGGTTTACCTACCAGTCGCTGTTTAACGCCGCCATGCAGGGCGACAAGGCCGTTATGATCGTGGCCGTGTTCGCTGCCGTCGCGCTTGCCATTACCGGCGCGCTGGCCGTCACGTGCTTCGTCAAGGCCTATGGCGTCTCCTTTGCCTCCGCGCCCCGCTCCGAGGCCGCGGCCAATGCCAAGGAGGTTCCCGCCCCCATGGTGTGTGCGCAGGGCCTGCTCGCGGCCATCTGCGTCGTGCTGGGCATTGGCGCTCCCGTGATCGCGCCCGTGCTGGTCGATGTCGCCGCGTCCGTGCTGCATCCTTCCGGTGGCGTGTTTGCCGCCGAGGGCATGGAGCTCATGAACCAGTACTCCGGCGCTGCCACCTCCACGCCCGCGATCGCTATTGCGCTTGTGGTGCTCGTCGGCCTTGCCTGCGGTTATCGCAAGCTCAAGACCGTCGGCAAGGTGCAGAAGTCCCAGCCGTGGGCGTGCGGCTATGCTCCCAACGAGCATATGCCCGTCGTGGCCACGACCTTTGCCTCCGAGGTGTCCTGGTTTATGCAGCCGCTCTACACGCTGCGCGACCGCTGCACGGCTGTCTGCTGGTCCATCGCGCACTTCTTCCAGAAGCTCACCGGTGTGGCCGAGGCTGTGGAGCCCGTGCCCGACAAGGTTCTCGTCGATGCCCCGCATAAGGGTGTCGAGAAGCTCGCCGACCTCGCGACTAAGCTCGAGGGCGGCAACTACAGCATCTATATCTGCTACATCGTCGCGGCACTCGTGGTGTTCCTCGTGCTCGCCGTGAAAATGGGTTAAGGAGGGGAGAGCATGAACAACATCGTACTTGCCGTTCTGCAGGGTGTGGTCGTCATGGCCGTCGCACCGTTCTTCTCCGGTCTCGGCCGCGTGATCCGCGCCAAGATGCACAACCGTCGCGGCCCCAGCATCATGCAGGACTATCGCGACCTGGCCAAGCTCTTTGCGCGCCCCGAGTCCCAGAGCGAGGATGCGAGCTTTGCGCTGCGCATCATGCCGCCGCTGTTCTTCGCCGTCGCCTTTATGCTCGCGATGGGCCTGCCGCTCTTTACGGCACAAAGCCCCATCCCGGTCTTTGGTGACGCCATCACCATCATGTACAGCCTGGCGCTCGCCCGCTTCTTCTTCGCCCTCTGCGGTGTGGATTCGTCCAACGCCTACGCCGGTATCGGCGGCGTCCGCGAGCTGCTCATGAGCGTGCTCATCGAGCCGTCCATGCTGCTGGCGCTGTTTGCCGCCGCCCTGGTGTGCGGTTCCACCGACATCGCCACCATGGGTCAGCACATCATGACGGGCGCCATCGACGCGCCGGTCGCCGTGATCCTTGCCGGCATCGCCTTTGCGATTGCCTGCTACATGGAACTCGGCAAGCTGCCCTTTGATCAGGCCGAGGCCGAGCAGGAGCTTCAGGAGGGTCCGCTCGCCGAGCTTTCGGGCCCGTCGCTCGCCATGGCCAAGCTCGCCATGTCCATGAAACAGGTCCTGGTTGTCGCTTGGTTCTGCGCGATCTTCGTCCCCTGGGGCGAGCCCGCGACCGTGGGCGCCGCCGCCGTTCTGGGCGCAGTCATCTTCCTTGTTAAGTGCCTTATCGACTTTGTCGTGTGCGGCGTGATCGAGAACTCCTGCTCGCGCTCGCGTTTTAAGGTGCTCGGCAATCAGACCTGGGCCGTCGTGGGCATCGCCGTTCTGGCGTTTGTCTTCGTGGTCGTCGGCGTGTAGGAGAAGGGAGAAACAATGTCATTTGCAGTCAGTCTGTCCCTTCTCGGCTTGGTCGCTATCGCGGCCCCGATGGTGGCCTCGGTGCTCGTCGCCCTGTTCCCCCGTCCGTACGCCAAGTGGTTCAGCGTTTTGGGTGCTGCCGTCTCGACGGTCTGCACCATCGCCCTCGCCGCGAATTTCGCTGGCGCCGGCATGCCCGACACGCAGGTCCCCCTGATCTCGTTTGGGCAGACCCTCGTCATGGGATTCACCTTCGATCGCATGAGTACGCTGCTCGCGCCCGCCTTTGTGGGTATCGGCCTGCTTGTCGTGATCTATTCGATTCCCTATATGAGCGAGAACAACCGTGAGCATCCCGACGCGCCGCGTCGTCGCTTCTACGCTTACCTCGCGACCTTCATCGGCGCCATGGCCGGCCTCGTGTACAGCTCGACCCTTTTGGGCCAGCTCGTGTTCTTTGAGATCACGGGTGCGTGCTCTTGGGGCCTCATTAGCTACTACATGACGCCTACGGCCAAGAAGGCCGGCATGAAGGCCCTGATCATCACGCATATCGGTGCGCTCGGCCTGTATCTGGGCGCCGCCATCGTGTTTGCCCACACCGGCACCTTCGCCATTACCGCGATTGCCGGCCTCGACGCCAAGCTCAAGGCTATCGTCCTTTTGCTCGTGCTGTTTGCGGCCTGGGCCAAGTCCGCACAGGTTCCCATGTACATGTGGCTGCCTTCGGCCATGGAGGCGCCGACGCCTGTTTCGGCCTACCTGCATGGCGCCTCGATGGTCAAGGTCGGCGTGTGCGTGTTCGCGCGTGCACTCGTCTCTGCCGGCGAGATTCCCGAGATCGTGGGCTGGGTCGCCATTGTCGACGCCATGGTCACCATGCTCTTTGGTTTCCTTATGTACCTGCCGCAAAAGGACATGAAGCGCCTGCTGGCTTTCTCTACGATCGCCCAGCTCTCCTATGTGTTCTTTGGTCTGGGCCTTTCGGTCTTTGGCAGCCAGCTGGCCTTTGACGGTGCCGTGTGCCACATCTTTAACCACGCTTTCGCCAAGACGCTGTTCTTCCTGATCGCCGGTTCGTTCTCCTTTACGCTCGGCACGCGTATGCTGCCCAAGCTTCGCGGCATCGTAAAGAAGTACCCGATCTCAGGCGTGGGCTTCGGTGTCGCGGCACTCGCTATTGCCGGCGTGCCGCCCATGAACACGTTCTTCTCGAAGTTCCAGATCATCGCCGGCGGCTTTTCTGTAGGTGCCGGCAACGTCGCGATCCTGGTGCTCGTGTGCATCATGGTCGCCGAGACCGTCGCCACCTTCGCCTGGTTCCTCAAGTGGATGGGCTATTGCCTGCCCGGCGAGCCGAGCGAAGAGGTCGCTGCGGGAGCCCCGCTTCCCCGTGCGATGGCGTTCGTGTTCATCGTGCTCATCATCATGGTCATCGTCAGCGGCCCGCTTTCGGCCAGCTGGATCGGTTAGGAGGTAGAACGACATGGGTTATTCGATCGTCAACATCCTTGGCGGCCTTCTGATCGTCACGTCCACCATGGTGGTCGTCTCCAAGAACATCAAACATGCCATCAACTGGTATGCGGTGCAGTCGCTGGTGCTCGTGGGGCTGCTCGCTACGCTCGGTGCCACCACCGGTGCGCAGGAGCTGCTTATGTGGGCCGGATCTGCCTTTATCACCAAGGTCGTCCTGGTCCCTTATATCCTCAACCGCGCATACAAGAAGATGGGCGAGCCGAGCGACGCATCACTCAAGGCCGGCCTTAAGCCCGCGTGGGCCATCTGCATCATCGCCGTGGAGGTCGCGATTTGCTTTGCCGTCGTGACGCAGATCAGCCTTCCCACGGCCGAGGTCGCAACGCCTGCGCTCGCTATTAGCTTCGCTCACTTCTTTGTGGGCCTCACCTGCATCATCTCGCAGCGCAACATCATGAAGCAGATCTTTGGTTACTGCCTTATGGAAAACGGCAGCCACGTGACGCTCGCGCTTTTGGCCCCCACCGCTCCCGAGATCATCGAGATCGGTATCGCCACCGACGCCATCTTTGCCGTCATCATCATGTCCATCGTCGTGCGTCGCATTTGGGACGACTCCCACTCGCTCGATGCGCGCGACCTGTCCGAGCTGAGGGGGTAGTCCATGGAAACGTTGATTCTCGCCCTGCTCGCGACTCCTTTGGTGTTCTCGCTGGTTATGGCGTTTTTGCCCAAGAACACGTCCTATAACGTGTTTGCCGGTCTCAACCTGGTCTCCGTCGCAGCCGTCCTGGTGCTGTCGATTATGACGGCCGGTGACGTCCTTATGAGCGGCGAAACCGCGAGCGCTCTTGGCCTGTGGTTCCACCTCGATTCGCTGGGCGCCATCTTTGTGCTGCTCATCGGCTTTATCGGTTTTCTTACGGGGCTGTTCTCGCTGCCCTATGTAAAGGCCGATATCGAGGAGGGCTCCATGCCCGCCGAGCGCGCCAAGCAGTATTTTGCACTGTTTAGTCTGTTCGTGTTTACCATGCTGCTCGCGTGCCTGTCCAACAACATGATCCTCACGTGGGCCGCCGTGGAAGCAACCACGCTTTCCACCGTGTTCCTGGTGGGTATCTACAAGAACAAGACGGCCCTCGAGGCTTCTTGGAAGTATGCGATGGTCTGCACCGCCGGCGTGGCCTTCGGCCTGTTCGGTACGCTGCTGATCTACGCCAACGCCGCCGACGTGATTCCCAACGCCCACGAGGCCGCATTCCTGTCGTGCGTGCTGCCGTATGCCGACCAGTTCGACCCGACGCTCATGCGCCTCGCCTTTGCGTTTATCGTGATCGGCTTTGGCACCAAGGCCGGCCTGTTCCCCATGCACACTTGGCTGCCCGATGCCCACTCCCAGGCCCCGAGCCCTGTCTCGGCCCTGCTCTCGGGCGTGCTGCTTAAGTGCGCCATGCTTGTGATCATGCGCTTCTACGGATTTACTATCCAGGCCGTGGGCGCCGAGTATCCGCAGCTTTTGCTGTTGATCGTCGGCACGCTGTCCATTTTGGTGGCGGCACTCTCGATGTTTCGCCAGGACGACCTCAAGCGCCGCTTTGCGTACTCGTCTGTGGAGAACGTGGGCGTTATCGCCCTGTGCCTGGGTATCGGTGGCCCGCTGGGTATCGCCGCGGCCCTGCTGCACTGCGTGTTCCACGGCTTTACCAAGACGCTTGCCTTCTGCGTGTCCGGCAACATCCAGCACGCCTTTGGCACGCGTAGCCTGGCCAAGATCCAGGGCGTCGTCGAGGTTGCCCCCGCAACCGCCGCGCTCGCCATCCTGGCGCTGCTCGGTCTTGCCGCCTTCCCGCCCTTTGGCATGTTTATCTCTGAGTTCCTGACTTTTGTCGCCGGCGTTACCGCCGGTCCCATGTGGCTGGTCGTCGTGGTCGCCCTCGGTCTTACCGTGGCCATCTCCGCGCTCACCCGCATCGCACTCAAGTCGGTATTCGGCCATGCGCCCCAGGGCATGGGCAAGCATGAGGCCCCGGCGCTCATGCTTATCCCCGAAATCATCCTGGCTGTCATGATCTTGTGGTTTGGCATCGCCACCCCGCTGCCTCTCGTGCACGGTGTGGAGACCGCGACTGGCATCGTGCTCGAGCAGAGCACCGAGGAACTTCACGCGACGCCGATGTACCGCGCTGTGTTCGGTACCGAGACCGCTCAGAGCGAGGTGGAGTAACGAATGATTGAAACTGAGAACAAGGTGTATGCCCGTCGCTGCGAGAGCCATGTCGAGGCCCTGCGCCGCGCCGTTCCGGGCTGCATCGAGAAGGTCGAGTGGCAGTGCGAGGACCAGCTGACGATTACCGTCAAGCAGGACAAGCTGCCCGAGGCCGTCCACTACCTGTATTACGAGCGCTACGGCTGGATTCCCGTGATCATCGGCAACGATGAACGCAGTCTGTGCGGCCGTTACGCTGTGTACTACGTCATCTCCATGGAGGGGGAGGACCCCGGCTGGGTGACCGTGCGTACCGAGGTCGATCCCGCCAAGATGACGTTCCCGTCCGTGACGCCGTTCGTCCCCGCCTGCGTGTGGGGCGAGCGCGAGCTTCGCGACATGTTCGGCCTGATTCCCGAGGGTCTGCCCGACCGTCGCCGCCTGGTGCTTCCCGACGATTGGCCCAGCGGCCTGTACCCGCTGCGCAAGGACTCCATGGACTACCGCTTCCGTCCCGCTCCCGCGAGCGACATGGAAAACTACGAGTTTTTGGCCGATACCAAGGGCAAGGAGACCACGCTCGTTCCCATGGGCCCGTTGCACATTACCTCCGACGAGCCCGGCCACTTCCGCCTGTTCGTTGAGGGCGAGACGATCGTCGACGCCGACTACCGTCTGTTTTACGTGCACCGCGGCATGGAGAAGGTCGCCGAGACGCGCCTGAACTATGACGCCGTGACGTTCCTCGCCGACCGCATCTGCGGCATCTGCGGCTGCGCCCACTCGGTTGCCTATGCCGAGGCCGTCGAGCGCGCCCAGGGCATTCATGTCCCGCCGCGCGCCCAGTACATCCGCGCTATCATGCTCGAGGTTGAGCGCCTGCACTCGCATCTGCTCAACATTGGCCTGGCGTCGCACTACACGGGCTTCGACTCCGGCTTCCAGCAGTTCTTCCGCGTCCGCGAGAAGTCCATGGACCTGGCCGAGAAGCTCTCCGGTCACCGCAAGACCTACGGCCTCAACGTGATCGGCGGCGTGCGTCGCGACATTTTGGCCGAGCAGAAGCTTTCCACGCTCACGACCATCCACCAGCTGCGCTCCGAGGTTCAGGAACTCGTCGACGTCTTGCTCTCCACGCCCAACTTTATTGAGCGTACGAGTGGCATCGGCATCTTGGACCGCAAGATTGCACGCGACTTCTCGCCGGTCGGTCCGCTCATGCGTGGTTCGGGCTATGCCCGCGATGTGCGCTTTGACCATCCCTTCGACGGCTACGCCGATCCGGATATTCAGAAGATGCATGCTGCCACGGCAGACACCTGCGATGCCTTCGGCCGTACCGCCGTCCGCATCCAGGAGGTCTACGATTCGATCGACATGATCGAGACCATGCTCGAGAACTGCCCGTCGGGCCCCATCCTCACCACGGATTGGGAGTACACCCCGCACAAGTACGCCATCGGCGCCACCGAGGCACCGCGCGGCGAGGACGTGCACTGGGCCATGCTCGGCAACAACCAGAAGTGCTACCGCTGGCGCGCCAAGGCCGCCACGTACAGCAACTGGCCGGTCCTGCGCTACATGTTCCGCGGTAACACCGTGGGCGACGCGGCGCTGATCGTCGGCTCGCTCGACCCGTGCTACTCCTGCACCGACCGCGTGACGGTGACCGATGTTGCCGCCAAGCGCGACCACGTGCTCGACAAGGAGCAGTTCGAGAACGTCTGGCGCGACAAGTCGCCGCTTGCGGGCGAGGGCACCATGGCCGCTCCGCTCGATGAGGAGGCGCTCTAATATGCTGAAGCTTTGGAAGGTTAACGCCAAGGCCGGCGACGCGACGGTCAAGTACCCGTTTGCGCCGTTCCCCACCAACAAGGACATGCGCGGCAAGCCCGAGCACAACGCCGAGCTCTGCATTGCCTGCGGTGCCTGCGGCGTGGCGTGCCCGGCCGATGCCATTCGCATGGACACCGACCTTGCGGCCGATACCATCACCTGGTCGATCGACTATGGTCGCTGCATCTTCTGCGGCCGCTGCGAGGAAGCCTGCCCCATGGAGGCCATCAAGCTCACCGAGGAGTTTGAGCTGGCCGTCATGAGCAAGGACGACCTCACCAGCAAGAGCGTTTATACGCTCGAGCACTGTTCGCGTTGCGGCAAGCCGTTTGCCCCGCACAAGGAGATCGACTACGCCAAGCGCCTGCTGCAAAAGGCCGGCGGCATGGAGGCCGAGCAGGCTGCCCGTACCGTCGGTATGTGCCAGGAGTGCAAGCGCGAGCTCGACGCCCTGCGCGCCGCTTCGGCCGTAAAGACCGGCAACGCGCGCGGAATGGCTGCCAACGAGACGCTTGCGTCCGGTGAGCCCCAGGGCCCCGGCATGGAGTATCTGGGCGGCCACGGCGTGAACCCGGAGTATGTCGACCGCGAGCTTAACCCCGATGCGCCCGAGATTCCCGCCGGTCCGGCGCCGGTCGAGGGCATCATCATGGATTTTGATACGAAGGAGGAGTAACCATGGCCGAACCCACGCTTTTGCCCGAGCGGCTTCAGTACCGCCCGACCAAGATCGAGCTCGACGAGAGCATCGAGAAGGCCAAGGCGACCCTTCTTAAGAAGATCAAGCGCTCGGTGTACGTCTACCGTGTTGACTGCGGCGGCTGCAACGGCTGCGAGATCGAAATCTTCGGTTCCATCACGCCCGTCTTCGACGTCGAGCGCTTTGGCATCAAGGTCGTGCCCTCGCCCCGTCACGCCGACGTGCTGCTGTACACCGGTGCCGTGACGCGTGCCATGCGCATGCCGGCCCTGCGCGCCTTTGAGGCCGCACCCGATCCCAAGATCGTGGTGTCCTATGGCGCGTGCGGCTGCACCGGCGGCATCTTCTACGACAACTACTGCGTCTGGGGCGGCACGGATAAGATTCTGCCGGTCGATGTCTACATCCCCGGCTGCCCGCCCAGCCCCGCGCAGACCATCTACGGCTTTGCCATGGCGCTCGGTCTGCTGGACCAAAAGCTCCATGCCGAGACCACGGTGGAGGCCGTCGGCGAGCAGGCCGATATCCTGCACCCCGGCGTGCCGTACAAGCTGCGCGTTGCCATCGAGCGCGAGGCTCGCGCCATGAGCGGCTACCGTTACGGCCGCGACCTGGCCAACGAGTTTATGGACACGCTCGAGGGTGCGCCCAAGGGCGATATCCGCGGTGCCATGGCACTGCTCATCGACAAGCAGGACGATCCTCGCCGCGTCGAGGTGTACTCGGCGCTGCAGGATCTGGTGCTGGCCGGAGGTCGCTAGATGGAGCTCACGGACCGCTCTGGTTACTTTGCGGGCCCCGGTATGCTCGGCGGCTCCTTTGGCGATGCCTCGCGCGCAAGCGACGAGGCCGCCGAGGGCGTCGCCGACCCCTGCCTGGGTCATGCGCCCGACCAGGTGGTCTTTTACGAGCTCACGCGTAAGTTTGTGGAGACCGAGGAAGACGTTCCCCAGGAGGCCTGCGACGTGCTGTACTACACGCTCGCCGTGGGCCACCACACCGGCGTGCTCGACTGCTTTGAGCCGCATCTGTCGGTGCCGGTGGATGTATTCTATTCGCTCGTTGA
Organism: uncultured Collinsella sp.; assembly: GCA_900557455.1. Next base: position 59,195 of record USSM01000005.1, on the reverse strand, counting down.
CGCGCTGCCGGAGGGGGAGGCTAAGACCAAGTTCGAGGCCATCCGCTCCTTTGGCGAGTGCCAGCTCGACAAGGCGGCGGTGCCGTCGCTGCTCGAGGCCTGCGATGCGCTGCTCGACGAGCGCGGTTTTCGCGGCTCGGCCAAGGCCGGCATCTCGGTGTTCGACGACGACTTTGGCCTGCATGCCCAGCAGGTCGCGTTCTTAATGAAGTTCCGCGATTTGGTGGAGCGCGTGCGCGATGTTTCGGGCGTGTATCTGACGGGAAGGTTGCAGTAATGGGTCGCGTTGTGGATGGACGTGTGAACGGCGCCCCGTTTGCGGGTATCGTGCTCACGGCGGGAAGCGTGCTGCGTGCCGACGATGCCGCCGGCCCCGTGCTCTCCAAAAAGATGGAGGACGCGCCCATCGCCGGTTGGTACACCATCGACGGCGGGCAAACGCCCGAGGACGACATCATCGAGGTTAAGCGTGAGCGTCCGCCGCGTTTGGTTTTGGTCGATGCCGCCGACATGGCGCTGCCCGTCGGCGCCATCCGCTTGCTCGACAAACGTGACGTGGCCCGCAAGTCGATGTTCACCACGCATTCGCTCCCTTTGTCGATTCTGATCGAGGAAATCGAGCAATCGTGCGAAGATATCGTCTTCATAGGGATTCAGCCGGGCGATACGGAGTTTTACAACCCTATGTCCCCGGAGGTCTTTGACGCCGTCGACGCCGTGTACGACGCCGTGGCCGCCAACGACTTTTCCCACTTTGTCCGCTTGGGGCAAGAGCAATAGGAGCGCTTGTCCCTGCTGATTAGGAAAGAAGTGATTGACATGGCAGATTCCAAGGTGGAGTACCCCGCTCCTGATTGCCTGGCACCCGCCGCGATCGAGGCCAAGACCGAGGCCGCCGGCGTGACCAAGGCCAACCTGCCGGTCGCAAAGGCCTTTCTGTTGGCAATGTTCGCCGGTGCGTTTATTGCCTTCGGTGGCCTGTTCTTTACCGTGTTCTTGAGCGATAGCACGCTGGGCTGGGGCGCCCAGCGCGTCGTGGGCGGCCTGTGCTTTTGCCTGGGCCTGGTGCTGGTGCTGGTGTGCGGCGCCGAGCTGTTTACCGGCAATTCGCTTATGGTCTGCGCGCTCAAGAGCAAAAAGATCACCCTGGCTCAGATGCTCAAGGCTTGGGTCGTCGTGTGGGTCGGCAATTTTGTCGGTGCCTTGTTCATCGTCTTTTTGGTGTACATGGCCGGCATCTATAAGCTCAACGGCGAGGCGGTCGCCAACTCCATGGTGAGCGTCGCCGCCGGCAAGGTGACGGTCGACTGGGTGACGATCTTCTTCCGCGGCATCCTGTGCAACATCTTTGTGTGCCTGGCCGTGTGGATTGGCACTGCGGGCAAGACCGTAGTCGATAAGGTTGTGGGCATTTTGCTGCCCATCGCCGCCTTTGTGGCCTGCGGTTTTGAGCACTGCGTTGCCAACATGTACTTTTTGCCCGTGGGTGCCGTGATGCACGCGTGCGGCTATGGTGCCAAGGTTGCCGGGGCCGATGCGCTCAACGTCGCGGGTATTGCGTTTAATCTATCCGCCGCCACGCTGGGCAACATCGTGGGCGGCGCGGTTCTGATCGCGCTCGGCTACTGGTTTGTCTACGCCAAGAAGTCCGAGGCGTAAGGTACCGTCTGTTTGACGTTGGCCTCCCGCGGGGCGTTGCCGTGCGGGAGGCTTTTTGGGTCTGGGGCTCGTTGCCGGGCTGTTGGCCTGTTGTGTTTGGCTGATGAAAGGGGTAATCGAGATGGCATCTGCTGTGGAGCGTGACGGTCGCGCCGTGGTGACCACATGCGGGGGATGCTATGCCGATTGCGCCTTTGCGGCCCATGTTGAGGATGGGCGTGTGGTGGCCGAGTTGCCGGTTGTGGGGCATCCGTGCGCGGCGCGAGCCCTGTGCGCCCGCGGACGGCATCGCCTGGCAATGCCGTTTGACGAGCGCGACCGCATCATGCACCCCATGCGACGCCGCCAGGATGGCTCGGGGTTCGATGCGATTTCCTGGGACGAGGCGTTTGCCCAGATTGCCGAGCGCCTTTTGGGGATTGTTGACGAGCACGGGCCTCGTGCGCTGGGCATGACGCTCGGCGTGCCCTCGTTCGACCGCTACTGGGCGTATCGCTTTATGCATGCGCTGGGCTCGCCCAACGTGTACGGTGCCGATGGCGCCTGCGAGGTAAGCCGTCTCACTGGCTGGGAGCATAGTTTGGGCTATAGTCCCGCCTCCGACCTGTCGCACACCGATTGCATCATGTATTTGGGGCGTTCCATTGTCGATTCGTCGACGATGGGGGCCGTTGATGCGCTCAACGATGCGCGCCGGCGCGGGGCGAAGATCATCGTGGTTGACCCTCGGCGCAGTGGTTCGGCTGCTATTGCCGATCGCTGGCTCCGCGTGCGCCCGGGCTGCGACTTGGCGCTGCTGCTGGGTATTGTCCACGTGTTGATTGCCGAGGGCCTGTACGACCACGAGTTCGTTGCCCGCTATACCACGGGTTTTGACGAGCTGGCGCAGGCGGCCAGTGCTTGGACGCCCGAGTGGGCCGAGTCGATGTGCGACGTGCCGGCCGCAGAGATTGTCTCCACGGCGCGCGATCTCGCTGCCGCCGCGCCTGCCGCTGTGGTGGATGCGGGTTTTCATGGTGGCATCGGTATCGCGTATGCCAATAGCACCCAGACCGCGCGCGCTATCTGCTTGGTCGATGCGCTGCTGGGCTGCATTGGGCATGCGGGCGGCGCCCTCAATCCGCCCACGCCGCTTGTGTTGGGCGACCTCGATCCCGCACGCTTTGCGACGCCGCCGGTGCCGCGTGGGCCCAAGCTGGGGTCCGAGCGCTATCCGCTGGTTGATCCGGTGCGCGGCCTGTGCACGACCATCGGTCAGTCGATTCTTGCCGGCGATTTGCGTGGGCTCATTGTCTATGCCAGTAACCCCGGTGCGGGCTATGGCAATGCACAGGCTTGGTTGAGTATTTTGCAGCGGCTCGACTTGCTTGTGACGATTGATATTCGTTGGTCCGAGACGGCGCGTGCTTCCGATTTCGTGCTGCCCGACGTAACGTATCTGGAGGCCGACCGTGGCGTGGGTACGGTCGTGGGCCGCAACGACGCGCGCGTGATCTACCGCAACGCCGTGCTGCCCGTGCTGCATGAAGACACGCGGCCCGGTCGTGAGATTTTTGCCGGTCTGGCGCAGGCCTGTGGCGTGGGCGAGTACTTCCTGTTTACGTCTGACGATCTTGCGGCTGCCCAGGTGGAGCCGTTTGGAATTAATCTGGACGAGCTCAAGGAGCGCGGCTGGGCCGACACAGGTGTTGTGTTGCCGTCGCGTACGGGCGAGCCGGCGATTCCCCTGGATGGCGGCAAAATTGCGCTGGCAAGCGACGTATGGGAACGAGCCGGCCTGGGTCGTGTACCCAACTGGATCGCTCCCATGGTGGAGCCTGGCCCGGGGATGTTTCGCCTCATTAGCGGCAACCGTCCCTTTGAGTCGCATACCTCGCGAAGGCTTGCAGCCCAAGGTGCCGCTGAGGCTGGGTCGGACCTGGATGCCGTGCAGATGAATGCCGATGCTGCTGCGCACATGGGCATCGCCGACGGCGAGATCGTCGAACTCGTGAGCGATATGGGCCGCGACCGCGTGCGCGTGGAGACGACGCCGTATCTGCATCCGGCGTGCATCTTCACCTCGGCCGCCCCCGGTGGACGTTCGTTTGGCGCCGCTGCCGGTGGCGCTCAAGCCTTGGGCGTGGGCCCGCTCGACCATACGCCGTTGCGTTGGGACCCGTTGACGGGTGCCGCGCTCACCCAGGAAAACGCCGTTCGCGTGGAAAAGATCGCGGCGCGCGAGGATAATGACGAGTAATTGACTCAGCTGATGTATTCGACTGATCCACGTTTCTTTTGAAAGGCCGCACATGAGCGATAGCCAGAACATGTCCGATGAGGTGCGCGCCCGCCTGCGCGCCATCCCTTCCGTCAACGAGCTGCTTGCCGAGTGGCCGGTGGTGAAGGCGGCGGGGGAGACCTGCGACGCGGTGGTCCATGCCGCCGTCACGGCCGAGCTCGACGAGGAGCGCGCCGCCATTCGCGCCGGTGTCGCCCCGCGCTCTAAGCGCGAGCTGGCCTCGGCCATCGAGTGGCGCGCGCATCGCTCCGCGCTGCCGAGCTTGCGTCCCGCCGTCAACGCCACGGGTGTGGTTATCCATACCAACCTGGGTCGCGCCCCGCTCGCGGAGTCGGCTGCCAAGGCCGTGGCCGAGGTTGCGCGCGGCTACAGCACGCTTGAGTACAGCGTGGACACCTGCTCGCGCGGGTCGCGCAAGGAACATGCCGCGCAGCTCATCCGCTCGCTTACCGGTGCCGAGGACGCGCTGGTCGTCAACAACAACGCGGCGGCCGTGCTACTGGTGTTGGCAACCCATGCCGCGGGCAAGGAAGTCATCGTCAGCCGCGGCGAGCTTGTCGAGATCGGCGGCAGCTTCCGTATCCCCGATGTTATGGAGGCCTCGGGTGCCAAGCTCGTTGAGGTCGGGGCCACCAACCGCACGCATTTGAGCGACTACGAGCGCGCCATCACGCCCGATACGGCGATGATCCTCAAGGTCCATCCTTCCAACTATCGCATCGAGGGTTTCCACGAGGAAGTGAGCTCAAAGGAGCTCGCCGCGCTGGCCCGTAAGCACGGCCTGCTGTTCTACGAGGACCAGGGATCGGGCGCGCTGTTGCCCGACGACATCTTGGTACACGGCGGCGAGGAACCCACGCCGGCTTCGGTCGCGGCGGGGCTCGATATCGTGTCATGCTCGGGCGATAAGCTGCTCGGTGCCGCACAGGCGGGCATTATCATGGGCCGTCGCGATCTGGTCCAGGCCTGCGGGTCGCATCCGCTTATGCGTGCCCTGCGCCCGGGCAAGCTCGCGCTGGCGGCGCTCGAGGCTACACTGCGCATTTACATGGATGGGGCGGATGTGGCCCATCGCGAGGTGCCGGTGCTCAGCATGCTTACGCTTTCGCAGGCTCATCTGGAGCGTCGCGCACGCAAGCTGCGCGAGCTGATGGTGGCAGGCCTCGATAAGGCGGGTTGCCCGTGCGCCGTTCAGGTGGAGATCGTCGAGGAGTCCTCGACGCCCGGCGGCGGTTCGCTGCCTACCGTTGAGCTGCCCACGATGTGCGTGGCCGTGCGTCTTGTTGACGAGCGCCTGACGGTCGACGCGCTCAAGCGCTCGCTTGTCCAGGACTTCGACACGCCCGTCGTCACGCGCGCCTCGCACGATCGCGTCCTGTTTGACGTGCGCACGCTCGTGGGCGACCGCGATATGGAGACGGCGGCATCGACGCTCGCCGCGTGCGTTGAGAAGGCGGTTGCACGATGAGTGAGGTTCAAGCGCTGGTGGAGTGTCCCGTTATCGTTGGCACGGCGGGACACGTCGACCACGGTAAGTCGGCACTGATCGAGGCGTTGACCGGCAAGAATCCCGACCGTCTGGAGGTTGAGCGCCGTCGTGGTATGACCGTGGAGCTGGGCTTTGGCGAGCTGGCGCTGCCGAGCGGCAAGATCGTCGGCCTGGTCGATGTGCCCGGTCATGCCCACTACCTGCGTGCCATGGTACAGGGTGCGACGGGCATCGACGTGGCCGTGCTGGTGGTCTCTGCCGTCGAGGGCGTAATGCCGCAGACGCGCGAGCACGTGCATGTACTGGAGTTGCTGGGCGTCACGCATATGGTGGTGGCGCTGACGATGTGCGACCTGGCCGATAGCGAAATGATTGAGCTGGCCGAGCTCGACGTCGATGATTTTTTGTCGGACACCGTGTTTGCCGGCGCACCGATGGTGCCTGTGTCGTCCAAGACCGGCGCGGGGATCGATGACCTGCTGGCTGCGCTCGACGAGCAGGTTGCCGCTTGCTGGGATGCCTGCCGTGCCCGTGGCGAGCTCACCGATGCCGCACCGCGTCTGCCCATCGACCGCTGCTTTACGATCAAGGGCGCCGGTACCGTGGTGACGGGAACGTTGCACGATGCGCCCGTCGCGGTGGGCGATGAGCTCGTCGCGCTGCCGTCGCGTACGGTCTGTCGCGTGCGCGGGATTCAGGTGCATGGCGATACGCCGCGAGCGCTGCCCGGTCAGCGTGTGGCGCTCAACTTGGTGGGCGATGCCGTCGCCTCGCTCGATCGCGGTGAGATGCTCGGCGTGGCGGGCCGCTTTGGTCAGACTATGCGCTTTATGATGGCGTTTACGTATTTGGGTCGCGAGGGCGTCAAACCGCGCGTGCTCGAGTCGGGTGCGCGCGTGCACGTGATGGCGGGTACGGCCGAGGTCGTCGGTCGCATCATGTTCATGGAGGGTGAGGCCCCTATGGCGGTGGGCGAGACCCGTATTGTTCAGGTGCGCTTGGATAACTCGCTGCCGCTACGTGCCGGGGATCATGCCGTGGTGCTGTCCTATTCGCCCGTGATGCTTATTGGCGGCGGGCGCGTGCTGCTTTCTCGCTGCCGTCGCTCGCGCGAGCTTGCCGAAGGGGAGCGTGCGCTGTATGCGGCGCTCGAGTCCGGCGATATCGCGGGCGGTGTGGGCGCTTGGCTGGCGCTGCAGACGCTGCCGGTTACGGCGGTTAATGTTGCCGAGGCTTTGGATCTTGGTGTCGGCGAGGTCGATACCGCGCTGCGCGGGCTGGTGGCGCAGGGCGCTGCTTGCGCGCTTGCCGGCTCGGATGGCTCGCTGTATGCAGATGCTTCCGCGCTCGACGCCGCGATGGATGCACTGGCGGCGACCCTGTCGGCCATGCACGCGGCGGCTCCCAAAGAGACGGGCTTTACGCCCGGCGCCGTTGCCCATGCTGCGTGGCTTGCCGCTGATGAAGGCGTTGCCGCGGCTCTGATTGCCGAGGGCTGCTCGCGTGGCGTGTGCGCCGCTGAGGGCGCCGAGGTATTCGATCCGCATTCGGCCGCCGCGGCGGCACGCGTGGTACGAGAGGCTTGCGAGCGTATCGTTGCCTTGCTGGACGAAGCCGGCCTCGATGCACCGATATTGCCCGAGGTGGGCGAGCAGTTGCAGCTCGATCGCGACACCATGACGCGTGCCCTTCGCGAGCTTTCGCTCAATCGCTCGATCGTTAAGGTCGAGCGCGACGTTGCCCTGTCCGCTGCCGCCGAGGCGCATGCGCGCGAGCTCGTCGCCGCCGCCATTGAGGCAGCCGGCGGTGCTGCCACCACGAGCGTACTGCGCGAGGCCCTGGGCGTGTCGCGCAAGCGCGCCATCAGCATCTTGGAACACCTGGATGCCGTGCGCTTTACGGTGCTCGACAAGGACGCCGGCGGCCTGAGGTCTCTGCGCTAGGCCGGTCACTCGCTCCCGCCTCCTCAGTTGCGGTGAAATAATTCCTGTTTTCCGGTTTAGATACCTTTTCCAGGAACTATTCCACCGCAACTTTGAGGGTGGCCAGCCGAAGCTGGCCACCTTGAGCCTCGAATCGGGCCGGTCGCCACGAAAGGGGCCTATCTACTACGTTTAGTCGACTACCATCAACCATTCCGAAATTCGCGAAATTAAAACCGCAGGTAGACGGTTTGCCGATTTTCTAAAAACGCTGGTATGCTCGACCCATGCCGGTCAAACGTAGTAGATAGCCCGTTTTCGTGGCGCGGTACCAGGGCAGTCTTTTTGGGGCGGGGGTTTGGCTACTTTTGCCGGCCTGATGGCTCGGGCGGTCAAAATTATTCCGTCCCAAATTAGCTAGCCTGCTCGGTTTGGTAAAATACCGCCGCACTTGGGAACGGATGGGCTCCGGTGGGCTCCGCGGTCCTCAAAACCGTTGCGAGGCGTGCAAAACGTCTTGGATGTGTTCGATTCACATACGTTCCCGCCATACGCTACCAGCGCTTTTGTGCTCGCGGTCTTGCTGCGTGCCGCAAAGGCGCTGTTTTGTTTTTGCACGAGCTTTTCGTAGCGCTGCTATTTCGGTGGCTGTATTTAGCTTCGTGCACCGGGTCTCGAGCATGCCGATGGAGGTGTTTTGCCGTATGACTACCGTAAGACGTGCCGATCTTTCTTGTGTCGTCCAAGCGGGTGGGCTGTCCTCGCGCATGGGCTGTGATAAGGCGCGCATGGCGTTTTGCGGCGAGCCGCTCATCGAACGCGTGCTGGGTCGGCTGGCGCCAGTTTCCGGCGAGTTGGTCGTGACGACGTCGCGTCCCAGCGAGCTTGCCTACCTTGAGGAGCGCGCGTTTGGCGGCCTGGTGCCGCGAATAGTGTCGGACCTTGAGGGGCCGGCGGGCGCCATGCGCGGCATCGCGAGTTCGCTGGCTGCGGCCCGGCTGCCTCTCGTTGCTATCGTCGCCTGTGATATGCCGTTTGTCTCGCCGGAACTCATCGGCGCGCTTGCCGATCGTGTTGAGGCCGAGGCGCTCGACGTGTGCGTGCCGCGCGAGGAGCGGGGGATTGAGCCGCTTTGCGCCGTCTGGCGCCGTGACGCGTGTGCGCCGGTTGCCCAAGAGCTGCTCGCCGGTGACCGTCAGCGAATCCGCTGCCTGATCGACCGGGTGAATGCCGGGTATTTGGACGAGCCTCAGATTGTCGCGGTCGCCGACTCGACGCTCTGCTTCGAGAACGTCAATACGCCCGAGGAGTTTGCGGCGGCCGAGTTACTCGCCTAGACGATTGGAGTTGCCATGTCTCACGATATTTGTCCCGACGCGGGAGAACCTTGCACTTGCGACGGGTCCGAACCCTGTACCTGCGGTTGCGGTGGCTGTGGACATACCGCGGAAGAGGAAGCGGCCGCCGCGGCGTATCGTGAGGCACACCGTGAAGGCCCGTCCGATGATGCCCTCGATCGCGAACGCAAAATCATTGTGTCGTTCGACAGCACCTTCGATGTGATGGAATGCGAGCAGCTGTGTCTTGCTGCCGGTGTGCCCGGGCGCATCATGCCGCTGCCCGGCTCCATCACCGCCGGCTGCGGGCTGTGCTGGGCCATGCCGTTCTCGGGCGATGCCCTCGCCGCCTTCCGCGCCGCCACCGAGGGCCGCGTAACCCCCGCCGACTACCACCAGCTCGTCCTCTAATCACCTGCACCACCACAAAGGTGCCTGTCCCCAATGTGGTGGTTTGGAACACGTGGACGAAACAGGTTTGAAACACAGGTTTTGCACGTCAGGCACTCAAAAACGCCTCTACCTGCATCGTAATCAAAATGAAACATCTGCTCGTCGGCTTATGCGAAACTTTGCTGCAACAGTGCGATATTATCCATACTCGATAAAGTTCGCGGCGCATAGGGTGCCGCGACCGACATTTTTCGTTTCCCATCATTGGAGGAAGCATGAGCTACACGCAGAAAGTTCTCGAAGAGCTCAAGGCCCGCTATCCCGAGCAGCCTGAGTTCATCCAGGCCGCGACCGAGATCCTCGGGACCATCCAGCCGGCGCTCGACGCCCACCCCGAGTACGAGGAGGCCGCCCTGCTGGAGCGCCTCGTCGAGCCCGAGCGCATCGTTATGTTCCGTGTCCCCTGGGTCGACGACCAGGGCAAGGTTCAGGTCAACCGCGGTTACCGCGTCGAGTTCAACTCTGCCATTGGACCCTACAAGGGCGGCCTGCGCTTTAACCCGACGGTCACCCTGGGTATGCTCAAGTTCCTGGGTCTGGAGCAGATCCTCAAGAACAGCCTCACCACCCTTCCCATGGGCGGCGGCAAGGGCGGCTCCGACTTTGATCCTAAGGGCAAGTCCAACAACGAGATCATGCACTTCTGCCAGTCCTTCATGACCGAGCTCTATCGCCACATCGGCCCCAACACCGACGTTCCCGCCGGCGACCTGGGCGTTGGCGGCCGCGAGGTTGCCTACCTGTTCGGTCAGTACAAGCGCCTGACCAACGAGTGGACCGGCGTCCTCACCGGCAAGGGTCTCTCCTTTGGCGGCTCGCTTGCCCGTACCGAGGCCACCGGCTACGGCCTGGCCTACTTTGTGGACGAGTATCTCAAGAGCCGCGGCGACTCCTTCGAGGGCAAGAACGTCGTCGTTCACGGCTCCGGTAACGTCGCCATCTACGCGGTCCAGAAGGTTTCTCAGCTCGGCGGCAAGGTGCTGGCCTGCTCCGATACCCACGGCTGGGTCGAGGACCCCGACGGCATCGACTACACCGTGCTCGAGCACGTTTACAACAAGAAGCGCTCTGGCCACGACAAGGGCGTTACGCTCGCCATGTACGTTGACGAGAAGCCCAACGCCGTGTGGCACGAGGGCGACGGCCGCGGCGTGTGGCAGCTGCCCTGCGACATTGCGCTGCCCTGCGCTCGCGAGAACACGCTGCTGCTCGAGGACGCTCAGGCGCTCGTCGCCAACGGCTGCAAGGTGGTCGGCGAGGGCGCAAACATGCCCACGACCATCGAGGCCACGACCTACTTCCAAGAGAACGGCGTCGCCTTTATGCCTGGTAAGGCTGCCAACGCCGGCGGCGTGCTCGTGTCCGGCCTGGAGATGAGCCAGAACGCCGAGCACCTGTCCTGGACCTTCGAGGAGGTCGACGGCAAGCTCGAGCAGCTCATGCGCGGCATGTTCCACAACGTGGACGACACCGCCAAGGAGTACGGCCAGGAGGGCAACTTCGTCATGGGCGCCAACATCGCCGGCTTCCTGAAGGTCGCCGACGCCATGCTCGCCCAGGGCGTCTGCTAAATCTTCGCTCGACATAGCATCGCAGAAGGCTCCCAGTCATCTTGGCTGGGAGCCTTTTTTGATCCGAAGGGGACGGAGGAAAACGGATCATTTCCCTCGGCCCTCTGCCGGCCGCCCCTTAAGTTGCGGTGAAATACGGACTGTTGGGCGCCCTAAGCCCGACAAACAGTCCGTATTTCACCGCAAGTTATGGATGGGAGGGAGGTTTTTGTGCTGTGGGAGGTTGCGGCCCCTCGTTTGGTACACTTAAAAGTACTGGACAAGTGAAGAGATGGGGGAGAACGTGCTCAAGTTCGGTACCTACGTCCGTGTTGGAAGCGCGGCCGAAGCCTATGAGCTCTTACAGAAGAACCGCAACAACAAGATTGTGGGCGGCGGCATCTGGATGCGCCTGGGCTCGCGTCGCGTGGCGACGGCGATTGACCTTTCGGCCTGCGGACTCGATCAGATCGAGGAGACCGAGACCGAGTTTCGCATCGGAGCCATGTGCACCCTGCGCCAGCTCGAGCGCCATGCCGAGCTCAACGCGCTTGTCAACAATGTCTTTGAGTTCGCCGTCCACGATATCGTGGGCGTGCAGCTGCGCAATACCGCCACGGTGGGCGGCAGCATCTACGGCCGCTTTGGCTTCTCGGACGTGCTCTCGGCTTTCCTGGCGCTCGATTCCTATGTTGAGCTGACGGGCGCCGGCCGCGTGCCGCTCGCCGAGTTTGTCGACATGGGTTACGTGCGCGACGTGATCGAGCACATCGTGGTCGTCAAGCACGATTACCGTGCGAGCTACGAGGCCGTGCGCAAGGCCGCGACCGACTTTCCCTCGCTGAACGTTACCGCTGCCTGGTGGAACAACAGCTGGCATGTCACTGTGGGTGCCCGCCCGCTGCGCGCGACCCTGCTGCAGGGCGAGGCGTGCGGCCTTACCGCCGAGCAGCCTTCCGAGGACGAGCTTCGCGCCCTGGCCGCGTCCGTACGCGCGCTGAGCTATGGCACCAACCTGTGGGGCTCGGCCGACTACCGCCGTCGCATCTCGGCCCCGCTGGCGATTCAGGCTGTGCGTCGCGCTGCCGGCATCGAGCTTTCGGCCGCGCTTGCCCGCGAGCTCGAGACCGTGCAAGTGCCAAAGTTTGCCACGGACGAGTATTCCTGCCGCCGCGTGCCCGGCGTCGATTCTAACGAGGTGCGCTAATGGCTGCCAAACTCATCGATCTTTCCTTTACGCTCAACGGCCGCAAGGTCAAGGTTCAAATTGCTCCTGACACCATGCTCTTTTCGCTTTTGCGTGAGCAGGGCTGCGCGTCGGTGCGCTGCGCCTGCGAAACCACCAACTGCGGTCTGTGCACGGTGTGGCTCGACGGCGACCCGGTGCTGAGCTGCTCGGTTCCTGCCGCCCGTGTTGAGGGCCGCTCCATTACCACGCTCGAGGGCCTCAAGGCCGAGTCCGAGGCACTGGCCCGTGCGATGGCTGCCGAAGGCGCCGAGCAGTGCGGTTTTTGCGCCCCCGGCCTTATCATGAACGTGCTGGCGCTCGCCCGCGCCGCCAAGGAGGACCCGAGCCTCGTCGCCACACGCGAAGAGCTCTCGCGCCAGCTCGCCGGTAACCTCTGCCGCTGCAGCGGCTACGAGAGCCAGCTGCGCGCCATCGTGCGCTTCCTCAACGAGTCCGGCGTGCAGGTGGGCTTTGAGATGCCCGAGCTGCCCGTCAACGACACGAGCTCCGACGGTGTCGCGTACAAGCAGATTACCCACAAGCAGCCCAAGAAGGATTCGAAGGCGCTGCTCGAGGGCCGTCCCGTCTACACGGGCGACCTGGTGCCCGCCGGCGCCCTGATTGTCAAGCTCAAGCGCAGCCCGTATGCGCGCGCCAAGATCCGCTCCATCGATACATCGCGCGCCCTGAAGGTGCCCGGCGTGGTGGGCGTCTACACCTACGAGGACGTGCCCAAGCGCCGCTTTACCATCGCCGGCCAGAGCTATCCGCAACCGAGTCCCTACGACCGCCTGATCCTCGAGAACCTCGTCCGTTACCAAAACGAAGAGGTGGCGATCGTCGCCGCCGAGACCGAGGAGGCCGCCGACAAGGCGCTCAAGCTCATCAAGGTCGACTACGAGGTGCTCGAGCCCCTGCTCGACTTTACCCAGGCGCTCGATAACGACATCGTGGTCCACCCCGAGGGCGACGTGACCTTTATGTTCCCGCAGGGCGGCGACGTTGCTCGCAACCTGGTGTGCAGCGGTACCAGCGATTTTGGCGACCTCGACGAGGCATTCGCCCAGAGCGACATCGTCTTTGAGCGCACCTACACGAGCCAGGCCACGCAGACCGCGCCCATGGAGACCTTCCGCGCCTTCGCGACGACCGATGCGTTCGGCCGCATCTCGGTGACCACCTCGACGCAGGTGCCCTTCCACGTGCGCCGCATGGTCGCGCAGTCGCTCGACATTCCGCAGTCACAGGTGCAGGTCATTAAGCCGCGCATCGGTGGCGGCTTTGGCTCCAAGCAGACGGGCTGCTGCGAGATCTTCGTGGCGTTCGTGACGCAGCAGACCGGCCGTCCGAGCTATTGCTGCTACACCCGCGAGGAGACCATCACTGCGGGCAACTCGCGCCACCAGATGCAGATGACCGTTAAGCTGGGCGCCATGAACGACGGCACCATCACGGCCATCGACCTGCATACGCTGTCCAACGCCGGTGCTTATGGCGAGCACGCTACCACGACGATCGGCCTTTCGGGCCACAAGAGCCTGCCCATCTACAACCACGTGAAGGCGAGCCGCTTTAGCTGGGACGCCGTCTACACCAATACCAACCGTGGCGGCGCGTATCGCGGCTACGGCGCCACCCAGGGCCAGTTTGCCGTGGAGAGCGCCGTCAACGAGCTCGCCGACATGCTGCACATGGACCCTGCCGACCTGCGCCTTAAGAACATCGTGCGCGAGGGCGAGGTCATGCCGCAGTACTACAACGAGAAGCTCAACGCCTGCGCGCTCGACCGCTGCCTGCTGCGTGCGATGGACATGATCGGCTGGCGCGACAAACCGCTGGCCGTGGACTTGGGCGACCGCGTGCGCGCTTTGGGCTGCGCGCTCACCATGCAGGGCTCGGGCATCTCCAACGTCGATATCGCCGGCATCGACATGCGCCTGGAAGAGGACGGCTTTATTACCATCGGCACCGGCGCTACCGATAACGGCATGGGCGTCGACACGATCCTGGCGCAGATTGCCGCCGAGGAGCTGGGCGTGGAGAGCTCGCTCATTGTGGTGCGCGGCGTGGACACCGATGTGTCGCCGTTCGACGCTGGCTCGTACGCGAGCTCGGGTACGTACGTGACGGGCCTTGCCGCCAAGAACGCCGCGACCGAGCTGCGCGAGAAGATCTGCACCAAGGCCGCCCAGATGTGGGACGTGGATGCCGCCGATGTGGTCTTCGATGGCCAGTACGTGCGTCTGTCCGACGAGCGTGCCGCGCGCGAGCAGAATCGCTACCTCACGCTGCGCGACTTTGCCAACCTGTGCGTCAAGAACATCGCGGGCGGCGATGCGCTCACCTCGCATGCCTCTGCCTGCCTGCCCGTTTCGCCTCCGCCGTTTATGGCCGGCATTGCCGAGGTCGAGGTCGACAAGGCCACCGGCAAGGTGACTGTTGTGGACTACGCGGCGGCTGTGGACTGCGGCACCGTGATCAACGAGGCGCTCGCGCGCGTCCAGGCCGAGGGCGGCATTGCCCAGGGTATCGGTCACGCGCTCTACGAGATCGTCGAGCACGACGACCGCGGTCGCCTGCGCACCGGCAACTTTATGAGCTACAAGCTGCCCACGCGCCTGGATATCGGCAGCATTCGCGTAGCCTTTGAGCCGAGCTACGAGCCGACGGGTCCGTTTGGCGCCAAGTCGATCGGCGAGGTCGTCATCAACACGCCGCTCGCCGCCGTTGCCTCGGCTGTGGCGCACGCCACCGGCCACCAGGTTCGCTCGCTGCCGATCACGCCCGAGAAAGCCCTGCTGGGGGAGTAGCGGGTCAGCAATAAGTCGTAATTGGCGGGGTGGGGCAACTCGCCCCGCCGTTTGCACTCGTGGTGAGGTCGTGAGCCTGTAAAAGGTGTGCGTGCGCTTGCCGTTCGTATCTGCTATCATTCCTAGTCTGTGCGCTCATGCGGGCGTGGCGGAATTGGTAGACGCGCCAGATTTAGGTTCTGGTGGGATTCCCGTGAAGGTTCGAGTCCTTTCGCCCGCACCAACGCACCCGCGTCGGCTTATGCCCTCGCGATACTTTGTTGCATAAAGGTACCAGCACCTCAGATAAGCTGGGCAGTATGAGGAGGAACGTGTTGAACATCACCGCTTCTGACGTCAAGGACGCCAAGCTCACCGCTACGGTCACCATCCCGGCCGCCGACGTCGACGCCGCGATCAAGAAGGCCTACAAGGACACCGCCAAGAAGTACCGCTTCCCGGGCTTCCGCGCCGGTAAGGCCCCCCGTCCGGTCATCGACTCCGCTCTTGGCGCCGAGGCTACCCTCGCTCAGGCCACCAACGACCTGATCGCCGCCAACGAGCCCGCCGTCCTCAACGAGCTGGACATCGTCCCCACCAAGAATGGTGACTACAAGGAGCTCGACCTCGCCAAGGATCACGAGGATTACACCTACACCGTCGAGTTCTCCCTGCGTCCTGCCGCTGAGCTCTCCTCTTTCGACGCCGTCGAGATCGAGATGCCCCCCGCGGAGGTCACCGAGTCCGAGATCAACAACCAGGTCGAGATGCTCCTCAACTACCGTGCCACCTTCGAGGACGTCGAGGGTCGCGCCGTCGAGGCCGAGGACTACGTCACCGTCGACCTCAAGGCCGTCGAGAACGCCGACAACTTCGCTGCCGAGGGCCGCATGCTCATCGCCGGTAGCGACAGCAATCCCAAGGAGTTCAACGAGGCCCTGATCGGCGCCAACGTTGACGACGTCAAGACCGTCACCTGGACCGACGAGGTCGAGGAGGGCGAGGAGGCCGAGACCCACACCGTCGAGGTCACCGTCAAGGGCATCAAGGTTCGCAACACCCCCGAGCTCACCGACGAGCTCGTCAAGTCCGACTTTGGCTTCGACAGCATCGACGCTATGCGGGACGCCATCAAGATCGAGATCGAGCAGGACAAGGCTTCCCGCCTCCCGGCCGAGAAGGAGAACCGTTGCGTCTCCGCTCTCGCCGAGCGCCTGCAGCTCGACGAGATGGACGCCGACTACGAGCAGTCCGTCTTTGAGGAGCTTGGCCAGAACTTCCTGTCCAACCTCGCTGCCCGCGGCATGACGCTGGACACCTGGCTGCCCGCTTCCGGCCTGACCATGGAGCAGTTCATCGGCGACCTGCACAAGCAGGCCAACGACGTTGCCCGTGAGTCCCTGGCTCTCGACGCCCTCGCCCGCGAGCTCAAGATCGAGGTCACCGAGGACGACATCAACGCCGAGTTCGAGAAGGCCGGCGTCAAGGACGTCGAGGCTTCCAAGGCTGAGTTCATCGCCGACGGCCGCATGCCTGCCGTCCGTGAGTCCATCCGCCGCTCCAAGGCCGTCGACCACCTGGTCGAGAACGCTAAGGTGACCGAGGTCGACGAGACCGCCAAGGACGCCGAGTAATTCTCGCCACCTTGCCCGCGAGCGCATGCGTGCGCCCGTGATGGGGTAAAGTTATACACCGGTTATCCGGTTGCTTCGTACGGTGCCAGCCAATGCATAGCATGCGGGCACCGTACGTTTATCTAGAACCAATTTGGTCCGCAAGAGAGAAATGGAGATGCGTATGATCGCTAAGTTCGATTCCGCCCTCGTGCCATACGTTATCGAGCAGACGCCGCGCGGCGAGCGCAGCTACGATATCTATTCGCGCCTGCTCAACGACCGCATCATCTTCTTGGGCGAGGAGATCAACTCCGTCAGCGCCAACCTGGTCGTTGCCCAGTTGCTGCATCTTGAGAGCCAGGATGCCGAGAAGGATATCTCGCTCTACATCAATTCGCCCGGTGGCGAGGTCTACTCCGGTCTGGCGATTCTTGACACTATGAACTTTATCAAGCCGCAGGTCTCCACCATTTGCGTGGGTATGGCCGCGTCTATGGCCGCCGTGCTGCTTTCGGCCGGCGCCAAGGGCAAACGCTTCTGCCTGCCGCACTCCAAGGTCATGATTCACCAGCCCAGCGGCGGTGCCCAGGGCCAGCAGACCGAGATCGAGATCGTGGCCGAGGAGATCAAGAAGACCCGCCGCGAGCTCAACCAGATCCTGTCCGATGCCTCGGGCCAGCCCATCGAGAAAGTCCAGGCCGATACCGAGCGCGACAACTACCTGACCGCTGCCGAGGCCCTCGACTACGGCCTGATCGACCGTATCGTCACCTCGCGCGACATCGCCGCGAAGGACGCTTAGGATGGCCGGTAACATGCAGGACAACTTCGACGAGAACGGCAACCCCATCCGCTGCTCCTTCTGCGGAAAAGAGCAGGGGCAGGTTCGCCGCCTTGTTAAGGGTCCGACCAACATCTTTATCTGTGACGAGTGCGTCGCCGCCTGCTCCGAGATCCTTGAGGAGTCGCTGGCTTCGGACTTTATGGACGCTGCCCGCAACGGCAAGCTGCCGGGCTTCCTCAACGATCACGGCCAGGCTGCGTCCCAGCCTGCCGTGGACCCCGAGGCCGAGGGCTTTGAGCTCGAGGACGACGCCCGCCAGGTCATTACGCATGTGCCGACGCCGCACGAGATCTATGACGAGCTTTCGGCCTATGTCATGGGCCAGGAGGACGCCAAGCGCGCCATGTCGGTTGCCGTGTACAACCATTACCGTCGCGTCATCGAGGGCGGCGCTGCGCTTTCGGCCTTTGACGATGGCTTGGACTCGCAGCTCGACGATGATATGGACGAGGTGGAGCTCGCCAAGTCCAACATCTTGCTGCTCGGTCCCACCGGTACCGGTAAGACCCTGCTCGCCCAGACGCTTGCGCGCATCCTCGAGGTGCCGTTTGCCATCGCCGACGCCACGGCGCTCACCGAGGCCGGTTACGTGGGCGAGGACGTGGAGAACATCCTGCTCAAGCTCATCAATGCCGCCGATGGCGACATTGAGCGCGCGCAGGTTGGCATTATCTACGTGGACGAGATCGACAAGATCGCCCGCAAGGCCGAGAACCTCTCCATTACCCGCGATGTTTCGGGCGAAGGCGTTCAGCAGGCGCTGCTTAAGATTCTTGAGGGCACGGTGGCAAGCGTTCCGCCCACCGGCGGCCGCAAGCATCCCCAGCAGGAGCTGCTGCAGATCGACACGACCAACATTCTGTTTATCTGCGGCGGTGCCTTTGTGGGTCTGGACAAGATCATCGCCGATCGCGTGGGCAACAAGGGCGTGGGCTTTAACTCCGAGATCGCCGGCCCCACCTCGGTCGACGAGAACGATCTGCTGCGCCAGGTGCTCCCGCAGGACCTCAATGCCTTTGGCATGATCCCCGAGTTTGTGGGACGTACGCCCGTCGTCACCCAGACGCAGGCGCTCGACGAGGACGACCTGGTGTCGATCCTGACCGAGCCCAAGAACGCCGTGGTGCGTCAGTACCGCAAGATGTTCCAGCTCGAGGACGTTGAGCTTGAGTTTGAGGACGCCGCCCTGCACGAGATCGCCCGCATGGCGCTTGCCCGCAAGACCGGCGCCCGCGGCCTGCGCTCCATCTGCGAGGACGTGCTGCAGCAGACGATGTTCGACCTCCCCAGCGAGGAGGGTGTTTCCAAGGTCATCGTGACCGAAGCCTCCGTAAAGGGCGAAGAGCAGCCCCAACGCATCTACGGCTAAACCAGCCAAAAACGTGCTTACAAATAGCCTCCGACCATCCGCGGTCGGAGGCTATTTTATATATACGCAATAACCCCAACTACCTGTGTTATTCTGTGTGTTTGTTTAAGCCTCGGCGAAGTCATTACAGACTGAAGTAATCGATACCTAAGGGGAGGAATATAGGCCCGATTTTCGTAGATTCCGCACGAGCCGAAGACCACTTAATGTGGTCTTCGAGCGAGCCCAGGACCTGACCGAGCGAAAATCGGGCCTACATTCCTCCCCGGCGGGACAGGGAGAGATATATGGAAGAAATGCCCAAGAACTACGATCCGTCGACCAACGAGCCGGCGATCCTGCAGAAGTGGCTCGACGGCGGCTACTACAAGCGCCGTGAGGGCGTGGGCGACTGCACCGTCACCATTCCGCCTCCCAACGTGACCGGCAAGCTCCACATGGGTCACGCCACCGACGACTCCATCCAGGACGCCATCATCCGTATGGCTCGTATGCGCGGCAAGTCCACGCGCTGGGTGCTCGGCACCGACCACGCCGGTATCGCCACACAGACCAAGGTCGACAAGAAACTCAAGAGCGAGGGCATCAGCCGTCTGGAAATCGGTCGCGATAAGTTTGTCGACGCCTGCTGGGATTGGACCCACGAGTACGGCGGTATCATCGTCGAGCAGATCAAGCGCATGGGTTGCTCCGTCGACTTCGATAATGAGCGCTTCACCATGGACGAGGACTACGCCCAGGCCGTGCGCAAGGTGTTTTGCGACTGGTACCACGATGGCCTGATCTACCGCGGCAAGCGCATCGTCAACTGGTGCCCCAACTGCACCACCGCTATCTCGGACGACGAGGCCGAGTACAAGGACGAGAAGGGCCATCTGTGGCACCTGCGCTACCCGCTGACCGAGCCGGTCAACGGCCAGGACTACATCGTCGTCGCCACCACGCGCCCCGAGACCATGCTCGGCGACACGGGCGTCGCCGTCTCCCCGAAGGACCCCGAGAAGGCCGCCTTCGTGGGTAAGACCGTCAAGCTCCCCATCGTCGACCGCGAGATCCCCATCTTTGAGGATTGGCATGTCGACGCCAACTTTGGTTCCGGCTTCGTCAAGGTCACTCCGGCCCACGACCCCAACGATTACGCCATGGGTCAGGCCCACGACTTGCCGCAGATCAATATCTTCGATGAGCACGCGGTGGTCGTTGAGGGCTACGGCGAGTTCACCGGCATGAACCGCGACGAGTGCCGCGAGGCCGTCATCAAGTGGTTTGAGGAGCACGACCTGCTCGATCATGTCGACGAACTCGATCACTCCGTCATGCACTGCTACCGTTGCGACTCCGCGCTGGAGCCGTGGCTGTCCGAGCAGTGGTTCGTGGCCGTCGACAAGCTCAAGGGGCCGGCGCTCGACGCCGTCAACTCCGGCAAAGTCACCTTCCACCCCGCGCGCTGGACGCAGACCTACACCACCTGGATGGAGAACCTTAAGGACTGGTGCATCAGCCGCCAGCTGTGGTGGGGCCACCGCATCCCCGTGTTCTACTGCGAGGACTGCGGCTGGGAGGACGCCCTTACCGAGGACACCGACGTGTGCCCCAAGTGCGGCGGCCATCACGTGCATCAGGACGAGAACGTACTGGACACCTGGTTCAGCTCGCAGCTGTGGACCTTCGCCACGCAGGGCTGGCCGCAAAAGCCGGAGCTGCTCGAGGGCCATCATCCCACGACGGCGCTCGTCACCGCGCGCGACATCATCGCGCTGTGGGTCGCCCGCATGGTCATGAGCTCGCTGTACTTCCTGGACGAGGTGCCGTTTAAGGACGTCGTCATCTACCCGACGATTCTTGCCAAGGATGGCAGCCGCATGTCTAAGTCCAAGGGCAACGGCGTTGACCCCATGGACCTTATTGGCATGTACGGCGCCGACGCCATGCGCTTCAACCTGCTCACGCTGTGCACCAACAACCAGGACGTCAAGTTCGACGCGAACATCGACAAGAAGACCAAGAAGCTCATCGACAGCCCGCGCACCGAGCAGGCCAAGTCGTTTGTGACGAAGATCTGGAACGCAAGCCGCTTCCTGCTTATGAACATGGAGGGTTACACGCCCGGCGAGCCCGTCGTGGAGACGCCGGCCGACGCCTGGATGTTCAGCCGTCTGGCCAAGGCCGTCAAGATGGTCACCGAGGGCATCGAGAACTACACCTTTGGCGACATGGCCCGCGGCGTGCAGCAGTTCTTCTGGAATGAGGTCTGCGACTGGTACGTCGAGGTCACCAAGGCCCGCCTGAAGGGCGAGGGCCGTCTGCAGGCCCAGCGCAACCTGATCTTTGTGCTCGACACCTCCATTCGCTTGATGCACCCGCTCATGCCGTTTGTCACCGAGGAGATCTGGGACAATATGCCGGCGAGCGTGCTCGACCTGGATGCCGAGGGCAACGTGGATCGCGCCGAGGCGCTCATGATCGCCAAGTGGCCCGAGCCCGCTGACTACGCCAAGTATGTCGACGAGGACGCCGAGCGCGCGTTTGAGCTGTGCCGTACCGTCGTGTCTGCCGCCCGTGCTACCCGTTCGCGTTATCGCTTGAGCCCCAAGGCCGAGCTTGACGTAGTCGTGCGCGCCGGTGCCGAGGACATCGAGAAGCTCGAGAGCCTGCGCTCGACCATCGAGCCGCTGGCAAACACTACCTCGCTGGTCATGGGCACCGACGTTGAGAAGCCGACTGCGAGCATCGCCGTGGTCGACAGCGGCGTCGAGGTCTTTGTGGTGCTCGAGGGCAAAGTTGACCTTTCGGCCGAGAAGGCACGCCTGGAGAAGGAGATCGCCGCGGCCCAGAAGGAGCTCGCCGGCTGCGAGAAGACGCTCGCCAACGAGGGCTTTGTGGCCAAGGCCGCGCCCGCCGTGGTCCAGAAGAAGAGGGACCGTGCAGCTGAGCTCAAGGAGATCCTGGCGGCGCTGACTGCTCAGGTTGCTGACTTCTCGTAGATCTTACTGAGGGGCGCGTCCCGACGCTTTGCTCGCTACTGCGAACAGTCCTGCGCAAGACGGACAGCACATTAAGTGCTGTCCTTTGCGTGCGGAACTTGTATCGAGCAAAGCGTCGGGCCGCTCCTAGTGCGGTTACGTGGTTGTTTGCATCTGGTGCGTTAGGGCCACTGGGTTGTGGCCTTGATTCTGCTGCAAAGCGGTGTTTGGCTGATATTTTGAATGGGAGGGGCTCGTTGTTGCTTACGGGCCTCTTTTTATGTTGAGGGGACTTTGGCTATGGCAAAGCGTTCTGGGTTGTATTCGGTGCCGTTTGAGGTTCCGGAGCTTTCTTTTGATGAGGCTGTTGCACTTGCGGCCGATACGGGCAAGATTGCGCGTTATTCCACGCCGCTGCTCGAGACCGTCGTCGAGATGCTCGATGAGCTTGGTCGTCCTGACGAGTTCTATGATTGCGTTCAGATAGCCGGTACCAATGGAAAGACCTCTACGACGCGATTCTCGGCTGCCATTCTTCGTGGTGAGGGCCTTAAGACAGCGCTCTTTACGTCTCCTCATCTGGTGCGCTATCCCGAGCGTATGGAGATTGATGGAAAGGTCGTCTCAGACGAGGTCTTTGCCCATGGTGTCTCTGCGGCGTATGAGGCGGGCCGTCGTCTCAATGCGCGTCGTGAGGCGGCGGGCGAGGAGCTCCGTTCTATTACGCCCTTCGATCTTTTGTCCGTGGCCGGTTTGACTATGTTTGCCGAGGCCGCGGTGGACGTTGCCGTGCTTGAGGTCGGCATGGGCGGACGCTGGGATGCTACGAGTGCGACCGATCCCGTCGCCGTCGCCATTACGGGCATTGGACTCGACCACACGAAGGTCCTTGGCGACACGCTTGAGGCTATTGCGGGGGAGAAGGCTGCGGTTATTAAGCCTGGGCGCCTGGTTGTTTTGGGCGAGGGCACGCATGAGCCGAGCGTTCAGCGCGTGATGGATGCCCGTTGCCGCGCGTGCGGCGTCGTGCCACTCGTGGTGAGCCACGCCACGACGAAGGTGCCGGCGCATGTGGGAGATACGGTTGAGTTTAGCTGCACTACGCCGCGTGCGATCTATACGTCGAGCATGGTCAAGCCGGCCTATCAGCCGCAGAATGCCGCGTGCGCGATTATGCTGTGCGAGGGCTATCTGGGTCGCGAGCTCGACCACGATGCGCTCGACACTTCGCTTGCGGGCTGCCCCACGCCGGGTCGCTTTGATGTGCTGGGAACCGATCCGCTCAAACTGATCGACGCTTGCCATAACCCCCAGAGCTGCGAGAACTTTGTGAGCGCGCTGGACGAGATCGATCCGTGCGTAGAGAATCGCCCAACGTTGTTGTGCGCCGCGCTGGCAGACAAGGACGTGGCGGGCATCGTCGACGTGCTTGTTCCGGCTTTCCCGCGCGTGGTCGTGACGCAGACCGATTCCGACCGCGCCCTGCCGGCGGAGGAACTCGCCGCCCAGGTGGACGCCGATAAGCTCACGGGCGTGTACCCCAGCGTATCCGAGGCCCTCGCAGCCCTCGATGCCGCCGGCGAGTCCTTCGTAGCAGCCGGCACCATCACCCTAGCCGGCGAAGTAGCCGGCCTGCTCCGTTAACCCATACCCCCTCATCAGTTGCGGTGGAATAGTTCCTGTTTTTGGGTTCTAGCAGCCCATCCAGGAACTATTTCACCGCAACTCAAAAACAGTCAAGTACTTGTAAAGTGTCCTCCCGCTTACGAAATCGTTTATGCCGCTTGACCTATCTCATATTGCGTTGCCACACTGGGGAGGGGTACGCTCAGCCTAACTTGCAATCCGGACCAGTGCTGTGGCCCGTTGAGCCAGTCGGGAGGAACTATGAATAGAAGGCATGTCAACGCGGCAATCACCGCGGGCCTAGCCCTTACCATGACGGTCGGTTCGGTGCCACCGCAGGCGTTTGCCGAGATGATGCAGGGCGATACTACCCAGGTCGTCGTCGAGCAAAGCGATGCGACGGGAACTGCCGCCACATCCGCGGACACCGGCCAGACAACCTCGGAAGATCAGGCGGTCGACAAGATCGCCTCGCTTGCCGAGCAAACCGACTTGCATGTTGCCGAGGGCTCCGACGCAACGCTTCCTCAAACCGTGGCGGCGACTTACGAGAGCGGCGCCACTAAGCAGGAAAACGTTACCTGGAAGCTGAACGGCGCCGATGCTCCGGCAACCTTGGCGCAGCTGCCAGCCGGCTCGTATGAGTTTGAGGGTACCGTCGATGGCGCCACCCAGACGGTCAAGCAGCGCGTGGTTATCGAGGCCGCCGCAGCGGATCCGGCCGCAGTTAACGCTGCAAGCGCCGCCGTGCCGTCCAGCGAAAGTGGCATCACGGTTGTCTCGATCGAATCCAACCCCATTATCGAGAAGTACGTCGGCTTCGATAGCGGCGACTTTGTGCCGACCCCTGCATTGAAGGTTAAACTGTCTGACGGCACCGAGGGCTCTGCCTATGTGCAGTGGGATGAAAAGTCAAAGGCGACCTTTGCCTCTGCAACTGAAGAGTCCGAAATCGCCATCACGGGCCAGATTTTCGGTGCGTCCGCTAACGGTCAATGGTACTCGCTCGCTGAGCCGTTCGATGTGACCGGTGTTCTCAAAGTCTACGCTCCCCGCACCACGGGCGGCACTCAGTGGTCCACTTGGACCGCAGCGGGTTTTGCGCCCACTCTGGCTTCGAACGTGTCCGTTTACTACTCCAACGGTGAGTCCCGGATGTGCCCGGTTGTGTGGAATAACATTTCCGAGGACCAGTACCAGAAAGCGGGCACGTTTATTGTTGAGGGCCATATAAAGGACTGTCCCTCCATGCTCGTGCATTGCACCGTGAATGTTCGTGCGGTCAAAAGCGTTGAGACCGAGCTTACGTGCACTACGATTGCCGGCGAATGGCCGGGCCTGCCGTATTCTGCTCAGGTTACCTTCGAGAACGGTGTCGTTGAGTCAATTCCTATTACATGGGACAACGTGGAGAGCTCCCAGTACTCAAAGCCCGGCACGTTTGTGGTCAATGGCAAGCTCAACGGTTTCGACAACCGAGATGTTACCTGCACGGTGACGGTAAAAGATGCCAAGGATGTATTGGACCTTAATTCGGTGACGTACGAGCGCATTGCGGGAGACACCACGCCGCTTAGCAACTATGCTAATTTCCTGATGACCCAGACAGGCACAGGCTCGTATTATCGAAGCTACCAGGTTGACTGGGACAACGCCGATGCGTCTCAGTTCCAGAAGGCCGGCACGTATACCGTTACCGGTACGCTTCGGTCTAATAGCGCGTCTTCCGTTAACGGCCTTAAGGTAAGTGCAAAGGTCTTAGTTAAAGAGGTCGCATCCATCGAGAAAATTGCTCCGGTGAATACGCCCGTCAACGTTCGTCCGACTGCGGAGAGCGGCCTTCCCGGCATTGTCATGGTTACGTTTACCGACGGCACCAAGCAGCCTTGCTCCGTTAACTGGGATACCATTCTGGATTCCCAGGTTGCCCGCGAGGGTACCTTTACGGTATCTGGTTCACTGTCATATTGGGCCAATACCTCATCTTCGTCGTCTAGTCAGGTGGAACTGGGTGACAGCAACCGAGCCACGGCGACCATCTCCGTCCGCGCCCTTCAGATGCCTTCTTCGACATCGACAAGCACGCTTATCGGTTGCCAGCCCAATATGCCGGGTTCAATCGAGGCTACGATGTGGAATGGTTCGCGAGGCAGTTTCCCCGTACAATGGTCGACAATTAGTCAGGACGCCCTAAAGAACCTTGGCCAGATTACTGTCAACGGATACTTCACTGGTTCCAACATTCCGGTCACGGCGACGGTCAACGTCTGCGATCTCAAGGACAGCAACATTGGCAAGATCGCTTATGTTCCCGGCGTCGGGCTCTTGGCTCCGCGCTATCTGTCCGATCTGTATTTGTCTGACGGCAGCTCCTTCTACCCCAGGTATTCCTCGGGACAGCCTTATAGCTGGGATGAGTTTCCTCAAGAGCTGCTGGACGGCAAACCGGGCGAGTACGAAATTGCCGGTACGGTCTCCGGCTCGCTGGCAAAGATCCATGCGACTGCGGTGTGCGGCGAGGTCAAGGGTGTCAACAACTACAGCGATAACGGCGTGACGCTTGGACGCTCGTACGAGGACTGGCGTGTCATCTACCCCGGTGAGGAAGTCAATCTGGACTATCTCACTGTTTCTGGCGCATTGCAGGACGGAACGACTTTTGACAGTCTCGGCGTCAACTGGGATGCCTACGATAGGTGCCCCCAGAAGGACTGCACGATAACTGGAACGGTCGTCGGAACGAATATCCCCGTGAAGGTCCATGTCATCGTGACTAAAAACTGGGAGGCTCAGCCGCAAACCATTACGGTGCTCAAGGGCAGCGACGGTACCGCCATGCTTCCCAGCCATGTCGAACTTGTAAGCCCCGATGCGACTGATCAACCGGGGTATTCGAACAAATACGCCGAGGCCAAGTGGAACACGAAGGGCTTCGATTGGACCCAGGGCGGCGTGGTCCGCGGCACTGCAACAATTAGCTTTGGCACGGGGAACGGCATGCAGACGGTCGACGTTCCGATTACTGCCACCGTTAAGATTGCGAGCAAGGCGACCTCGGTGCAGGGCGGAACCATATGGACCGTTCCCGGCACCAAGCCGATGCTGCCGGAATACCTTGAGGTTCGATACGACAACGATGTGTCTTCTGAGCCCCAGCGCGAAAAGGTCACATGGGACCGCGTCGCCGAAGACGCTTATGCCAAGGACGGTTCGTTTAAGGTGAAGGGCAAGCTCCAAGGTGGTGCCGAGGCGACAATCACTGTAGACGTCTGCTCTGTCACCTCTTTTGCCGTTCCTGAGCGCATTACCACGGCCAATGGCGTCGTTCCCGAGCTGCCGTGGAATGTTTCGGTTGCCACGAGTGATGGCAAAACGCACAATGCCCACGTTGAGTGGGGTGACATTCGCCCCTCGGTTTATACCGGAGAGCCGGGTCAGGTCACGACAGTGTCTGGCGCGCTGTTTACAAGCGACCTCAACGGATACGGCGTCGGCATCAACACCGGCCTCACTGTTCAGACCAAGATCGTTATCCAAGGCGTTGAGAAGGCAATCGATAACGGCGAGACCGCAGTGACCACCAAGGCCGGTACCGCTCCGACCATGCCATCCAAGATGGCGGTCGAGATGAGCGACGGCTCCGTTTCGACAGCCGCTATTGATTGGGACCCGATTGCGCCCGAGAAGTACGAGCAGCCTGGTACGTTCTATGCGACGGGCCACGTGGTCGGCTTTGATGCCGCTGCTGTTATGGCGCTGCTTGACGATGACGGCCAAAAGGTCGGCGTTGATGAGAACGGCAACGTTACTGCTAAGGTGACGGTTGCCGACAAGAAGGCGAAGAAGGTTGCGTTGCAGCCTGAGGCCGTTGTAGTCAACACCACGGTCGGATCAATGCTGGAGCTGCCCGAGTGCGTGAATATTAATTACTCCGACGGCACCTTTACGGCACATAGCCAATACGGTGGCACCGAAATCGAAAAGTGGACCGACACCGATGGCCTCGATCTTTCCAAGCCGCTCGCCAAGAAGGGTACGTACAAACTCGTCGGCAAGCTCAAGGATGTCGACAACGTCAACGCTATCGTGTACGTCAACGTCTCCGAGGCGCCGCGGACCATTACCAAGCTCGAGGCTAAGTCGTTTAGCGTGGCCAAGGGTACGTCCAAGCAGGACCTGTACCAGCAGATGCCCAAGCAGGTTGTGGCGACTTATTCCGACGGCTCAACCGATCTGCTCGACATTGACACGTGGGACCTCTCCAACGTTACGGACAAGCTGCTCGTCGAAACCGGTACCGTGAAGATTACCGGCACGGTTAAGCTTAATGGCGCCAAGGTGACCTGCAACGTGACTGTGGTGGACCAGGATGCCGAGACGCCCGACCACGTTGAGCCGATTGCCGACATTCAGATTGCGGACAATGCCAAGGTTGCGGACCTGATGAACATGCTGCCGTCCACGGTGACGGTGGTCATGAAGGACGGCAAGACTAAGAACGAGACGCCCGTTAAGTGGTCTCAGGTCGATAGCCTGGGCCGCGCCGGCAACGAGTTTGAGGTCACGGGCCTGACGGACAACGGCATGACCGTAAAGGTGAAGGTCAAGGTGACCGCGCATATCGTGAGCCTTGACGCCGCTGATGATATTGAAGTCGAGCGTGACACGAAGGCATCGGAAGCTTTGGCTAAGCTGCCTAAAAAGGTTACGGCTGTCTATTCTGATGGCCTTGATGCCGAGGTCGACGTGAAATGGGACACCAAGGGCCTCTCCGACAAGGACTTTGCCAAGGAGGGCGAGGTCACGGTCAAGGGCACGGTTGCCGGCACGGACCAGAAGACGGAGTGCACCATTAAGGTCGTTAAGCCGCTGCGCGAGATTCCCGATCGCCTGGCTGGTACCGTTGATGCCGTGACGGTCGACGACGGCACGAAGCCCGAGGCTGTTGTGGCTGCGCTGCCCAAGACCGTGAAGGTCGCCATGAAGGATGGCTCCGAGGTCGATTCAAAGATTGATTGGACCGCTCCCAAGGAGGCCCTCACCATTAAGAAGGACGGCACGAGCGTTATCGTCACGGGTAAGACCGTGGTCGGCAACTTTGAGGTCAAGGCTACGGTCAATCTGAAGCCGGTTGTTGAGAGCGTCGTTGACGTCCAGCTTTCGGTTGCCCGTAATACGGCTGCCGACGACATCGCGCTGCCTGCCCAGGTGACCCTCAACATGTCCGACGGCGCGACGAAGACTGACGCCGTCACCTGGGATAAGGCCCCGCTCACGACGGATGCCCTGGGCAAGCTGGGTGACATCGCGCTTGAGGGCACGGTTGAGGGCACTTCGGTCAAGGCCAAGTGCACGGTGACGGTTGTAAAGAGCGATGCCGAGATTCCGGTGTCCGTTGAGCCTGTCGCGGGCATTAGCGTCCCCGAGAACTCGTCCGCCGATGTCGTGCGTGATGCGCTCAAGGGCGTGAAGGCGACCGTTCGCATGAAGGACGGCAAGACGACGGCTGTGTCTGAGATTACGTGGACCGAGGTCCCTGCCGCTGCCGCCACCTATGGCAACGCCGTTGTCGCCAAGGGCGTGACGGTGAACGGCAACCTGTCGGTCGAAGTCGTCGTTACCTCCACGACGACGATCGATAAGGTAGCCGAGGCGTCGCAGATTACGGTCGAGCGCGACGTGAAGGCCGATGCGGTGACGGGCCAGCTGCCCAAGACCGTTAGCGTGACCTATACCGACGGCCATACGGACGAGGCCTCGGTGACGTGGAACACGGACGGGCTCGACAAGAAGCTCGCCGTTGTTGGCGAGTACATGATCGGGGGGTCCGTTGAGGGCACGACCCTCAAAGCGGCCTGCAAGCTGGTCGTCGAGACGCCCAAGCGCGAGATTCCTCATCACGTGAAGGGCGACAGCCTGACGCTTGATCAGCCCGTGCTCGACGGCGCCTCTTCCGAGGATGTTGCCAAGGCGCTTGCGGGTCTTAAGGCGACCGTGGTGATGGCCGACGGCAAGACCGAGGTCGAGTGTGCCGTAACGTGGACCGATGTTCCCGCTGCCGATATCGCCACGACGGGTAAGACCCTCACGGTGCGCGGCACCACCGAGCAGGGCGGCTTTGCGGTGACGGCGACCGTTTCGGTTAAGCCTGTCATCAAGAGCGCGTCGCTTGCCGAAGGCGCTGGTGCCATTGCCGCCAAGCGCGACGACAAGGTTGCCGACGTCGTGTCCCTTCTGCCCAAGCAGGCGAGTGCGACGTATTCTGATGGCACTGCCAAGGACCTGGATATTTCGTGGGATACGAGCGCGCTGACCCAGAAGGCGCTCGGCGAGCTCGGCGACATTGTCGTTACGGGCGCCGTCAAGGACGAGACCGGTTCTGCCACGGTGACGGCCACCGTTACCGTGTCCGAGAAGGACTCGAACATTCCCGTGACGCCCGGTGCGCTCGACGCCGTTAAGGTCTTTGAGTTTAGCTCGCCCGATGAGGTGCTGAAGGCGCTGCCCAAGAAGGTCGCCGTGACCATGAAGGATGGCAGCCAGCAGGACTACGGCGTCGACTGGGAGAACGTGCCCGCGCTTGGCTGGGGTGCTGACGATGCGACCGTGACCGGCAAGGTGCACGGCACGGAGCTGACGGTCAACTGTGAGGTTCGCGTTAAGCCGCGTCCTGCTGCTGAGGATATGGTGATTGTCGATCAGAACGGCAAACCCACGACCGCCGAGACCACGCTCAAGGTCGAGCGCGGCAAGGAGATCGACCTGGCTGCCGCGGCGAGCAATGCGGATAAGGGCGCAATGCTTCGCGGTCCCGTGACGTGGACCTCGTTCGATCCGACGATCGCGACGGTCGAGAACGGCAAGGTCAAGGCCCTCAAGAACGGCACCGTTGTCATTACGGCGACGATGGATGTTAACGGCGGGGCTGTGGCGATCTCGCTGGCTGACGATTCCGATGCCGTCGAGGCGCCGACAACCCAGCAGTTCACCGCTTCGGTGACCGTTGAGGTTGTTGAGCCGGTCGTTGAGCAGAAACCGACGGACGGCAAGGACAACGGTGGCAAGTCTGATGCCAAACCGGCTTCGGATGCGAAGAAGGACGGCAAGAAGGCTGCTGCTGGAAGCCTGGCCCAGACAGGTGACAACACGGCTGTGACTGTCGCCGCACTGGGCGGAACCGGCCTGTTGGCGCTGATCGCAGCCGCGATCGAAAAGCTGCGCCATCGCGCTGAGTAGCGCCGAGCTCATGAAGCTCTAGGACACAAGAAGGCCTCCCGGTCCTCGTAAACCACGAGGACCGGGAGGCCTTTCGTTTGGCTGCCCTGAGCCCTAGAGTGATTTGCTCGCCACGAAATGGGCCTATCTACTACGCTTGGTCGGTAACCCTCGACCACGCCGAGAATTGCGAAATTAAAACCGCAGGTAGATGGCTTGCCAATTTTCAAAAAAGACCCGCATGGTCGACCCATGCGGGTTAAACGTAGTAGATAGCCCGTTTTCGTGGCGCATCTCTAGACTGTCAAATTGGTCGACTTGGCCCCATGGCAGTTGCGGTGAAATAGTTCCTGGATTATGCCTCTGCGGGCCAATCTGGGAACTATTCCACCGCAACTTATTGAGGGGCTATTGGGTAAGGGCTAGTCTAGGCGGACTGGGTCGTGGGGGTAGGCGTTGAGGATCTCGACGCCGGACTCGGTGACCAGGGCAAGGTCCTCGATGCGGACGCCGGTGCGGCCGGGGAGGTAGATGCCCGGCTCGATGGAGAACGTCATGCCCGGCTCTACGACCTGCTCGTTGACGAGTGAGACGTCGCCCGGCTCGTGGTCCTGCAGGCCGATCGAGTGTCCCAGACGGTGTGTAAAGTACTGCCCATAGCCTGCCTCCTCAATTACGTCGCGCGCGGCGCGGTCCAGATCGCACATGCGCACACCCGGTGCGATGAGTGCCTCGGCGGCCTCGTTGGCGCGGCGCACGATATCGTAGATGCGCGCCGTTTCCTCGTCCGACTCGCCCCAAAAGAACGTGCGCGTCATGTCCGAGCAGTAGTTGCAGCGGCGTCCGCCAATGTCGAACAGCACCACGTCGCCGCGCTTGAGCACGGTGTCGTCGGGTTCATGATGCGGGTCGCCGGCGTTGGCGCCAAAGCTCACGATGGGCGGAAAGCTAAAGCCCTCGCAGTCGTGCTTGCGGTACAGGCCGAGCATCTGGTCGGCAATTTCGCGCTCCGTCACGCCCTCGTGAACGAGCTCGATGGCGTCGGCCATCACGGCATCGTTGGCGGCCGAGGATACGCGCATGAGCTTCTGCTCGGCTTCGTCCTTGTGGGTGCGTGCGGCGGTGACGGCAAAGTCGCCCAGGAAGAACTCGCTCGCGGCGTGACGATCAATAAGGGGCATCAAAAAGCCAGAGCGCATAACGGTGTCGATGCCGAGAGGCTTGGCAGGATCGATTTCGCGCGCGATGGTGTCGGTCACGACGTCGGTATCGGTGTGATAGGCGACGCGGGCATTGTCGTACTCGGGCAGCTGATGCAGCGCGTTGACCAAGATCACCGGCTCGGCATCGCGTGCGAGCAGCACGCCGCAAAAACGCTCGAACATATCGGCATAAAAGCCGGTCAGATAGTAGATCGACCACGGGTCGTTCACAAGCAGCTGCGCGCCGGGGTGCTGAGCCTCGAGCGCATCGAGCACGCGCGCCACGCGCTGGTCATCGACATGTGCCATACATCGTCCTTTCGCTAGGTTGCCACCATGGTATCCCATGCGCCCCCACATAAGTTGCGGTGAAATAGTTCCATGCCGGGGTTTTGGCGGAAATCAGGAACTATTTCACCGCAATTGTGGAGGGTGGGGTGGATGGCGGGGTGGCTAAAAGAGCCCCGTCCCAAATGAGCTACCTAGGCAGGGTCGATGTCCATGCTGGCGATGAGGTCTATGCCCGTGTTGAGGAGGTCTTCTAGAACGACGTCGCCCATGCGGACTGGGGCTTTGACGACCAGGCCGCGGATGAGGTTCATGGCTTGGGCGTGGAGTGCCAGCGGGATTGCTTCGACCGTGCGCACGGGCAACAGTGCCTCGTCGCCGCTGGATACGGCAACGGTGGTAGTGAGTACGCGCATGGGGCAGGTGAGCTCCTGATGCGCGAACGTATCACCGCGCGGGCAGCTGTTGCCGGTCACGGAGCGCACCTCTACCACGGCGCCGTCTGCGTTGCGCTCGACCTCTACGGTCAGGAGGCACTCGGATGGGCAGGTGGTGCAGTTGAACTGCTGCGTTTCTATCGCGTTTATGCTCATGACCCTACGCCTCCTCAATGGGATCGACGGACAGGACAATCTCGCTAACACCCAGGTCTAGTGCGCGCTGAATCATCTTTGCCGGCAGAGGGAAGCTTTCCATTACGCTCGGTTTAAACGGGCGGACCTTGCCTGTGAATAGTTCATCGTCGCCTGCCAGAATGCGCACGCGGGCGGCGTCGACCGGTCGGCGCACGCGGAAGTTGAGTTTGGTGAGTGCCACGGCCGTATTGCGTCCCGGCAGCGCGTAGCCTGCAATGCCAGCGGGGGAGACCGTGAGCTGGCAACCCGGGCTCGTCTTGAGATCCGCACTGCCACCCAGCGCGTACGCCGCCGCAGCTGCACCGGCGCGCTCGGACTCGGTCGTCACGTTGTCGGCCAGGTCGTGCACGTGCAGTACGTTGCCGCAGGCAAAGATGCCCGGCACGCTCGTTTGCAGGCTCTGGTCCACCACGGCGCCGCGCGTGTGCGGGTCAAGTTCAACGCCCGCGCCCACCGAAAGCTCGTTCTCGGGAATCAGGCCCACTGAAAGCAGTAGCGTGTCGCACGGAACAATGCGCTCGGTCCCCGGAATGGGTGCCAGGCGCTCGTCGAACCGACTCACCTCGACGGCCTCCACGCGATCGTGTCCGATTACGCGCGTGACGGTAGTGGACAGGTGAAGCGGAATGCCAAAGTCGTCCAGGCAGTTCTTGACGTTGCGGCGCAGACCGTTGGCGTACGGCATGAGTTCGTACACGCCCTCGACCGAAATTCCCTCGAGCGTACAGCGGCGCGCCATGATCAGCCCGATGTCGCCCGAGCCCAAAATGACGGCACGCGAGCCGGGCTTGAGATTTTCGATATTGATGTATCGCTGCGCCAGGCCAGCCGTAAACACGCCGGCGGGGCGGCTGCCGGGGATCTTGATCTCGCTGCGCGTGCGCTCGCGGCATCCCATAGCAAGGACGACCGCGCGTCCGGTGAGCTGCAACATGCCGGCACGGCTCATGAGCGTGACGGTGTGGAGTGCGGCGTCTTCCGTGGACTCGCTCGAATCGATCCCAAGCACCATGCTGCCCAGGAACAGCGCAATGTCGGTCGCGCGCACCTGGTCGATAAAGCGCTGCGCGTACTCGGGACCGGTGAGTTCCTGCTTAAAGTGCGACAGGCCAAATCCGGGGTGGATGCACTGGCGGAGGATTCCTCCTAGATGCTGCTCGCGCTCCACGATGGCCACGCGCGCGTCGGCCTTATGCGCGGCAAGCGCGGCCGCCATGCCGGCAGGGCCGCCGCCGATAACGACTACGTCGAAGGTCTGCGTTGACACTGACGCTGCAGCTCCGGCCTCCGCGCGTTCGTCGCGCATATCAAGCGTCGTCATCCTAGCGCACCCCCTTCAGCGGCCCCTCGACCAGCCAAGATCCGTCATCCTCCAGCAGCACCTTGCTGGGGTCACACCCCAGCTCACGCGCCAGGATCGCCACCACGCGGCTCTGACAAAAGCCGCTCTGGCACCGACCCATGCCGGCGCGGCAGCGGCGTTTGACGCCCTCGACCGAAACCGCACCCGGGCGGCGTCGAATCGCGGCAACAATCTCGGCCTCGGGCACCGTCTCGCAGCGGCAGACGATCTGCCCCCACGCGGGGTCGGACTCAATGAGCTCTTCCTTGCGCGCAAGCGGGGCGCGGTCAAAGTCGTCCGGCGCATGGCGAATCGGGTCCCAGTCGCCGCGCTCGTGCAGGACCACGCCGGCATTGTGCAGTACCTGCTCCATGCGCTCGGCAATGGCCGGCGCGCTTGCCACGCCCGGCGACTGAATGCCCGCCGCCTGGAACAGCCCCGGCACCACGGCCGACTGCCCAATAAAAAAGTCGTTCGTTCCCTTAATGACCGGACGACCGCCGGCAAACGCGCGCACCACGCGGCGCGTGTCCAGATCGGGCACCAGCTTGCGCGCGCCGCTCAGCAGCGCGTCGACATCGCTCGCATAGGTCTGCGTGTCGCCAGGCTCGCGCACCGCGGCCGTCGCGGTAATCACGGTGTTGCCATGTACGGTGCCCGTGACGATAACGCCCTTGGACACCGGCGTGGGAACGGGGTAGAGCGGCATGAGCGCGCACGGCTCCTTGTCCAGCACCACAATGTTGCCCTGGCGCCAGATCATCTGGAACTCCTCGGCGCCCGCCATATGCGAGATGTCCGCGGCGCCGTTGCCCGCGGCATTGATTAGGTAACGGCAGTGTGCGTCGCCGGCGGGCGTCACCAGCGTAAAGCGCGCGCGGCCATTGCCGTCGGTAGCAACGCCCCCGTCAGCGCCGCCGGCAACCTCAATCGCCTCCACCGGTGCGGAGCGCATAAACGTCACGCCGTTGGCGACCGCGTTCTCCAACGCGGCGATGGCCACTTCAAATGGGTCGACATAACCGGTCGAAGGGCACCACAGCGCGCATGTTGCGTTGACGCTGGCACGCGGCTCTAGCTTATGGATGCGTTCGGGGCCGATAATCGACAGCTCGGGCACGCCGCTTGCCAGCCCATTGCTACGCAGCTTCTCCAGGTGTGCGCGGTCTTCGTCGTTGAAACCCAGCACCATCGACCCGGTGCGGCGGAACAAAAATCCCAGCTCCTGGGCCCACGTGCCATATAGCTCGCAACCACGGGCGTTGACCTGCGCCTTTACCGTGCCCGGCGCCGGATCGTAGCCGGCGTGCACCAGGCCGCCGTTGGCCTTCGACGCGCCCAGGGCGATGTCGTTGGCCGCTTCGACCACGCAAATGGACAGGTCATAGCGCGCGAGCTGCCGCGCGATGGCGCACCCGGTGATGCCCGCGCCCACAATTGCGATATCAAACGTTTCTGCCACGGTGCCTCCCAGACAAGTTGACAGGCTGTCAATAGGACTATCCTACGGTCTGCACATCCCCAGCGCAGCGGCAATGCGGCGAACAGCCCCGCAGCATCCGCCAACGGCAGACGAGGGGAGACTCAGGACCATCGGTGACCTCGTCTGCCGCCCCTGGTGTCGAGGCTTGTCTCGTTCTGTAACAGTAAGCAGAAGAACTGGGTTCCAGATGTTACAGATCGAGACGTTTGCCAGGCGGGTCCTCCGTTTGTCTCGTTCTATAACAGCAAGAGGGGAAATCGGTCCTATGTGTTACAGATTGAGATTTAAAGTCAGGGAGAGATTCTTCTGTCTCGATATATAACATCTAGGGACCGTTTTGGGGTCTAGATGTTATAGATTTAGATGAACCAATCAGTCGGTTTCGAATGTCTAAATCCGTAACAGTTAGACCTGTTTTTGCCGAGTTGTTGTTACAGATTGAGATATTTAACGGAGGGCTCACCGTTCATCTCGATCTGTAACAGTTAGCTGATGATTTGGGTTGTAGATGTTACAGATCAAGACAAACCTTCCGACGGATTTTGAATGTCTCGATCTGTAACAGTAAGAGGGGTTTTGGGGCCCAAGATGTTACAGATTGAGATTGAAGTCGGGGAGGGACCCCTGTGTCTCGATCTGTAACACCTAGACCCTTATTTGCCAAGCAGCTGTTAAAGATTGAGATGTTTGTGTCCTGGCCAGCCCCGTACCCAGCCGTGGTCCCATATAAACAAACCCCGTGGTAAACTTAACCGGACTGTAAATATTCCGAAAGGTACACCTCAATGTCCAAGTACATCTCTGAGCTCATGTCGCCGCAGCTTATGGGCGTCATCTATGCCTTTGTTGGCTTTATCATCGCCCTGTACGTGCTGTCGGTCGTCTATGTGTTCATCGACGCTCGCCGCCGCGGTGCCAGCGCCTACGTGGCATGGGGCATCATCGCCCTCATCCCGTTTGTGGGCCTCATCGCCTACCTGGTCCTGCGCCCGCACTCCTACGCGGCCGACCGCGAGGAGCAGGAGCTGGATATGGCCCTGCGCGAGCGCCAGCTTGCCCAGTACGGCACCTGCCCGCAGTGCGGTGCCCCCATCGAGAAAGACTTTGTGGTCTGCCCCGTGTGCGATACCCAGGTTCGCAACGTGTGCCCCAGCTGCCATCGCCCGCTCGACGCGCACTGGAAGGTCTGCCCCTACTGCCGAACTCGCATCCAGTAACGCATCCATCGTCGGGCCGGCCGTAAGCCACGGGCGCACCGCGGGCATCCCGCGCAAGCCGCGCGCATCCCGTAGCCCCGCCCCCACACGATGAAGCATGCGTAGAAAATCGCCCGCCGTGCCATTAAGGTGCGGCGGGCGCTTGTATACCAAGGCAACCTGCCTATAATGATGCAAGTCAAAAACGCCGAGCGCATCGCACGCACTTGCACCAGGCATCCGAGAGGAGAAAACATACCCATGAAGGCACTCTACAATGACGGTTCGGTGGCCGAGCTCCCGCAGGACGAGGTCACGCACGTCATCCGCCACTCTGCCGCGCACATCATGGCGCAGGCCATCAAGCGCCTGTACCCCGAGGCCGACTTTGCCTACGGCCCCGCGACCGACAACGGTTTTTACTACGACGTCGACCTGCCCGAGGGCGTCAAGATCAGCGAGGACGACTTCCCCGCGATTGAGGCCGAGATGAAGAAGATCGTCAAGGAGAACCTCAAGTTCACTGTCTTTGAGAAGCCCCGCGCTGAGGCCATCGCCCTTATGGAGGAGCGCGGCGAGAAGTACAAGGTCGAGCACATCGGCGACCTGGACGACGACGCCCGCATCACCTTCTACCAGCAGGGCGACTACATCGACATGTGCGTCGGTCCCCACATCTGCTACACCAAGGCTCTGAAGGCCTTTAAGCTCACCGGCGTCTCGGGCGCTTACTGGAAGGGCGACAAGGACAACAAGATGCTCACCCGCATCAACGGTGTCGCCTTTGCCACCAAGGAAGAGCTCGACGAGCACATGCGCATGCTGGAGGAGGCCAAGAAGCGCGACCACCGCAAGATCGGCCGCGAGATGGACCTCTTTATGATGCGCGACGAGGCCCCCGGCTTCCCGTTCTTCCTGCCCAACGGCATGGTCCTTAAGAACACGCTGCTGGACTACTGGCGCGAGATCCACCACAAGGCCGGCTACGTGGAGATCTCCACGCCGCTCATCATGAACAAGCAGCTGTGGAAGACCTCGGGCCACTGGGACCACTACAAGGACAACATGTACTCCACCGTTATTGACGACGAAGAGTACTGCATTAAGCCCATGAACTGCCCGGGCGGCGTGCTGGTGTACGCCTCCAAGCCGCACTCCTATCGCGAGCTGCCCATTCGCGCCGGCGAGATTGGCCTGGTGCACCGCCACGAGCTGCGCGGCGCCTTGCACGGTCTGTTCCGCGTGCGCTGCTTTAACCAGGACGATGCACACCTGTTTGTGCGTCCCGACCAGCTGACCGACGAGATCGTGGGCGTGGTCAACCTCATCGACTCCGTGTACCAGAAGTTTGGTTTTAAGTACCACGTTGAGCTTTCCACCCGCCCCGAGGACTCCATGGGTTCGGACGAGGACTGGGCTCGCGCCGAGGAGGGCCTGCGCACCGCTCTGGAGAAGCTGGGCATGGACTACGAGGTCAACGAGGGCGACGGCGCCTTCTACGGCCCCAAGATCGACTTCCACCTGGAGGACTCGCTCGGCCGTACCTGGCAGTGCGGTACCGTTCAGCTCGACTTCCAGATGCCGCTCAACTTTGATCTGGAGTACGTGGACGCCGACGGCACCAAGAAGCGCCCCATCATGCTGCATCGCGTGTGCTTTGGCTCCATCGAGCGCTTCATCGGCATTCTGATTGAGCACTTTGCGGGCAAGTTCCCCACCTGGCTGGCTCCCGTGCAGGTCAAGGCGCTTCCGGTTTCCGAGAAGAGCCGCGACTACGCCCACGAGGTGTGCGCCAAGCTGGAGGAGGCCGGCATTCGCGTGCTCTGCGACGACCGCGACGAGAAGATCGGTTACAAGATCCGCGAGGCCCGCAGCATCGACCGCGTGCCCTACATGCTCATTCTGGGCGAGAAGGAGGTCGAGGCCGGCAATATCTCCGTCCGCGATCGCTCCAACGAGACCGTTCAGATGAGCGTTGACGAGTTTGTGGCCAAGGTGCTCGAGGAGATCAAGACTCGCGCCTAGCACAAATAATACAAGAACTAATAAAGGCGATCGTCCTCGCGGGCGGTCGCCTTTTTTTGTTGTCTATAGAAGAAAAGCCGCTGGTTAGAGCGGCTTTTTTGTTGTGCAAAAAGGTACAGGTTTTTGTATCTTTCGACTGAGTTCATTATACGAGCAAACTGCTCGCGTTTTCCCAGATTGCATAAAATGCGCCGCGAATGGGTGCATCTCCATACGCCTCTACAAAAACCTGTACTTTTGCGACTGCGCCTAGCTGCGAGCGAGAAGTCTGTTCTTAACGCCCCTGCATTCGCGTGCGTCGCGGAGCAAGAAAAGGGGGCGAGAGATGGAACAGACAATGCGGCGCCAAGAGCAGCTGCCGGGCGCCTTTAGCGGCACTACTACCAACAGCCAGCACGGCCGCGTCCGCTGGTATCTGGTCCACACCCCCCATGGTAAAGAGCGCGAGACCTGCGAAAAGGTCCGCCGCATTATCCCGCACGAGCTGATGCAGGACGCTTTTGTGATGCAAAAGGAGTTCTGGTTTAAGCGGGACGGCGCCTGGTCGCTCCAAACCAAACCCATGTATAAGGAATACTTCTTCGTCGCCACGCGCGATGCCGCCCTTCTCGACAAGGCTTTGGCCCAGTTGAGTTTTGGCTGCCGCATTGCCGGCAGCAGGGAGCGGGCCTATGCGCCCATGCCGGACGATGCACAGGACTGGTACCGCAGTGTGCTCGACGACGACGGCGTGGTGCGCAACAGCGTCGCCCGCATAGAAGACGGCGTGTTGCACATAGAGCAGGGGCCCTTGGTAGGGCAAGAGGCCCGTG
Source organism: uncultured Collinsella sp. (assembly GCA_900557455.1). Next base: position 19,871 of record USSM01000005.1, on the reverse strand, counting down.
TAAAGAAGATCGACCGTCATAAGCGTTGGTGCTTGGTAGACGTGGGCGAAGGCGACTCCGCTTTTAGGGAGCTGCTTCCGCTGGACGTGCCCAGCAAAACGTAAGGGGACGTCGCACTGGTAATTCATTCGTATTTTGAATTCATCGATGGGGGGGGGATCCCTGGGAACAGGGACGTGAATTTGAACTTGACTGTTGAAGAGAAGACTGAAAGCAGCGCATCCATGGGGGAGACACTAGCTATTCAGAAGATACAACCGAGCGGTACGCTGGCCTACCGTTTCTTGAAGAGACTGTTTGATCTTGTCTTCAGCCTTTGCGTGAGTGTGGTGCTGTTCATTCCTGTTGCTGTCGTGTGCGTGCTCATCCGCCTCGAGTCTTCGGGTAGCCCTGTGTATGCGCAAGAACGTGTTGGCAAGGGCGGTAAGGCTATCAAGATCCTTAAACTTCGCAGCATGGTTGCCGACGCCGATAACGTGCAGAAGTATCTGAGCCCTGAGCAGCTATATCAGTGGGAAGTCGAGCGCAAGGTCGATGTTGATCCTCGTATTACCAAAGTCGGCCAGTTTATTCGTAAGTGCTCCATCGACGAGATGCCGCAGTTCCTGAACGTGCTAAACGGCGATCTTTCCGTCATCGGACCGCGTCCCATTACAAGAGACGAACTTGAGCAGCATTTTTCCGATGAGGAAAAGGCCGAGCTACTTTCTGTCCAGCCTGGCATCACGGGCCTGTGGCAGGCGACCGATCGCAACGCTGCGACGTTCGAGAGCGGCCTGCGTCAAAAGATCGAGCTTCATTACGTGCGTAACCGATGCTTCCGCATGGATTGGAAATGTTTTACCGGCACCTTTGGTGCCATGTTTGGCAGGAAGAGGACGGGGCGATAAGTGGCTATTGAGAATGGACCTCTGGTTAGCGTTATTGTTCCAACTTATAAAAGGGCAGATCGGCTGACAAAAGCGTTAAATTCTATCTCTAATCAGTCTTACAAGAATCTCGAAATACTTGTCGTTAACGACAACGAAGTGAATTCCAAGTGGGATAAGGAAACAAATAAAGTACTTTTAGCATGCGAAGATTCGCGTCTAAGGACTATCCATACTGCTGGTCGTACGGGCGGGGGTTCCGCGCGTAATTATGCATGTCGTCAAGCGATGGGCGATTACCTGGCATTTCTTGATGATGATGATGAGTTTCTCTCAGATAAGGTCGAAACGCAGCTTGTCTATATGCTGGAAAACGGCCTCGATATGTGCTGGCAGGATGTCTCTTGGTATAACGAGTCGGGTAAACTCGTGGAGCATCGCCGGCTCAATCATTGTGATGATTTCTCAAAACAGGGTTTGCTCAGAGCGCATCTATTAACGCCAATAGCACCCACATCAATCTACATGCTAAAGAAGAGTCTGTTTGACGTGACCGAGGGATTCGGCGAAGTTGCTACGGGCCAAGACTGGTGGCTAATGCTTCGTTGTATTGAAGCTGGCGCGCGTATTGGCTATATGCCAGAAGTCCACGTGCATCAGTATCTGCATTCTGGCGAGCGCCTTTCTCTGGGAAACAACAAGATCGAAGGCGAAGTGGCGAGACACAAGGTCGTTCAAAGTTATTACCCACAGCTCGATAAGAAAGATATCAACTATATAGAGTTTCGACATAACGCCGTTTTGGCATTTGCAATGAAGCGTAGTCGACGATATGTGGATGCGTTCGGCTATGCGATCAAGGCTTTCTTTGCGTCGCCGAGTGCCTGCGTTACCGAAGCTTTTGGATTCTTTAGGAAAAGTAAATCTTAGCTACGAGTTATGAACCGTAATTTCAATTTTTCTGAGGAGTCGTTTTATGACTGAAAAATTAAAGATCGCTGTCGCCGGTACCGGCTACGTCGGCCTGTCCCTCGCCGTCCTGCTCTCGCAGCACAACGAGGTCCACGCGCTGGACATCGTGCCCGAGAAGGTCGCAAAGATCAACAACTACGAGTCGCCCATCCAGGACGACGAGATCGAGCGCTTCCTGGCGGAGGCCAAGGCGGGGGAGCGCGAGCTCGACCTGCACGCCACGGTCGACGTTGCCGAGGCCTACTCGGGCGCCGACTACGCCGTCATCGCCACGCCCACCAACTACGACTCGGACAGGAACTTCTTCGACACCTCGTCGGTCGAGGCCGCCATCGCCGCCGTGCGCTCGGTGAATCCGGACGCCTGGATCGTCATCAAGTCGACCATCCCCGTCGGCTACACCGCGGGCCTTCGCGAGAGGCTGGGCGACAGCAAGATCTTCTTCAGCCCGGAGTTCCTGCGCGAGAGCAAGGCGCTCTACGACAACCTGCACCCCAGCCGCATCGTGGTTGGCGCGCCGAAGGAGGACGCCGACGCCGTCGCCGCGGCCGAGCGCTTCGCACGCCTGCTTGCCCAAGGGGCGGACCCAGCCGAGCTGGAGCGCGTGAACGCCGACGGCTCCAAGGGCATTCCGGAGCTCGTGCTGGGCACCACCGAGGCCGAGGCCGTGAAGCTCTTCGCCAACACCTATCTGGCGCTGCGTGTGGCCTACTTCAACGAGCTCGACACCTACTGCGAGGTCCGCGGCCTCAACACCCGCGACGTCATCGACGGCGTGTGCCTGGAGCCGCGCATCGGCAGCCACTACAACAACCCCAGCTTCGGCTACGGCGGCTACTGCCTGCCCAAGGACACCAAGCAGCTCCTCGCCAACTACAAGGACGTGCCCCAGAACCTGATCGAGGCCATCGTGGACGCCAACCGCACCCGCAAGGACTTCGTCGCCGATGAGGTGCTGCAGATGGTGTGGGACCGCGTGTACGCCGGCAAGGAGAAGCCGGTCGTGGGCGTGTACCGCCTGACGATGAAGTCCAACTCAGACAACTTCCGAGCGAGCTCCATCCAGGGCGTTATGAAGCGCGTGAAGGCCAAGGGCGTGCCCGTGGTGGTCTACGAGCCCACGCTCGACGCGCCGGAGTTCTTCGGCTCCGAGGTCACACACGACCTGGAGGCCTTCAAGGCCGGCTGCGACGTGATCGTCGCCAACCGCTGGAGCGACGAGCTCGCGGACGTGGCGGACAAGGTGTATACGAGGGATTTGTTTAAGAGGGATTAAGTTGATCGGGAAGTCCGGTGTAGCCAGACAGAATACGATTCTGTATTTTGCTAATTGTAACAATTATCATACCATAAAATGGTGTTCATACTTTTCTTCTGTAGGCTATGATGTACACGTCGCAAGCTTAGAAAAGCCGCTTGCTGGAAATGCCGGTACAATCGATCGTGTGTCTGTTCACTGGCTTTCTAATGACAGCGAGCGCCTGGGCTCTGATATTCAAAAATTGTCCTATTTTAGAACCATTTCCCAAGCAAAGGCTCTTATTAAAGAGGTAAATCCTGATATCGTTCACGCACACTATGCTTCAAGCTATGGAACTATTTGTTCGTTTGCGTGCAAACGTCCTTACTACCTTTCTGTCTGGGGCAGCGATGTATATGAATTTCCGCAAAAGTCTTTCTTGCATAAAGCCATATTAAAACGTTCTCTAGATAAAGCAACTTGGATTATGTCAACCAGCCGAGCCATGGCTGCTGAAACTCATAAATACACATCCAAAGAGATTGCAATTACGCCTTTTGGTGTTGATATGAGCCTGTTTAATCCTGATAAGGCGGTTCCGCATGAGGGATTTGTTGTCGGAATAGTAAAAGGTCTTGAGTCGAAATATGGAATAGAGACTCTGCTTCACGCATGCAGTTTGGTGCACCGCAATAGACCTGATATCAACCTTAAGGTTCGCATTGCTGGGGCTGGTACGCAGGAGAAATATCTTCGAGATACTGCCAGCTCTCTTGGCATGGATGGTTATTGTAAATGGCTCGGGTTTATCACTCAGGAAAACGCAGCTTGCGAATGGGCTTCTTTTGATGTCGCTTTGGTTCCGAGCGAGAGCGAGAGCTTTGGCGTTTCTGCTGTCGAAGCGCAGGCTTCCGGTACTGCTCTTGTGATTTCGGATATCCCCGGCCTTATGGAAGCGTGTGATGATGGCAAGACCGCCATCGTGGTACGGCGCGGTGACGATGAGGCTCTCGCAAACGCTATCGAACAACTGGCCGACGACCCCGAGCGCAGGACAGAACTTTCCTGTTTGGGGCGCGCCTATGTAACCCAGGCATATGAATACACGTCATGCTTCCGTCGTATTCAGGATATTTATGATTCAAACGAAAGTGTGCGTGCGTATTAGATGAAAACCAAGTTACTTCGAGGGCTATATTGCGCTTTCGGAAAGCATTTCCCTGTTTCTCGTCGTTCTAGAGCATCGATGAAAATTCGAGTTTTTTGGGCCAGAAAGATGGGATGCGCCATTGGACAGGCTGTAAATATCGAGAGCGGCGCCGAGTTTGACGAACATGTGACGATTGGTGATCGATCGAGCCTTGGCGTTGATTCTCAAGTATTTGGCCCAGTCACTATTGGCAGCAATGTGATGATGGGGCCTGAATGCTGCATTCTAACCCGCAACCACCAGCACGACCGTTGTGATATCCCGATGATTGACCAAGGTTATGAAGATTATCGCCCCGTAGTTATCGGTGATGACGTCTGGATAGGAAGGCGCGTGATCATTCTTCCAGGAGTTACCGTTGGGGGAGGTCGATAATCGCTGCTGGAGCTGTTGTTTCCAAGGATGTCAAACCGTATAGCATTGTGGGCGGCGTCCCAGCAAAGCAGATCGGAAATCGAAAATGCTAAAGGAGAATAGTTTGTCTCCAAATAACATCTCATATAACGGCCTACGAGACGAAGGGCTATGGGAAGAGTCAATATTGATGGCTCTTATCCTTGGGTGCATTCTGTTGCTGCCAATAAAGGTGATGGCACCATTGACTTCGCTACTTTATTGTGCCGTGATTGTATTTGAGCTTTTATATATGTTGGTAAGCGCAAAGCGAATTAAAGGGAATAGGCTAGATATTGGTCTTTTGATTTCCGCAGCTGCTTTGTTTTTATATTTACTGGGTCTTTATTTTGGCTTCGGCCAAAAAGGTGGAGAGAGATTAATTCAAACAGCTTTATTTCTTTTGACGCTTATCTCGTTTTCTCGTTATCAATGGACAGGCAGGAACGTCCATCGATTGTTCCTAATTATGCTAGTTCTTATGAGTTTGTGTTTAGCATACTGGTTTGTTAGCGGGAGGATTACAAATTACTATTCCGCATTTTATGGGCACGGAAATGGCTTTGCTGTTGTCATTTTGGCTGCTATTGCTATTACTTTTTTAGATTGCCAAATGAAATTAGAAAGCCTGCATGTCTTGTCACTCGTTCTCTGCGGCATTCTTTTAAGCTTTACGAATAGCCGTTCGGCACTTCTGACTTGCCTCATTTTTATTATCCTAGTATTGGCATTAAAGAATAGAGATGAATCTGGTGCGCGTTTTCTGACGAATGCCGTATTTATCTGTATCTTAATTGGGGTTTTAACATTTTCAATCGTCTATCCATCTCTTTATGGAACCAATCTCGGATTTCAATTGGAATCCCTATCTCGCGAGTGGTTAAATAAAAACTTTTTTAGCGGGCGAGAGCTTGTGTGGAAGATGGTTTTATTGGCGGTTCATGGAAATGAGGCTCTAGGCTTAGGGCTTCAGATGACACCTTCAATGATTTATAACACTGATTTCTCTTCTCACAATATGTATTTGCAGACAATACTTCAGTCCGGTGTCGTGGGATTACTACTTCTGCTTTGTCTATTTTGGATGATTCGAGGGAAGCTCGTAGAATGCGGCGACTTCAGTTCCCGTGTGGGCGTCTCTCTCCTTCTTGCGATGTTGGTTCACGAGTGCCTAGAGGTGTCCTTGACTCAAAACAACTTTACATACGGTTTGCTAATTTGGACAGTTATCGGCATAAGTCTAGCCCTGGGTCAAAGTTCGAAGAGCGTACTTAATGATAGGGAGGGAGTATGCTTGTCGACTCCTCTCTAAGCGTGATTATTCCGGCATATCAGGCTGAAAAAACGATTGCGCGTGCAATCAAAAGCGTATTGACTATTGACGTTGATTCGCTTGAAGTGATCGTTGTAAATGATGGGTCAACCGACTCTACTTCAGAGATGGTTCGCAGCATCGTTTCATTCGATAAGCGCGTCAATTTGATTGAGCAATCGAATAGCGGTAGGTCCGTCGCGCGTGATGTTGGATTTCGCGCCGCAACCGGTGATTGGATTATGTTTGTTGATGCGGATGATTTTCTTCTGCCGGATGTGTCTTCTGCCGTTCAACAAGGCATGAATTCTGGATCGGAAATCGTTTTGTTTCCGTTTGTACATAGCTTTTCTCAGATTGGCACCAACCGTTACTTTGGTGGCAAACGTGCGCTGCGGGCTGTGAGCGCCTTGTCATTTGGAGACTTGAGGGAAGCATGTCTCAATTTCAATTTTGATTGCGTGCCATATTCTAATGAGTATCAATTTAATGCTGTTTGGTCGAGACTTTATCGTAGGGATTTATTGCTGGAATTCTCATTAAAAAGCCCTTGGAATAAATTGTTGTTTCCGGCTGGAATAAAATTTTCAGAGGATAGGTTGTTCAACATTGCCTTATTGTCCGTATTTCCTGGCGGCACCGTATCTCTTTCTGATACTCCGTTGTATTGCTGGGATCTTGATGCATCTGGGACTACGGGCATATTCCGCGAGACAGACGTAGCCAGGCTGGTCGATTATTCGCTTGCAATAAATCAATTAATTACTGCAAATTTCTTGTCCCAGTCTGAGGGCAATCGCGTTCTCGCGGCCGAGATTTCAAATCAATTCAAACGGTTTGTTCGCCTTAATGATGTCTTTGCTAGTAAGTTTCAAGATCTCTGGATTGATGCGCTTGCTGCCCTGGAGACAAATCCTAAACTAAGCGACTTTCCTAGTGCTGTCTTGGGGCCTTTTCAAATTTTGATACCTTCCATTCTACTTTTACTAAAGGGACGCATTAAATGCGCTTATTGGTTGGAGAAAGCCGTCTTTAATTTACAGAAATTAATAAGCCCGCAGTTCTAGTTTTTTCCGTTCTCGCCCGTTCGGGTTTCAATAATTGATTGGTGTTATATTATGAAAGTTGGAATACTTACAATCCAAAGTGTTAATTTCGGTAATAGGCTTCAAAACTACGCACTTCAGCATGTTCTTGAAGACTATGGCTGCCAAGTTGAGTCTCTACGACGTGATGGTTCAATTATGGGCCCACTATCATCTAAAGCTAAATACTTTAAGAAATGCATGAGTCTTTTGAGACATATCAATGACCGTAATTCGCTGTTCAGGGCCTTTAACAACAGTTTTATCAATTTTTCAAATGGTACGGTTACAAAGGAATATATTTCTCCGGGTTTGCTTGATTCTTATTCATGTTTTGTTATCGGCTCCGATCAAGTTTGGAATCCCGATTTTGTCTTTAACAGCGAGCTTGAGTATCTTCCGATGGTTGCTTCTGAAAAGAAGATTGCGTACGCCGCTAGTTTTGGGGTGAGCAGTATCGTTTCGAACAGGGATGAGACCGCTAGGCTGCTTAATGGCATTTGTTCCATTTCTGTACGTGAATCCGCTGGCTCCAATATTGTGCGCGATCTCACCGGTCGCGATGTGGCTGTTGTTCTTGATCCGACTTTATTGCTCGGCGCCGCTGATTGGGAAGCTGTCTCCGTCAAACCCAAGGGCGTCGCCTGCGATCAACCGTACCTATTCAAATATGTTCTCGGCAACGACGTTAACAATGCGAAGATTGAAGAGCTTGCGGCTTCTCGCGGCATTGCGATTATTGACGTAATGGATAAATCGCTGAAAATTGGACCTTCCGAATTCGTCTGGCTTATCTCGCATAGCGATCTTGTTTGTACCGATTCCTTTCACGCCAGTGTTTTTGCGCTTCTGCATCACAAACCGCTTGCAATTTTCGAGCGTGTTAGTACTGACGCTGATATGTCTTCCCGTTTTGACACGCTTTGTTCAAATTTTGGCCTCGTAGGTCATCGCTCTTCAGAGTCTTCTTTCGGACCTAAATCCATTTTTGGTACCGATTGGGATGATGTTGATTCTCGACTTGCGATGTTACGTGAATCTTCAAGAAATTGGTTAGCTTGCGCTTTGGAGAGTGTTGCTCGTGACTAGCCAACGTAAAGCGGGGGCTATTCTTGGCTACTTGAATATCATCGTCAAGAACCTTGTGAATCTTATCTACACACCTATGCTTCTCTCTTTTGTGGGGCAGGCTGACTATGGTGTTTACCAAACCTCGAATTCGTTCGTGTTTTCGCTTACGTTGCTCACGTTTGGATTTTCAGAGGCATATGTACGCTTCTATACGCAGAGGAACGCGCATGGCACGGAGGATGACATCCGCTCACTCAATGGAATGTACCTCATGCTGTACCTTGCCGTTTGCGCTGTCGCGCTTTCGCTGGGGCTGCTTTTCGCCGCAAACGTGGAAACGTTCTTTTCGGGAAGTTTCACTTCCGGACAGGTAGGACTTGCCGGGGAGCTCATGGCGATTATGGCCGTCAATGTGGCATGTACGTTGTTCTCCACCGTCTTCGATGCCTATATCATCGCGCATGAGCAGTTCAAGTATCAGCAGACCAGGCAGATGTTCACCACTCTGGCAACTCCTGGCATAGCGTTTCTGCTTCTCTGTGCTGGCATGGGTGCCGTGGGCGTTGCAACTGCTCAGCTTTCCGTCACTGTTATCCTTCTCTTGCTTAATGCTCGTTTCGCTTACTTTAGACTCGGTATGAGGTTCAGCTTCAAGAGATTCGACACGGCACTCTTTCGGGCAATCGCGTCGTTCTCCGCTTGGATTTTTGTGAACCAAGTTTGCGATCTCATCAACCAGAGTGTCCCCAACATGATGCTCGGCGCACTTACAAGCGCTGTGACGGTCTCTGTGTTTGCGGTGTCGCTTCAGATAAGGCAAGTTTTCTACTCGCTTTCGACCACCATGTCGAGCGTCTTCGTTCCCAAGATTAACCGCATTGTTGCCGAGTCCAATGACAACGATGTGCTTACTAGGCTAATGACACGCGTTGGCCGCTACCAGATGTTCCTGTTTTGCTGGGTCTATTGTGGATTCGTTCTTTTGGGCCGATTCTTTATTACCAAGTGGGCGGGCGCAGGGTTCATCGATGCGTATTATCTCATCTGTGCGATGACGCTTCCCGTCGGCGTCCCGCTCTGTCAGAACACTGGTATTGAGATTCAGCGTGCCAAGAACAAGCACAAAGCACGTAGCGTCGTCTACCTTTGCATGTCCTTGTTGAATGTCGCCTTTACCTGGTTTGCCTCTCCGTATCTTGGCTACTGGGCTCCAGCTATCGCCTACATTGTGAGCATTGCGCTAGGCAACGGTCTCTTCATGAATTGGTACTACCAGAACCGCATCGGGCTCGATATGGCTTTCTTCTGGAAGCGTAACCTGCCGGTAGCGCTGACGGCCGCAGCTGTCCTTGTCGTCTGCAAGTCACTAAGCTTCTTTTTGCCTGTTGTGAGCTGGCCTTTGTTTCTCGCGTGGGGTGCGGCTTACACCGTGTTTTTCACAGTCGCCATGTGGCTATTCGTGCTCGATTCAAATGAGAAGGCGGGGATTACCACCCGTCTTCCGCTCCTTCGTTAGGATAATTCTATGTCAAATACGACTATTTCTGCTCTTGGTGACACTTGCTGTGGCTGCGGCGCCTGCGCTGCCGTCTGTCCCAAGGAGTGTATCTTCATGAAGCGTGACAGACTTGGTTTTTCCTATCCTATAGTGGATTCCGATATTTGCGTCGGATGCGGCGCCTGTGAGCGGGCCTGTCCCGCGTTGGGTGAGCACCGGGATGACCTGCTGCAATCCATATCGTGGGCAAAGGCCGATTCTCCAGATTTGCTTGAGCGGTCTTCTTCCGGTGGTATTTTCGGGCTCCTTGCTCGCAAGGTGCTTGCCGATGGCGGCGTCGTCTGCGGCGCGGCCTTCGATGAGGGATGCCGGGCTGTCCGCCATGTGCTCGTCGACAACGAAGCTGGTCTCGATGCCGTCATGCGTTCCAAATACGTGCAGAGCTCCGTCGGGAAAGAGGCGTACAGGGGCGTACGCGATGCAATCCGTTCTGGACGATGCGTCCTCTTCGCCGGCACCTCCTGCCAGGTCGCAGGCATGAGGGGGTATCTCGGGGGCCTCGCCGACGGCGATCTTTTTCTGTCCGTCGACGTTATCTGCCACGGTGTCCCCTCTCCCGAACTCTGGTCGCGCTGGGTAGACTACCGCGCTGAGGGCTTCGAGTCGGATGTCTGCGACGTAAATATGCGGAGTAAGACAACCGGATGGTTGTCTTTCTCCGCTATGTACAAGCACATAGCGGAGAAAGACAACACCGAGGTCACCGAGTCCCAGGTGTTTGGGAAGGACTGGTACATGAAGGCTTTCTTGGCCAACGCAAGCCTTCGTTCATCTTGTCTCGCATGTCCTGTAAAGCGCTCGAGCGGTGCCGATATCACGCTTGGCGACTTCTGGGGTTTTCAGAATATTCATCCCGAGGTCGACTACTCCAAGGGCGTATCCGCCGTCCTATGCAATACGGAGAAGGGCGAGCGGGCATTCAAGGCTATCTTTGGGCTCACTGTAAACGGCCCGGCCACGCTTGAGGAGGTAATCGCGGGCAACCCCAGCCTCGTCCGTTCTGTCGCGCCCTATCCAAGGCGCGACGAGTTCTTGAATGACGTGTCTGCGGGGTTGTCCATCCCGGATCTCATGGTCAAGTGGGATTTCCGTTCTTCTCTCTGGCAGCGTGTTCGCGGCAAACTTTGCGGCATTAAACGACGACTTAAGAAGTTTGTTTGCGGCGATTCACAATAGTCTTGCTTTGCATTTGGAGTTTATTTATAAGGCAATGGATGCTCTTCGGTTATTTACTCCATAAACAATTAATTTGGTATCGAAAGCAGTATGCATAAAGGTTTGCGTTTAGGGGGTCATTAATGACGAGGCGCGGACGTCGCCAGCGAGATGAAGAGTGGACTTGTAAGTTTTCCAAGCTTCTTCGTTTGGTTGTTGAGAGCAATAATATCAAGCTCGATCATCTTGATAGCGATGCTGGCATATTATTGAGTGCTTTCCGGACCTGGGTGTCGGGGAGAAATTTGCCAGGTCCATCGTATTTTAATTTGCTACTGTCATTCATTGCTCCTAGGGTCAGTGATTCATCTGGACCTATAATTCTTGAACGCGTTTTTTCGGACTGTTCCAATACGCAAGCATGGGATGCGGTTGAGTCGTATTCCGTGTTTGAGGGGGATATGCAGCGATATATTCCTGCGTTGTTAGAGATTTATTGGCGTATGGGCAGAAAGATGGTCCCGTTGCCTTTAACTAGCGATAACGCCGTTGGTCCTTCTGGAAAAACTGTTGCAGTTGTGTTTGATATTGTGGGCACTCTTTTGCCCAAGATCGATGCTGACAGTAGCCTTCGTTATATCTGGCTCGAATCTGGCCAAGATAAAGCCCGATTCCAGAATATCCTTGCGCACTATTCTCACGATGCTGATGATAGGCGAAGCTATTTTCAGCAGGCTACGGAATTATTCAGGGAAGCGCGTATTACCAAAGATGACATCACTCGCATCGGAAATGGCACTCGGCTAATTCCGGATATTTGTGACGTGTTTAAGGTGCTTAACGATGCGGGCGTTCTGATCTGGATTGTCTCTCGCTCGGAGAGGCAGTTTATACGCGCGGCCCTTGGTGACCTTGCTTGCTACGTGGAGGAAATCAAGTCCAATCAGTTTCTGTTTGATTCTGAAGGCGTTGTTGATGGCATCCGCATTAGTCCTTTTGACTACGAGGGTAAGCGCAGATTTGTGAGCAGGGTCGCGGGCGATCTGAGCGTTTCGCCCCAAGACATTGTGTTTGTTGGAAACTCGAATAACGACGCATCCGTGAGAGGCAGCGGTGCAGTTACCGTTTGCGTGTCTCCCTCTAATACTACGGGGACAGATCGGTCGTCTTGGACCCACTGCTGCCAGTGCTGCGATGACCTGAGAGACATCCTTCCGTTTATTAACTTACAAAGTACTACAAAGTGAAGCGAAACCTGAGTGCTTTGTCGCGGACTTTGTATCTGCTTCTCGGTTGGCTCATGTACTTGGTTCACTGGACTTGATCAGCTTCGTCACTCAATACCTCGGTCGCCCGCGGCATTATGTAGACAGGGCAAACGACGGAAGGCAGGGTGGTTGCTATGGGAGCGATATCGCTTGGACCAGTAACGGATACCGAAATCAAGCTCACGAAGGAGGTGCTGAACGCGGTCGTAAATGCTACGTGGACTTATAGGTGCTCTAGGGAGTTTAAGCGTGGCCAGGTAGAAAGCATTCGCATTGCAGTCGAATACTTCAATGCTGCGGCAAAGATGAGCTATGTAGATCAGCTTACGAGCGTGATGATGTCTACGTTGGCAAACTCCGCTAGGATGTACCAGCGCTACGATAGCGAGGGAATCATGACCGACCTCATTAAACAGCAGTTCAACCAGACGCTTGAGGTGCAAGCCAAGTGCCTGAGTTCTATTCTCGAGCAGTTTGCTAAGTAGCCTCTGCATTGAGGCCGAAAAAGTCGCAATTTGGTTGGGGTGCGTATTATGTTCTTTCGCTATTTGGCCGCAAGAGCTCATATGGGTGTCATCGGTATTCGCGCTCGGTTTCGGATTTGGTTGGCTGTGCGATCTGGTGCGTTGGTATTCTTCTCGATGCTTTTATTTCCAGCCATTATTGCTGGGGTCATCACTGCGGTAACGGTTAAATCTATGCTCGCCGCAGTTTTCGCCGGGGTCTTCTGCTTGGCGGTTGAGGTGTACAAGATATTTCAGCTAGATTAGCGGAATGGGCTCATGTCTTATGGGCTACTCAATTTAGATTGAATCGTAGCCTCTTGACTGATTGTGTTTTGTATCAAGATGCTATTCGGGACACCGGGGCCAAAAGTCCCGGTGTCTTTTGTTGCGGGTGATGAGTCCTGTTGGCGTTTCGTGCGTCGTGATCGCAGTGACGTTGCTCGCATTTTTATAAATGATGACTATCGAATTGCTTTAATCATTAGGTGTCGTTATGGCGACAGGTAGTAATTTTTCTTAAGTATTCACTGTCTGGAGCATGGCGTTTGTTATTTACGGATTAACTCGTATTTATATGTTTGACAGTTACTGGGCTTGATATGTTTCCAAGGTGAATTAGCTGGACTGGTTATAATCGATTTCGGGGAAACACCTGACATGCACATTAGCTCTCATTTGCTAAAATGAGTAAAAACATCTTTCAAAGTTTAAATGAGGGATCTATTGTTTCAGCTCGCCCTAATTAATGGTGCAACTCTAAAGCGTCTTCGTGTCATAAGGGGAGTTTCCGAAGACTTTCTTGCTGCTAAAGTCAGAATCTCCATTACGCAGCTGAGGGGCTGGGAGCATGGTGATCCTGGTGATTATCCGACAATCAATCAAGCCGAAGCTATGGCTAATGTGTTGCTTTGCCCATTGGCGGGACTCTATCTTGAACCGAATAAGTTGAAAGAGACGCGAAAACCTCCAATTTCCAACAAGCGAATTGGATATAAGCCAAGTTATTCCGATGACAGTGCGTTGAACCTTGCCGTAGAAGATTTGCTCTTGCGCCGTGAGGATATTTTGGAGCTAGCAAAAAAGACGGGTCCCGAAATTCTAAGCTGTGATTTGCCTTATTTAGAGAGCGATATTGTTGAGGCTGCCAAGCGTTTGCGAGAATGGATTGATTATCCGCTTAGCAACCAGATCTCTTCTGCTTCGTCGCGAGTTTTGTATAAGAGTCTTCGTTCTCTATTGGAAGAACGCGGCATTTGCGTTGCTCAGTTTTCAGAGCCATCTGTCGATGAGGTGAGGGGCATATCTCTCTATTTTGAGATGCTCCCAATTGCGGCGGTAAATCAGTCGGATCGATGGCCAGCGAAGTGTTTTAGTTTGTTACACGAGATGATTCACCTATGCTACAGGAAATCAACCACCTGTTCTTGTATAAATGCTGAATGCGATGATGCCGAAGAGGTATATTGCAATGCAGTTGCTGGTGAGTTTCTTTTTTCCAGACAGACTGCACTTCACGAAATAAATAATGGGCTTAATCCTTCTGACTTTCATTCGTTTGATGTGATAGCAAATAAATACTCTATTAGTCGTGATGTTGTTGCAAGGCGTGTATACGACATCGGTCAAATGTCCCGCACTGACTATGAGGAATTATTGGATTTATTTCGGCGTGAAGCCATTGAGTCTAGTTTGCGAGAGAAAGCAAAAGCTCAAGAGTCTGGACGCGCCATGGGGTATATGCCTTACGAAAAGAAGATGGTTGATTTCCATGGGGCCTTGTATTGCGCCTATGTAAATCGAGCACTTTCTTTAGGTGTTTATAGCGAGTATGAAGCAGCTTCGGCATTAGGAGTTAAACCGGATTCTCTTGGATCCGTGTTCAAGGAGGCTTTCGGGTGAAATTTACCAAAACGCCTCAGCAGCTCGACTTAGAATCACTTAGCTATCAGTACATTATGGATACATGCTCAATATTGTCCCAAAACGATGGTTTTCTTTATCCAAGGCGAGTTCATGTTGGACTATGGCGTGAGATAGATAAGCTTGCTTCCGAGCGTAGGCTTGTTGTTTGTAGCCAAATTGAAAAGGAAGTAAAGAGGGGTGCACGGGATGACTTAGCAAAGGAGTGGCTAAATAGTTCCGGGGTAAGGATTATTGTTGAGTCGCCTGGAGTCCAGCAATGTCTCAGACAGATAGTCAATGCTCAGCCAAAACTGTTAAAGTTTGGCGATACGCGAGAGTGTTCTTCCGGGGATGCCTTCCTGATTGCTACCGCAATGTTTTACAATTTGGATATCATTACAGAGGAAAAGAAAACAAGTCCTTATAAAATTCCGCAAGTTGCAAGTTCATTTGGAATTAAAACCTATAGCCTGAATGAACTTGCTGAAGAAAACGGCTGGGAGTTTTCATAGGCGATGCCATTTTAGTGGCGGGTCCTTTCATGATTTAAACCCATAAGGTCTAGCCTAGATGCTGTTTTTAGACACTGCAAATTTCCCTACCTATTGGCCGTACATCGTTGCTATTGACGGGCCATTTCTGGACGTACCATAGATTTCCCTAGACCTGCTCCTGCTGACCCTTTTTGGGCCTTCTGTCGGTAGTGTCGAGAGAGTTTGTTCGCCCCGCCCCCGCACAGCTGGTCGGCCTCAGCGTCCATCACTGCGTTCGCGATCTGCTTGGCGACGCACCCGAGCGGCTCCTGCATGTCGATGGCGCCGTCGTCAAAACGGGGCATGGCGAGCATGTCCGGCGTCAGGTCTGACAAGATTTCCGTAGCGGTCTATGTCCTTTCCCGGAACCTGTTATTAGGTGATTTCGGATTCTAGGACGAAGACCGTTCTTCGTTAAACGGACGCTGGGGGCACCCTTGTACCAACATTTTCGACGCAATCGAGTTGAGTGGGTTTAGTTTGGGATAGACGGTTTTGGGATTTGCGGTTTAGCTTTTGGCGGTTACGATGCCTTTGCCAGCTAAGGTTGACTCTTTCTGTGCTGCGGTGTTGATATTCGTCAGGGCTTTAAGTCCTTTAACTAGTTTCTCAAATAGGTCCCAATAAAAGTCAAGTTGCTCTGTCACTGGCAGTGCCATATCATCGCGATGCAACATGCAGCAGATTTCTGGAGTTGGTTCCACTAGAGCGAACGTCCCTCTTTGCCATGAATAATGAACCCCTGCAATTCTTATGGGACTCTTGCTAGTAAAGTAGCTCGGGCCTAGCACATCCCGTGGTCCTGGTAGTAATTTTTTCGCATTGTCGTCTAGGTCTTGGCCCCAATAAGATAAGAGTATTCCAGGCCGATTGGTTAGGTAGGCAGATAGTAGTTTGCATAAATATTCGAGTGATATTTGGGTTTGTATAACGTTAAACCCACGAGGCCCCGCGACATTTATCTCTTTCATTCTCGTAAGAAACAACATGTCACGTGGTTTATCTAGCTTTAAGAAAAGGTCGATGTAGCTACTGCCTGTTTTGGCAAGCTTTGTATCAATCAGCTTCGTTTCAATAAATTTTTGCATTAGTTCACTTAGCTGGTCGAACACTTCTTTAGTAAGGATATGAATATCGATTTCGGGATTA
Source organism: uncultured Collinsella sp. (assembly GCA_900557455.1). Next base: position 3,648 of record USSM01000005.1, on the reverse strand, counting down.
CTTCTGATGTAAGTTTTGACTTTAGTGTTGAGATAGCTCGCAATATGACCATTTAGCATTTTTGAGTCATTGAGAACGATGCACGATTTGACAGTGCCGTCTTCCTCGAACTTTCTGCTTAGTTTTAACGGGACGGCTCCCTCGTGTTGATATATATTTCTAAGCTTATAGAGCAATGCATAAGAGTTGCCGTTGTCGTAAATCTTTGAAATCTCATTATCAAAAGAATTTGCTACGCAGTCTCCGTAAGCGGCGTGCAATTGTCTTTTGTAATGGGTGACGGTCCGTACAACAGACTCTACGTAGTGCTCGGTAGCTGCTTTCGCTGCCTTCATCGACTTACGGTCATTTGGATCGATTGCATTAATGGACACGGTTAGCTCAGATTGAGCGTCTTCGAAATCTAGGATGATCTCAGTTAAGTTAGAGATGCTTATTAGCTTCTCGAGTTCTGCTTTTGCCGCTTCATATTCGTCTTCTTGAAGTGGTATTTCACAGTTTAGGACCGCTTCAGTATCTTGCTCTTTAGCTTTTGTAATGGTGAAGTATCCGTAGGAGCATCCAGTATCTTCTATTTGTCCCTTTTGTTTGTTTGATTCAGCCATAATCCCTTTTCTTCTTTGAGGGCTGTTGGAGCGAGATGACTAAAGATTTTGGTTTCTTCAGCTCCGTTTTTCCCGCGATCGCTTTCTTTGCTTGCTATATTCTTGCCCTTGGCGCTTTATGTGTTATTTGAAGCGGGACACCTTTGCTCCCATAACAAATGAAAGTCACGGTCTCATCTGGGGAGTTGCATAGTTTGAAAAGCTTCGATCGCTCTATTGCTTGGTAAGCATCTGCATCCAGTCTTTGCATCATAAGTCTATTGAGTAGAAATAGCGCTCCCATCGCTTTGATGACGTTGCCCTGATTGGCTTTTTCGTAATTGGTTAAGCCTCGATCTGGATCGATTGATGCTCTGGAGTGTTTGACTGTATTGTAGTCAGTCCACCATTGGAGGCGCTTTGAGCCTGGCGCTTTTACATAGATGGTTTGTCCCTTTTTATTTGTTGCTGTGGTTTGTTGCCAGCTATCAAAGGGTTTTAATTGCATCCCATTCTTAAATTGGAGGACTTTCGTATCTATCCCTGGGAAAGATTGGCAAAGATAGTATCCCCACTTAGAAATTGTGCAGTTGTTTAGATCTGCCTCAGGAAAGAAGTGCGTCCCAATAGCTTTTGCCAGCGAGTCAACTTCACCGCAGGTAGACAAAAGCAAGGTGAGGTATTCGATTGAAAATGCCTCTATATTCCTCTGCGAGAATGCGCAGCACCTTTCTGTCTGCAGGAGACGATCTTCAAGGGCTAAGTAGTAGGTCCAGTATGTTTGCCGGAACGATTCGAAAGTGCTAATTGGTGACTGTTCTGACATGCGCATCTCCTCATGTCGTAATTAAGGGAAAGCCTCGTGGAGGTTCGTTTATTAGTTTAAAACTATCGATGTTAAGCAAGGCATCCACTTCTTCTTTTATGTGGATCAGGCTGATGTCTGCTTGTTTGATTGCAATCGAATATTGCGTAGCATCACTGTCGATATTGCGTTTGGTTACCGGTGCCGACATAGTTCTCGCTGTCCTTTGTTGCCAACGGTTGACCTTGCTGCGCCGCCGGGTAACGCATAGTCTCTTTCCCAAATCGATAACCACATAGCGGAACACGGCCCGTGCCCCGTCATATGATTTCTGGCGACTAGACAGCAAGTCATCGACAGGGGGGGCACGGGCCGTGCCTGCGAACGTCATATCAGTTGACGAGGAGTCGCTACGCAATGACATGGGGATCTGGTGAGGAAGACCCGTCGAGGAGACGCTCGACGCACTGCGGCTTAAGTTTTCTAACGCCACCTGAAGAGCTTTGATGCGCTGGCATCCAATTACGTGATCCTGATGTAAGAAATGCCCAGTCACCCTTTCATCAGAATTGAAAACTGGCATAAAAGCGAGTGATTTTCTTCTTGCATGTAGTTTTACCGGCACATGGCTCCAGGAGATTCGAGTATGGGCGGTCCTATGCCATGTTTCTTGGGGCGCTGCGGAAATACCTTAAAAATGACTGCATCGCGCTGGATCCGCCGGAGCGCTTCGATTATATCGTGAACATCTTTTCCGAGGGTTCCCTGCGACGTTTCTCCTATTTCCTTGATGCGGATGTCTCGATGATGACCATTCACTCCGCTAAGTGGATCGAGTGGGATATTGTTTTCATTCCGGGCGATACGCGTTCCGATTGGCCTGGAAGGATTTGCTCTCGGTGCGAAAGTGCTGGTATGTGCTCGCGTTCTGCGTATGGATGCCGGATCGTGGATGCGAAGAAAATGCCAGACGGGCTTATTGAGGAAATGGGCTTGCTGTACGTTGGTGTCACTCGCGCCCGCAAAGCGGTATATGTCTCCGCTTCCATGCAGCGCAGGACAAATAACGGGAACTATCAGGTTGCCTGCCCCTCTTGTTTTGCGTCTCTTCCGGGCATTGAACCCGTAAGCTGGACGGCCATGGACGGGGAGGAGTTATTGTTGGCGGGTTGGAGTGTGTCCGCTATTAGCGCGAGGTCCGGTCGGTGGCTCTGGCGGGACCTCGCCGGCCGTGAAGCGGACGTCTAGTGCGAAATATAGTGCCTTAGGGCTTCTGAAAGTTCGTCTCTCAGGTCGCCTTCCAACAAGGAAATTGCTCGATCGACATATATTTTGTTATCAATACCAAAGTAATAGCCAACGCTTGTTACAAGTGACTTGTCGTTAAATAGCCCGAGAATCTCATTGTAATCACGGTCTTCAATGGCTTTTTGATATATGCCGTTAACGTTCTTTTCTATGCTCGCAATATCAATTAAGGATGCGATACCATCGGCGGTCAGCTGCTCATTATCCGAAATAGTTATTCCGGAAAGTGCTCCCTTTACGCCTGCTACAAGCGCTTCCGATGTCTGCTTCTTTGCTTGTTTGTTGAACCTTTCAATTACATATGTCTTAATGCTGGAAAAGGTCTTATCTGCATCGGCGCCGAAACGCTGAGATAGAATCCGCACCGCTTCTTTGGTGAGAAAGAGATTTTCAACTTCTGCGACCTTGAGGTGGAAGATACCCTTTTCCTTAAGAACGTTGAGCTGTTCCTTGGTTTTAAAGTCTCTGTCTATGATGCCCCAGGCCTTTATGGCATGAAGGCTTTGGGTGCGATTATATGCTTTCACATTATTGATGACCTGCTCGCATCCGCCGGAAGGGACTACATAACAATTGGGAAAGAGTGCGGAGTAGATCCGCTTGTCGTAACTTCCTTCGGTTCCTTCAACGAATAGGACCTCTTTCCTGTTGCCAAGGAGCTCTATTAAGAGCTCCTTTGGAAGGTCGCTATCGGGAAGCATTTCTAATTCCCATTTGGTGCCATCGAAATTCTTAACCCAGATGATATCCGAGCTTCTGTGTGTTGAGGCGAAATTAACATCGTGGGTTATGTAGATAAAGAGGCAGTCTGGGCGCGACTGCTCTAGGGAAGTCCAGAGCCGTGCCATAAGCGATGGATGCAAATGAACTTCAGGCTCATCCATGATGATTATTTTAGGCTCTGTTAGACCAGGATTGACATATATGTGTCCCCACGGTGCCATATCGTTG
>USSM01000004.1 GCA_900557455.1 uncultured Collinsella sp. | reverse complement strand
CATGCGAACCTCCAGTCCGGACCGCTTCACGGTCCAACTTTCTGTCCGCACCCCCGAATAAGGCACCGACAGGAACTATTTCACCGCAACTGATGAGGGGGAGCTGGGGATGCTGACGATCGGGTGTCACCTATCCACGACGAAGGGCTATCGGGCAATGGGGGAGACGGCGCTATCCATTGGCGCCAATACCTTTGCATTTTTTACGCGCAACCCGCGCGGCGGCAAGGTAAAAGACCTTGACATGGATGACGTGGCCGCCCTGCGTGACCTTATGGCGCAAAATGATTTTGGCCCACTCGTGGCGCATGCCCCCTATACCTATAACCCCTGCTCGGCCAAAGAGCGGGCGCGCGAGTTTGCCTTGGAGGCCATGGCCGAGGACCTGCGGCGCATGGAAGCGCTGCCCGGCAACTACTACAACTTCCATCCCGGTGCGCATGTGGGGCAGGGCTCCGACGCCGGCATTCAGATGATCGTCGACACCCTGTGCCAGGTGATGTTTGAGGGCCAGCAGACGACGGTGCTGCTCGAGACCATGGCCGGCAAGGGCACCGAGGTGGGCCGTAGCTTTGAGGAGCTGGCGCTCATCATCGAGGGCGTTGCCGACAAGCGCCCCGAGCTGTCGACCAAGCTGGGCGTTTGCCTGGACACCTGCCATGTAAATGACGCCGGCTATGATATCGTCCACGATCTTGATGGCGTGCTCGACGAGTTCGATCGCGTGGTGGGTATCGAGCGCCTGCGCGCCGTGCATATCAATGACTCCAAGAACCCCTGCGGTGCCCATAAGGATCGCCACGAGTGCATCGGTAAGGGCTATCTGGGTAGTGAGGAGTTTGGCGGCGGTATGCAGGTTATGCAGAATATTGTATCGAATGGCCGCTTGCGTTCATTGCCATTTATTTTGGAGACACCGAACGAACTTGCAGGTTATGCGGCTGAAATCAAACTGTTAAGGTCATTGCAGCAGTAATGACTGTTGCTAAGTGGAGTGTTCCATTCACGTTATGGGTTTGTTTCAATCAGTTTTCTGATTGCAGATTCGTAATTCCGGGTGCATAATAGCCAACAGTTTTTGCAGACCTCTGAATCAAACGGGGTCACCGGAAGGAGACTGATTATGAAGCTCAAGAAGCTTGGCACATTTGCCGCCACAGGCGCCATGGCGCTCGCCCTCGCACTGACGGGCTGCGGCTCGTCCAACGCCACCTCTGGTTCTGATGCCGGTTCCAGCAGCTCTGACGACGTGAAGGTCGAGAAGGTCGACGGCTCCAAGGAGTATGCACTCGTCAAGGACGGTACGCTCACCGTCGGCACCTCTGCCGAGTACGCGCCGTTTGAGTACAAGGATGACAACGGCGATTACCAGGGCTTTGACCTTGAGCTTATCAAGGTTATCGGTGACAAGCTGGGTCTGGATGTCGAGTACGTCAACAACGACTTCGACACGCTCGTCCCCGGCGTTGCTTCGGGCGCCAAGTACGACGTCGCCATCGCGGCTATCACTGACACGCCCGAGCGTGAGAAGGAAGTTGCTTTCTCCGACTCTTACTACATGGACGATCAGGCTATCGTGACCAAGGTCGATAACGCCGACATTACGGCCGATAACTACAGCGAGAAGCTCAACAATGCCGACGCTACGATCATCGTCCAGTCCGGTTCGACCGCCGAGGCCTTTGCCCAGGAGAATTTCCCCAAGGCCAAGATCGTTCCCTACAAGGACGCCACCGAGTGCTTCAGCGCACTGCAGTCCGACAAGGGTGACGCCGTGGTCACCAACCGCTCCGTTGCGAGCCAGCTGACCGCCGAGCAGTTCAACACCTGCCATACGGTTAAGCAGGTCAGCACCGGCGAGGAGTACGCTATCGCCATCAACCAGGGCAACACCAAGCTCAAGGACGACATCAACCAGGCCATCAAGGACCTGACCGACGACGGTACCGTTGACGCCCTCATGGCTAAGTACAACATCAAGTAAAATAGTCACTTGATTGCACGCGGGCCCTTTCCGTTTTGGCGGAGAGGGCTTTTGCGTTTCTTGAACGGGCGTCGTCCCGTCCCGTAATGTCGGCAACTGATACGTTAGGAGCTACCTTGTCTCGATTGAACGAAGGGGCCATGGGTCGGCGTTCCCCGCTGCCCTCGATGCTCCAAAAGCTAGCCTGCGCCCTGGCTGTGGCGCTCGCTTTGGCGTGCGCGGGGACAGCCGTGCCTTCGACCGCCCAGGCGCTCGAGACCGCAAAGATCACCGCGCGTCCCAATACCGGTTCGGGCAGCGCCGTGGTCGGCGGTACCGAGACGCGCATTACCTGGGAGGTCCAGGCCGATGCCGATGAGGAACTGAGTGGGCTTTCGCTGACGTTTGCCGACGGCACGACGTTTGGTGCCGATGACACACGCCTGACGATGCTCTCGGGCGAGGACCTCATGGACCGTACGCCCATGAAGCCCGCGTGCAAGGTGGACGGTCAGACACTCAAAATCGACTTTGGCGAGACGGCGCCGGCTGGCGGCTATTTTCGCGTCGAGGTCTACGGCGTGACCTTCCCCGTCGAGGGTGGCGACGAGGCCTTTAGCGGCACCTATACGCTCGCCGACGGTTCGGCCAAGAAGATCTCCAAGATTCCTTCCGTCGAGATCAAGGGCGTGACGGCCTTCGATAACTTCTTGGCCGACCTTAAAGAGCAGCCGTGGGTCGAGGCGTGGAACTCCAATATGTTCCTCCGCCTGTTCTTGAACCCGGTCATTTTGGTCCAGAGCCTGCCGATCGTCTTTAAGGGCTTCCTTATGTCGCTCTCGATCGTGCTCGTGGCATTTCCGTTGGCTATTCCCTTTGGCTTTGCGCTGTCGCTCATGCGCATCTCCAAGTCGCGCATCCTGCGCTGCCTTGCCGGCATCTACGTGAATATCATCCGCGGCACGCCGGCGTTCCTGCAGATCTACATTGCGTTCTTTGGCCTGCCGCTTGCCGGCGTCAAGGTGGACGACTACGTCTTGGGCGTTATCGTCATGGCCATGAACTCGTCCGCCTACCTGTGCGAGATCTTCCGCGCCGGTATTCAGTCGATCCCCAAGGGCCAAAACGAGGCTGCTCGCTCGCTGGGCATGAATGCCTTCCAGACGCTGCTCTACGTTATGATTCCGCAGACGTTCCGCAATGTCCTGCCTACGCTGACCAGTGAGTTTATCCTGCTCTACAAGGATACGTCGCTGCTCGCCGCCGTTGGCGTGGTCGAGATCGTCATGAATGCCCGCACCATCGTGGCAACGACGGGCTCCATTACGCCGTATGTGGTTGCCGCCCTGTTCTATCTGGTTATTACCCTGCCGCTTGCGCGCTTGGTGAGCGGTCTTGAGGCGAAGCTACTGGGTACGGCCGAGACCAAGAAGAAGCGTCCCGCCAAGAGCGCCGGACAGGTTGTCGCGACGCCCGCCGATCACATCGCCGGTCTGTAAGGAGGTCCTGTCATGAGTGAAACGAATTCCAACGAGGTCGTTGTCAGCATCAAGAATCTCCAGAAGGCTTTTGGCGATAACGTGGTTCTGCGTGATATCGATCTGGACGTGCACAAGGGTGAGGTTGTTGTGGTCCTGGGCCCCTCGGGCTCGGGCAAGTCGACGATGCTTCGCTGCATCAATCGCCTGGAGCATCCCACGAGCGGCTCGATTGTCGTTGAGGGCGTGGACGTGTGCGCCAAGGGCGTTGACCTTAACAAAGTGCGCACGCACCTGGGCATGGTCTTTCAACAGTTCAACCTGTTCCCGCACCTGTCGGTCAAAAAGAACGTCATGCTTGCGCAGCAAAAGGTGCTCAAGCGTAGCAAGGAAGAGGCCGAGAAGATCGCCATCGAGGAGCTGACCAAGGTCGGCCTGTCTGAGCGCATCGATTTTATGCCGAGCCAGCTCTCGGGCGGCCAGCAGCAGCGCGTGGCTATCGCTCGCGCCCTGTCGATGAATCCGCACGTCATGCTCTTTGACGAGGCTACCTCGGCGCTCGACCCCGAGCTCGTTCGCGATGTTCTGGGCGTTATGCGCGACCTGGCACGTGACGGTATGACCATGATCGTCGTGACGCACGAGATGGGCTTTGCCCGCGACGTCGCCGACCGCGTCGTCTTTATGGACGGCGGCGTTATCGTGGAAGAGGGCACGCCGAGCGAGGTCTTCGATCATCCCAAGAGCGAGCGCACCAAGGCGTTCTTGGGCAATATCTCATAGCTGCTTTATATGACTGACATAGCAGAAAACGGGAGCTGGATGTGATCCGGCTCCCGTTTTTGTTGGGACACGAATGTGTTTTGGCGCAGAGCGCGTTACGGGCGGAGCTCATTGCCGCTAGGCGAGCTCGGCTCCAAGGGCGCGGCAGGCCGCCTCGCCCTCATCGTCGGGGGCGTCGTAACAGATGACGGAGTCGACCACGTTGACGCCTGCCTCATCGGCGTCCGCCTTCCAATTGTCCATCCATTCGCCTTCGGCCCACGAATAAGAGCCAAAGAGGACGACCTTCTTGTCGCCGAGGGTCTCCTTGACTTCGTCCCACATCGGTTGGAACTCATCGTATTCAAGCTCCTCGGAGCCCATGGCGGGGCAACCGAAGGCGAAGGCATCATAGTCGGCGGCCCTGCCGGCAGAGAAGTCGGCGCAGGGGATGACTTCGGCCTCGGCGCCCGCGGACGTGGTGCCCTCGGCAACGAGGTTTGCCATGGCCTCGGTGTTGCCCGTGCCGCTCCAATAGACGACGGCGATCTTGCTCATGTTGAGTCCTTTCGGTTGTGCGGCGTGCGGCCGCGGTTTGTACGTTCTATCGGGTCGCCTGGGCAAGGTGCGCCAAGCTGCAGCCCTGCTGATAGATAAAGGTGAGGTGTTGGGTGCAGGCACGGTACGCATCAAACGTCGCAAGTGCCTGCTCGACATTCGTATAGACCTTCCAGGCTCCAAAGATCTTGTAGTTCTCGCCACGCTGGGCGATGAACTCGTATACGTCGTCGCAGGGGTACCCCAGGAAGTAGCCAATCTCGTGTGGAAATTCGCAGGCGCAGTCGTTGTTGCAGCAGACTTGCTGATCCAGTGCGCATCGAGTCTGGCCGCAGGCGCATTCCGCGGCGTTATTGCTCGCGAGCGTGATGCGTGATGCCAGGTGCACAAGACATGCCGAGAGGTTGCCGGTGTCGTAGCCCTTCTTGGCGAGTGCCGTTTTGGCGCGCGGGTCAGCAAGGTAAGTGGCGAGGCTATTGGGCCGATATGCGTATACGAGCGCCCCGCAGGGGCGCCAGACCAAAACGCTCAGATGGATACCGAACGGATTAAGCTCGTGATTGCACCGGACGATAACGTTGAGCAGGCGTGCTCGGCGATCCTCGATCGCCGCAGTTACGCTTGAGCCGTCTTGATCGGCATAAACTCCTGGATAGGTAAAGAGCGATGCCGGTTTGATGCCCGCGAGCGTGGGGGAGCAGTTGCGCACGACTGCCGCCTGAAACGTTGGGATGTCTATGGTTCGAGTCACGACGCTCCTTACGGATCTAAACTGTTAGCCTAGGAAAACTTATACACGAAAGTAAGCCTTGGTCAACTAAAAAGTTTGAATAGGGAAACTAATTGACCGAACGGACATGATTTTGGGTTAAGATGGAGACACCCCATGGGGGTATCTAGATAGTGCTACTTGAAAGGGGAACGCATGAGTGACTTGCTCAACCCTGCGAATCTCATCGTGCTGGCTGTCATTGCCGTCGGCATGTTTTTTGGACTGCGTCGCATTGCCGCTTCGACACACGGGAAGAGTTGTTGCAGCGATGGCGCGAGCGGCAAGAGGGCCAAAAAGGTTGTTGTGGTGGATACCGATGCATCGCACTATCCCTATAGCGACGAGCTGCTCATCGGCGGCATGAGCTGTGACGGCTGCGCTCAGAACGTAGCCAATGCCCTCAATACGCTTGATGGCGTGTGGGCTACGGTGACGTATGCGGACCACACGGCACGCGTACGCTCGAAGCGCCCGGTTGATCGCGACGCACTCGAGACGGCGGTGAGGGGCGCGGGCTATTACGTTATGAAAATGTAGGCGTTGCCCTCTCCGGTGGGTACCAGCCTCCTGCCCATTGTGACTATCGGTATCCAAAAATTTGCGCAAAAAATAATCTTTAGATGCGGCGAAAGTGGAGTTTGGTGACGGTTTGCGCGGAATTCGCCACCAATCGAGCATCTATTAACCCGTCCAAAAAATTACAGGTGTATATTTATACGCTGATTATTGCTGCGCCCAGATCGCAATTAAACGTGGACAGAGATGAGAAATGCTAAAACTGGGCTTAAGGTCAGGGGAGGCTATAGCTTTATGAGACGAGTGAGAACACTTGGCTTGGTGGCAGCGCTTGCCGCTATCTTGGTATCGCCGCTGCCGGCGCACGCCGAAGACGCTTCGGGTGCCGTTACCTACAATGCGGGAAATGGGTATTCCTTTGAGAAGCTCTCGCATCCTACGGTAGGAACGTCGCAGCCGGATGGCATCGTCGACTACCAGGGTAACGGTGCCGTTGCCGTTCCGGGTGCCGATGGTAATACGGCCAACAACGAAGGCGATCGCGGCCAGAGCTACACTTGGGCGGCTGCGAGCTATGGTGACTGGCTTTATGTGGGCACCTGCTATGCGGCGATGGGCAACACGCTTACGCTCATGGACAGCACGCTGGGCGATTCCTTTGATGCCGAGACCATGCGCCTGACGCTGGAGGCCATGTTTAACGGCACGTTCTTCTATGGACAGCAGAAGGAGGACGGCACGGCCGACAAGGACAGCGGCGGCATCTTGGTTAAGATCAATACCAAGACCGGTGAGACCAAGCTGCTGCTCTCTGAATCGCTCAACGGCGTCGGTCCTTTGTTCCGCAATGCCGTGAGCTATAAGGGTAAGCTCTATTTCTGCGGCAGCGTCAGGACCAATGGCGGCAAAAGCGGTCTGCCTTCTGTATACGAGATCGATCCTAAGACGGATGAGTGGAAAGTTGTCTATCAGGGCCTTTCGAGCGTGGACGATTACCGCGATGCCTACAAGCAGGGCATCTCAACCGGTATCCGCGGCATGTGCGTCCATGATGGCCAGCTCGTCATCAGCAATGTGGGTAAAGCGGGCAATGAGTTTGTGGCGACAATCCTGACGTCATCTGACCCTTCGAAGGGCCAGGCTAGCTTCACCGAGATTGCTAACTCGAAGACGCTGTTTGGCTATCCGGCGATTCGCTATCAGGACAGCATCTACGGTGGCGCCATTTGGGATATGGTTTCGTACAATGGCCATCTCTATGCGACCATCTGCACCGGTACGCCCGAGAACGCTCCCGATGATAATTCCATGCAGTCGTTTGCCATGGTTCGTGGCGACAAGAACGCCGACGGCAGCTATTCGTGGACTCCCATTGTTGGCGATAAGGATGCGACCGATCCAAAGTGCCGTGCAAAGTACTGCTTTGGCATCGATCCTGCCCGTACCCGTTCTGGCGCTGCCAACCTCATCGTCTACAACGACTACCTCTATATCGGTGAATACAACGACGAGGAGATTGCCCTCGAGCGCATCCTGTTCAACAAATCCAACACCGAAGAGGGCGGCAAGAGCAGCATGGGCGGCGTTGACTGCTCGTTTGTGAATGCCAATCTTGAGCAGTCGGTTAACATCTATCGCATGGACAAGGACGAGAACATGGAGCTCGTCGTTGGCGATCGCACCGACATGTTCCCCGAGGGCGGCATTTCCGGCCTGACTTCGGGCTTTGGCCGAAACGAGAACCAGTACATTTGGCGCATGCAGAAGTTCGACGGCAAGCTGTATATCGGTACCTTTGATACCGCGAGCCTGCTTGAGCCGATCGGCCAGTTCTCCAATGGCGACATTATCGATATGACGCCCGAGGAGTGGGACTCTCAGGTTCAGCGCCTTAGGGACCTGCTCGATCACCTGCTCGACAAGAAATCGCCTGACGACCCCATCGTTCCCGTGAACACGCTTGCGGACGATGATTCAAACGAGGCCGTCGAGGTCGATGATTCGAACGAAGCTGCCGAGGTTGATGATTCAAACGAGGCCGTCGATGTCGATGACGAGAAGACCGAGGTTGCTAAGGGCTTTGGCGATCTAAGCGATGCGCTGGAGGATGCCACGGGCGATCTTTGCGATCAGGCCTCGACGATGTCCCAGGACTTTGAGGACGACGCCGCTTATGTCCAGAAGATCGATGGCGAGATCGCGTACTTCAAGTCCTTTGCCGACCAGTATCAGGACATGCTCGATAGCTATGAGAGCCTGAAGCAGCAGTACGAGGATGCCTATGGCACCGAGCTGCCGGGCGATATTCAGGATGCGCTCGATAAGCTGCTGAGCGAGGAGAACCTCAAGAAGCTGCAGAGCGTGCTTACGTGCATGTACTACCTGCGCGATGCCGAGCGCGGCTTTGATATGTATGTGACCGAGGACGGCGTGAACTTTACGACGCTGACGACCAATGGCTTTAACGATCCGTATAACCATGGTCTGCGCACCTTTGCGGTGACCAACCAGGGTCTGTGCCTTGGTACCGCCAACCCGTTCTATGGCTGCCAGGTTTGGATCCAGCGCAAGGAGAATTCGGAGAATCCGATTGATCCCGGTACTCCGGATCCGACGAAACCCACCAATCCTTCGCAGCCGGGTGGCGGCGATCAGCCTGGTGGCAGCCAGACGGGCGGCAACGACCAGTCGAGCAGCACCACGACCACCGTCACGACGGCCACTAAGAAGACTCCGAAGGACGGCTCGCTGCCTCACGCTGGCGACTCGACCCTCACGCTGGTCTTGGGATTGCTGGTTGCAGCTGCCGCGGTGCTTGGCATTGCCCTCGTCTTGCGCAAGCGTTCTTGTCGCTAGGCGCGTCCGCGCAGCTCGATGTTTTTGATATCGTCGAAGTCGATGGCGATATCCCTGAGTTTGAGCAGCTTGAATGCGGGTAACACTTCGTCGAGAATGCCCGTGCGGCTACGATAGCCGTACATATCGTAATAGGTGACGCGCACCAGGTCGCCGCGTTTGAGGCCCTCGAGCTTTTTCGAAAGCTCGAGGGCTTTTTCTTCCGTGAGTTCGCATTTGGGCTCAACAGTGATCTCTTGTTTGCGCACGAGCTCGTAGTATCCCGTGAGGGCGGCAAAGGGCATAAACTGTGCGGCACGGCCGGCGCGGACGGCGCCGTTGGCGGTGAGCTTGGGGTCGGCGGATCGACGTCTTCCCTCGGGGTCCGCTAGACGTTCAAAAGGCGTCGGTGGCCGCATCGGCTGTTGTTGGGACTTAGGCACGATGTCCTCCTACCTGATCGTTGCGTTCGCGTGCGGTGGCGCCGGCGGTGAAGCTTAATCCCTTGACGAGCGCGTTCTTGCCGTACTTGCCCTTCACGGCCAGGACGGCGCGCGCCAGGTCGCGCTCGCGCTCATCGGCCTTAACATCGCTGAACAGGTCGATAGTGGCAAATTCCTCGGGCACCAGATTGCCAAATCCCAGGTTGATGCGCTTGACCGGTCGTTTGGGATCGACAGTCTGCGCCCAGAGCTCATCGAAATAGCCCATGATCTTCTTAAACGAATTGGTGCGCTCGGGCAGCTTGCGCGAGGCGTTGGAGTGCGCAAAGAGCGCGGCATAGCCACCACGCGGCTTGCCGCCGTGTTCGCCCACAAAGATGCCGTCAATCGCCTGTGCCTCTCGCACCAAACGTCGGCGTTCGTCATCGCGCTGGACGGGCTTGGGCGCGCGGGGTGCGAGCTTGGGGCCGGCGGTTGCGGCGGGTTCGATGCTCGACGTGCTCGAACGCAAATGCCCGCATCCGTCTACATATTGCGCTGTGCCGCTGGCGTCGAGGCGGCGTATGTCGGCGCGCTCGCTCGCGTAGCCTACAAAGAGCGAGATGCTGTTGCACACCACGTGCTTATCGACTAAGTCCAGCACAGCGTTGTCGACCATCTCGCGCAACACGGTGTAGGCTTGCTCATAGGCATAACCCTTCGATAGCACTTGCCCCGTGGTTGTTGAGGTTGCCTGCGGGCGATAGGCCTGAATATCGGCGATAGTTGTCGGCTCGCGCCCAAAGGCGTGGTCGATAAGATACTCGGCATTGACGCCGAGCTCGTCGTAGAGCAGGTTTTCGTCGAGCGCCGCGACGCCCATCAGATCGTAGACGCCGTATTTTTCGAGTCGTGCTGCCACGCCGGGCCCAATGCCCCAGATGTCGGTGATGGGGCGATGGGGCCAGATCTCCTTGCGAAAGGTCTCGTCGTCGAGTTTGCCGATGCGGCTGGGTACGTGCTTGGCGGTAATGTCGAGTGCCACCTTGGCCTGGAATAGGTTGGGGCCGATGCCAACCGTTGCCGTGATGCCGGTGCGCGCCAGGACCTCGTCGCGCAACATGCAGGCGAAGCCTTCAGCGTCGGTGTGATAGAGGTCCAGATAGGGTGTCACGTCGATAAAGCATTCGTCGATGGAGTAGACGTGCACGTCTTTCGGACTCACGTATTCCAGATAGATACCGTAAATTTGCGCCGACACCTCCATGTAGTGCTGCATGCGCGGTATGGCCTTGATGTAGTCGATGCCGTCGGGAATTTCGAACAGACGGCAGCGATTGTGTATCCCCAGGTCCTTCATGGCCTGTGTGATGGCGAGACAGATGGTCGTGCGCCCGCGCGATTCGTCGGCAACGACCAGGTTGGTGGTGAGCGGGTTGAGCCCGCGGTCAACGCACTCGACGCTAGCGTAGAACGTCTTAAGGTCGATGCAGACATAGGTGTGACGCTCGTGCCCCACGCGTCCTCCCATCAAACACATGTTCTTATCGAATACATGTTCGATAATACCCGCTTGTGCGGACATCGTCAAAACCTGTCCCTTTTTGGTCGGTCGCCGTTTGAGGGCGGATTGGCAACGCTCGCTGATTGTAGTCTTGACCTGCGCTAGAATAGTGGCATCTGAATGTCCGGGCGCATGGAGGCGTGCGCCCGTATGCTGAGGAGGACTTTATGGCAACTGTTGCCGCACCTATCGATGCTACGTCGACTGCCGCTTGGAAGGCGCTCGAGGCTCATCAGGAGAAGCTCGAGACCGAGGGTATCGACCTTAAGGCATGGTTCGCTGCCGATGCGGAGCGCGTGAACAAGCTGAGCTTTGACGCCGGTGACCTGCACTTCGACCTGTCCAAGAACCTGGTGACCGATGAGACCGTCAAGCTGCTGTGCGATCTTGCCCGCGAGGTGAAGCTCGAGGAGCGCCGCGACGCCATGTTCTCCGGCGAGCACATCAACACCACCGAGGACCGCGCCGTCCTGCACACCGCGCTGCGCCGCCCGGCAAGCGAGAAGGGCCAGCTCATCGTCGACGGCCAGGATGTCGTCGCCGACGTGCACGAGGTCCTCGACCGCATGTATGCCTTCGCCGAGCGCGTGCGCTCCGGTGAGTGGAAGGGCGTAACCGGTAAGAAGATCGAGCACCTGGTGTCCATCGGCATCGGCGGCTCCGATCTGGGCCCGGTTATGGCCTACGAGGCCCTGCGTCCCTACGCCGACGCCGGCATCGACTGCCGCTACATCTCCAACATCGACCCCAACGACCAGGCCGAGAAGCTCAAGGGCCTGGATCCCGAGACCACGCTCGTAATCATCGTCTCCAAGACCTTCACCACGCTCGAGACCCTCACCAACGCCCGCGAGGTCAAGACCTGGATGCTCGAGCAGCTCAAGGCTCAGGGCGCCATCGACGGCTCCGATGAGCAGAACGCCGAGGCCGTGGCAAAGCACTTCGTCGCCGTTTCCACCGCACTCGAGAAGGTCGAGGCCTTCGGTATCGACCCCGCCAACGCCTTCGGTTTCTGGAACTGGGTCGGTGGCCGCTATTCCGTTGACTCCGCCGTGGGCCTGTCGCTGATCGTCGTGCTCGGCCCCGAGCGCTTCCAGCAGTTCCTCGAGGGCTTCCACGCCATCGACGAGTACTTCTGCAACACCCCGCTCGAGAACAACGCCGTCGCGCTGATGGGCCTGCTCAATGTCTGGTACGTCAACTTCTTCGGTTCCAAGAGCCACGCCGTGCTGCCGTACTGCCAGTACCTGCACCGCTTCCCGGCCTACCTGCAGCAGCTCACCATGGAGTCCAACGGCAAGCATGTCCGCTGGGACGGCAGTGCCGTGACCTCCGACACCGGTGAGATCTTCTGGGGCGAGCCCGGCACCAACGGCCAGCATGCCTTCTATCAGCTGCTGCACCAGGGCACTGTGGTGGTTCCGGCCGACTTCATCGCCTTCGCCAATACCGCCAACCCTGCGACCGACGGCGGCCAGGATGTCCACGAGCTGTTCCTGGGCAACTTCCTGGCCCAGACCAAGGCGCTCGCCTTTGGTAAGACGGCCGATGAGGTTCGTGCCGAGGGCACGCCCGAGCAGATCGTCCCGGCCCGTTGCTTTGAGGGCAATCGCCCGACGACCTCGATCTTCGGCGACACGCTGACCCCGTTCGCACTCGGCGAGCTCATCGCCCTGTACGAGCACATCACGTTTGTCGAGGGCACGGTCTGGGGCATCGACTCCTACGACCAGTGGGGCGTCGAGCTGGGCAAGCAGCTTGCCAAGCAGATTACCCCGGCCTTCCACGATGACGCCGCCAAGGCCGAGCAGGACGCTTCGACCCAGGCGCTCATCGAGTTCTATCGCGCGCATCGCAAGTAGTCGCTGCTGTTAACGCATCGCGCCTTATAGTCAGGGGCCCGTATCCTATCGGATGCGGGCCCCTTTGCTTTGCCGTAGTCCCGGGGCGCACGGCCTTTGTGGAACATCGCTGGGGCGCCGCGCGCCGCGAGAACCCTGCGCCTAGATCTCGGCCTCCGCATGGTCTCGCTGCGCCTCGGGCAGCTCCCCGTAGAGCGGATGGTCTTCGAGCCTAAAGCGCTCGACCTGTTCGGGAGTGCGACCGCGCACAAAGAGCCACGAGCGATCGATCGGCGTCGCCATGAGCGTGCTGGGCAGCGCGTCGGCGCGGTCGGAAAACACCCGGGCACTCTCGGGATCCTGGAACGCCAGCACCAGATGCGTGTCGCAGTTGCCCATGATGGAGCGTGCGCGTGCCTCGCCATAGAGCGCATCGAGCTGGTTGGTCGACTGCAGCAGCAGCGTTGCCCAGATGTTGCGGCTTCGGATAATCGAGAGCACGTTGTCGATCTGGGGGATCTGCAGATTTGCGAAGTCATCGAGCATAAAGCGCACGGGCACGGGCAGGCTGCCGTCGGGCTGCCTATCGGCCTCACGAATGAGGCCCATAAACGCCTGCGAAATAAAGAGGCCGGTCAGCGGATCGAGATTGCGGTCAATATCGCTCACGGTTACAAACAGGACGCAGGGGGTGTGTCCCATGGAAGCGAAGTTCACCTGATGGCACTCACGATAGAGCTGTGCCGCACCGTCGAATCCCAGACACATGACCTTTTCGGCAAGGATGCCGACGATGCTCGCGTGCATGCGCTCGGCATTTTGCGTAATGGCGTAGCGCCGCCATAGCGAGAGGGCATAGCTTTGGGGGTCGGTCGTGATCAGGTCGTCAAACAATCGACCCGTGGCACCGTCCTGCAGGTGCTCGATCAGCTTGATGACCGAGCTGATCGTCTGCTCGTCGGCGGGTAGCTGTTCGGTGACGTAGGCGATAAGACACGACAGCAGGTTTGCCGCCGCATGATCCCAAAAAGGCTGGTTGTTGTCCTCGATGGGGCAGATGGCCTTTGCCACCGAGAGGATGTCCTGCTGGTTGGGCCTGCCGTCCGCCTTGCGGCGAATGTGCCTCAGGGGGTTGTAGCCGCAGCGCTCGATGCCGGGCGCAAGGGCCGGGACGGTGTTGAGGTCGGCGAAGTTGAGGCATTGCACGCGGTAACCGTGGGCTGCCAGCACGGGTCCCACTTCGCGACAGAGCGTGCCTTTGGTGTCGAGCACGATGTAGCTTGCGTTCATTTGCAGCAGGTTGGGCTTGAGGACGTTTCGGGTCTTGCCGGCACCCGAGGGGCCGATCACAAGTGCGTTGTTGTTGAGTCCCGTTTGGCGGGTGTCGCAGGAGAGCGTTCGATCCTTGGCGAGGATGGTGGACGATGCGGACTCAGATGCGGCGAGGCGGCTGGCGAGGTTAGACATGGGCGACCTCCTTGGTGGTCGAGAGAATTTCGTGGGCAAAGCCGAGCTCGACGGCGCGCTCGGCCGAAAGGTAGGTGTCTTTTGCAGTGAGGGACTGGATGCGCTTGGGCGTGAGGCCGCTGCGGTCCGAGAGGATTTGCGTGAGGGTCTTGCGGGTCTGCATGAGACGCCGGCTGGTTTCCTGCAACGCAAGTGCCGAGCCGCCTGCCCCCTGGGGGATCAGCGGGTCATGAATCATGAGCTCTGCATGGGGCGCCATACGGCGATCGTCGCCGCCCATAAAGATCACGGCGCCCATGGACGCGGCGAATTCCAGGCAGACGGTGCGGATGGGGCACGATGCGAGGCGCATGGCGTCATAGATCGCAAGACCCGATCGCACGCTTCCGCCGGCGCTGGCGACAAATATGGTGATGGGGCGGCTGGGGTCGGTGGCATCGAGCAGACGAATCTGCTGGCATAGGTCGTGGGCCATCGGGGTTTCGATGTTTCCCATGACGGAGAGCTCGCGACGGGCGAGCATCTCATCGTAAATGCTGGTGAGCGTGATACCTCGGGCGGATTCACGCATGGTGAGGGGGCTGATGATGGGGGAATGATTGGTGTCCATGAGGACTCCTTTCTGTTGGTTGTGTTGTGGAATAGGATTGTTGCCCGCGGAGGGGCTGGCGGGCTACAGGGTTCGTCCGAGCCTGAGATCGAGCTCGGTTGTGGGGCAGGCTGCCTGTTCGTGCGGCTCGCAAGCGCCAAGGGCTCCAAAGCGATGGAGCGTTGCGACGGGCGTGGTGTAGGCGAGCCGCAGCTGATGCTCGATAGGGGCACATCCGTCATTTTTGTAATGAGCCGCGTAGTACTGCGCGATGCTGGCGTTCATCTCGCTGCCATTGCGATGGCGCTCAAACTGGCGTCTGCAGGTCTCGATGATCTTTGCTACCGACTTGGGTGCCGTCGCGGGAACAAGGGCGAGATAGCCCTCAAATAGTTCGTTGATGCTCAGGAGGCACAGCAGGTCGATCAGCGTCCTTATGGCTGCTCCCTCGGCAGAAAAGTGCGCGGTCATGCGGTTATATCGGTTGCGGTCGACGATGGCCACATGGGGTCTAGGAGTTTTCTGCCCCGTGGTCCCGGGCTTTTGCCGCGCCTGTGAATTGAGCTCGACGTTGCAGCGCTTGAGGCCGTCCAACGGAAGGAACAGTGCGGTGCGCAGGGTGTTCCGCTTGCTTTCGAGTTCATGCCGCTCGTCGGGTTCCCATTCGAGCTTGAGTTTCGTGTCGAGCGCCGTAAGCATATGGGCTAGGCAGCCTACGGTAAGAATGTGCGAATCGTTGTCGCGTTTTGGGGCATAGGGGTCTGTCAGCTTGCGAATGTCGGGGTCGCCCATGATCTTTGTGCAGCGCTTCAGCAGTTGAGGGTGATCGGCCAAGATCGTCGCGAGCGGTAGCGACGCGTAGTTCTTGATGGTCGCGGCGGCAAAGGCGGCGTCATATTCGTTTGCATATGCTCGCTCAATGCGGGCATCCAGAATGCTTTTCTTATCGCCGTCTTCAGCGTGGTGGTTTGTCATAGCTTCTCCAATCGGTTGATGTTCGTGCTGTTTGTTGATGTGTTGGTTGTCGTGAGTGATGTGCTTGCCGTGGGTGATGTGCTGACGTTGGGGTGCTATGCGGTTTTCAATGAGCCCGTGAGGCAGTTGCTGCAGGGGCGGGATGGAACGGCCCATGCAAGGCGGAAGGCATCGTGCTCAAAATCGAGACAGCAATGCCCTGGGTGCCTCACATGTGGCAGTTACCTCATTAAGTTGTCATTGCGTTTGGGGTTGTACTTTGCCGATCTTCCTTCTCTTACACGCTAAAACTCAAACTTCATATGCTCGATCTACTTAAAACCGCAACGGCGGTCTTTTATCAACTTATATGTCGGAACGCGTCTTTGCAAGTACTTTTTTGTCTTTGTTTCAAATGGGGTGGTTTTGCAACCGTCATACGCGCGCCGTGCGAACGTGCCCCGGCTCGGATAAGATAGTGCGCGATAAAAACGATGCAAGGAGGCACATATGGCAATTAAAGCCATCGCAATGGATATCGATGGTACGCTCACCAACGATCAGAAGGTGATCAGCCCGCGTACGCGCGAAAAGCTGCTCGCGGCGCAGGAGTCGGGCATTAAGCTCATCTTGGCTTCGGGTCGTCCCGCATGGGGGCTACATGCTCTGGCACAGGAGCTCGACCTCCAAAACCATGACGGTCTGCTAGTCGCTTTCAATGGCGCGCATGTTGTCGACGCTCAGACCGATGAGGTCCTTTTTGACCAGGCCATGCCAGCTGACGAACTGCACCGTCTGATTGATCACCTGCAAAACTATGATGTGATCCCCATGATCTCGCTCGGGCGCGACCTGCATGTAGAGGACTCGTATCGCTGCATGATTACACTGCCGGACGGCTCGCAGAAGAATATCGTCAAATACGAGCGCGATGCCTGCGACCTTAAGATCCGCGAGGTCGAGAGCTTGCATGAGGTCGTGGACACTTATCCCGTAGACAAGCTGCTGACGGCAGGCGATCCGGCCTACCTGCAGGCGCATTACGAGGAGATGTATGCGCCCTTTACCCAGACGCTTTCGGGCATGTTTACGGCCGACTGGTACTTTGAGTACACGGCGCCTGGTATCGACAAGGCCCGCGCGCTCGAGGGTGCCCTGCCCAAGCTCGGCATCGATGCCAGCGAGGTCGTCTCGTTTGGCGACGGCCAGAACGACAAGTCCATGATTGAGTGGGCCGGCACCGGTGTTGCCATGGGCAACGCCGTCGATGAGGTCAAGGCTGTAGCCCAGATGGTGACCGCCAATAATAACGAAGACGGCATTGCGGTGGCGCTGGATAAGCTGCTGGGTTAGAATCGCCGATAGTGCATGGCTCGGGCGTCCGCTTGCGGGCGCCCTTTTGTTAGGGAGGGTGCCGTGTCCGCATTTCCGTTCGACGCCGTGATCTTTGACATGGACGGCGTGATTGTCGATACCGAGTATTACTACCTGGGCGAGACCGCCGCGTTTGCCAAGGAGCTTGGGCTTAACCTGACTCAAGAGGAGTTGAACGGGCAGGTCGGTACCTCGCATCAGTTCTTCCTGCGTATGCTGGTCGATTGGTTTGAGCGCGCCGGTAAGGGGCATTTAACTGGCGAGGAAGCGTTGACCCGTTGGGACGAGTGGGCTCATAAGCGTCCGCGCGACTATCAGGCTTTGATTAACCCAGGCGCCGTGGATACGATTCGAGAGCTGCCGCGCCGCGGCGTTCGCGTGGCGCTTGCCAGCTCGTCTCCCATGGATAGCATCGAGGAAGTGCTCAATGCGTGCGGGTTGTCGGATGCCTTTGAGTATGTGGTGAGCGGCGAGCAGTTTAAGGAGAGCAAGCCCGAGCCCGACATCTACCTGCATGCGCTGGACCTGCTGGGGCTGCCCGCGAATCGCTGCTGCTGCGTTGAGGATTCGGTGCCTGGCATCACTGCCGGCAAGCGAGCCGGCCTGACAGTCATTGCCAAGCGCGAGGAGCGCTTTGGCTTTAGCCAGGATGCCGCGGACAAGATTATCGACCAGCTGCCGGAGCTGCTCGCGCTTTCTTAGGAGTGAGGTAGTTGCGCGTTTTTCGGGTCTGATGAGTAAATATCCGACATTTTGGTGCGGCACCTAGCATACTTTAAGCTAATGCGGGCTTAAGGACTTGCTGAATGCCCTTAAGCCCGTTTTAGACTTAATTGTGCTTGGAGAGGGTATATGCCACCGACTGAAGGGCTAACTGACGGTAAAGCAGCGATACCACTGTACCAACAGGTTATTGATATCATCAAAAACGAAATCAACTCCGGTGCCTACAAGGCGGGCGCGCGGATACCCAACGAATTCGAATTGGCTGAGAGCTATAAAGTTGGCCGCGTTACCGTGCGACGCGCTATTGAGGAGCTCGTCCAGCAGGGCTATCTAACGAAGCGGCAGGGGAAAGGCACGTTTGTCAATGCCCCCAAGCTTAAGCGTAAGATTCGCCAGAAGGATGACGTCCAGAGTTTTTCGGACGCATGCCGCGTCAACGGAATGGAGCCGGGGGCGTGCGTCATTTCGAGAAAGATACTGCCGGCGGATTCCACCGAAGCGCAGTTCTTTGGTGTTCCCGTTGGAACTGACTTGATTTGCGTTGAGCGCGTGCGTACTGCCGATGGCGTCCCTGTCATGCTCGAGAACAACATATATGTTTACGAGGACAACGCCTATCTATCAACGGCACCTCTATCTAACCAATCCATTTTTGAGTTCGTGCGCAACCGGACGGGCCGCACGCCCGCGTTTACCGACCCGTGCACGCTCGAGATCGCGTGCGCGTCGCCCGAGGTCGCTCGACTGTTGGCAGTTCCCGTTGGCGAGCCCTTGTTTTATATGGAAGCCTTCTTTTTCGATGAGCAGCGGCGGCCGTTTATCATCGGTCGTCAGCGGATCGTTGGGTCTCGCTACGTTTTTGACATCTAGGACATTGCGAATGGAAACGCCCGGTGGATCATCTCACCGGGCGTTTCCATACCGTTCACGGCGCAAACGCAACCGTTCAACCGCGTTGCGGCAATCAGTTTGAAATTATCTTGATGAAGGAAAAAGCTGCTGGTAATCTATGGAACGTCATAGAACGTTTGCATTGTGCAAACGTTGAAGCGAGATGCGATGCAGTCTCGAGTTCTTTGGAGGTATCTATGTCAGATACGAAGGCGAAGAAGACAAACAGACGTTTTAAGTTCAAATTACCGCATGTCTATACGATCATGTTCTTGCTGATCGTTGTCTTTGCGGTCCTGACTTGGATCGTTCCCTCTGGTCAGTATCAGCGCAAGACGATTTCGACAGCGGCGGGCGAGCGTGAAGTCGCCGTTGCTGGAACCTATGAACAGGTCGATAAGAACTACACCGATTCCGAGACCGGCGAGACCATCAATCTGGGCCAGGATATCTTCGCGGTTCTGCAAGCGCCCACCAAGGGCATCCAGGAGGCTGCCGACGTCGTTGCGTTCGTCTTATTGATTGGCGGATCGTTCGCGATCATCACCAAGACCAACGCTTTGAATGCCGGCATGAGCCGTGTGATTAAAAAGCTCAAGAACAAGGACATCCTCATCATTCCCATCACGATGACATTGCTGTCCATTTGCGGCACTACGTTTGGTATGTCTGAGGAAGCCCTGCCGTTCTATGCCATCTTCATTCCCATCATGATGGGTATCGGTTATGACTCGATGACGGCATTCATCATCTGCTTCCTTGGTCCTAACCTGGGATATTGTGCTTCGACCATCGACCCGTTTAATGTTTTGATCGCCCAAGGCATCATTGGCATCGAGGGTAATCCGCAACTGTGGCTGCGCGCCGTTTCTTGGGTTATCTTCACTGCCGTCGGTATCGCATGGGCCATGCGCTACGCCATGCGCGTCAAGAAAAACCCCGAGTCGTCCATTGTGTACGAGGACGATAAGCTCAAGCGTATTGAGTTTTCCGTGACCGATGCCTCCATCGAGGAAGAGTTCACTATCCGTCAGAAGCTCGTGCTCATCGATTTTGCTTGCGGTATGGGCATTATCGTCTGGGGTCTTGTTACCCAGGGCTGGTACATGAATGAGATTTCCGCCGTGTTCCTTGGCATGGGCTTGCTTGCCGGTATCCTGGGCGGTCTTGACCAGCAGACGATCGCAGAGGAGTTCGTTAAGGGTCTCGCCGACTTTGCGTACGCTGCCATCGTTATCGGTATCGCTCGCGGTATTCTGGTCATCGCCGAGGGCGGCATGATCATCGACACCATCCTCCAGGCGCTCGCTACCGCGCTCGCCGGTGCACCCGCCGCCGTCTACACCACGTTTATGTATATCGTCCTTGGCCTGCTCTCTTTGCTGGTTCCCTCGAGTTCTGGCCTGGCGGCGCTCACCATGCCCGTTATGGGCCCCCTGACCGAGCTCATGGGCCTCAATCCCGAGGCAGCCGTCACCGCGCTCCAGTTTGCCAACCAGACCATCAACACCATCAGCCCCGTGGCGGGCATGACGGTCGCCGGTCTTGCCGTGGCTAGGATTTCGTTTGGCCAATGGTGGAAGACCATTTGGAAGTTCTTCATTTTCATGGTCGTCTTTGGCGTGATTGTAACGGCAATCTCTGGCATGCTTCCGGTGTAGGTGGTTGTGATGTCTGATCGTTTGACGGTCCTGACGTCTAAGAGCGTCTTTACCGGTACGGGGGACCTGCCGTTTGAAGGTTTCGTAGCGGTCCGTGGCAATCGAATTGAGGCTGTTGGCACCAAGTGTGAGGTAGCTTCGTATTTGACCCAGGCGGACGAGGTAGTTGACCTGGGCGACCGCACCGTCATGCCTGGCCTGATCGATGTACATACCTTCTATACAGGCTGGGCGCTGCGGACGTTGGGGTCTGATCTGTCCGGCATCGCTGATGCCAAAGAGGCCGTGTCGCTCTTGCGTACATGGAAAGAAGATCATCCGGATTGCGCGGCGGCTTTTGGTCACAACCTACCCGAAACGTTGGCATCGGATGCCGAGAACACAAATACGGCAGCTGTGTTTGACGATTGTTTTGGCGATATCCCCGTCGTCTGCTTCACATCGGGTGCGGAGACCTGCGTTCTCAATGCTGCCGCCAGTGCGCGATACGGCTTTACACCCCAGGTGTGCTATGCCGAGAAGATCTGGCGCATGATGAGCGATTTCCTCGCGCTGCCCGAGGTGCGTGCCGGGTATTCGGACTACATGAGCATGCTTAACGAGCGCGGCGTTACCGCCATCAAGGAAATGGCGTTTGATGACTACTACGGCTTTGCCGACGAAATGGCTCGCCGTGAGAAATCTGGTGAGCTGACGGTTCGCGTCTCTATGATGTCGCAGCCGGTGGGCGCCGGTGCAAATCTGGCATATGCCCGCGAGGCGCGAGAGCGCTTCCGGGGACCGTTCGTTCGTTTTTCTGGCTTCAACCGTATGACCGATCGAGGCGTATGGGCGGGGCTTGCCGAGATGATTGACCCCTATGAGGACACGGCCGATGCGGGCGCTGCCGGCAAGACGGTCGTCGAGGAGCCAGAGTGGGATCTGATTGAGAACGAGCTGCGTGCAATTGATGCTGACGGTTTCCGATATTCCTTGCATTGCCAGGGCGATGGCGCCGTTCGTCGCACGGTGGCGCTCTATGCCTCGCTGCCTCGAGACGAGCATGGGCGGTTGCTTCGCCGCCATGCGATTACCGATCTCGAGAACTCTGACCCGACCGATCTTGTCGAGTTTGGCAAGTTAGGTGGAATTTGCGAGGTCTATCCGCAGATTCTGACGCTGGACCGGCGCGAGGATTGCCTGTCGATGATGCGTCGACAAATTGGCGAGACGCGACTTTTGCACAGCTGGAATCGCCGCGGCATGGAAGATTCCGGATGCACGGTGTGCTGTGGTACGGATTTGCCGCTGCTGGTTCCGAGCCTGGGCGAGTCAATCTACAGCGCGTGCGGCGGATTCTTCGCCGACGGACTGCCCGTGAATGAGGCCAACGTGCTGACGCTTGTCGAGCTCTTGCGCGCTTGGACTGCCGGGGGCGCGTACGATCTGATGCGCGAAGACGAGCTGGGTACGCTCGAGGTCGGCAAGCTTGCCGATATCTGCGTGCTCGATCGGGATGTGTTTGACCTCGATTATCGCGACGCACGCGATCTTGCGGTTGATATGACGATGTCGGACGGACAAATCGTGTTCGATCGAAATAAGGAGGCATAAGATGTCTGAATCCAAGCCGACGCTGCGCCGCGAGCAGATTGCGGGCATGAATATCCACTACATCATGTGGTCGCTCGATTACTTCCTTGATGTGCAGCAGCGTTTGGGCTTTGAGTCCATTGAGCTGTGGTGCGCAGAGCCACATGTGACGCTCGACCACACGGGCTACTTTGAGGCTGAGGTCCTGGCGAAAAAGGCTGCAGACCGTGGGCTTAGGTATCGTACTCTGTGCCCCGAGAATGTTGTCTATCCTTGGCAGTACTGCGCACGCAAACCGCTGCATGAACAGCGCAGCCTGGCGTACTTTAAACACGGCATTGAGCTTGCCGAGGTACTTGGGTGCGACCGTATGTCCGTCAACTCGGGCTGGGGCGACTGGGACGAGGACCGCGAGGAAGCCTGGAAGCGCAGCCGCGAGCACTTGTCCATTCTGGCGGAGTATGCCGGCGAGCACGGTCTGGTGCTTACGATGGAAAGCCTGCGTCCCGAGGAGAGCAACCTTGTGACGACGGTTTCCGATGCGAAGCGCATGATTGACGAGGTCGCGAGCCTGTACTTACAGCCCATGGTTGATACAACCGCGATGGGCGTTGCAGGCGAGACGCTTGAGGACTGGTTTGCCGCTTTTGGTGATGGGGCAATTCACGAGATGCACTTTATCGACGGCGACCCGTATGGCCATCTGGTGTGGGGCGATGGCAAGCACGATATGGACGCCTTCGTCGCCACACTCAACGCCCATGGTTTCGACGGCATGCTGGGCCAGGAAATCACGGACGGCCGTTACTACGATGACCCGGCGGCGGCAGATGCCAAGAACATGGCCGCATTCGAGAAATATCTGATTGACTAAAACAACTATCGGCCACGCAACCAACGTCATTGATTGCGGCCCAAACAAGAAAGGAACTGGATATGAACGCACACGATCTGATCAAAGAGGCAATTGCCGAGAAGGGCAAGTTCGACAGCGTCTACTGGATTGCTTGTGGTGGCTCCATGATCGATTTGATCCCGGCTCACGAGCTTCTGCAGCGCGAGGCAACCACCTTCACTTCGTATATCTATACGGCTCGCGAGTTCGATATCATGCGTCCGCGTCGTCTGGGCGAGAAGTCCCTGGTCATTGCTTGCAGCCACAGTGGCAACACCCCCGAGGTCGTTGAGGGCTGCGAGATTGCCCTTGCCGCCGGCGCTACGGTGATCGCCCAGACCGACAACGCTGGATCTAAGATCGACTCCGGCAAGTGGACCACGTGGGTCTACCCATGGGGCGAGGGCGTGCCGCAGGCTGAGGTCCCCGCTGGCATTTCGCTGTCGCTTGCGGCCGAGCTGCTCGATCAGCAGGAGGGCTACGCCGATCTTGCCGATATGTATGCCGGTATCGCCGAGATGGATAAGATTCTTCCCCCGGCACGTGAGAAGGTAAATGCCGAGCTGGGCGATCGTTTTGCCAAGCTTTGCCAGGAGCACGAGTTCTTCTATATTCTGGGCAGCGGTCCCAACTTTAGCCAGACCTACGGTTTCGCTATCTGCTCTCTTATGGAGATGCAGTGGCAGCACTGCAGCTACATCCACTCTGCCGAGTACTTCCACGGCCCCTTCGAGGCTACTCAGGATGGTGTTTTTTACTTCCTGCAGATGGGCTCCAGCGAGTGCCGTGCTATGGACGAGCGCGCCCTGGCGTTCCTTAAGACGCATACCGATACGCTGATGGTGCTCGATGCCAAGGATTACGGTATGGAAGCCGTGCCGGCGAGCGTCCGTGCCTATCTGGACCCGGTGCTGTTCTACGCCATGAACTGCGAGCTGCGTGCCGCACGCGGCAAGGTGTTTGATCACGATCCCGATTTCCGTCGCTATATGGGTGTTGTCGAGTACTAGAAGGGGCAAAGGCCATGGCATTTAACGTTAACGCGCTCGGATTTGGCGACAACGTCGTCGATCGCTACGAGCATATCCACACTATGTATCCCGGCGGCAATGCGGTGAACTTCGCCGTTTATGCCAAGAAATGCGGTGCCGCACGCTCCGCATACATGGGCATTTTTGGCAATGATGCCGCTGCCGAGCATGTCATTGCAAGCCTCGAGGATGAGGGTATCGAGCTTGACAAGTGCGAGCAGATGATTGGCGAGAACGGAGCGGCTCGCGTGACCGTCGTTGACGGTGACCGTGTCTTCCTTGGCTCCAACGAGGGCGGTATCCGTGGCGATGCGCGCTATGTCCTCGATCGCTTTGACCTTGCGTACATGAAGCAGTTCGATGTGGTTCATTCGGGCAACTATTGCTTTACCGAGCGCGAGCTGCCCAAGTTGAAGGCTGCGGGCGTCACGGTCTCTTTTGACTTTTCGGACGACTCTACCGACGAGTACTACGAGCAGATTGCGCCCTACGTCGATTTCGCTTTCTTTAGTGCGGCGGATGCTGCGAGTGAGGATGAGATTCGCGAGCGTCTGGCATGGGTGAAGGGCCTGGGTCCGCGTTTTGTGTCGGCTACGGCGGGCGCCGAGGGCTGCATTGCTTACGACGGCGATCGTTATTACCGCCAGCTGGCTAAACCGGTAACGGACATGAAGGACACCATGGGGGCGGGCGACTCGTTCCTTACCTCGTTTTTGATGTGCTATCTCGATTCCGCCAAGCGTGGTGAAGATGGCGCCGAGGCCATCGAGCGCGCGCTCGACTTTGCTGCCGGGTTTGCCTCGACCGTGTGCGGCATGGAAGGTTCTTGGGGCCACGGAGCACCAATCGTCGAATAGCCGAGCGGTCCCGGGGAGGTGCAGGCGCCTCCTCGGGACCCGGTGTGCAAAAAATGCCAAATATGAGTACTGTGACTAATTTAGTCGCAGCAAAATCAACCCCTTCAGACGTGATTTGAGCGTCTGGAGGGGTTTAAGATTTGCGAAAACGCAGGATGAATGACTGTAAAAGCTTTAATTAGCGGACAATCGAGGATTATTCTGGCGGTTGGAAAGTTAAAAGAAATGTATCCATTCCGGTAGCAGTACTCATATTTGGCATTTTTTGCACACCAGGGGTTAGCGAAGGTCAAAAACAGAGCGCGCATTTGTTAAAACTATCGACTCGATGCGCTTTGCGTCGCAGTTTTTGAGCGAGGTGATGCGTTCTGAGGTCCTTGTGAGCGACCTGATGAGCGACTGCGTGCTTGTTTCTGTGTTTGGCTCGGCCGGCGCATCGGTCTCGAGCAGTAGGCGGTCGAGTGGAATCTGTCGTGCGTATTCGCGACCGCGCTTGGTCGCGAGCATGCGTTCGTTGACGGAAAAATAGCAGCCCGCATTACGCGCGCGGGTGAGTTCGCCCGAAGTGCCGCTAAACCAGTGGAAGATGATAGCGGGGGAGTCGGGGTTTGGGATGAGTAGTCCATGCGATTCGAGGACGTCCAGTACGGCTCCTGCCGAACGAACGGCGTGAATTGATATCACGCGCCCGGTAAGAGGATGCTGCACGAGCGCATCGCAGAGCCGGTTAAGTGCCTGTATTTGTAGCGGCTCACTTCCAGCAAAGCGCGCGGAAAAGTCGAGTCCGACTTCGCCGATGTAGCGTTCTTGGGCAGCAACTTCGCAAAGCAGATTGACTTCGGCAAAACCGCAGTGGCCATCGGCGAGCCACCAGGGGTGAAGCCCAACGCCGGCGATGATGCCCGGGTGGCGACGAGCGCGCTCGTTTGCGGCCGAAAAGTCGCGTGGATCGACGCCGCAATCAAATAGACCCAAGCCCAGCGCCGTTGCCTCATCGGCAACGGCGTCCGGGTGGGCCATTAAATCAAGATGGCAGTGTGCATCAAATAACCGGGGCTCCATCTCGGTGCGCTCCGCTAGTCTAGGCGCTGGCCATCGGCGCGCACGCGCTCGATGCCGCGACCGCTGATCTGGCGGATAACCTCGCCGGCGATCATCTGGCCCATGATGGGCGGCATAAAGCTGGCGGTTCCCAGCTCGGTGCGCTCGTGGATGTTGGAAGGGTCGCGGGGCTGTGTCTTAACCGATTCCTCGCAGCTAAACAGTACGTGTAGGCTCTTGATTCCGCGCTTCTTGCATTCTTTGCGCATAATGCGGCTCATGGGGTCACGTACCGTATCGAAAATGTCGGCAAAGCGGAGGCACTCGGGATGGAGCTTGTTGGCCCCGCCCATGGAGCTAACCAAACGAATGTCGTGGTCCTGAGCATATTTGGCAATGGTGAGCTTGGCCGAGATGGTGTCGATGGCGTCGACGACGTAGTCGAGCTTGCCGTCTGTTTGCTCCAAAACGCTCGCGAAGAACTCGTCGATGTTGTCGCTCAGCAGGTATTCGGTGCGCTTGATAACGGTGGCGGCGGGATTGATATCGCGAATCATGGCTTCCATCACGTCAACCTTGCGCTTGCCGATGGTGCTGTGAAAGGCGATGGCCTGGCGATTGATATTGCTGGGCGCGATGATGTCCTTGTCCAGAATTACAAAATGACCAATGCCGCCGCGGGCAAGTGCCTCGCAGCAATTGGAGCCCACGCCTCCGCAGCCGAGCACCAACACCGTGGCGTTGGCGAGTTTATTAAGTGCCTCGCGGCCCATGATGATCTCGAGCTTGGTATCGCGCGTCTCGACGAGAGCAGCAGTTTCGGTCATAGACATCCTCCGATGGGGAAGCGAATCGTGTTTTAGTTATCGTCATTATAGGTATTATCACGATTTCATTTGAGCCCTTGGGGCTTGTT
Source organism: uncultured Collinsella sp. (assembly GCA_900557455.1). Next base: position 55,577 of record USSM01000004.1, on the reverse strand, counting down.
GAAATGGGGTCGGGATTCGCATAAGATTGAAGCAGATGGCACCCGTTGCAGCGGGTTGGCCAACTCCAAAACACGTTTGTAGCGTGAGAAGTGGCCGTCTTCGCATTACGCGGGGGCGGCTATTTCATTCGACCTCCAATGTGGATGCCGAGCTCCACAGCCGCGATTACAAGCAATAACAACGTCAGGACATCGTCAATACTCATAGTCCATCTCCTTCTCGGGTAGAGGGAGCCGGCCCATCTGCTTCAACTTCCATTGTAGCTAAATACGAACGAATGTTCTATAGATGTTCCTGTATTAGATAGTTAGACAAACATCTAAATATCGAGTATAGTGTGCGCGTCATGAGAGATGATGAAAGGGGGTCTTATGCCGGGAGAGGGTTTTAAGGCGCTTGCCGATCCAACGCGACGGCGCATTTTGGAGTTGCTGCGCGAGGGCAATTGCACGGCGGGGGAGCTTGCCGAGCATTTCGATATCAGTAAGCCGTCGCTGAGCCATCACTTGGCGACGCTCAAAAACGCCGGGTTGGTAACCGACGAACGTCATGGTCAAAACATCGTATACAGCTTAAACACTACCGTCATGCAGGACTTGATCGGTTGGTTTATGGGCTTTACAAACACGGAAGGTGATAAGGATGAATAACGAAAACAAGGGCATTCACCCCACGGGGGTATCGTCGCGCGTGTGGATTGCGCTGGTCGCTCTGTGCGTCGCCAATGTCGTAGCGCATCTCATGGTGATGCCGAGCTTGCCTGGGCAGATTCCCACGCACTGGGGCGCGAACGGCGCCGTCGACGGTTGGGGTCCCAGCTGGATGGCCTCCGCGCTCGGCGTGCTGCCTCTGGTGCTTCTCGCAATGTTCTGCGTGGTGCCGCGCATCGATCCCAAAGGTGAGGCATATCGAACCTCGGGCAAGTTCTATCAGGGCTTCGTAATCGCCTTCACCTTGTTCATGTGCGCCATAAGCTGGCTGGGAGAGCTTACGGTCTGGGGCGTGGTGCCGGCGGTCGGTTCGGTTAACGTGCTGATTTCCGGTGTTGTCGGTTTGCTGTTCATCGGCGTAGGCAACTACTTGCCGCGTGTGAAGCAGAACTATACGCTCGGTATCAAGACGCCTTGGGCGCTTGCCAATCCCGAGAACTGGCGCCGTACGCAGCGCTTTGGCGGTGCCTGCTTTATGGTGCTGGGCTTTGGCCTGATTGTGATGGGCGTGGCGGGTAGCGTGCTTTCGAGTGAAGTCGTCGCCGCGGTGATTGCGGTTCTGGCGTTTGGTTCGGTTGGAGCCGTCTACGTCTACTCGTATCTGCTGTGGCGCAAATCGCAGCGAGCCGCTCGCTAAGGTTGCGGAAAACTAGCGTACGCAGTTCATAGTATGTTCCGGGGGAACTTTTCCCAGGTAGTATTAGGGGGTATGGGCAACCATGCCCCTATTTCGTTACGTTTCAGAGCTGATTTCCTTATTTCGTTTCCACTAAAGCGAAACAAGAATAGGAAAACAGCAGGTAGAAAGGATAAAACAGGCATATGGCGGAGTTTATCTACCAGATGTATCAGGCTCGCAAGGCCCATGGCGACAAGGTGATCCTTGACGACGTGACCCTGAGCTTCTACCCCGGTGCCAAGATCGGCGTTGTGGGTCCCAACGGCATGGGCAAGTCGACCCTGCTCAAGATCATGGCCGGCATCGAGGAGGTCTCCAACGGCGATGCCAGGCTCACCCCCGGCTACACTGTGGGCATCCTGCAGCAGGAGCCGCCGCTCGATGACGACAAGACCGTCATCGAGAACGTGCGCATGGCGTTTGGTGATATGATCGCCAAGGTCGATCGCTTCAATAAGATCGGCGAGGAGATGTGCGACCCGGATTGCGACATGGACGCCCTCATGGCCGAGATGGGCAAGCTCCAGGACGAGATCGACGCCGCCGACGGCTGGGATATCGATTCCAAGCTCGGCCAGGCCATGGACGCCCTGCAGCTGCCCGATTCCGACATGCCGGTCAACGTGCTTTCCGGCGGCGAGCGTCGTCGCGTGGCCCTGTGCAAGCTGCTGCTCGAGGCTCCCGACCTGCTGCTGCTCGACGAGCCCACGAACCACCTGGACGCCGAGTCGATCCTGTGGCTCGAGCACTTCCTGCACAACTACCAGGGCGCGGTGCTTGCCGTTACGCACGATCGCTACTTTCTGGATAACGTTGCCGAGTGGATCTGCGAGGTTGACCGCGGTCACCTTTATCCCTACAAGGGCAACTACTCAACGTATCTGGAGACCAAGGCCGCGCGTATCGAGGCTCAGGGCAACCGTGACGCCAAGCTCGCCAAGCGGATGGAGGCCGAGCTCGAGTGGGTACGCAGCTCGCCCAAGGCTCGCCAGGCAAAGAACAAGGCCCGTCTTGCTCGCTACGAGGAGATGGAGGCCGAGGCCCGCGCAAGCCAGAAGCTCGACTGGACCGACATCCGCATCCCTGTGGGCCCGCGTTTGGGCAACAAGGTGCTCGAGGCCCATCATCTGCACAAGGAGTTCGATGGCCGCGTGCTCATCGATGACCTTTCGTTCACCCTGCCGCGCAACGGCATCGTGGGCGTGATCGGTCCCAACGGCGTGGGCAAGACCACACTGTTCAAGACGATTGTGGGTCTGGAGCCGCTGACTTCGGGCGAGCTCGAGGTGGGCGAGACCGTCAAGATCTCTTACGTCGACCAGAACCGTTCCGGCATCGACCCCGACAAGAACCTATGGGAGGTCGTCTCGGACGGCCTGGACCACATGATGGTCGGCGAGACCGAGGTTCCGAGCCGCGCTTATGTGGCGAGCTTTGGCTTTAAGGGCCAGGACCAGCAGAAGCGCGCTGGCGTGCTCTCCGGCGGCGAGCGCAACCGTCTGAACCTGGCGCTCACGCTCAAGCAGGGCGGCAACCTGTTGCTCCTCGACGAGCCCACGAACGACCTCGACGTCGAGACGCTGTCCTCGCTCGAGGCGGCGCTGCTCGAGTTCCCGGGCTGCTCGGTGGTCATTAGCCACGACCGTATGTTCCTGGACCGCGTCGCCACGCACATTCTGGCGTGGGAGGGCACCGACGAAAATCCGGGCAACTGGTATTGGTTCGAGGGCAACTTCGAGGCCTATCAGGCCAACCGCATCGAGCGCCTGGGCGAGGACGCAGCCCAGCCGCATCGTATCCACCGCAAGCTCACGCGTGACTAGGTTTATTGCTGGTTTGGTTACGTAACATCAACAAATAAAAACGGCTCAAATCCTGATTTGGATTTGAGCCGTTTGTCGTTACTGCTCGGGTTCTTCGACTTTGTCGATGGTCCAGGTGGCTCCGAGGCCTCCGGTGGTGTTGCGGCGGATGCGCACGGTGACTTCGCGGCGCTCGCCGGCCTGCGTGTAACGCAGGGGGAAGCTTGCGCGGTTTCGCGCGACCTCGATGGTACCGCGCTCGCGGGCGATCCAGTAGTACTCGCCGACGATGCCGAGGGTGTCGGCGCCGTAGGGGAGATAGGTTGACAGCTGGTGCAGAAGCGGGCCGGGGCAGAAGATCTCGGTTGTGAAATCGACGGGGAAGTCCTTGGGGATGGCGGGCGCTGCAGGTGCGGGGGTTGGGGCTGCTGCGGGTGCCGAAGCCGGTGCCGGTGCGGGAATTTGGTCGCAAGCAGAGGTGAGCACGGACTCGATGACGGGTGCGGACTCCGGCGTCGTTTTCGGCTTGATCGTGGAATCTGCGGGCTCCACGGTGACGGGCGCGTCTGCAGCTGCAGTTTCAACCTCAACCTGCGTCGCGTTCTCGTTCTCGACGCTCGGCTTTACCTCGATGGGCGTGGATGCCATGGTGGTGATGCCGGCGTTGGCGTTCTCGGGATCATAGACGACCGTGAGCGAGATGGCGGGCTGCGGCGTCTCGGGCTCCGGCGCCGACTCGGTAGCGCTTTGATCGGCGGGCTCGTCGGACTGATCGTCCTCAGCCTCGTCGCCAAAGTCGTCGCCAAAGACATCGCTGTTTTGGAACGCAGGCGTCTCAGGCTGGTCAGCGGCTTCTTCGGTTGTCGACTTGGGAGCCTCGTCGAGCTCCGCAGTGGCTTCCTGCTCGGATATGACTTTGGAATCGGTCGTGGCGGCGATTTCGGTTTCGGCTTCTGCTGTTACCTCAATAGCGACTTCGATCTCTGCCTCGGGCTCGGGTTCCGGCGCGGCTTCAACCATGGCTTCGGGCTCGGGACGCTTAACGTGCTTAGGGCGCACGGCCTTGAGGTCCTTCTCGCCGCGCTTTTTCTTTTTGTAGGACTGCTTGGCTCCCTTGGCTGCCTTGGGCTTGTCCTCGCCCTTGGCAAGGGCGGCATCCCAGGTATCGTTGGCGATGACGGTGGCATACAGGCGACCGCCCTTAAAGACGGTCAGTCTAATGCAGTCGTCGAGCTCCTCGAGCAGCTCGCGCGTGGACTCGAAGCCCAGGTCATAAGCGGTCATGTCGCCGGCGGCGAGCGCCTCCTCGACCTGCGTCATAAACGTTTGCTTGCCGCACCCAATCGCGTCGCGCAGCAGACGATACAGATAGATGTGGTTGCCCAGCGATAGCGTGGGCGTAACTATTGTCTTGCTCATGGCAAATCTCCTCTTTACACACCAAAGCATCTTACCATCGCACGGGCCTTGCCATCTCGTCGCCCAAGGTAAACGGGCGCGACCGTTGCCGGTTCGCGCCCGTTATGCAGGTCGGTTATCTATGAGAGACAAACGTGCTTAGTTGCCCGATGCCGTGTCTTGGCTCGAGCTGTCTGATGCCGTGCCGGAAGCGGTTCCGCTCGAGCTGTTGGTGTTGCTATTGTCGGTAGATCCCGTGCCCGATGCATTGCCGCTCGTCTGGTCGCCTGTGCTCGGTTGAGAGCCGTCAGTCGTTTGGCTTGAGTCAGTCGTGCTGGATTGCGTGCCACTGTTGGCCGTAGAGGAATCGGCGCCCTGCGATTGATCGGGGGTGTTCGATGACGAGTCGGTGGATGCGGAGTTGCCCTGCGGGTCGTCCTGCTGGCTTTGCGATTGACCGGAGCTATCCGCGTCGTGCTCGGTCGTATGCGACGAAAGGATCGGCTCGGGGCGCTCGCCCAGGCCCTCACCGGCAGTGGTGATAAGGATGGCGCCGGCGCAGGCGATGACCGCGACGATGGCGATGGCGATCGAGAAGATGATGACCTTCTTTTGCGTCTGGCTGCGCTCTGCCGCCGCCTTGGCGCGCAGGCTGTCGGGGGCGACGCGCGCCGTGGTCGCGCGCCCTGCAATCTGGCGCATCTCCTGGGTAGTTGCGGCGCCGCCTAAGTGCTCCTCGGCATTAAACTCAACGGGTTCATAGGCGCCGGCGGGGTAGTCGACGTCGGCGTGCGTACCTTTGAGGGCTTTGGCGCTGGCGGAGATAAAGTGGCGGTAGACCTGCGAGGACACAACGGTGATGACCGAGCTCACGGCGGCGCCAATTACTGAACCGGCAATACCAATCTTGGAAGCAAGCGCGACGCTCGTGGCGGCGGCTGCGGCGCCGGCGATGATCTGGGGAATGGAAATGTCATCGAACAGGCCCTTTTTGGGCGTGATGGCCATGGTCTGTCCGATGGAATGGTTTTCGTGAACGCCGTTGTTGAGCGCGGCTGGTGTCATGACGCGCGTGCGCGGCGCGTCGGTGTACTTGGTTGTCATACGGGGCCCTCCCGGTGTAAATCTGCTTCGTTTCATGTAGCCATCAGGGTACCCACCAGATGTGAATCGTACGTGACATTTAACAGATATCATCAACTCATCAATTGCTCACCAAGTTGGTGGGATGCGGTTACACCCGGCGGTTGAACTACAATAGGGCTTGCTAATTGTTGTGAATGGCGTCTACGCACGGGAGCATTCTTATGAATCTTCACCTTTCTCAGTCTGATGGCTTTTTGCGTGTGGCGGCGGCGTCGCCGCAGATTCGCGTGGCCGATGTCGAAGGCAATGCCGAGGTTGCGCTGGCGGCTGTTCGCGAGGCTACCGAGCGCGGCGTTCGCGCGCTGGTGCTGCCCGAGCTCAACTTGTGCGGCTATACCGCGGCCGACCTGTTCCATAACCGCACGCTGCTGCATGCCTGTGAGGCCGCTCTGGTACATATCCTCGACGAGACTCGTGAGCTGCCGATTGTCTTTACCATCGGTCTTCCCGTTGCAGTTGCCGAGAATATCTACAACTGCGCCGCCGTGTGCTGCGCGGGCGAGCTTTTGGGTCTTACGGCCAAAAAGTATCTGCCCAACTATGGCGAGTTCTACGAGCGCCGCTGGTTTGCTCCGGCGCCTGCGGATCCCGTGTGGGTTGAATTTGCCGGTCAGGGTCCGGTTCCGCTGGGTTCGGGGCTTGTCTGCCGCTGCTGTGATGAGGGCGCCGAGGACCTGGTGCTGGGCGTTGAGGTCTGTGAGGACCTGTGGGTGCCGGCGCCGCCTTCGACCGAGATGGCGCTTGCCGGTGCGACGGTGATTCTCAACCCCTCTGCTTCCGACGAGATCATCGGCAAGGCAGACTATCGCCGCAGCCTTATTTCTAACCAAAGCGCACGCCTGTACTGCGCCTATGCCTATGCAGACGCGAGCGAGGGCGAGTCCACGACCGATATGGTCTTTGCAGGCGAGAACCTTATCTACGAAAACGGCTCCAAGCTCGCCGCCACCAAACTGCTTACCTGCGATATGGCCGTCGCCGATGTCGATCTTGACCGTCTGGTTGCCGAGCGCCGTCGCTCGACGACGTGGACGCGTGCGGACGATGCGCCGGAGGCCACGACCGTTGAATTTTCGTTTGAGGGCGTGCTGGCAGACGAACCTGTCCTGCGCGATGCCTGCGATATCGACCGCGTTTTCCCTCGCGCGCCTTTTGTGCCGGCCGACCATGGTGATCTGGCCGAGCGCTGCGAGACCATCCTCGACCTGCAGACCGCCGGCCTCAAGACCCGCCTTGCCCATACGGGTACCAAGGCTGCGGTCATCGGTCTTTCGGGTGGCTTGGACTCCACGCTGGCACTGCTTGTGACCGTGCGTGCCTTCGATGCGCTGGAGCTGCCGCGCACCGGTATCACGGCCGTGTCCATGCCCGGCTTTGGCACGACGCATCGTACCAAGTCGAATGCCGAGTCGCTCGCTCACGACCTGGGTGTGAGCTTCCACGAGGTTTCGATCCACGCGGCTGTGGAACAGCACTTCAAGGACATAGAGCACGATCCGACCGTGCAGGACGTGACCTACGAGAACAGCCAGGCCCGCGAGCGTACGCAGATTCTGATGGATCTGGCCAACCAGGCTGGCGGTTTTGTCATCGGCACGGGCGACTTGTCGGAGCTGGCACTCGGTTGGGCTACCTATAACGGCGACCACATGAGCATGTATGCCGTCAACGCGAGCGTGCCCAAGACGCTTGTGCGCCATCTGGTGCGTTATGCTGCCGATGTCTTTGGCGGGCGTATTGCCGAGACGCTGCTCGACATCCTCGATACACCGGTGTCCCCCGAGCTTCTGCCGCCCACGGGCGACGGCGAGATTGCGCAGAAGACTGAGGATTTGGTGGGCCCGTACGAGCTGCACGACTACTTCCTCTACTACCTGCTGCGTTTTGGCTTTGAGCCGGGCAAGATCTACCGCATGGCGCTCAAGAGCTTCGAGGGCGTCTACGACGCCAAGACCGTCCACACGTGGTTGCGTACGTTCTACCGTCGCTTCTTTGCTCAGCAGTTTAAGCGCAGCTGCCTGCCCGATGGTCCCAAGGTGGGCTCGGTGACGCTCAGCCCGCGCGGCGATTGGCGTATGCCGAGTGACGCCAGCTCGCGTCTGTGGCTTGCGCAGATCGATGCGCTCAATGCAATTGACTAAGGTTGGCTAAATTGAACCAATACGAGGGTTGCAAGCGTTACACTTTTGCAATCTGATGGCCCGTATCGCGCGGCGCTCTTGTCGGAGCGCCGCGTTTTTCATATCGAAAGGTGGCACCATGCAGGCATCGCAGCGTCTCGAGCGCTTTGGCGCGGAGGTCTTCGCCTCGCTCAACAACAAACTGCTTGCGCTGAAGGCTCAGGGCAAGACCATTTACAACATGAGCGTGGGCACGCCCGACTTTAAGCCGTACGACCACGTGGTCGATGCGCTCACACAAGCCGCCCAGGATCCCGAGATGTGGAAGTACGCCCTGCGCGACCTGCCCGAACTCAAGCAAGCCGTGTGCGATTACTATGAGCGCCGCTTTGGCGTTTCGGGCATTACGCCGTCCATGGTGCAGTCGTGCAACGGCACACAGGAGGGCGTGGGTCATTTGGGCCTGGCTCTGCTCGATCCGGGTGATACCATCCTGGTGCCCGATCCGTGCTATCCGGTCTTTGAGGCGGGCGCTAAGATTGCCGATGCCAAGCTCGAGTACTATCCGCTGGTTGCCGAGCACAATTACTTGCCCTATGTGGCGGGCATCGATCCCGAGGTGGCCGACCGTGCCAAGTACATGATCGTGTCACTGCCCGCCAATCCGGTGGGCTCGGTGGGCACGCCCGAGATCTACGAGGAGATCATCGCTTTCGCCCACGAGCACGACCTGTTGATCGTCCACGACAACGCATACTCGGACATTGTGTTCGACGGCGAGCCGGGCGGCAGCTTCTTGCAGTATCCCGGCGCGCTCGAGGTGGGCGTTGAGTTCTTCTCGCTTTCCAAGTCGTTTAACGTCACCGGTGCGCGCATCGGCTTTTTGGTCGGTCGCGAGGATGTGGTCTCGGCCTTTGCCAAGCTGCGTGGCCAGATCGACTTCGGTATGTTCTTCCCGATCCAGAAGGCTGCTATCGCTTGCCTGAACGGTCCGCGCGATGAGGTCGAGGCGCAGCGTCTGAAGTACCAGGAGCGCCGCGATGCTCTGTGCGACGGTCTTGAGGGCCTGGGCTGGGAGCGTCCCAACGCGCATGGCTCTATGTTTGTGTGGGCCAAGCTTCCTGGCGGTCGCACCGATTCCATGGCGTTTTGCGAGGAGCTCATGGAGAAGGCCGGCGTTGTGGTGACGCCGGGCGCGAGCTTTGGTCCTTCGGGCGAGGGACACGTGCGCATGGCGCTGGTCCTGCCGCCCGATCAGATCGCTTTGGCTGTCGAGGCCATTCGCGAGGCGGGCCTGTATTAGAAAGTTGTCTCGGCTCGTCAATAGCTCGAAACCGATTTCGTGCAGTTATTTTACGAATTCTGCAAACAATTTCGGTAAACGGTCGATTTTTGGCTGCGAATAGGAGCATAATCAAAGTCCCGATTGGATGTATTGGGATTACGGCAAGCCGCTCGGGTCGTTCCCGGGCGGCTTGTTTGTGGAGAGAGATGGGAGTTTCTAATGGTTAACGAGAAGAAGGTCGCTATTGTCGGCTGCGGTTTCGTCGGTTCGTCTTCGGCGTTCGCGCTGATGCAGAGTGGTCTGTTCTCTGAGATGGTCCTCATCGACGTGGACAAGAACCGCGCCGAGGGCGAGGCCCTGGATATCGCGCACGGCATGACGTTTGCCGAGCCGATGAAGATCTACGCCGGCGATTATTCCGATGTCGCCGACGCCGCCATGATCGTCGTCACCGCTGGCGCTGCCCAGAAGCCCGGTGAGACCCGCCTGGACCTGGTCAACAAGAACGTCAACATCTTTAAGTCCATTATCCCCGAGATTAAGAAGTCCGGCTTTGACGGCATTCTGCTCATCGTCTCCAACCCGGTCGATGTTCTGACCTATGCCGCCATCAAGATGTCCGGCCTGCCCGAGGGCCATGTCATCGGCTCCGGTACCGTGCTCGACACCGGTCGCCTGCAGCAGATGCTTGGTGCCCACGTCGAGGTTGACCCGCGCGACGTTCAGGCCTATGTCATGGGTGAGCACGGCGACTCCGAGTTTGTCGCTTGGTCCAGCGCTCAGGTTGCCGGCGTTCCGCTGAACACCTTCTGCGAGCTTCACGGCCACCTGGAGCACGAAGCCGCCGAGAAGCGTATTGCCGAGGACGTCAAGAACTCCGCCTACACCATCATCGAGAAGAAGCACGCCACCTACTATGGCGTCGCCATGGCCGTCAAGCGTATCTGCACCGCCGTCATGCGCGATGAGCAGACCGTTCTGCCTGTCTCCTCGCTCATGGTGGGCGAGTACGGCCTGTCCGATCTGGCCATCTCCATGCCGACGGTCGTTGGCCGCGACGGCGTCGTTTGCCGCGTTCCCGTGCCGCTGAACGATGACGAGCAGCATGAGCTCACCGTCTCTGCAAAGGCCCTTAAGGACATCATCGACAGCGTCGACTTCTCCTGCTAAATCAAGCTCGCTAGAGCGAAAAGCTACAATGAAGGCGTCCGGGTCCACACGGCCCGGGCGCCTTTTTGGTGCAAAGTAACCTGACCCCAATGCACCATCCCTATACACCATGGTTGATGGGAGGGCCATGTCGGATTCGCCTAATTTTTTGACCTATGCCCAGACGGCGTTTGATCCGTTTGAGGAGCGGCCGTTCTGCGCGGTGGATAGCCTGGTCTTTGCGTGGTTGTCCTATTTGCGTTTGCCGGGTGATATGGCAGAGCTGACGAACTGGCAGGGCCTAGACGTACGCGAGCTGCTGCGTGCCGAGTGCTACCGGGACATGATTGACGACTTGTGGGATCCAGAGGGGAGCAGGGCCTTATTGGAGGCCGTGGCAGCAAGCCCTCGCTACCGTGGCGTGCACGTTTGCGGCTATCGTGCCGTGAGCGATGTGGTGGCGACAGAGCAGTTTGCAGCCATGGCGTTCCGGTTTCCGGCGGGGTTTAGCTATCTTTCCTTCCGGGGGACCGACAGCACGATTGTGGGCTGGAAAGAGGACTTTAACATGGCGTTCCGGTGTCCTGTGCCGGCCCAGGAATCCGCGGCGCGTTATGTGGACGAGGCGGCGGATGCGATTGACGGGCCGCTCTTGTGCGGAGGCCATTCCAAGGGCGGAAATCTGGCTGTGTATGGTGCAGCGATGTGCTCAAGCGGTGCTCGCAACCGGATTGAGCTGGTCTTCTCCCACGATGGCCCTGGCTTTGTCGAGGAGTTTCTGAACGGAGACGCCTTTGCGAGCCTTTCTGGTCGTATTGATAAAACCCTGCCCCAGTCTTCGATCTTCGGCATGATGTTCGAGACGCAAGAGGACTACGCTATCGTCGAAAGCACCGAGTTTAGCCTGCTGCAACACAATCCCTTTAGCTGGGTGGTCGACGGCTGCGATTTTGTGTATTGCGAACGCCTGTCTGCTGGCGCGCGATATGTTGATGGCTCTATTCGCGAGATGCTGCTTGCAGTGTCACCTGGCGAGCGCGAGCGTTTTGTAGATGCGTTGTTCTCCGTGTTTGAGGCTACGGGCGCCGAACGTTTTGCGGATATCGCCGGGAACATGCGCGAGAACCTGCCTGTGATGCTCCGGGCCGCCCAAGGCTTTGACAAGGATACGCGCCATTTTGTTTCGCAGACCATCGCGGCAATTCTTAGATGTGCATTGCTGCCCAAACGCCCTCAGATCGACATGTCCGCTGCCGGTAAGAGTCTGGCAGAACAACTCGAGGCCTGGCAGTCCGAGCTCCTGCGTTAACCATTGGTGCAGAGAAACCTGGCCCCAATGCAGCAATCTTCGATGCGCTTGGGGCGGGCTCGACCGCTATACTGGTTCGTGCCGAAATCGATCTAGAACGGAATGCCGTATATGAAAATCAATCACGCGATTCTGCATATCCTGGACTTTGACTCTGCCGTTAACGTTATGAGCCAGCGCGAGCTCGATATCGAAAGCCGTACCGTGCGCAACTTCGTGACCACGCATCTGCGCCGCGCACGAACCTCGGCCGACAATAAACGTGCCACGTTTGCCGAGAACTCTGCGTTTGGCGGCGAGCTCAAGGGCTATTTCTTCGGCGAGCGCGAGTTCGTGGACCTGTCGCAGCAGATTGCGGAGTTTATCTCCTCCGAGCTCACCAAAGCCGAGAAAGCCGAGTCCACCGACGTGCTCGTGGCCGATTTTGACGACGATGAGGATGCCCGCTGGTTTGCCGTGATGCTGTTGGGCTCCAAGCAGGCTTTTATGCACGAAGTGGGCCGCGAGGAGGGGGAGGTGCGCAATGACATCGCGCGCCACTACGCCATTCTGCCGAACCCCTCGCAAAAGGTGCCGAGCTATGCCATCGTGCGCGCGAGTACCATGGAGATCGGCTACGTGGACAAGAAGCGCAAGATTGCCGGCGAGGACCGTATGCTTATCCCCGATGGCCTGCTGCAGTGCGACACGGGTGTATCGGGCAAGGAGGTCATCGACACCGTGACGCGTGTGGTCGAGGAAGTCGCCGAGGAGCATGGTGCCAATACGGCCGTGGCACTCGCCAAGGTTAAGGCTGCCGTTGCCGAGAAGGTTGAGGATGACGAGGAGCTGCCGCCTTGGGATATCGTCGATGAGGTCTTTGAGGACGAGCCGGTTATCAAGGAGAACGTGCGTGCGGCGCTGACCGAGGAGAAGGTGCCCGAGCGCGTGCCCGTGGAGCGCAAGCAGGTCGAACGCGCGGCCGTGCGCAATCACAAGATTCGTACCGACACGGGCATCGAGATCAGCTTCCCGGCCGAGATGGGTTCGAACTCCGAGTATATCGAGTTCGTCAACGAGCCCAACGGCCTCATCTCCATCGAGCTCAAAAACATCGGTAGCATCGAGAATCGATAGGGCTTTTTCTTTCGAATAAAAGTCTGGATTATATTTTGAAGTATACTTTGAAATATAATCCAGATTATTTTTTGGAGGTCAAAATGTCCCCACTTGTTCTGGAAAAACCGGTGTTTACAAAAGACCAGGTTGTTTCGGCTACCGAAGCAAGCAAGTCTTTATCTGCCATTCGTAAACGCGCAAAACGCGCACCACAGTTCATTGCCGATCATAACGATATCGATACCGTGATTATCGACTATGCTGCCTATGAGGAAATGTACGGCGCGCTGCAGTATCTGCGCGAACTTGAGATAAATCGCATCGCTGCGGATCGAGTCAAGCATGGTCCGCATGAGTTTGCTCCATTTGAGGACGCCTTAACTGCCGAGGAGCTCGCAGAGTTTGAGTCGATAGATCCGGACGCGATCCCCGATGAGGATCTTTTCGAATGAGTGGGCATTTTGTCGTCGGCTTTTTGAATCGAGACGTCGAGAAGGAATATCAAAAACTAGATGGATCTCAGCGAAGGCTCGTCCGTATTGCAGTCGCGAAATAAAAGACGCGCGCTGATGAAATTGGAACGCCGCTTCACGGCGAGCTTGCCGGCTGCAAAAAGATCAAATGGCGGAATGCAGGACTCCGAATGGTTTTTCGAATCCGGGAGGACGGAACGGTTGAGATTGCCGAGATCGTGGCAATAGGGCGGCGCGACCGTTCCGAGGTCTATAAGACGGCCGCAGGGCGCCTGTCAAAGCGACCCGCCATGGTTGAATACGACGGAACCCTGAGATAGGGAAGGCCGAAGTTCCGATGGTGCTTCGGCCTTTTTTGTTTTCGGCTTGGTTGCCGACATTGCGCCGTAGGTTGAGCATACGTCAGCGAAAACGCCCCTAGGCGAGCAAGGTGACGCGAAAGAGGAGGGCATTGACCTTCTGGTCATGCCCGACGATTGAACGTCAGATTGCCGCCTAGGGGCGTTTGCAGCGTCGGGTCGTTACGGCGTTTGGTAAAACGCCGTAACTATTAAAGCTGGCGCAGGCCCTCTTCCAGGCCGGTCTTGCTGTCGGTCTTCTCGTCGCGCATCTTGATGACGCGGGCGGGGACACCGGCCACGACGGCGCCGGCGGGGACGTCCTCGACGCACACGGCGCCGGCGGCAACGACAGCACCCTTGCCCACGCGCACGCCCTCCAGGACCACAGCATTAGCGCCGATCATGACGTCGTCCTCGATGATGACGGGCGTGGCGCTCGCGGGCTCCACGACGCCTGCCAGCACGGTGCCGGCGCCGATGTGGCAGTTCTTGCCCACGGTGGCGCGGCCGCCCAGCACGGCGCCCATGTCGATCATGGAGCCTTCACCAATGACGGAGCCGATGTTGATGATGGCGCCCATCATGATGACGGCGCGATCGCCAATCTCGACGCGGTCGCGGATGATCGCGCCCGGCTCAATGCGGGCGTTGATGCCCTTAAGGTCGAGCATAGGGACGGCGGAGTTGCGGCAGTCATTCTCGACGTCGTAGTAGTCGATGGAGTCGGCATTGGCATCGAGGATGGCCTTGAGCTCATCCCAGTCGCCAAAGACGGTCTTGCCACGACGACCACCGTAGACGTGTGCATTGCCCCACTGGACCTTCATGCCCGGCTTCTCGCGCACGTACAGCTTGACGGGCGTCTTTTTGGGCGCGGTGGCGATGTAGTTGATAATCTCCTGTGCATCCATCTCGGCTGCGTTGCTCATTTGCTGTCTCTCCTTTGGGTGGATCCGGTTGATACCTGGTTAGGCAAACATGACCTGGTCGAACGTATAGAAGCCAGGCTCGCGGGTGACGAGCTTCTGCGCGGCTGCCAGGGCGCCGTTGACGAAGATCTGACGGCTCGTGGCGCGGTGCGCGAGCGTGACCTCCTCATCCTGGCCAAAGAAACTCACTTCGTGGACGCCGGCGACAGTGCCACCGCGCAGCGAGTGCATGCCGATCTCCTTGGGGTCGCGCGCTCCGCACATGCCCTCGCGGCCATAGACGGGGTGGTAGCCTGCCTCGGGCTCAGCTTCGACGACGGCGTCGAGCAACAACTTGGCAGTGCCGCTGGGGGCGTCAACCTTTTGGTTGTGGTGCGTCTCGACGATTTCGCAGTCAAAGCCGGGCAGCTCGCGTGTGGCCTGCGCTACCAGATGGCGCAGGGCTGCGATGCCGATGGAGTAATTGCCGGAGTGCATGACGCGGGCGTTCTGACCCAGCTCGCGCAGGCGATCCATCTGCTCGGGCGTATAGCCTGTGGTGCCCGAGACCAACGCCGCACCCGTGCGCTCGACATAGGCGACGACGGTATCGAAGGTCACGACGTTTGAGAAGTCGATGATGACGTCGGCTGCCGGGGCGTTCTCGAGCTCGGACAAGTCGAAGCCAATCTGGGCGACGATGTCGAAAACGGGCTCTCCGGCGGCGTCGACAATGCCCTCGGCGGTAGTGCGAATGAGCGAGCCCATGCGGCCCGTTCCCATAATGACGGTCTTAATCAAGCAGACCAGCTCCCTTCAGAGCATCGGTAAGTGCAGCGCGCGTGTCGTCTGCCATGGGGCATAGCGGCATGCGGTAGTTTGCCTCGATCATACCCATCTGAGCGAGCGCTTCCTTGACGGGGATGGGGTTGACCTCGCTAAAGAGGGCATTGATGAGCGGCTGGCCGGCAATCTGGATATCGCGGGCGCGCGCCACGTCACCGTCCAAATAGGCGCGGCACATGTCATGCACGAGCTGCGGCTGAACGTCAGCCCATACACTGATGGTGCCCGAAGCGCCCAGGCTCATGAGCGGCACGGTAAGTGCGTCCTCGCCCGAGTACATGCGGAAGTCGTCGGACAGCAGGTGGGCGATCTTGGCCGCGTAGGCGACGTTGCCCGAGGCCTCCTTAATACCCATGATGTTGGGGTGCGCGGCCAAGCGCTCTACGTTGCGCTCGCTGATGCCGCAGCCGCAGCGGCCGGGAATGTTGTACAGGATGCAGGGGATGTCCACGGCATCGGCGACGGTCTTAAAGTGCTGATAGATACCCTCTTCATTGGACTTGTTGTAGTAGGGGGTAATGAGCAGCAGACCGTCGGCGCCCAGGCCTTGGTAGGTGAGCGACTTGGTGAGCATGGTTTGCGTGGAGTTGGAGCCCGAGCCGGCGATGACGGGGACGCGTCCTGCAACTTGCTTGACCACGGCGGCGACAACGGAGTTGTCCTCGTCGTCGGTCATCGTGGCGCTCTCGCCAGTGGTGCCCAGGGTGAGGATGGCGTCGGTGCCGTTTTGCAGGTGGAAATCGATAAGGTGCTCGAGCGCGTCAAAGTCGACACTGCCGTCCTTTTTAAACGGCGTGACGAGGGCGACGATTGAGCCCTCAAGATTGCGGATGTCCATGTTCTTCTCCTTCGCGGCCGCAATCTGGATGCGTTTGTTCCATTGGGCGGCGACTGCCAGGCGCTCGTCTTGGGCACGACGGCGGGCACTTTCGGCGCGCGACTTGGCCAGCAGCTCTCGGCCGCTCGGCAGCACGTCGAGCGTGGCAAAATAATCGCCCGGGCGCTCGGCACGGCGGATGAGGTCGGCCGAGCCATCGGGACGCAGCAGGACCTCGGCGGAGCGCAGCCGGCCGTTGTAGTTGTAGCCCATGGAGTAGCCATGCGCGCCGGTATCGTGAATCACAAGCAGGTCGCCCATGTCGATATGCGGCAGTTCGCGATCGATGGCGAACTTGTCGTTGTTCTCGCATAGGTTGCCCGTGATGTCGTAGGTGTCCGTGACGGGCGCTGTGGTCTTGTCGTCGCCACCCGGCTGACCCATTACCGTAATGTGGTGGTAGGCGCCGTACATGGCAGGACGGATCAGATCGACGGCGCTTGCGTCGACACCGATATAGTCCTTGTAGATCTGCTTTTCGTGGATAGCCTTGGTGACCAGGCAGCCGTAGGGCCCCATCATAAAGCGGCCCATCTCGGTGCAGATGGCCACATCGCCCATACCGGCGGGAACCAGGATTTCGTCGTAGGCCGCGTGCACCCCCTCGCCGATGGCGTGAATGTCGTTGGCCTGCTGCTCGGGCAGATAGGGGATGCCGACGCCGCCGGACAGATTGATGAAGGCGACATGTGCACCGGTCTCGCGCTCCAGGCGCACGGCAAGCTCAAAGAGGATGCGCGCGAGCTTGGGGTAGTAGTCGTTGGTGACGGTGTTGCTGGCAAGGAATGCGTGGATGCCAAAGTCCTCGGCGCCCTTGGCCTTGAGCATGCGGAACGCCTCGAAGAGCTGCTCGGTGGTCATGCCGTACTTGGAGTCGCCGGGGTTATCCATGATGCCGTTGGAGAGCTGGAACAGGCCGCCCGGATTAAAGCGGCAGCTGATCGTCTTGGGGATGGGCCCCGCAACGCGCTCAAAGAACTCGATGTGGCTGATGTCGTCAAAGTTGACGATGGCGCCCAACTTCTCGGCGAGCTCAAAGTCGGCAGCTGGCGTGTCGTTGGACGAGAACATGATGTCGTGTCCCGTGATACCCAGCGAGCGGGCGATCATGAGCTCGGTATAGCTCGAGCAATCGCAGCCGCAGCCGTATTCGTTGAGAATGGAGATGAGCGCCGGGTTGGGATTGGCCTTGACGGCAAAGTATTCCTTAAAGCTCGGGTTCCATGCGAAGGCGTCGCGCACCTCTTGCATGTTGCGGCGGATGCCCGCCTCGTCGTATAGATGAAACGGCGTGGGGAACTGCTCGACGATATGCTCGAGCGTCTCCTTGTCCACAAACGGCTGCTTGGCCGCATACGCCTCGTTGGGGGTCAATGCCATGTCCCGTAAACCTCGCTATCCAGACGGCGCCATCTGCGCATCGAATCCGCATAGCGTGGACCCAATGTCCGGATAGCGCTCCCGCATTGCTGCAGACAGTCCTGTGGGTGTTTCCCGCAGGCCCACCAGGTTGTTCGTGCCCGAAAAACCCAGTTCGGCGGGTTTCGCCTCCCCACGGGGTCAAAGCCTGCCGGCTCGCCCGCGGTTCTTCGTGCCCGCGCCTCTATCAAGTGGTAACGACCCTACCACGTTGCACTTTACCAAACAAGAGTATTCGTATATAACGTTTGAAAAATGCAGGGATATGCTGGAAACAAGGGCGTCACAATTTTGCATCACAATATTGTGTGAATGGAAATGCCCCATGAAAGGATCCTTTATGACCGAGCTCCAAGAACTCCGTCGCTATCGCCGCGATCTCCATCGCATTCCGGAGCTCGATTTCGATCTTCCGCAGACTATCGCCTATATCGAGGGCGTGTTGGCGCCGCTCGCTTGCGAGGTGACCCATCCGTGTCCCAGCTGCGTCTGCGCTTTCTTCGACGCTGGCGTTGGTGCCGCGCGTGCCACGGCGATTCGCGCCGATATGGATGCGCTGCCCATCGCGGAGGCGACGGGAGCGGCCTTTGCCTCGATCCATCCCGGCAAGATGCACGCTTGCGGACATGACGGACACATGGCTATGGCACTTGCCGCCGCGACGTATGTCGACCGTACGATTCGCGAGCAGCCGGGCGCCATGAGGCGCAATGTGCTCTTTGTGTTTCAGCCGGCCGAGGAAACGACCGGTGGTGCCAAGACGGTGCGCGAGAGCGGCGTGTTCGAGCGCTACGGGGTCGACCGAATTTTTGGCTTCCATGTGTGGCCCGATCTGCCTGCCGGCACGTTGGCGAGTTGTTCCGGTCCGCTGCTGGCGCGTTCGAGTGAGACGCACATCCATATTCACGGTACGAGCATCCATATTGCTAAGACCTATGGTGTGCCGGTTGAGGAGTCGCACGATGCCGCGTTGGCGGCAGCGAAGTTTTTGGTTGCCGAGCGCGTGCTGATGGACGAGCTGGGCACCGACGAGCCCTGTATCGGCAAGTTTGGTCTGCTGCAGGCCGGTACCGTTTGCAATGCGGTGGCGGGGGAGGCCCATGTGGCCGGCAGCCTGCGTGTGTTTACAGACGACATGTTCGACCGTGCACGCGAGGGCGTGCACCGCGTGCTTGATGAGGCATGCGCTGCAACGGGCTGCACGTACGATCTCGACTTTGCCGAGGGCTATCCACCGGTCGATAACGACCCCGAGCTATTTGCCAATGTCGCGCCTGCCTTGCCCGAGCTGCAGCTCGTGGATGAGCCTTTGCTGATTGCCGAGGACTTCGCTTTCTATCAGCGCTATCTGCCGGGCGTGTTCTTCTTGCTGGGCACGGGCGTGCCGGAGGCGCAAGAAAACCCGATCGACGCAGACGGCTGCCCAGCTTATGCGAAGAGTGCCCTTCACACTGATACCATGCTCTTTGACGAGGAAATCTTGCTTAAAGGCCTCGATGTCTACAAACGATTGCTTGACTTGGAGTGACGATGGAACGACGCCGGCAGTCTGCCGTGTATAGTCCTGGTGGGTGCGGGTGCGGCTTGCTGCTGCTCCCGGTTATTGCTGTGAGCATTGGCGTGATGTTTGTGCTTGCTGGACTGGCGGCAGCGGCACTTGTGCTGTTGATTGTGGCCATTGGCGTGACGATTTGGCTCTGCCGCAATCGCGAGCAACGCCGTGCCGACGGTAACACCAATGTCGGCTGGGCCGTCTTCCTGATTATTGCGTACCCGCTGAGCATCGGTTACTTGGCGTTCTTTATCCTGCTGCTCATCAGCACCTTTACTGGGGAATCCGTCACGGTGGGGTAGGCTTCGACAAGCTTCTTGAGGATGAAACGAAAAAGGGGTCGGATGGGCGCTTTGCCCATCCGACCCCTTTCGCACGGTAGTTAATTCGGTCTCTTACTCGGCTGCCTCGCGGCGAGCGACCTCGTCGATCAAGATGGCATCGCCGTGCTTGGCGGCGGCAATGCTCGCGGTCATAATCATGCCCATTGCCGTGATGTAGGCGAAGAGCATCGACGGCGCCACGTCCATAACGATGCCGGAGAGAATCGGCGTCGCCACCTGAGCCGCCATGCTCACGGTGTAGTAGTAACCGGAGTAGCGGCCCACGCTTTGGGAGCTGCAGCACTCCAGAATCATCGTGTACACGCACAGGTCCACGCCGCCCAGCGCGACGCCCATCAACAAAAAGACCCCGTACAACACGGGCGAGAAACCGGGTGCCAGCCAAAGAAGCGCGGGGCACAAAACCATGATGACGGCGGTGCCCAGGGCGACCTTTTTGCGGCCGATTTTGAGCGAAAGGTTTGCCAGGGGTACGTAGCTTAGCAGCGCGCCTGCAATCGTCACGATATTGATGATGGCATAGGAACCGCCCTCCATGCCATAGAACAAATCGGCATAACGGCTGATATTGGTGGTCATGGCGTTATAGCTCATGTAGTAGAAAAACGTTGCGGCGAGCAGCATGATGATGGAGCGACGCACGTCGGTGTCTGCAACGCGTTCCTTACCGCCGGCCTCGGGGGAGTCGTCTTTGTCAATCTGATCCTCGTCGATGCCCATTGACAGCGATTTCTCGCGCATCTTTTCGACGAGGGCGGGCTCACGGACAAAGATGCCGTAGACAACGGCTGACACGAGGATAAAGGCGGCCTGCAAGATAAAGAGCGGAAGATAATCAGGTTTGTCGGCCTTGGGAACCATGACCGAGATGGCGACGAGCATAAGACCCGTTCCCGCATAGCCGACGATCTTTTCGATTGAGTCCGCCTTGGTTCGAAGTGGGCGAGGCGTAATATCTGCCACAATGGCAACCGTCATGGTGCGGTAGGCGCATATTGCCAAAAGCGTGAGGATAATCGCGCCAATGAGCAGAGGTAGGCTGCCCATGTTGTTGGCGATCGCGATGAGCGGGACGGAGAGCATTGCCACCGCGGAGCCGCCCAAGATAAAGGGCGTTCGACGCCCGAGTTTGCTTGCGCAGCGGTCCGAGAGGATGCCAAAGAGCGGAAGCAGGAACAGGCCAAAGACATTATCGATGGCCATGATCGCGCCGGTGAGCGAGTTGGATAGGCCAAAGGTCCCTGTGAGCATCTTGGGAACGATGCCGTCGTAGACCTGCCAAAAGCTGATCATGCCCATAAAGGGTAGGGAGGCGAGGGCGACGGCCTTGGTGTCGAGCCGGGCCGCCCGCTTAAGATTTGGTTGGGTCATGCTGGTTCTCCTGGTCGGTAAAAGCGGGGAGGGGTGCTATCGGCCCCCGTTCTACAGTTGTTCAAGGTTGGAAAGAAACGCCACATAGAATTCGATACCGCGCTTGTAGACGTCGACGCCGATGCGTTCGTTGGAGGCATGGATGAGTTTGCGCGCCTCGCCCGAGTAGATGAAGCCGCAGAAGCGGTAGACGCGATCGCAGATCTCGTTGAACTCGCGCGAGTCGGTGCAGGAGTTCTGCACGTAGGGGGCAAAGCCGGCCTCGGGATAGACACCCGACACGCAGCGATGGATGTAGTTGAAGGCGGCATCGTCTTCGTAAGGCGAGATGGGCGCGGGCTCGGTGTAGGGGATCGCCTCGTTGATTTCGACGGTGACATGGTCGGGGCTTACGCCCGAGGCGCGGCACTGCTGGGCGGCGAGCCTGCGAGCGCGTTCAACGGCATCGGCGATGGTCTCGAACGGAGCGATGCGCACGTTGAAATTGGCGCGAGCGACCGGTGGCAGCACGTTGTGCGCGTTGGAGCCTTCGAGCTGCGTGAGCGCATAGGTTGTGCGCAGCATGGCCGAGGTCTCGGGGCTGGCGGCCATGATCTTGGTAACCGCGGGGCGCGTGAGCCACAGGTTGCCAAAGATTGCCTGATACGTCGCGCTGCTACGGGCACCCAACTCGGTCAGTGTGGCCTCGACGGCGGGCGTGAGCTGCGGCTTGCCGGGGTTGGCCGAGATAGTCTCGCATACACGGCAGAGAAGACGGCAGGCATCGTTTGCCGCAGGCGTAGAGGCATGGCCGCCGTCGGCGCGCGCCGTGACGGTAAGGTCGACGTGGCCCTTCTCGGACACGCCTACCATGGCAACGGGTTCGGTGACGCCGAGCGGGGCGTCGGTTGCCACGGCGCCACCCTCATCGAGCACCATGTAGGGATGGATGTTATGCTCGCGAAGCCACTGCACTGCATGGGTTGCAGTAGGTGCGGCGATTTCCTCGCCATCGCTCGAGAAGAACCAGACATCGCGCGGGGGAACGAAGCCCTGGGCAATCAAATGCTCGGCGGCCTCGAAGAAAGCCGAGACGATGCACTTGGTGTCGAGGGATCCGCGGGCCCAGATCTCGCCGTCGAAGATCTCGGCTCCAAAGGGATCGTGCTTCCAGTCTTGGCCCTCGACGGGCACGACGTCCTGATGCGCCATCATGACGATGGGGTCCAAGGCGGAATCGGCGCCAGGCCAACGCAGGAGCATGCCAAAGTCGTCGACGCGTGTGAGCTCGGCGACTTTAAAGAAATGCGGATAAAGTCGCTGAAGCGTGGGAATCCACTGGCTGAAGGGCTCATCGTCGCGCTCGGCGATGTTCTCACGCGAAACGGTGGGGATGCGCAGCAATTCGCAAAAGCGCTCGACGGCTGCCTCGTCTGCCTTGTAGGTGCCTGCATCAAGAGGCGCGCCCTGTGCGACCGATACCGATGCTCCCATGGTGGGACTCCTTTCGTGTTGTATATCGAATACGTCAAGATTATCGCCCGCACCGCGCGTGGGAAATGGCGAAACACGTTGTTCATCTGCGGGCGGCGGGTCGGATAGCCTTAGCCGACGATGACCGTGCCGTCTTCGGTCACGGTGATGGCGTCTCCCGTCGACACAGCATCGAGAAACTCATCGCCCAGGTTGTCAATGGTGGGCATGGAGGTGTCGGTCCATACACCCGAGAGGATCGCGCCAGCGGCGGCAAGGCTGTCAATGGGTTTGGAAAACAGCAGGCATGCGGGTTGGCGCCCCATTTTGGTGGCGCAGAAGAGCACCATGCCGCCTGTGGTGGAGCCGATAGTCTGCGGAAGACACAAGGCACATCCCGCCAAAGGTTTGCCGTACAAGTCGGGATTGTTTTGGTCGGAACACGTGGCCTTTTTGTCGCCAAACATCAGTGCCTTCTGAAACGATGCGAGTGTGTTGAGCCCTCCGTGAGAGACAAGTGCCTTGGCGTGGGCAGTTCCGGGGACAACGACGCGGCCGTGAAAGATTTTTTCCATGAGGAGTCGCCTTCCTATTTGATTGGTTTTCCGGTGGTGACGTAGGCGAGCACCTCGTCGTCGGTGTAGTAGCGCGATGCCGAGTACGTACGCAACTTGTTGGAGTTGGTGATGATGGGCATGCTGCCGCACAGCGGGTTGTTGGTGTACATAAGCGGGCAGATGCTCGAGACGACGGCACCGGTAGTCGAGAGGCGTCTGTATGCCGCAGTCTTGCGGAAGGCGTCTGCCACGGATGGTGCGGCGGTCAGTACGGTGGGTACTTGCACGCGGCAGTTGCCGGAGGCACTCAGCCCATCGCAGATGGCGTCTGCCCAATGGACGAGTTGTGCAGACGAGAGGTGGGGGCAGCCGATGAAGGCAAGCTTGGGGCGCGCGCCCGGGTTCTTCCACATAACGGGGTAGCTCGAGCGGATGCGTTCCAGCTCGGCGTCGTCAATGCGATAGATTCGGGCGTCTGGTGCTATGAGGTGTTCGCCTTGTTCGACGGCCTCGGGCGTGATGCCGTCCACG
The DNA here is from genome assembly GCA_900557455.1 of uncultured Collinsella sp. The sequence goes on along the minus strand of USSM01000004.1, from coordinate 32,209 downwards.
TGGTAGAGCCCGACAGCGCCGTTCGATGCGCTGGCGGCGCCCATGTCCTTAAGGTAGTCCTGCGTGCCGGGTGTGAGTTCGCGGCCAAGCCAGCGGTCGAGGCCTTTAATGTAAGGGACGTCTTCCATCACCTTCATGCCAATGGCGCTGCCAAGCACTTGCGCTTCGGGCTTGCGCTTGCAGTCGACTTCGATGATCCAGGTCGCCTTGCGGCCCTCATCGGTGAGCAGGCCGAATTCCGGGACAAAGCCGGCAATTGAGCCGAACATCTCGATGATGCCGGAGTTGCGATTGCAGCGAGCGCCCAGCACGGAGTTGGCAAAGACCACGGCGCTGCTTTCTGCCCAGCTTAGGATGTCGCCACGCCGAGGTCGATTGCCAACCTCGGGCTGGTAGCAGGTGCAGGTGAAAGCATCGTTGTCCAATAGACCCATGCTGCGCAGCTGTGCCTCATAATCGTCTTGTTTGGAATACATAATCTTGAACAGCAGCTTTTGCAGCGGGTTGGCCGTGACGGCGGGGTCGAGGGGCCTCGGGTCGACCGAGAATGACTGACCGGACAGGGCGCCGTCTTTCAGCAGCTCATCCATAAGGTCATAGACTGGACCGAGCATGGAGAGGCCAAAACTTGTGACAAGATGACCGTTTGCGCCGGTCACGGGAACCATGCGCTCGGCGCCAAAGCATTCGCCGTACATAACGAGGGTCTTGACCACTTTGGCCATGGCGGGGCCCTTGGCGCCGTCGAGCAGGGCTTGTTGTTGGGAGGTCAGGTTCATCTGTGAGCCCATCCTTTCGTGTTAGATATTGGTGCCGAGTCGGTATGCCGCACGGACCGCTTCGAGCACACGACCGGGTGCAAACCCATCGCCGATGTTATGCAGCTCGTCTGCGGCGTGCGTCTGCTGCAGTTTGTAGAACAGCGCGTCGTCGGGGTGTCCGCCGCAGGCAATGATTACCAGGTCGCAGGTTAGCTCGAGTGACTTCCAGTCGTTGCCGATTTTGGGTGCAAGCGGGTTTTCGACGTTCTCGGGCAAGACCGGTGACCACGAGACGTAGGGGTCGGGAACGTTTTTGTGGCAGTTGCGACTCAAGTGGAGACGCGCACACCTCGATGGGGCTCCAGACTCGCGTTTGCCGTCGACCTCCGCGCGCTCGACGCGTGTCATATTGAGGAGCCGCACATTGCGTCCCCTGAGCGCATGGAGTAGGTGGCCGCGATTTGCCGTGCAGGCGCCCTGCATCATGTGAGGCAGCATTTCAATTACGCTGACCTGTGGTATGCCGTGTTCGACAGTGAGCCATTGGGCAACCTCGCAGCCCACGGCCCCTCCGCCAATGATGGTGACGGTTTTGGCGTTGCCAAGCAGCGCGGGTTGGCGCAGTAGCTGCGTTGCCAGCACGGCATGACCCGATGCTGCAAGCTCCGTAAGACCGGGGATGGGCGGTATTGCATTGGAAGTGCCTGTCGCGCACACGATTGCGTCGAAGCCTGCTTTTGCAAGATCTTCGGCGCGTGCTGCCCGTCCAAGTTCGAGTGTCAGGTTCCCGTTGGGTTTTTCTGCCTGCTCGCGCACCTGTCGAACAAGATATGATCGGTAGTTATCGAGGTCGAACTTGATCCGGGCGGCGCTGGCGGAGAGGAGTTTTCCTCCAAGTTCATCTTCGGCATCGATGAGCTTTACGTCGTGGCCACGACGCGCGGCGATTAGCGCACAGACCATCCCAGCGGGTCCGGCTCCTATCACCGCTATGCGTTTGGGTTCTTTGGCGGGAGCGGGTGTCTGGGGCATGAGGTATTCAAAGCTGCAGCGTGGATTGACGGCACACTGCGGATGGCCCCCTTCGACAAACTCGTTGAGGCATCCTTCCTGACATCCGATGCAGGGGCGAATATCTGCCACGCGACCGGCGTACGCCTTGTTGGGCCACTCGGGATCCGCAAGCAGCGGGCGTCCGAGCATGATCATATCGGCGTCGCCATTGCGAAGGACGCGTTCGGCAATGTCGGGGTAGCCCAACTTACCCACCGCGACAACGGGTACGGGAAGGCCGGCATTGGAGCGGATATTGTCGGCGGCAAAGCGCTCTCGAACGGCGCGCGCCACGGGAACGAAGCAGCCTGCGGGCATGCTCGCAGGCGGGTGGGGCATCCACCAGTTGTCATAGCAACCAAGGTCGACGTCAAAGATGTCTACTCCCGCCGCCACGAGCTCTTCCATATAACCCAGGGTCTGTTCGACTGTGCGGCCGCCGCGCATGCGTCCCAGATAGGTCGAATTCATGACCTGCTCGTCATAGGTTTCCTCGAGTGCAAGCGAAAGGTCGATGCGGTACATGATGGGGTAGTCGGGCCCAACGCGGCGACGGATTTCTTTGATCATATCGAGGCCAAACTGACGCCAATCGGCATAACGTCCGAGCTTGCGATGGTTAAAGGCGGGGTTTCCGAGCTGCTCGATAAGATAACCCTCGTGCCCGTGCAAATAGACGCCATCGATGCCCATGGCATGAGCATCGGCCGCCGCTTGGCCGATATTGTTTACGATACGGCGCAGCTTCTGGTCCGAGAGGCGCATGCATGGAATGGCGGGGATGTAGTAGTTAGGCAAGAAACTCGCCGAGACCGGAAACTTCTTTTGCGTGATGAGGCATTGCGGGTTGCCCACGCGGCCGAGTCCGGCCGTAAGCTGGACAAAAATGCGCGATCCGAAGGCATGGACACCTTGGGCAAGGTCGCGCCAGCCTGCCATAACGGTTCGGCTTCGATCGATGCGCGGGAAATAGGTGAGCTTGTCCAGCTCGGTGACCGTGGTATCGATGCCGTGGCTTACCGGTACGAGTCCTGTTGTGATGAGGCCGCAGCCGCCTTTGGCGCGGGCGAAAAAGTACTGCAGCATCATGTCACTGGGGCGGCCAGTTTCCTCGCACATGTCGATATTGCCCATCGGCGCCATGACAATGCGGTTTTTGACGGTGAGCTTGTTAATTTTGATGGGAGAGAAGAGCTTGTCAAAAGGATAGAGCTCTTGTGTCATGCGGGACGATCCGCAACCGGAATTTTTGGCGGGCCAGCTGTCGAATGAGTCGACGAGTTGCTGCACCAGTACGTCTTTTCCCAATGAGGTTCCTTTCAGATGTTGACAAGGTAACAAAGCAGTTTACGTCTAAATGTTTAATAGTCAACAACAAAGGCATGAGTTCGGTGAAGGAAAAAAAAGACTCAATGAGTGCCAGATGGCAAACTGTGTTGCGACATTAGCTCCCAGCTAATGAATTTGAGTTCGCTGCCTCCTACGATGTGCTGTGTGCCGGCACGGTAGCCGGATCGTGGGAAGGATGCATAATGGCAAAAGAGGGAAAGAAGCCGATCGGCAAGATCGTTTTGGGTGTCATCGTGGTGCTCGTTGTTGCCGGCGTCGTAGGGTCTATGGGCGGCAACTCGTCTGATTCGTCTACGGGTGATGCAGCAAAGCCTGCCGAACAGACCCAGCAAGTCGAGGAGCAAAAAGAGGCACAAGAACCCTATACGGTTTCGGATGAGGCCGGGGATACGTCTAATCAGTTCGCGTATAAGATCACTGGCACGTTGACCAATAATACGGATAGAGAGCAAAGCTACATTCAGATCGAGTATGTTCTGTATGACGCAGACGGCAATCAGGTGGGAACGGCTCTTGCGAACACCAACCATCTCAAAGCGGGCGGCACCTGGAAGTTCGAAGCGATGAGCACGGTATCTCCCGATCAGGTTGCCAGCTGGGAACGTTCTGATGTGAGCGGCTTTTAACTAGAATAAACAACATGATTACTATGCGATCTGGGGAGGTGAGGCCATATGCCCGATAAGAAGCTAACCGAAGAGTTGCTCAACGAGCTGCTTGATGCCCCGAGTATCGAGGGCTATATCAAAGAGCACGACTTTACCGCCCCGTCGCTTTCGGGGTATCTGAAACAGCTTTTGGAAGAAAAGGGGCTGGAGCGTTCGCGCGTGGTGCGTATGGCCGACCTCAACGAGACGTTTGGCTATCAGATCTTTACCGGTGCGCGGCATCCGAGCCGCAATAAGGTGCTGCAGATTGCCTTTGCCATGGCGCTGACGCTCAAGGAGACCAACCGCGCCTTGACGGCGGCGGGCGTCAATGTCCTCAACTGCAAGGACCGCCGTGACGCCATCATCATTTCCTTATCGATCGTGGCTGCAGCCTGCAAAAGGTGAACGAGGAGCTGTATCGCTTTGGTGAAGAGACGGTGAGCTAACAGTTGGCTGCCGGCGGAAGCGCCGTTCACGATATTTAGAACGTGCAGGGCACGGGCGTCATGGGGCGTCCGTGCCCTGCGTTATTATGGACGCTATGGATACTCAGAGCCCAACATATTCCGATGATGAGCTGACCGCTGCGCTCGCCGGACACCTGGCGTCACTTGAGCGTGATGACAGCTATCGCGTAGACCGTGTGCTCAAGCACTCCGACGTCGAGACGACCGAGCTCGTGTACTTTGAGGGCTCCGGCGGAGGATCTCTTGGCCCCTTTGTTCGCAAGCGCATCGACGCGTCGGCCCAGATTGGCGGGGCGTATGAACGCCTGTTTGCGGCCCAGCATGCTGGGCGACGTTACGAGCACTTGCCTCGGATTGTCGATTGCCGCCGCGTGGGCGACGAGCTTTGCGTGGTCATGGAATACATCGAAGGCGAAACGCTCGGGGCCCTGGTGGGGCGTTTGGGTGCGAGGCCCGATTATGCCTGTGAGCTGTTTGGCGCCCTTTGTGATGCAGTTGCGGAGCTCCATGCCGGCTTTGCGTCGGCGGGGGAGATGGCTGCGCCGGTGATCCATCGCGACCTAAAGCCCTCGAATATCATCGTGTCGGGCGCAAACTATACGCCCGATACAGGCCTGACGTTTTCATCGCTGGTGATTATCGACTTGGGAATTACTCGCGTGTGGCGCGAGGGAGCCGATGCCGATACCGTCAAGTTTGGCACGCGTCCCTATGCGCCGCCCGAGCAGTATGGTTTTGGCCAGACGAGCGTGCGCAGCGATGTCTATGCGCTCGGTGCCCTGCTGTTCTTTTGTCTGACGGGGGCCGATCCCAAGCCAGGTCGGAACATGCGCGAGCAATGCGAGGCACGTGACGTCCCCGCCTCGCTTGCCGATGTTATTTGCATGGCGATGGCGCTCGATCCGGACAAGCGCTTTGCAAGCGCGAAGGCGCTAGGGCACGCTGCACGCGCATCGTATGCGTCGTCCGCACCGACGCCGTCGTCCGCGCCGAATGCTGCTTCCTTCCAAGAGCCTCCGGAGCGGCGAGCCGTGTGCCCTGTGCCCGTGCTCCCCACGGATCAGTCTCAGGGTGGATTGCCGTTGGTGCCTGAGCGCCCGAATTTACTCTCCCGCATTCCCGACACCGTTGGGCGCATTTGGAACGCATTCGTCTATCTTTCGCTACTTGTTTTCTTTGCCGGAAGCCATTTTGCCGTTTTTCATCCTACGGGCGCCAACCAAAACTACCCGATGTGGTTTCTCGCGATTGAGTATTTTATCTTCGCCGACGGTCTCGTAGCGCTCATTCATTTTGTGATGCTCGACAAACGCCGCCTTCGCCGGCGGTTTGAGCTACTCGATAGATACCGCGGTAAAAAGCTTGCAAAGCTCTGGCTCAAGGCTATGGGTGTGCTCTTGTTGGCAATGATTATCATTGTTGCCATTGCAAACGCGACTGGCGTCGTCGATACCTCCGTCGCGTAAAAGAAAAAGGGCCCCAATTGGGGCCCTTTGACGTTGATCTTAGATGCGGTTCATCTGGGTTGCAACCTTGTTGTACCAGTCCTGCCACGTGGGCGGGCAGTACTTTTTGGCGGCTGCCGGGGTAAGCGTGGAGCCATAGTTGGCGCCCAGGTAGGCAACGTGGGCAGAGACGCCCTCGCTCCAGCTACCAAAGCTCCGCCAGCCGCCGCCGCGAGCGCTCCAGCCCCAGGCGTTATAGGAGCCGGCACAATAGAGGCCCTTGCTGCTCTCGATGCAGGCGATGGCGGGAGACCAGCGAGGGTCAACACCGGTGTTCCAGGCTGCCACGGCAAAGTTGTAACCCTGACCTGCCATGGGGGAGCCGGCGAGGTAGTTGTCGATGCGACTCGTCCACTCGTTGATAAACGAGTCGTAATCGGAGTTGCCGGTATTGGAGCTGTTCACCGTGGTGTCGATGGTGGTGTTGGCGTTATTGGCCTGGCTGTTGGAGTTGTTGCCGCTCACGCCCTCGCCCGAGAGCTTCTCGGCGGCAGCGGCCTTGTCGGCCTCGAGCTTGGCCAGCTCGGCGGCATTCTCCTGCTCGGCCTTTGCCTGGGCTTCGCTGCGAAGCTGCTGGGCCTGTGCCAGTGCGTCCTCGGCGGTTTTCTGCTCGGTCTCGAGTTGGGACTTGGCCTGCTCGAGCTCGGTCTTGTTCTGCTCGAGTTCGGTCTGCATCTTGTTGAGCTCTTCGATCTCGTCGACGCTTGAGCTCGTGATCTGGTTGGTGTACTTGCAGGTGGTGATGAACTCGCCCAGGCTCTGCGCGTTGACCAGGAAGCTCACGATGGGGTTGGTGCCCTTCTGGTACTTATACAGATCGCGCATGGCGGAGCTCGCCTTGGCCTGTTGATCGGGAAGTTCGGCTTCGATCTTCTCGATGCTTGCCTCGTTAGTGTCGATTTGCTTCTGCAGATCCTCGAGCTTGGTGCGGGCTTCGTTGTAGGCACTCGTGGCGGTTTCGATTTTCTGCTGGGCAGCGGAAAGCTGATCCTGCGTTGCCTGCGAGGCGGCATAGGCTGCGACGGGGGAGAGCATCGGCGCGGCCGTCAGTGTAACGGCGAGCGCGGCGCTCGTGATGATACGAGCCGGCTTCGACGCGATGAGCGCTGCGGTGCGATGGTTCGAATGCTGCATCCAGTCCCTCTGCAATCAATCGTAGGTTATAGTTCGAAAGGTATTCTACTACTGCTTTCGACCTCAACTTGAACCTTAAAGGTTCTAAAGGGTCAAGTTGAACTTGAGGTTTTGGCCTTGACCTGCAGTTATAGTGAATTGTTAAGAAACCATAGAGTTCAACTTTAACGTTACGGAACCCTGCGGGCTCGATCATAAGCGCCTGCTTGCCATAGATATGGTGGAACTTTGGGAAGCGGCAGTTTGGCACGCTAGAATAAACCAGTTGCATAAAGACCGCCCATCGTACGGGCAGTTGATGATAGGAAGTTTCCATGGCATTGCAGTTTACAGAGCGCGAGTTTATACCCGTGCTGCTCGGCGGCGATATCAACGCCTATTCGGTGGCGCGTGCCTTCTACGAGGAGTATCAGGTCAAGAGCCTGGTCTTTGGCAAGTATCAGACGGGTCCTGCATACCGCAGCCAGATTATCGACTATACGCCCAATGTGGATATCGACACTATGCCGGTCATGATCGAGACCGTCAACGGCATTGCACAGGCCAATCCCGATAAGAAGATTATCCTCATGGGCTGCGGCGATAACTACGTCGCGCTTGCCGCACAGGCTCAGGATGCCGGCCAGCTTGCCTCCAACGTCATCGCGCCCTATGCGCCCTACAGTATGCTCGAGCAGTGCCAGAAGAAGGAGATCTTCTACGAGCTGTGCGAGAAGCACGGTGTACCCTATCCGCACACGTTTACCTTTACCATGGCGATGCTCAACGCCCAGGGCGAGGCTTCCGCCGAGGTGCTCGACCAGATCGACTTCCCTTTCCCGATGATTCTGAAGCCCTCTGACGGCATCATGTGGTGGGAGCACGAGTTCGAGGGCCAGAAGAAGGCCTACGAGATTGCCGATCGCGCCGAGCTGGAGCAGGTCATTCGCGATGTGTACGCCAGTGGCTACACCGATGATCTCATCTTGCAGGACCGCGTGCCCGGCAACGACGAGTACATGCGCGTGCTTACCAGCTATTCCGACCGCAACGGCAAGGTTCGCATGATGTGCCTGGGTCACGTGCTGCTCGAGGAGCATCAGCCCCACGGTGTCGGCAACCACGCCTGCATCATCACCGAGCCCAACGACGAGCTCATGGGTGGCGTGCGCAAGCTGCTTGAGGACCTTAAGTTCACGGGCTTCTCCAACTTCGACGTCAAGTACGACCAACGCGATGGTTCGTTTAAGTTCTTCGACTTCAACACGCGTCAGGGCCGCAGTAACTACTACGTCACCAACAGCGGCTTTAACGTTGCTAAATACGTGGTGGATGAGTACGTCTATAACCGTCCGTTTGAGCCGGAATTTGTGACGGCGCAGGACGAGGCGCTGTGGATGGTCGTCCCCATGGGCGTCGTTGACAAGTATGTCAAGGACCCCGAGCTGCGTGCGAAGGCGCATCGTCTGGCCAAGGAGGGCAAGGCTGCCGATCCTTCGTTTATGAAGGGCGATTTTGTCTTTAACCGCTGGTTGCGCATGTGGCACACCAAGCTGCGTCACTTTAAGCTGTTCAAGACGTATTACAAGTAGATGAGCGCGGCGCCCGCCCGGTTTGCATCGGACGGGCGCGGGCATGATACGAGCAATTGCATGGGCGTCACCAAGGAGGCGGCGATGGAAAAGCTGGGAGTTATCGGCGGCATGGGCGCTGAGGCCACGTCGTATTACTACGACCAGGTCGTGCGTCATACGGCTGCTGCCTGTGATCAGGAGCATATCGACATGGTGGTGCTTTCCAAGTCGACCATGCCCGACCGTACGCTGGCCATCAAGACCGGCGAGCATGCCGAGCTGCTGGCGACCATGAAGGAGTGCGCACAGGCGCTCGAGACACTGGGCTGCGCGCACATTGCCATTCCCTGCAACACATCGCACTACTTCTACGACCAGATTCAGTCGTTTACCAAGGTGCCGATTATCCACATGCCGCGTGAGTCGGTGCGCTATGCCCTGGCGGGCGCGGTGATGGGGGAGTGCGAGTTCGATCCCAACCTGAGCATGCCGTCCGAGCCGGTGCGCAAGATCGGCATCATGGGCACCGACGGCACCGTGGGTGCCGGCGTCTACGGGCGCGAGTGCGAGGCCGCGGGCGTCGAGGTCGTCTATCCCAGCGAGAAGCGCCAGGCCGACGTGATGTCGCTGATTTATGATGACGTGAAGGCCGGACGCGAGCCCGATATGGACAAGTTTGACCGCGTGATGTGGGAGTTCGCCCGCAGCGGCTGCGACCGCGTCATTCTGGCCTGCACCGAGCTCTCGGTGCTGAAAAAGTACCGAGAGATGCCCGAGATTACCCTTGACGCCATGGACGTCCTGGTGCGCGAATCCATCATCCGCAGCGGCGCCCCCTACCGCCTGTAGCCCTCGACCTGCCAAAAAAGGGACAGGTTTATTTTGGTAGGTTTTATCTGGGAAAACAGTAAGGCCTCGGCTCGTTTGATGCGAGCCGGGGCCTTTTGAATTTATCGGTTGCCGGTGGCGATGGGTTAGAACAGGAAGCCGAGGACGATGAGGGCAATGCTGACAATAAGTATGGCAATGTCCAGGCCCTTGATGGGGTAGCGCTTGTACGAGCTCGCGCGCGTGCGCAGGTAGAAGCCGCGCTGCTCGGCTGCCAGGGCCGTGGCGTCGGTTTTACCCACGCTCGAGATCAGTAGCGGCACGCACAGCGGCAGCATGAGCTTGAGCTTCTTGATGGGGTTCTTGGTGTCATACTCGATGCCGCGTGCGGTCTGCGCCTCCATGATGGCGTTCATCTCCTGGCCAAACACTGGCACAAAGCGCAGCGCCGTGGTAAAGGTGAAGGCGTAACGATACGGAACGTGCAGCACCTCGACGCAGGCGTTGGCAAGGTCGTTGAGCTTGGTCACCATGAGCATCAGAATAAGCGGTAGCGCCACGCCCAGCAGACGCAGACAGGCCTTTGTTCCGGTGATGAGGCCTTCATCGGTGACAAAGCTCCACACCACGTTGCCATCGCGCATAAAAGCCAGCTGCAGCACCAGCATGATGAGCGCGAGTGGAATCAGTAGCTTGAGCAGCGCGAGCAGGCGGTCGACGACGCCGGCGTAGGCTCCCAGCGCGAGCGTGAGTGCCAGAAAGCCCAGCAGTGCCACATAGGTGTCGGACAAGAAAATGCCGATGATGATGGCGGCGGCGAGGCCCAGTTTGATGACGGGGTTCAGGCGGTGTAGCAGCGTGTCGCCCGGCATGTAGTCGATGACGTTAACCACGGCGGACCATCTCCTCGGTAATGCGAACGATATCAGTGACCTCACTCACCTGCGTAAAGGCGGGCGAGACGGTGGATGCCAGACGGCGCGAGAGTTCGATGACCTGGGGCGGCTCAACGTAGGCACGCTGCATGAGTTCGATGTTCGAGAACAGCTCGTGCGTGCGGCCGCGGTCGAGGATGCGACCGTTGGCCATCACCACGATGCGCTCGGCAAAGTCGGAAACGACTTCCATGTCGTGACAGACCATGATGACGGCGCAACCGCGCTCTGCCATGGTGCGCACCGTTTCCATCACGGTCATGCACTCGCGGTAGTCCAGGCCGCTCGTGGGTTCGTCGAGCACCACGATCTTGGGCTCGATCACCACAACGGAGGCCAGCGCCACCATCTGGCGTTGGCCGCGCGACAGTGAGAACGGTGCCTCGTCGGCGGGCAGACCAAAGCGGTCGATGACCAGCTGGGCGCGACGCAGGGCTTCGGCGCGGTCGATGCCGGCAAGTTCTAGACCAAAGGCGACCTCGTCGAGCACGGTGTCTTTGCAGATTTGGCGGTCGGGGTTCTGGAAAAGCGTTGCCACTTCGTGTGCGATGCGGCTCGTGGGAACCGATGCCGTGTCCAAGCCCGTAACGCGTACGCTGCCCGATGCGGGCTTGAGCAAACCCGTGAGCAGTTTGGTGAGCGTGGTTTTGCCGGCTCCGTTTTGGCCGACAATGCCCACGAGCTCGCCGGGGTAGAGCGTCAAGTTGAGGTCGTGGACGGCGGCGCCTCCATGGGGGTAAGAAAACTCGACATGGTCAAAGGTGAGCACCGGCTCGGCGTCTTTCGCATGCGGGCGCAGCGACGGCGCGTGCGGGGAGCCTGCGGGCGCCTGGGTATCGCTTGTCGCACGGTCGGGGTCGACGATTTCCGTGATCAGGCGTTCTGCCTCGTCGACATCCAGACAGGGCGTGCCGCTTACCAAGCCATCGGCCTCGAGACTGTTGAAGATGCGCGTGACGCGCGGACAATCGACGCCGATGGTGCGAAGCTCGTCGGTGCGTGCGAAGACCTCGTGCGGCTCACCTTGCAGCGCGATCTGGCCGTGATCGAGCACCAACACACGGTTGCAGTACTCCGAAAGCAGAGCGACCTTTTGCTCAACGACGACGATGGTGATGCCGAGCGCGCGGTTTGCCTCGCGCAGCGTCTCGAAGACCAAGGTGGAACTGGCGGGGTCGAGTGCTGCGGTTGGCTCATCGAGCACTAAGACGCGCGGACGCATGGCGAGGATGGCGGCGATAGCTACCTTTTGCTTTTGGCCGCCCGAGAGGGTGGCGATCTCGCGGTCGCGCAGGTCGCTAATGCCGACGGTCTTAAGCGTCTCGCACAAGCGCTGCTCGATCTGGTCATGCGGAACGCCAAAGTTCTCGAGACCAAAGAGCATTTCGTCCTCAACGACCGAAGCGACCATCTGGGTATCGATGTCCTGCAACACGCTGCCGACGATCTGCGATATGTCGGTGAGCGAGACCTCGCAGGTGTCGTGGCCGTCAACTAACACGGAGCCATAAAATGCGCCGGTGTAGTGGTGAGGCACGGCGCCCGACAGGCAGGCGGCAAGTGTGGACTTACCGGCACCCGAGGGCCCGATGATGCCGATGAAATCTCCCTTGTTCACGCTAAGCGAAACGTGGCTGAGCGCCTGCTCGGTTTGCGTGCCATAGGAGAACGAGACATCGTCGACGTTGATGATCGTTTCCATGGATACCTTTCATAATCATTGGGGACGTTCTTACATGACTAGTCGTTTAAGAACGTCCCCAAAAGCTCGTTGTTTGGGACAGTCTTTGGCGGTGAAGCACGGATACGGCTTTACGAGGTGCCCCAGGTTGGCGCGAAAGAGGAGCGAAGCGTACTTGGGTATGCGAGCGACGAATGAACGCCAAGATGGGGTGGCTCGTAAAGCCGAGCGGGTTAGTTGAGCTTCAGGGCCTTCTGGATGGGCAGGTAGAGGGCGCCGACCAGAATGGCGTTAAATACGGCGGTCATGGCGACGACGGGTAGCATGGCTGCGGCGAGCTCGCCCACCACGCCGAGCATGGCCATCTTGATGACCATGAAGATGACGCCCGAGACAAAGGTGGTCACGAATGTTGCGACGATGGCGACGACGGGCTTAACCTGGCCGTCCTTGGCGGCGGCGTTGACAATGACGGCCATGAGCATGGCGGCGATACCCTCGGCGGCAAAATCGACAAACGGCGAGGTGGTAGTGATCTGGATTACGGCCGCCGAGATGAGACCAATGACGAGCGCCTGGCCAATGTTGGGACGAATGACCAGGATGGTGAGGCAGAAGGCCGAGATAATGAACTCGGGGCTGATCATACCGCCCGAGATGCCCGAGATTGCCTTGCCGACGGTGAAGTTGAGGATGAAGCCGGCGGCAAGCAGAATGGCGAGCAGGACAAGGGCGCGAATATCGAGTTTACCGCGGTCGGCGGTCTGGACGGTGCGGGGCTGGGCGGTGGCGGTGGTGTTCTGAGACATGGTGAAAGTCCTTTCAAAAAGGGGAGTGTAAGAGAAAAACGGAGGCGCGTGATGCGAATGCGATCGGGCTCGAGATAGAAAAAGGCCCCCGGTCGAAACCGGAGGCCTTCCAATCACCTAGAGCGCAAAACAGGCGTGAGGGACTCACTTTCGACCGATCGTATTCGCATCACGCCACCACCAGTTGTTGAGAGACTTCATCGTGTTCATCATCTTGGTGGCTCCTTTCGTGATGCCTTGGCGCGGTCGCACCTCGTTGCTGTTGCGCTGCACTATAGCACAGCGAAGTGTGTGCGGGGAAATCTTTTTTGAAAAGATTTCGGCGGCGTTTCCTGCCGGTCAAAAGGGCAGGCTGAGCGGGCGGGATGACTCATGCGACCCCGCCCGTCTCTTGGAACGCAAGGGCCTTAGGCCTTCTTGCGACGATAAAGCACGAAGCCGCAGACACCGATGATGACGACGGCGCCAACGGCCATGGCGGCCATGTTGTTGCCCTCGGACTTCTCCTCGGTCGCCTCTTCCTTAACCTCGGGCTCGGCAACGTCCTTATCGGAGAGGGCCTCGTCGGCGTAGGTGATGGACTCGACTAGGCAGTCGTTGTCGGCATCGTAGTCACTCGGGACGAACTCCTCAGAGAAGTCGCCCTCCTTGAGGTAGTCGCGCATCTCCTCGAGCATGGCCTTGCACTTGACGTAGGTGTTCTTGGTCGCTGCCTTGCCGGCCTTGTTGGCCAGGGTGGTGCGGGCCTCGGTGTCCTCGGCGGCCTGCATGGCCTCGTCGACGGTCAGGTTCTGCTCAATGAGCTCCTTCTGCAGGGCGTCGAGATAGGCGCGGACGCCGGTGGCGCAATTGTCGCGGTTCTCATAGGCAAGCGTGTTGATGTCCATGAGGACGTAGTTGATGGAGTTCTTGGGCTCCTCGTTGTTCACGACGTCTTCCTCTTCACAGTGATCGAAGGAGACGTCCTGATCGCTGAAGTAGGGGCTGACCTCGGTGAGCAGTGCGGAATAGAGAGGGATAGCGACGGAGAACTCGGCGTTGGAGAGCATCTCCCACTGGATGGTCGCGATCTCGGGGTCCATGCCGTGACGGATCTGGAAGGTATGGATCTCGGTGTTGCGGTTGGAGCCGATGGCATAGGCGCCGTCGGTGTTGGCGTTGAGGCCGGCGACATTCTCGCCGCGGGCGGCGAAGGAACGAATCATCTCAAAGGTGTTCCAGTCGGACTTGCCGGGCGTAAAGAACAGCGGCTGCATCTCGTGGACCAGGGCGCCGGTCGTGGCACGAGCGTCTTCGCGCTCGTCCTTGACGATCTCGTAGTCGGTGCCCTCGGCAAGCGGAGCCATGAAGTAATCGCGGCCCTGGACATAGCGCGACCACTGGTGCATACCGGCCTCGCTAATCTCCTCGCCGTAGGTCTTGGCGACGTCGAATTTGCCGTCGGTGTACTCGGCAAAGCCCTTCTCCTTAGGCATGGACTCGATGCCCTCGGAGTGGAGGCAGTTCTCGGTGTCGTCGAGGTCGACGTCATAGGTGAGGTTGCCGATGTTGGGGTTGAGCGAGGCGATGTCGTCGGTGAGCCTCATGGCAATCCACTGATGGCCAGAGAGTGCGGCAAACAGCCAGGTCTCGTTGTTGTCGGCAATGATGATCTGGTCGTTGGAGCAGACGCCCTGCTCGTCAATCAAGCTGCCGAGGAGCTCGACACCCTCGCGGGCCGTGGCACTCTCGCCCAGAATGACGCTGGCGTAGTTGTACTCGCCGATGCCGGTCTCCTCGGTGACGGGGTCGGCTTCCTCTGCCTTCTCGTTATAGGAGGTGCTCAGCGTGGCAGAGCAGGAAACGCCCTTCTCGTTAATGCCAGCCTCGGAATATGCATCGTAACGATCTTCCCACTGAGAGGGGTTGTCGCGAACGAAGGTGTAGCGGTAGGTTGCGCCCTTGGACTTGTACTCAAAGCCGGACTCGATCGAGGTGTACTTGCTGCCGTCCTTGTGTGCGGGCTCGATGCCAAAGTGCTTGATGTAGCGCGGGCCGAAGTCCTCGGAGCGGCCGTAGTACGTGTTGCCGTCTGCCGTGAGCTGGCTGCCCATGTAGATCTGGGTGCAAGCGAGCGCCGAAGTCGGCATGGCCATAATGGCCGCTGCTCCAAATGCAAGGCCGCAGCCGAGCTTCTTGAGCGTGTTGACAGGATGAGTAAACCTCATGATCCCTCCCAACTGTTGAAACCCCGCGAAACCGTACGGAGTTTCAGCTAATAAATACATCTACTAGCCTAAAGGAAGTGTAAAGAGTATTCATTCGACAACAGCTTTTACTCGATGAGCGTGAAGAAATATACGATGAGCGGATAATAATACTCATTTTATTGCTTTAGTTAAATAAAGGCACCCTGCATTTACTGTAGCTGAATAAAGCGCCAGACAATGCTCAAAAAGAAAACTCTCCCGCTGTTTAGGATTTGCATAAACAACGGGAGAGTCGATAACTGGATGAATATCATACCAATGTGGATTTACTTCTTTCGGCGGTGGATCACATTGATGGCGTAACCAACGAGCATGGCCAAGACGATGACGATAAAGCCAATCAGGGGATTGTCGTTCATGGGGTCCTCCTATTTTCCGAGCGGTGAAAATTCGTCGACGATGAGGTCGAGACATTGCGGCAGCGCGCGAGCGCCAAAGACGCCGGAGTTGCTGGAGATGATCTCTCCATCGAACTGCATGCCCAGCGATGGCGTGCAGGTGATCTTGGCTTCCTTGGTCTGGATGATCTTAAACTGCGGACGGCCGAGCACTTTGCCAGCGGGGTCGAGCGCGGCGGTAATTACCGTGGGGAGCAGCTGCATCGTGCGCACGGGCTCAATAACGACGATGTCGACCATGCCGTCGTCCATGCGGCAGTTGGGGAACAGGTTGATGTCGTTTTGGATGACCGAGGTATTGCCTGCCATGCAGCAGATGCCGTCGAGCTCCTCGACAATGCCGTCGTGCTCAATGGTAAAGTGCGCCACCGTGGGGTTGGGCGTGGCGAGCGCGGAGAGGAAGTAGGCGATCTCGCCAGTGTCGTTTTTGGTGGGAGCGGCCTTCATCATGATCTCGGCGTCGAAGCCCGAGCCGGCGATGATGATAAAGCCGTGGCGCTTCTCGTTACCGTTCTCGTCGAGCCAAAAGAGCTCACCCATGTCCACCTTGACCGTGCGGCCGGCGCGGCATGCCTTGGCGAGTGCCGCCGCCTCGGGGGCATTGCCGATGTTGTTAAAGAACAGGCAGGCCGTGCCGGAGGGGAAGACGAGCGTGGGGACACCGCACCCGCGCATCTGGTCGAGCACGTTGGAGACGGTGCCGTCGCCGCCCGAAACGACCACGCGATCGAACTCGCGAACGTCCGCTACCGCGTCCTCGGGCTCCATGCCATCGCCGATAAAGCGCATCACGACCTCGTCGCCGCTCTGTGCAAGGGCGTGCGTGAATGTGTAGATTTCATCGGAGCTGGGACCCGATGCCGGGTTGTGGATGATAAGGCAGCGCATACTTACGTTCCCGTTCTGTGACTAACCGAGTATAGTTGTAGAGCAATGCCGATATCCTACCCGTGTTTTTCGGGCCTAACCTTATTTGATGGGTTGATATGTACATTTCCACACATCAGGCTCTGGTCGACTTTTGCCAGCGCGCCCGCGAGTTCGACGCGATCGCCGTCGATACCGAGTTTTTGCGCGAGCGCACGTTTCACCCGCGCCTGTGCCTGGTCCAGATTGCCACCCCCGCCGAGAGTGTCGCTGTCGATCCGCTGGCGATCGACGACCTGTCTCCCTTGGCCGAGCTTATGGCCGACGAGGGCGTGATCAAGGTATTCCATGCTTGCTCGCAGGATATGGAAGTTATGCTCCATACCGTGGGCGCACTGCCGCGACCGATTTTTGACACGCAAGTCGCCGCTGCCTTTTTGGGTGAGCGTCAGCAGATTTCCTACGGGGCGCTCGTTCAGACGTTCTGCGGCATATCGCTGCCTAAGACCGAGTCGCTGACCGATTGGTCGCGCCGCCCGCTGACCGATAAACAGATTGAGTACGCGATCGATGACGTCAAGTACCTGATCGTCGCCTATACCGAGATGATGAGCCGCCTGCGCGAGCTGGGCCGCGTGGATTGGGTGCTCGACGAGTTGCGTCCTCTGGCCGACGAGTCGCACTATCGCGCCGACCGTCATGAGGCATTCCGCAAGGTCAAGCGCATCAACTCGTGCAGTCGTCATCAGCTGGGCATCGCGCGCGAGCTTGCCGCCTGGCGCGAGGACCGCGCTGAGCGGCGCAACATCCCGCGCAAGTGGGTTATGTCCGACGATACGCTGCTGGCCCTGGTTAAGCGCAATCCCGTGCGTGTCGAGGAGTTCCGTAGCATCCGCGGTACCGACCAGCTGGGGGAGCGCGACGTGGATGGCGCGTTGATGGCCATCAAGCGCGGCGCAAGCTGTCCGCACGATCGCCTGCCGCTCATGGTGCGCGGGCATCGCCAGATTTCGCCGGAGCTTGAGAGCGTGACGGATCTCATGTACGCGCTCATCCGCCTGGTTGCCGAGCGCTCGGGCGTGGCGACCTCGGTCATTGCCTCGCGCGATGACCTGGCCGACTACATTGAGCATCCCGAGCAAAGCCCCCTGCGCGAAGGCTGGCGCTTTGAGCTCGTGGGTTCGCGCCTGGACGATCTGCTCTCGGGCAACATGGGGTTGACGGTGAAGGACGGCAAAATCGAGCTCCTGTAGGTATATAGTTACGCGGTTTTACCAAACCGCCTAACAGCTCGACGCTGCAAACGGCCGAGAGCGGCAATCTGACGTTCAATCGTCGCTCGCGTACCAAAGTACGCGTCGCTTCTCTTTCACGTCACCTTGCTCGCTTTCGACCGTTTTCGCTGACGGTGCCAAAACATCGATGCTGATTTGCTTGCCAGCTGAGTGGGTAGAATGCCTCCAACGTGTAATTCGATTCGGAGGAATTCGCATGCCCTATTACTATGGTTACGGCTTTGGCATCGACCCGCTGTACCTGCTGGTTATCCTTGTTTGTACGGTGCTTGGTCTTGCGGCGCAGAGCTATATCAACTCGACGTACAAGACCTGGTCCAAGGTTCGCTCGGACGGCGACACGGGTGCCACGGTCGCTCGCCGCATGCTCGACGCCAACGGTTGCAACGCCGTGGGTATCAAGGGCGTTGCCGGTGAGCTCACCGACCACTACAGCCCGCAGGATAACAACCTGTATCTCTCGGACGCTAACCGTTCGGGCGGATCGGTCGCAAGCGTTGCCGTGGCCTGCCACGAGGCGGGTCATGCCGCCCAGCGTCAGAGCGGTTACGCCATGATGAAGGTTCGCACCGCCCTGGTCCCGGTCGTCAACTTTACCCAGAACACCTGGACCATCGTGTTGCTCTTGGGCCTGTTTATGAACATCGCCGGGCTCACGACCCTCGCATTGATCTTCTTCTCGTTTAGTGTGCTGTTCCAACTCGTTACGTTGCCTGTCGAGATCGATGCCAGTCGCCGCGCCGTGGCGTATATCGAGCAGTCGGGCATGAGTTCCAAGCAGGTCAACGGTGCCAAGAAGGTGCTGACGGCAGCCGCGCTCACCTACGCGGCGGCGGCGCTCACCTCGATTATTCAGCTGCTCTACCTGATGGCCCGCTACAACAGAAACTCCAACCGATAACAAATTGGCTTGACAGGCGCCGCGGAGATTCTTGTCCCCGCGGCGCTGTACTATGTGTTGGACTTGAATCTGCGCAGGGTCGAAGCCCTTGTGCTCGATAACGAAAGGAGGCTGCGTGGCAGGCTGGAATCTAACCGGCAATGCCGTTTCCGCCGAGTTCGACGGTTCGGACGATCAGGAGCGCAAGGAGCTCAGCGTGAGCCAGGCAGTGGAGATCGCCGCCGGTGCGCTCGATGCCATTCCGCAGCTGAGCGTTCTGGGCGAGGTCACAGGTTTTCGTGGTCCTAACGCCCGAAGCGGTCACTGCTACTTCCAGATCAAGGACGACTCGGCCGCCGTCGACTGCATTATCTGGAAGGGCGCCTATCTCAAGCGCACCTTCGATCTGCGCGACGGTATGCAGGTGAGCTTTAAGGGCAGCTTCAATCTCTATAAGGCCACGGGTCGCATGAGCTTTGTCGCCCGCTCGTTTTCGCTGGCGGGGGAGGGTCTACTGCGTCAACAAGTGGCGCAACTGGCCGAAAAGCTACGCCGCGAGGGCCTGATGGACGAAGCACGCAAGCGCCGCATCCCGGTGTTCTGCTCGCGCGTGGCGGTCGTCACCTCGCTTTCGGGTGCCGTAATCGACGACGTCAAGCGTACGCTGCGCCGCCGCAATCCGCTCGTTGAGCTCGTCTGCGTGGGCGCCAAGGTTCAAGGCGAGGGCGCGCCGGCCGAGCTCATTGAGGGCTTGCACCGCGCCGCTTCCATTACGCCGGCGCCCGACTGTATTTTGCTGGTGCGTGGCGGCGGCTCCTTTGAGGACCTCATGACCTTTAATGACGAGGAGCTTGCCCGCGCGGTGGCGGCTTGTCCTGTGCCCGTGGTGACCGGCATTGGCCATGAGCCCGATACCTCGATTTGCGACATGGTGAGCGACCGCCGCGCCTCCACGCCCACGGCGGCGGCAGAATCGGTGGCGCCGGCTATGACGGAGTTGGCCGATGTACTCGAGGCGCGCCATCAGCGTCTGGGTGCCGCGATGGCATCGATGATTGGGCCGGCCCAGGTCGACCTGGAGATGCTCGATCAGCGCGGTCGCCGTGCCTGGGATACCTATACGGCTCGCTTGGCCGATGCGCTCGATGCGGCTGCGTGCCGCCCGTGCCTCAACGACCCCACATTTATGGTCGAGCGTCGCGAATCGGAGCTTGCGCTGACTGCCGATCGCCTGTCGGGCGCCATGGTGCGCTCAGTCGGGACATTCCGCTCCAACTTTGAGCGCCTGCCCGAGCGTCTGGTTGCAAGCACCTCAGGGCTCGATGGCAAGCGTCATGCGCTCACGCTTGCGAGTTCCCGTCTGGAGCATCAGGGACGTACGATGCTTAGCAAACCCGCGTCCGAACTGGGCCGTGCGGCAGCCTCGCTCGATGCCCTGTCGCCGCTCAAGGTGCTTGCCCGCGGCTATTCCATTGCATATAGCGAAGCCGGTGTGGCTACGAGCGCCAAGACCTTTAAGCCAGGCGACGCCATTCGCGTGCGTATGGCAGACGGCATCGTGGCGGCAACGGTCGATACGGTCGAGTAAGCCGTGTTTCATAGCGATAAACCTTTAGGAAAGGAAACAGATATGGCAGAGAAGACCCCGGTCGAGCAGCTTACGTACAAGCAGGCCTCGCAGGAACTGGAGCTCATCATCCGTAGCTTGGAGTCGGGCGATATGGAGCTCGAGGAGTCGCTCGAGAGCTATACCCGCGGCGTCGAGCTCCTCAAGAGCCTGCGCACCCGCCTGTCCGATGCCGAGCAGAAGGTCTCGGTGCTCCTTAAGGACGTCGACGGCAACGATGTGCTCGCCGACGGCGAGGCCGCCAACACCGACGACAACCTCTCGTTCTAACCATCTCGCAGCCTACTTTGGGGTAGTCTTTTTGGGACGGGGCTTTTTTGACTACCCTTGCGCGACGGCTTGTCGAGTGTTTGCGCTTGCGAAAAAGTAGTCAAAAAAGCCCCGTCCCAAAAAGACTACCTTGGTCTGTGAGAAAGGAACCTACCATGTGTGATTGCATCTTCTGCAAAATTGCCAACCACGAGATCCCCTCGACCGTTGTCTATGAGGACGACCGGGTCATCGCCTTCGACGACCTCAACCCCCAGGCGCCGGTCCACACCCTCGTGATCCCCAAGAAGCACTACAGCGACATCGCCGACAACGTGCCTGCCGAGACCATGGGCGCCATGGCCCACGCCATCCAGGAGGTCGCTAAGGCCAAGGGCCTGGAGGACGGTTTCCGCGTCATCTCCAACAAGGGCGTCAACGCCGGTCAGACCGTCATGCACTTCCACATGCACGTCCTCGGCGGCAAGAACCTGGGCGAGAACCTCATCTGAGGACGCACAGCCCGTCGCCTTGGCTGCCTTTGGAGTAACCTATGCAGCTTTCTCAACTCGAATACCTTCAAGCGGTAGCGAACTACGGCGGCGTGCGCAAAGCGGCTCGCGCCGTTCACGTGAGCCCACAGGCCGTTTCGTCGGCAATCAAAAAGTTGGAATCTGAGTATCAGATTGTTTTGCTCGACCGATCGGCGGGGGAGGCTGTTTTGTCTCCGGCGGGCAGAGAATTTGCGCGTCGTGCACGCGTGATCCTGGCACAAGTCGACGATCTCAAAAAGTACGCTCAATCGGGGAACGGCGGCGTTTCGCCCGACGGCCACTTCCGTCTTTACGCCCCCTGTCTTCACGGGCGGGGGCGTCTTTTTTCCGAAAACTGGTACGACTCGTTTGAAAGCTTGCACCCCCAGATTCACCTTGATGTTTGGCATCAGCCAACGGCCACATGCTTTGAATCACTTGTGCTTGGCATTTCGGATGCGGCCATCTCATTTGAGGAACCAAGGGATAGTGTCCTTTCTTCGAAATACTTGGGTGAAAAGGAGCTCAAGGTTCTTTCGTGTCCAGCGGGTCATCAATCTGTGGGTGCTATGACCGTTCGTGAGTTGCTGGGCGGCAGGCTCGCTGTTCCCATTAATTTGTCACCCTGTCTCAATGCAATCAACCAATGTCCCGAGGCTCAGCTGGTTAATTTCCGCTTCCGCGACGTCGAATACGAAAACAGGGCGCAGACTGAGTTTCTTCAAGCCGGGGGATTGATATTGAGTTTTTCTGGCTCTTCTCTCGCAACAGATGGACTGGAAGTGAGCGAGTGCTCCATTGAAGGCTCGCATGACGTGGCCTTGCCCATCTATTTTTGCTATCGACAAAATGCCTGGACCGATCGACACCAGACGGTATTTCTTCACCTATTGCGTCATCTTGCTTCGTGAGGCCATTTGGCCTCGTGGCGTCAAGTGAATGTTGACGCCTTGTAACACATGACTGACGGCTTTGCCCTCATGCTTTTCCAAGATTTCGGTTTGGGCTATTGGCTCTTGGAGGGCGGAGCATGAAAAACCGTACGGTTTTGCTTTATATGACGTTCGTTTTTCTGTCGAACTTCAGCACCATTTTGTATTTTCTGACGGTTTACCTTGAATTCGTCGGATTCTCGATGGTGGCGATTTCTAGCATGATGATTGCATACCAAGTGAGTAAGTTCATTCTTGAGGTTCCTACTGGTTATATTGCTGACAGGTTTGGACGAAAGACAAGCGGTCTCGTTGGCGTCGTGGGAATGCTTGGATACTACGCCGCCCTACTTTTCGCCCGTTCTCCTCTGCTTTTAATCGGCGCGTTTGCTCTCAAAGGATTTGCAGTTGCATGTGTGAGCGGATCCATAGAAGCGATCTACATTGACAGCGTCTCTCAGGACCAGCTCGTAAGACTTAATGTCGTTGAGCGATTTGTTTTCTATGCCTCTTATGCCATCTCCGCTTGCGTGGGCGGTTTCATTTCGTCTGTCGGTGCATATCTCATTGGTCTTTCGGCAGATATCATCGCAATGGTGTTGACGTTGGTTGTCGTTGCCTGCATTCCTGAGATGCGAAGAGGGGACACTGCAGCGACACCTAAGCGTGGAATTAGCCCGAAGATGATCGGTGCCGCTATTGCGCGTAACGGCATTCTTCGTTCAGCGTTCATCATGGACTGCTCTCAGGCATTTGCTTTTGTCGCCCTGGAAGACTTTTTCTCACTGCTGCTTGCGGGTCGCGGAATGAATGCCGTCGCTTCGGGTGTGACCATTGCGGTCCAGCTCCTTGCCTCGGCTTCCATGGGGCTTATTGTGCCGAGTGTGATTGCTCATGTCGACAAGGGCCGTTTTGCGCGTATTTGCGGCATCGTGCGCCTTTTCCTGACTGCTCTGTTTTTGATTCCCTTTACTCCGGTCTATTTGCTGCCCGTGTTCTATGTACTGCAGACGGTTGCTTACTCGTTATTTGCTCCAATTAAATACTCAATTTTTCAAAATGCTGTCGATTCTTCGATGCGCTGTTCACTGATTTCGGTCCAAAGCCAGATGGTGGCGGTGGGTGCCATCCTTTTCTATCTGTTCAATGCTGTGTTGAGCAGCATCGCGGGTATTCGAGTCATATTGCTTGTAGCGCTCGGGATATCTTCTTTGGTGTATATCCCCGCGCTATTTCGTCTTACAAGTCAAAGGCCGTGAGTATTTGGGCACCGATAACTTATATATCAACGCAATAAACCCGAGCGCGAGGGCGTTTGGGTTTATTATTGAAGCGTATGTAACCTGGCGGCGCCACACCGCCTGTTAGTAGGGAGACACATGAACGTTCTGGTCGTCAACGCAGGATCTTCGACCCTTAAGTATCAGGTCATCGATACCAAGTCCCACAAGGTGTCCGCAAAGGGCTCCTGCGAGCGCGTCTGCTTTACCGGCGGTACCTTCACCCATGCTGCCAACGGTTCCAAGAAGGTGACCGAGAACATCGAGTTCCCCGACCACAAGGTCGCCATCGAGGTCGTCCTGAAGGACCTCGAGGCCAACGGCGTCAAGATCGAGGGCATCGGCCACCGTATCGTTCAGGGTGGTTGGTACTTTGGCGACTCCTCCCTCGTCGACGAGGACGTCCTCGCCAAGATCCGCGAGGTCGCTCCGCTCGCCCCGCTGCACAATAACCCCGAGGCCAACGTTATCGAGTACTGCCTGGAGCAGTATCCCGACCTGCCCAACGTCACGGTCTACGACACCGCTTTCCACTTCAACATGCCCGAGGTCGCCAAGACTTACGCCCTGCCCAAGGACGTCTGCGACAAGCTGCACATCCGTAAGTACGGCGCCCACGGCACCAGCTACCGTTACATTTCCAAGAAGGTCGCCGAGATGACCAACGGCGAGGCCCGCAAGGTCGTCGTGTGCCACATCGGCTCCGGCGCTTCCCTGTGCGCTATCGAGGACGGCAAGTGCATGGACACCACCATGGGCCTCACCCCGCTCGACGGCGTCATGATGGGCACCCGCTGCGGCTCCATCGACCCGGCTACCGTGTGTTACCTGCAGCGCGAGGGCGGCTACACCTTCGACGAGGTCGACGAGATGATGAACAAGAAGTCCGGCCTTTTGGCTGTGACCGGTGGCAAGACCAACGACTGCCGCAACGTCGAGGAGCTCGCCGCTGCCGGTGACCCCGAGGCTCAGCTCGCCTTCGATATGTTCGTCTACAAGATTGCCGCCAAGGCCGCCGAGATGGCCACTTCCATGTGCGGCATGGACACCCTGGTCTTTACCGCCGGCATCGGCGAGCACGCTCCGGCTGTCCGCGCTGGCGTGGCCGACCGTCTGGCCTTTATGGGCGTCAAGATGGACCATGCCCGCAACGCCCTGCGCGGCGACGGCGCTTGGTGCCTGTCCGCCAAGGATTCCAAGGTCAAGATCTTCGTCATCCCCACGGATGAGGAGTTCATGATCGCCTCCGACGTCGAGCGCATCGTCAGCGGCAAGTAATTGATACAAGGGGAGGGGACTGGATGGCATTGTGCCGTTCAGCCCCCTTTTATGCTCTTTGGGCGAAGAGATTAATAGATATTTATTGAATTCTGATAACTTCTTATTAAGGGTACGGCCGCCTTATAGGTTTGCCGACCGTACTGTAATCACGAAGGAGTCTCATGAACGTACTTGTTGTCAACGCCGGCAGCTCGAGCCTTAAATATCAGCTTTTGGATACCGATACCCGCGAGGTTTTCGCCAAGGGCAACTGTGAGCGTATCGGATCGGACATGGGCATCTTTGGCCACTCCGAGAACGGTGGTGCCAAGCAGACCGAGGAGATTCCTTTTCCCGATCATCGCAGCGCCATTGCGCGCGTGCTCGAGGAGCTCGAGAAGACCGACTTTACGATTGATGGCATTGGGCATCGTATCGTTCAGGGCGGCTGGCACTTCGATGATTCCGCAGTCGTTGACGACGAGGTCATGGCTAAGATCCTTGAGGTGGCCCCGCTCGCTCCGCTGCACAATTACGGCGAGGCGGCGGCAATCGAATATTGCCGCGAGAAGTATCCGGAGCTGCCCAACGTGGCCGTCTTCGACACCTCGTTCCACATGACCATGCCCGAGGTCGCCTACACCTACGCCCTGCCCAAGGACGTGTGCGACAAGTACCATGTGCGCAAGTACGGCGCGCACGGTACGAGCCACCGTTACGAGTGGATGATGGCCAAGGAAATCCTGGGCTCGCGCTGCCATCGCCTGCTTTCGTGCCATCTGGGCAACGGTGCTTCGCTTGCCGCCATTGAGGACGGTGTGTGCCGCGATACCACGATGGGCCTCACGCCGCTTGACGGCCTGATGATGGGCACCCGTTGCGGTTCCATCGACCCGGCCACCGTGTGCTACCTGCAGCGCGAGGGCGGCTACAGTTACCAGGAAGTCGACGACATGATGAACAAGCAGTCCGGTCTGCTTGCCATCTCGGGCATCTCCAACGATGCCCGCGACATCCGTACGCGCGCCTCCGAGGGTGACGAGCGCTGCCTGCTCGCCTTCGATATGTTCTCCTACAAGGCCATGCAGCAGGCCGGCTCCATGATCGCCTCCATGGCGGGCGTGGACACCATTACCTTTACCGCCGGCATCGGCGAGAACGACTGGTCGATCCGCAAGGCCTTCTGCGACTGCTTTGAGTGGCTGGGCGTGCGCATCGACAACAACAAGAACCGCGAGGCCGTGGGCAACGGCCCGCAGGTCATCAGCGCCGCCGGCTCTTCCGTCACGGTCATGGTCATCCCCACCGACGAGGAATACATGATCGCCCGCGACGTCGAGCGTCTGACCAAGAACAACTAACGCGCGCATTTGCAAGTAAACGAAAGGCCTCCAGAGCAACAGCTCCGGAGGCCTTTTTACTAGCAGGCGGAAATTCCAGTCCCAAAGTGATCGTCACCAGCAACGCCTGCGCTCCCAACAACGGCATCCAGTCATTCAGATTCTCAGCCTAGCTCGTAGCCAAGCCGCCGTCCACCCCGGATTCCCTGATTGCCACGTGACGGCAGAAGGCCGCACGGGCTAACCCCTGAAAACAATCCGCAGACCAGAAACGCCCCCGTTCGTAGCTCCGGAGGAGCAGAACGGGGGCGTTTCATTGGTCGAGGACGTTTTCAGGGGTTAGCCCGTGCGGCCTTCGGGCGAGTGCGTCCGCTACTCAGCCATCTGAGCCTGGACGGCAGTGATGGCCACGACACCCACGATGTCGTCGGCAGAGCAGCCGCGCGAAAGGTCGTTAACCGGCTTGGCGATGCCCTGCAGGATGGGGCCGTAAGCGTCGGCACCGGCGAAGCGCTGGACAAGCTTGTAGCCGATGTTGCCGGCCTCGAGGTCGGGGAACACGAGCACGTTGGCCTTGCCAGCAACGGAGGAGCCGGGAGCCTTGAGCTGGGCGACGGTGGGGACGATGGCAGCGTCGAGCTGCAGGTCGCCATCGATGGCGAGCTCGGGAGCCTTCTCCTTGCAGAACTTCACAGCCTCCTGGACCTTCTTGGCGACCTCGCCGCCGGCGGAGCCCATGGTGGAGTAGGAGAGCATGGCCACGTGCGGCTCAACGTTGCCCATGAAGGTGGACCAGGAGTGAGCGGAGGCGATGGCGATCTCGGAGAGCTCGTCGGAGGACGGGTTGATGTTGAGGCCGCAGTCGGCGAAGATCAGCGTGCCGTCGGTGCCGAACTGCGGGGTGTCGGTGCACATCACGAAGAAGGCCGAGACCAGCTTGGTGCCCGGGGCGGTCTTGAGGATCTGCAGCGCGGGGCGCAGCGTGTCGGCGGTGGAGTGGCAGGCGCCGGAGACCAGGCCGTCGGCGTCGCCCATCTTGACCATCATGGTGCCAAAGTAGGTAGCGTCCATCACCTGGGCGCGAGCCTGCTCGATGGTGACGCCCTTCTTGGCGCGGAGCTCGGCAAACTTCTGCGCGTACTCCTCGTGCTTCTCGGCATTGCGCGGATCGATGACGGTAGCGCCGGGAACGTTGATCTCGTCGGGGTTACCCAGGATGACGATCTTTGCCAGGCCCTCCTCGATGATCTTGGTGGCTGCGACGATGGTGCGCGGATCCTCGCCCTCGGGCAGGACGATCGTCTTAAGGTCGGCCTTGGCGGCAGACTTCATACGGTTTAGGAAATCGCTCATGTTACTCCTTACAAGCGTTTCGCTAAGCTCCAGGCGCCCGGCTGTTCACGAATAAACCCGCTGCTAGCGGGTTTACCTTTCAATTATGTTCGCCGCGGTGCTTGAGCTTTCCTTGTGTGGCAAGCTCATTATAGGACGCATTAGCGCTATAATCGCTCTGATAAATATGTCTCGAAGAATGTTCGAGAAAAGCCCAGCTAACGAGCCCGTGGCTTTTGACAAGGAGTATCGATGCAGATTACCTCAGGCCTGCCTGAAGGCTTTAACGCCGGCGCATACGACATGATTGTCGTCGGTGCCGGTTATGCCGGTGCCGTTTGTGCCCGCCGTCTCGCCGAGACTATCGGCTATCGCGTTGCCGTTCTGGAGCGCCGTAGCCACATTGCGGGTAACGCCTACGACTGCGCTGATGAGGCCGGAATCCTGGTCCACGAGTATGGTCCGCACATCTACCATACCTTTAATGAGCGCGTCCACAATTTCCTGTCGCGCTTTACCAAGTGGACGGACTACCAGCACAAGGTGCTTGCCAACATCAACGGCACCCTCATGCCCGTGCCCTTTAACCACGCGAGCCTCAAGCTCGCCTTTGGCGATGAGCGCGGCGAGGAGCTGTATCAGAAGCTCGTGGAGACCTTTGGCAAGGACGTCAAGGTGCCCATCATGGAGCTGCGCAAGAAGAACGACCCGGATCTTGCCGAGGTTGCCGATTACGTCTACGAGAACGTCTTTTTGCATTACACCATGAAGCAGTGGGGTCAGACACCCGACCAGATCGATCCCTCGATCACCGGCCGCGTTCCCGTCTTTGTGGGCGACGATGACCGCTACTTCCCGCAGGCTCCCTTCCAGGGCATGCCGCAGGACGGCTATACCGCGCTGTTCGAGCACATGCTCGACCACGATCTGATTGATGTGTTCTGCGACGTGGACGCCCGCGACCTCTTCGAGATCGACGAGACCACCGTCAAGATCGACGGTAAGGTCTATGGCGGCGAGATCGTCTACACCGGTCCGCTTGACGAGCTGTTCAACCTCGACCTGGGCGCTCTGCCGTACCGTACGCTCGACATGAAGTTCGAGACGCTCGATATGGACCAGTTCCAGCCCGTGGGCACCGTCAACTACACCACGAGCGAGGATTACACGCGCATCACCGAGTTCAAGAACATGACTGGTCAGGTCCTGCCCGGCAAGACCACCATCATGAAGGAGTATTCCAAGGCCTATACGCCTGGCTCGGGCGAGACGCCCTATTACGCCATTCTGGAGCCCGAGAACCGCGAGCTCTACGAGCGCTATCTTGAGCGTGTCCAGAACCTGACGAACTTCCACCCGGTGGGTCGCCTGGCCGAGTATCGTTACTACGATATGGATGCCGTGACCAACTCTGCCCTCGATCTTTCGGATGAGATTATCGCCTGCCATGCATAAAGTCATATCATTTGGTATTCCCTCGTATAACGCTGCCAAGGACATGGACCATTGCATCACCTCCATTCTGGAGGGGAGCAATTACGCCACCGATATCGAGATCATCATCGTCGATGACGGTTCCAAGGACGAGACGGCAGCCAAGGCCGACGAGTGGGAGACACGTTATCCCGGCATCATCCGCGCGGTGCATCAGGAGAACGGCGGCCACGGCATTGCCGTCCTCTCGGGCTTGCGCGAGGCGCAGGGTACCTACTACAAGGTCGTCGACTCGGACGACTGGCTCGATGGCGCAGCCCTATCGACTATGCTTTCGATCCTGCGCGGTTTTGAGGAGCGCGACCAGCGCGTCGACCTCTTTATCTCGAACTATGTGTACGAGAAGGTTTACGAGGGCACGCATACCGCTATTGGCTACAAGTTTGCCCTGCCGCGAAAAAAGATTTTTACCTGGGACCAGATTGGTCATTTCCGTCTGGACCAGAATCTGCTTATGCACAGCCTGTGCTATCGCACGGATGTGCTGCGCGCGTCCAATCTGCCCATGCCGCCGCACACGTTCTACGTAGACAACATCTACGCCTACGTGCCGCTGCCGCGTTGTAAGACCATGTACTACGCCGACATTGACCTCTATCGCTACTTTATCGGCCGTGAGGGCCAAAGCGTCAACGAGGCCACGATGGTCAAGCGTCTGGACCAGCAGTTCCGCGTGACGCGCATCATGATGGAGTCGTTCCATCTGTACGGCGATGTCGAGTCATCGCATCTGCGCTCGTACATGATGGGCTATTTCACCATGATGATGGCAATCTGCTCGGTGCTTACTAAGCTTTCCGACGAGGATTGTGCCGATGAGCGCCTGAAGACGTTGTGGAGTGATCTGAAAGCCTATGACGAGCGTATGTATCGTCGTGCACGCTACGGTGTGGTCGGCTTCTTCACCAACCTGCGTGGTCGGGCCGGAGACAAAACCACACTCGGCCTATACCGTCTTGCCTCAAAGATCTTCAAATTCAACTAGCTGCTGAGTAATCGCTGCTGATAGGTTGACTGGGCCCCTTGGCCTTTAGTTTGCTACTGCGAACAGTCCTGCTCGCACGGAAAGCACATTAAGTGCTTTCCGGCTCGTGCGGAACTTGTATCAAACTAAAGGCCAAGGGGCCTCTGCTATAAGAATCGATTGTCAGGCAGCTGAATTTTGAAGATCTTAGACGCGCGGTACACAGGGGCCTGGGCTGAAAAGAATTAGGTTGGAAGTCGGTCGGAGACGGGCGGGCATTACGTTTGTCGCGAGTTCCGCATGCAAAGAAGGCCACTTAATGTGGCCTTCGTCTTGCATAGGACTGTAGAGCAGCAAACGTAATGCCCGCCCGCCTCCGACCGACGGTCGAGTGAGATTACTTCGCGGCGCCGGGGATGCCGTGGGAGGTTTTGGCGCTTTTGGCTCCGTTTACGATGGCGGTCTGTAGGGCCCTTACGGCGAGCATGCCCAGCAGGTCTAGGGGAACGGCGGCGCTAGCCTGGGCGCCCAACTTGCCGCTGGCGAGGGTGTAGATGGTGTCGCCGTCGTTGGTGGTGTGCGTGGGGCGGATGGCGTGCGCATAGGCGTCTGCGGCCATTTGGGACACCTTGGTGGCCTGGGCCTTAGTGAGCTCCACATTGGTGACGATGCAGCTGATGGTGGTGTTGGTGCGGTCGAGCGGCATCTGCATAGATCCGGCGGCGGCAAAGGCGGCGAGCTCCATGTCGACGATCTGGTCGCTATCGGTCGCGGCGCGCATGCCCGCCACCCATTCGCCAGTGGTCGGGTCGACGACGTTGCCGCAGGCGTTGACCGAGACCACGGCGCCCACCTTGACGGGGCCGAGTGCCACGGCAGCAGCTCCGAGGCCGGCCTTCATGCAGGTGGCAGGTCCCATGAGTTTGCCTACGGTGGCGCCGGTGCCGGCACCCACATTGCCCTGCTCGAGCGAGGCAGGGGTGTGGTCGAGCGCCTCGCGCACGGCGGCGATACCGGCCTCAATGTCGGGGCGCACGGTGGGGTCGCCAAAGGCGAGGTCGAAGATGCAGCTGGAGCACACGATAGGCACCTGCGTGGGACCGACGGGCAAGCCGATGCCGCGGCTCTCAAGCTCGCGGGCGACGCCGCTTGCGGCTTCGAGGCCAAAGGCCGATCCGCCCGAAAGGCAGACGGCGTGGACCTTATCGACGGTGTTTTCGGGGCGCAGCAGGTCGGTCTCGCGCGAAGCGGGAGCGCCACCGCGTACGTCAACGCCACCGGTGGCACCCTCGGGCGCCACGATTACGGTGCAGCCGGTGCCAGCCTCCTCGTCCGTATAGTTGCCAAAGCAAAAGCCATCGACGTTGCAAACATCGATGGCTTCGAGCAGTGTGTCCATATTTTCTCCTATCGGTTTTCCGCCGGGCCTTATGCCCGGTCGGGATCCGTACGGTACGGCAAAATTGTAGGCGCTGGGGGATACCCAGCGCCAGATGCAATTACGAGAGTTTTTGAATCGCGCGTGCGACGCGGGCGATGGGCAAGCCCACCACGTTGTAGAAGTCACCCGAAATGTCGTGCACGAGCATGCGGCCGCCTGTGCCCTGGATGCCGTAGGCTCCGGCCTTGTCCATGGGTTCGCCGGAGGCAACATAGCGCTTGATCTGCTCCTCGGTAAGCTCATAGAACGTCACGTCGGTCACATCGACAAACGACAGGCTCTCGGCGGCATGCGGAGCTGTAGCGTCGCCGGCTTTAACGATGCAGACGCCGGTCGCCACCTGGTGCGTGCGGCCCGAAAGCTCGCGGAGCATGGTGCGCGCCTCGTCCTCGTTTGCCGGCTTACCCAAAATCATGCCATCGAAGGTGACGATGGTATCGGCCGCGACGGTCAGTTCGTTGGGCTCGGCATGCTCGGCCGCGACGGCAGCAGCTTTGGCACGCGCCAAGCGCTCGACGAGCGTAAGCGGAGCTTCGCCATCAAAAGGCGTTTCATCGATGTCTGCGGGAATTACGCGAATGTTATAGCCCGCCTCGCGCATCAGCTCTATGCGGCGCGGCGATTGCGAAGCCAAAATCATAGTTGGATGCCCTCGGCGACCTTCTCGACGGCCTTTTCGCCGGCGAGCGTGCGCAGCAGCTCCAAGGCAAAGGGGAGTGACTGTGCCATGCCGCTAGCGGTGATGATATTGCCGTCTTGCGTGACCTTCTCGCCGGTATAGGTGCCCTCGGGGAAGCTCTTCTCAAAGCCGGGGAAGCACGTGGCGCGGCGTCCCTCGAGTAGACCAAGCTCGCCCAGGATAAACGGGGCGGCGCAGATGGCGGCAACGTGCTTGGTCGCGGCGAAATCGCAGACTACGTCGCAGACGCGCTGGTCGGCGCGCAGGTTGGTGGCACCGGGCAGGCCGCCGGGCAGCACGACGCAGTCGTACTCGTCAAAGTTGATTTCGTCAAAGAGCGCATCACAGGTTACGGGAATCTGCAGCGAGCTCACGACCTCGCGCGTGGGCATGATCGAGACGAGCGTGGCGCGCACGCCGCCGCGACGCATGACGTCGACCATGGTCAGGCATTCAATCGTTTCAAAGCCATCGGCGGCGAGAACGGCAACGCTGGGCATGAGGGTTCCTTTCGTAAGGCGGCATACAATTAGCCGTCTTATACCCCGAAGACATGCGCTTGCCACGCTCGATTTCCCAATGTTTAAAAAGGGACGGGGATTAAATAAGGCTCTGTTAGACCAGGATTGACATATATGTGTCCCCACGGTGCCATATCGTTGA
>USSM01000003.1 GCA_900557455.1 uncultured Collinsella sp. | reverse complement strand
TGTGCAATCGCAAGAAGATGACGGGGCGGAATGTCAATCCTGGTCTAACAGAGCCTTATTTTATCGTTTGGGACACAAAGAACTTGTGCGGCAAGATATAGTACTGAACGCTCGCCGTCACTCATTTGCGTTGCGCTGTAGCGATCCGTTTTACTTTGGGAGTACGCGTAGAAGGCCGCGTCTTCCTGCTCGATCTTTCTTTGAGGAAAGACTTCATTCCATATTATTTTAAGTTTGTCCAGCGTGGTTACTGGAATAGCTGGCCTTTCAGCCGAAATGGACTCTGCATGCCTGCATTTATCAATAAACCGCTGGTTTTCAAGATTAACCTGGGCGATAAGGGCTGCTAAAACATCATCAAAATCGTCAAGGAGCTTTGTCGTATAGCTCTTGCCCCATTTCCATCGTCCATTTTTGTTTTCTTTATATTGAGAGCCACCGTATATGACATTATCTTCTGCTTCCGCATAGCTTTTTAATGGGATTCTCTCGGAAAAATTGATATCGCGTTGTGCTGAGATTCTATGGACCTTTTCGAAATCTTGTTGCTCTATCCATGCACCGAGTTTTGATTTGCCAGATCCATTTGGTCCGATGACAACGACGGAGTTGACCTCATCTTCACAACAGGTTTTTATGTTGTCGGCATTTGGAAGCCAGTATTGAAATTTCGGTTTATCTTCTGACAATTGTTTCACCCGGTTAATTACGATTATTGATCGATTAGATAATAGTATTAATAAGTCCCAGTGGCTTGCTTGGGTTCAGCTTTGCAACGCCATACTCTTCGATTTTGCTTTCATGGTTGTTTTCGTCAGGCTTAAGACTCCACTCGACCGGTTACGATCCGATGATTCGATGCTCGCGTTGATACACATATTTGGGCGTTTTGATAACGAGGCTGCGCGGGATGCCTTGGAATGCCTCGTCAGTCACGCTTGGATCAGGGAGTACCGTAAAAGACGGGGTCGTGCGGGGAAATGTCGCTTCCGGAATCAGTCTTCCTATTTACGGCCTTACAAAGCAGTCATATCGCACGATGCCAAGCTAAACGTCAGCACACCTGAACCCATCGATCGTTCGCCTTGTAATCGCGACGGCGTTGTTTGCGATGGCGCTCTCTTGCACCGTTAACATGTAGTAAATCGGCAAGAGCCAGTTGTTGTAGATGCCCATCCTTTACGATAAAGACGCTTCCAATGGATCGCCCTGCTCGCCGGGAAGTAGGTTGACGACGTCATCGTTCACGTTCCTACTACTACACACTGGACAACCTGACTTCGACCATAAGGTCCTCGCCAACTCGCCTCCATGTTATACTTGCCGTAAAAACTTTACGACAAGTATAACATGGAGGTTTCGATGCTAACGCGTTTTGAGGTCGAGGGATTCCGAAACTTCTCCCATAGATTTACCTTCAATTTGACCGATGTCAGGGACTACAGATTCAATACGTCGGCCATCGATGAGGGCATCGTTTCTTGTGGTCTTATCTACGGTAAAAACGCTGTCGGCAAAACAAATTTCTCCAATGCTCTTCTCGATATTTCAGCAAATGTGGGGCGTCGGACCTTCTATTCCAATAAAACTAATTACCTCAGTGCAGTTGATGGGGTCACGTCGGCGTGCTTTGCCTACACGTTTCGCTTTGGGAATGACGAAGTTGCTTATCGTTACGAAAAGACTGGGATAACAGACTATCTTCGTGAGACAGTGGCTGTTAACGGCAAGATTGCATTTGATTACGACCACCGTGCAGGTAAAGTGCTCGATGGCGATTTGGCTTCTATTGGTGCCGATCGATTAAACTGGGAGTTCAAATCTCCCGGCATTTCTGTTTTGGCGTATGTGTGCAATAACATTCCTTTTGAGAGGGCAATGCCTCTTTTTAGGCTTTATATGTTTGCGCGGTCAATGGATGCCATTGGCGACGCACATATGAACGACCGTAGCCTTGTCTCTACCATCGCCGAAAACGTTATTGCGAATGACTTGGTTTCCGAGCTTCAGGCTTTTTTGAATGACTTTGGAATTCGAGAACGCCTTACTGCGCGTGAAACGCCATCGGGTGATATCGCTTTGTACTTTGAAAAAAGTCGACTTATTCCGTTTGCAGAAAACTGTTCAAGCGGCACTGTTGCGCTGCTGCGACTGTTTAATTATTTCCATGCTACAAGTGTGCCGTCCTTGCTATTTGTCGATGAGTTTGATGCGTTCTATCATCACGATCTCGCCGAGAAGGTCGTTGACTATTTTAAGTCCCAGACTGGTCGCCAAGTACTTTGCGCATCGCATAATACAGATTTGTTCAGCAATAAAATCCTTAGGCCAGATTGCTTATTCATTCTTTCGGATCACAATATAATTTCCGCAGCCAATGCAACAGATAGGGAGCTAAGGGAAGGGCACAACCTCGAAAAGCTCTATAAGGCTGGCGAATTCGATGTCTAGGAAGCAAGTCCTGCTTATCGTTGAGGGTGAAAAACAAGAGATTAAACTCTTTCATGCTCTCTTTGAGTGCTATGGCCTCGACATTGGCTATGAGATCGTTTCCTATAACACAAATATCTACGAGCTTTACGAGAGGATGTTTTCGGGCGGCTTTCAGGACGACTTATCGCTTCTCGGCGTCCTTAAGGAACGTGCTTCCGAAGAGGACAAGTGGTTATTTGACCAGGATTATTCTGATGTTTTGCTGGTCTTTGACTATGAGCTTCAAGATAATAGGTTCTCGCCTGAACGGTTGGAGGAAATGCAACGTTACTTTAACGAGAGCACAGACAATGGCAAGCTCTACGTTAACTATCCAATGGTCGAGGCATGTAAGCATTTTCTGAAAATGCCCGACGTGGAATATCTGAACAGAACTGTTTCCCGTGAAGACGTTTTGAAATACAAGTCAATCGTTGGCGATGCTTCTAGATACCAGAGTTTTGAGAGGCATTTTATTAGGCCTGACGTTGACGAAATGATAGTGCTTACTGCCATCAAGGCGCTTCGGTTGTGCGGCCACAACGGCGAGGCCGGTTATGAGTCTGAGTATAGAGATCTTGACCATGAGACAATCGTTAAGGCGCAAAACGATACTTTGCGTTTGGCCGATGAGGTGTGGGTTCTTGGTACCTGCCTGCTATTTATTTTGGATTACTCAACGGGTCTTATTGATTTCGCGGGAATCGAGTCGAAGCTACTTGGCTAGATTTCTGGACGCTACCAGTCCTGCCTAATGGTCTCAATGCGGAGTCGTTATTTCGGAGGTGCGGGGAAAATCGGAAACCACCGAGCGCAACCTGATTTTCAGTAACAAAACCGCAGGTCGCCGGAACTTAAAACTGGGGTATGGTCAGGAGTAACTGATTGTTGGGGCGTTGGCCATTGGCGGCGTCCCGCCCGCGCTTCGTTGGCTATACGCGATGCGGTAGCTTCAATACGAGGCCGTCTTGCGACTCTTCGAGGCTCGACACCGAGGCCTTCCAGGAAAGTCTGCGAGGCTGCTGCTCAGGTCAAGCTCTTCATGGGCGTATTTTTGATTTTGCAGCTAGGGTGATTCTCGTCTGGTAAAACTGGCTGCGAAGTGATAATCGCTAAACATGTCTCAAGTGACTCATTAGTTTCCACGCGTTTCTCTATCATGTAATCACTACGTCATGCGGTCGCTCGCACGGGTATCATGGTGAAAGCGATTTCAATGACAGGGGTATTCGTGGTAAAGATGAA
Source organism: uncultured Collinsella sp. (assembly GCA_900557455.1). The sequence continues at coordinate 84,159 of USSM01000003.1, read as the reverse complement.
AGATGTGGCCGAGCTGGCCGGCGTTTCGAGCGCCGCCGTCTCGCGCTACCTCAACGGTGGCTACATATCGACGGACAAGGCCGAGCGCATTAAGCAGGCGATTGAACTGACCGGATACGTGCGGTCCAGCCAGGCTCGCGCGCTACGCACCGGCTCCACCAAGCTCATCGGCGTCATCGTGCCCAAGATCAACTCTGAGTCAGTGAGCCGCATTACCGCTGGCATTGGCCAGGTGCTCGGTCACCGTGGCTACCAGATGCTGCTTGCAAACACCGACAACGCGGCCGATCGCGAGCTCGAATACCTCGATTTGTTCCAAAACCACCCAGTTGATGGCATTGTGCTGGTGGCAACCATGATCACCGACGAGCATCGTCGGGCGATTGAGTCGTGCCGCGTGCCGATCGTGCTGATCGGCCAGAATGTTGAGGGTGCGGCGTGCGTCTACCACGACGATTACGAGGCCGCCTTTGAGCTGGGCCATGCGCTCGCGGGTCGCGTGGACGGCAAGATTGCCTATATTGGAGTTACCGAAGAGGACCGCGCTGCCGGTTATGACCGCCGTCGCGGTTTTGAGGCCGGCTTGCGCGCCGCGGGCGTGGCGCTTGATCCGAGCCTGATTCGCCAGGGGTCCTTTACGCTCGACTCGGGCTATGGTGCGGCGCGTGAACTGCTTTCCGTCGCTCCCGATGTTTCGTTTATCGCCTGCGCGACCGATACCATGGCGGCGGGCGCGCTACGTGCTATCGATGAGGTTCGCGGCATGGGCGAGGGCATACACCGTGTGAGCGGTTTTGGCGACAACGCGTTTTTACGCGCGCTGACGGGCGGCATTCCCACCGTGCACTATGGCTACCTGACCAGTGGCGTCGAGGCGACCAATATGTTGCTCAACACGCTCGATGGCGTGGAGGGGGAGAGCGGTCTCAAGACGCTCAAGCTCGGCCATCAGCTTATGAATGTCTAGGTCTTGGGCGCGTCTGCCTGCCTCTGAGTCTCCTGTTTATGCTTTAAAACTACCTTTCGCCGGCTTTTTCCTACCGTTCACCCTACTATGAAAACGATTGCAGTCATATGAAACTGAAAACGATTACAGTTTAAGTGTCAAAAATGGCCGGGTGCACATGCGCCCGTTGGAGGAAAGGGAAGTCATGGACTACCGCAAATCAGCCCAAGAGGTGCTCGACAACGTCGGTGGCGCCGACAACGTTGTTTCGGCCGCACACTGCGCCACGCGTCTGCGCCTGGTGATCGCCGATAACGCCAAGGTTGACAAAGAGGCCATCGAGAACGTCGACGGCGCCAAGGGCGTCTTCGAGGCTCAAGGCCAGCTCCAAATTATTTTTGGTACCGGCACCGTCAACAAGGTCTACGAGGAGTTCATCGCGATCAGCGGCGTCGAGGCTGCCACCAAGGCCGAGGTCAAGGAGGCCGCGGCGCAGCAGCAGAACATCTTTATGCGTGCCATTAAGGTACTCGGCGACGTCTTTGTCCCCATCATCCCCGCCATCGTGGCTTCGGGCCTGCTGCTGGGCATTATGAGCGCTCTCAACTTTATGGCCTCCAACGGCTTTATCGCGCTCGACACCAATAACTTTATCTATAAGATCGCCGACCTGGTCTCGGGCACGTCCTTCGGCATTCTGCAGATCCTGATCGGCTATTCCGCCGCCAAGGCCTTTGGCGCCAACCCGTACCTGGGTGCCGTCGTCGGCGGTGCGTTCATCAACTCCTCGCTGCAGAGCGCCTACACGGTTGCCTCCGAGGGCGTGCAGACCATGGTCACCGTCATCCCCGGCGTGTACAGCTTTGAGTGGGTCGGCTATCAGGGCCATGTGATCCCCATCGTTATCGCCTGTGCCATTCTGGCCTTCCTCGAGAAGCGCCTGCACAAGATCGTTCCCGAGATGTTCGACCTCTTTGTGACCCCGCTCGTCTCGGTGTTCGTGACCGTGCTCGTGACGCTCGTTGCCGTCGGCCCCATCTTCGTGTGGGCCGAGAACGCCATCCTCGGTCTGATCCAGACCCTGCTGACCCTGCCCTTCGGCATCGGTTCCTTTATCGTCGGTCTGTTCTATGCCCCCACGGTCGTTACCGGTATCCACCAGATGTACACCGCCATCGACCTGGGCCAGCTCGCCCAGTACGGCGTGACCTATTGGCTGCCCATCGCCAGTGCCGCCAACATCGCCCAGGGTGGCGCCGCACTCGCCGTTGCCTTTAAGACCCGCGATGCCAAGATCAAGGGCCTGGCGCTTCCTTCGGCTCTGTCCGCCTTCATGGGCATTACCGAGCCGGCCATCTTTGGTGTGAACCTGCGCTTCTTTAAGCCCTTCATCGCCGGTTGCATCGGCGGTGGCTGCGGCGCCCTGGTCTGCGCGCTCACCTCGCTGGCTGCCTCCGGCACGGGCGTTACCGGCATCTTCGGTATCCTGCTGTGCTTGGCCCAGCCCGTGCAGTACGCGATCATGTTTGCGGTCGCCGCGCTGGTTTCCTTTGCCGTCTCGTTTGTCCTGTACAAGGACGAGCCCAAGGCTTCCGAGCAGGCCTAAGAGCTTTTGATTGAGGGGGTGCCCGCGGGTTGTATGCTCGCGGGCGTTTCCCGTATCTGGTGCCGACCTCTGGCGCCTTGTTACTTTCGATCCGTTAGGACTTTGGTATGTCTAATGCACTTGGTCGTGACCTTGCAAAGCTGGTTGCCGCTGTTGACGCCGCCGCCTCTGAGTGCGGTCATGGCGCGTATGGCCAGCACTTCCATATTATGCCGCCGGCGGGTTGGCTTAACGACCCCAACGGTCTTTGCCAGGCGGGCGGCGTGTTCCATGCCTATTTTCAGTATGCGCCGTTTGATGTCGAGGGCGGCGTTAAGGTCTGGGGTCATGCGACGAGTCGCGACCTTATGAAGTGGGAATATGTTGGAGCGCCGTTGCTTCCCGACGAGCCGTTCGACTGTCATGGCGTGTATTCGGGCTCCGCGCTTGCCGAGGACGGTCGCATTCGCGTGCTGTACACAGGCAACGTGAAGCTATCCGATGCGGACGGGACGTACGACTACGTCAATACCGGTCGCCGCGCCGATACCGTCTATGTGGAGAGCGTTGATGGCCTTGCCGGTCGGGAGTTCAACCAAAAGCGCGTGGTGCTGGCGTCCGAGGATTATCCCGAGGATTTGACCTGCCACGTGCGCGATCCCAAGGTGTGGCGTGACGCGGACGGGCGTTATCACATGGTGCTGGGCGCACGTCGTCGCGTGGATGGGCCGCATGTCGATAGTCGATTTTGCGCTATGCACGGCGAGGGTGCCGAGCGCGATGTGGGCGAGATCCTGGTGTATGGCTCGGCCGATATGCTGAGCTGGGAGCTCGAGAGCCGTGTGTCTACGCCCGAGCGTTTTGGCTTTATGTGGGAATGCCCTGGCTATATTGAGCTCGATGCGAATGGCGATACCGCTGCATTTTTGTCGTTCTCGCCCCAGGGCCTTGAGGGCGGTCGTTGGGATCGCGGCAATGTGTATGCCGCTGGCTACATGCCTGTATCGGGAGACATTACGGGTGGCAAGGACGCTTATGAGCTGGGCGAGTTCCGCCTGTGGGACGCTGGTTTTGACTTCTATGCGCCGCAGGAGTTCACGGCCGAGGACGGTCGCCATATTCTAATCGGCTGGATGGGCATGCCCGATGAGCCGACCTATGGCAACACACCGACGCTGGTTGCGGGCTGGCAGCACTGCATGACGGTGCCGCGTGAGCTTACAGCCGGTGCCAGCGGCGTGGTTCTGCAGCAGCCGGCGCGCGAGATTGAGCACCATTATGTCTCGGTGCGTGTAGGGGAGGGCTCGTTGGAGGTTGCCGGCGATACCTGCTTTGACGTTGTTGTTGACGGTGCCGACGGCGCGTTTACCGCAACCGTTGATGGCGAGCTGAAGCTGGCGTTTGTGCCCGCCAATGGCGAGCTGCCCGCGCGCTTTGAGATGCGATTTACCGATGAGGGTCGCGCTTCTGCCGGCTGCGGTCGCACCGTGCGCTGGGAGCCTATCGACGAGGTTCGTAACGTGCGCATTGTCGGCGATGTCTCGTCGGTCGAGGTATTTGTGAACGATGGCGCGCTCGTGTTTTCGACGCGCATCTATCCCGAGGCCTATGGCGTGACGGTTGACGCTCCGGGTGCGAGCGTGAACTATCACACGCTCAACATCTAGGCGTTTCGTCGCATATCGGCGCTATACTGCAGCCGTTGCCCACGATGCGGGGAACACCCGTATCGTGGGTTTTTTGCTTATGAAAGGGCGGTGCCTTGTGGATGTACAGCAGCTAGAAGAGGCTTGGGCTTTGAGGGCCGGCGCGCGTGGGGCGCGACTGCTTACGGCCTCGCATGTGCCGGCGGCGCTGTCGATTCTGGGGGTCGTGCGCCACGGCGATCGCCTGGTTGCGTTTGCCGATGACTTTGCCGATGCGTTTGCCCGCGGCTTTGATGGACGCAACGTTGTGCTCGTGGACCCGCCGTCGGTTGCGGCGTTTACCGCCGCGTCCAAGGGCTTTGATGCTTCGTTTGATGCCGAGAGTCCGCACCTGTGGTGGTTCGTCAACTCCATCGGCGGGTTTGGTCTGCGCGTGCCCGATCTGCGCGCTCTGGGCCGCGCGGCGCGTGAGGCCCGCGCACTGCTCGTGGTGGATAACACGGTGCCTGGCGCCTTTGGGTGCGATCCGCTGCGCTTGGGTGCCGTGCTGTCGTTCGAGGCGCTCGACCGCGTGTGCGCCGGTGAGGCTCCGCGCAAGCTCGTTGCCGCTTCGGTGGCGCGTTCGCAGCTCAAGCGACATCATGTGGATGCTGCTGCCGAGTGCGCGCATGCCCTGCTTGAGGGCTGTGCCTTGGCTAAGCTTGATATGCCTGCTGACGAGGCCGACGTGCTGGAGCGAGGGCTGGACTCGCTCGATGTCCGCATGCAGGCGCATTTCGACCGTGCCCGTGCGCTGGCAGAGTATCTGGCCGCTAACGAGATGGTGCTCAACGTGCGCTATCCCGGGCTGAGCTCGCATCCCGACCATGCGGTTGCAACGGGAATCCTCGAGCACGGCTTTGGCCCGGCAGTTGAATTCGACCTTATCGAGCGTAGTGCGGATGATCTGTTCGTTGCTTTGCCGGAGGAGTTTCGCACATCGTCCGCCGGCGGCGCAACGACGCGTCTTTCGGCTCCACGCGGCAAGCAGGGGAGCACCATCCGCCTCTTCGCCGGCACCGACGATCCCTTGATCGTGGCCGCCAACCTAGATAATGCCCTCCGCAACTAGCTAAATCATCCTCAACTCCATAAGTTGCGGTGAAATATGGATTGATTTACGACTTTAACCGCATAAACAGTCCCTATTTCACCGCAACTTAGGAGAAGGGGTTGTGTGGCTAAAAGCCCCAAATTGGCTACTCTTTGATGCTGGCGATGAGGTCGTTGGCTTTGGTAGCGATGACGTTGTTGATGTCGGCCTGCAGCTCCTCGTAGACCGCTATGGCTCGCTCGCCGGCGGGGGTGAGGGTGGATCCGCGGGCGCCGTCGCGCTCGATGAGCTTGCAGCCCAGCTGGCCTTCGGCTTCGTTCACAATGCGCCAGGCCTTGGAATACGCCATGCCCATGCTCTTGGCGGCACGGTTGAGCGAGTGCTCGCGGGCGATACCTTGCAGCAGCAAGACGCAGCCGTGACCAAACACGCCCGGCAGATCCTTGTCGCACGCTTGAATGACCAACTTTGCCGTCGTCTTGTACTCCATGTGCTCCACGTCTCCCCGCTAAAGTGTTTGCTGGGCAAACGCAAAGCATGCGTCAAACCCTCGTGTGCTCTTCTTAAATCATGCATTGTAGCAGTCAAAGTGCGTTAACATACTTCCCCAGTATTGGGCGCCCAAGGTTGGGCTGGGTCCTACGAGGCTTGCAGCCGACCGGTCGCATGGAAAAAGGAGAAACATGGCTACGTTCTTTCCCGGTGAGTCCCACACGTTTTCGGAGTATCTGCTGGTCCCTGGTTACTCGTCCTCGCAGTGCATCCCCAACAACGTCTCTCTTAAGACGCCGCTGACCCGCTTTAAGCGCGGTGAGAAGCCGGCAATCACCCTGAACATCCCCATGGTTTCCGCTATCATGCAGTCCGTCTCGGGCGTCGATATGGGTGTCGCGCTCGCTACCGAGGGTGGCCTGTCCTTCATTTACGGTTCCCAGAGCGCCGAGTCCGAGGCCGCTATGGTCAAGGCCGTCAAGGATCACAAGGCCGGCTTCGTTCAGTCCGATTCCACGCTGACCCCCGACATGACCATGGAGCAGGTCATCGAGCTCAAGGAGAAGACCGGTCACTCCACCATGCCGGTTACCGACGACGGCACTCCCAAGGGAAAGCTCCTGGGCATCGTCACCAGCCGTGACTATCGCCCCAGTCGCGATGACCACCAGACGAAGGTCTCCGAGTTCATGACCCCGCGTGAGCAGCTCATCGTGGGCGACAAGAACATCAGCCTCAAGGTTGCCAACGACGTCATCTGGGACAACAAGCTCAACGCCCTGCCCATCGTCGACGATAACGATCACCTCATGGGCATCGTCTTCCGCAAGGACTACGACAGCCACAAGACCAACCCCAACGAGCTGCTCGACGGCGACAAGCGCTACATGGTCGGCGCCGGTATCAACACCCGCGACTATGCCGAGCGCGTGCCGCTGCTCATCGAGGCCGGTGCCGATGTCTTGTGCATCGATTCTTCCGAGGGCTTCAGCGAGTGGCAGAAGCGCACCATCGAGTGGATCCGCGCCAACTACGGCGAGGACGTCAAGGTCGGTGCCGGTAACGTCGTCGACGCCGAGGGCTTCCGCTTTTTGGCCGACTGCGGTGCCGACTTCATCAAGGTCGGTATCGGCGGTGGGTCCATCTGCATTACCCGCGAGACCAAGGGTATCGGCCGTGGCCAGGCCACCGCGCTGATCGACGTCTGCCGAGCCCGTGACGAGTACTACGAGGAGACCGGTGTCTACGTGCCCGTGTGCTCCGACGGCGGCATCGTCTACGACTACCACATGACACTCGCCCTTGCCATGGGTGCCGACTTTATGATGCTGGGCCGCTACTTCGCCCGCTTCGACGAGAGCCCGACCGAGCGCGTCAACGTCAACGGTCAGTACATGAAGGAGTACTGGGGCGAGGGCTCTGCGCGTGCCCGCAACTGGCAGCGCTACGACCTGGGCGGCGCCGCGAAGCTCAGCTTCGTCGAGGGCGTCGACTCCTACGTTCCCTACGCCGGTTCCCTCAAGGACGGCGTGGGCGGCACGCTCTACAAGGTCAAGTCTACGATGTGCAACTGCGGTGCCCTCTCGATCCCCGAGCTCCAGGAAAAGGCACGCCTGACCCTGGTGAGCTCGACCTCCATCGTCGAAGGCGGCGCCCACGACGTTGTCGTTAAGGATTCGCAGCAGTCTGTGTCTTATCGATAGGATAAGAGCTGCACATAAAGGTTGAGTATCAACCACGTTATTTAGATAAAGCGAGATGCCCGCAAGTCGCAGGCATCTCGCTTGTCGTATTTGCTATTATCAGTCGAGTCAACCTTAGGGTCGGGCGGCTTAGCTTTGTTCGCTACAAGTTCCGCACGCAAAGAAGAGCACTAAATGTGCTCTTCGTCTTGCGCAGGACTGTCCGCAGTAGCGAATAAAGCTAAGCCGCCCGACCCCAGCTAAGATTAAAGGAGCTGATATGTGCGATTGCACAGATCATAAGGACGAGATCCCTGCCTACGACGCGCAGGCCATTGAGTCCAAGTGGATGAAGGCCTGGGAGGACTCCAACCTCTTTGCCGTCGACACCGACGACAGCAAGCCCAAGAAGTATGTGCTCGAGATGTTCCCGTATCCGTCGGGCGACCTGCACATGGGCCACGCGCGCAACTATACCATAGGCGATGCCATGGCCCGTCAGGCCCGCATGCGCGGCTACGACGTGCTGCATCCCATCGGCTTTGACGCCTTTGGCCTGCCCGCCGAGAACGCCGCCATCAAGCACAACACGCAGGCTGCCGCCTGGACGTATAAGAACATGGACCAGGCGCTCGCCACGATGAAGCGGATGGGCTTCTCCTACGATCTGGATCGCATGGTCAAGACCTGCAGCCCCGACTATTACCGCTGGGGCCAGTGGATTTTTGAGAAGATGTGGGAAAAGGGCCTGGTCTACCGCAAGAAAAACCCGGTCAACTGGTGCCCCACCTGCAAGACCGTTCTGGCCAACGAGCAGGTTACCGATGGCAAGTGCTGGCGCTGTGGCACCGAGCCCGAGAAGCGCGACCTGGAGCAGTGGTACTACAAGATTACCGATTACTCTCAGGAGCTGCTCGACGACCTGGAGAAGCTCCCCGGCTGGCCCGAGCGCGTCAAGCAGATGCAGGCCAACTGGATCGGCCGCTCCGAGGGCGCCGAGGTCGACTTTACCCTGTGCGACCAGGATGGCGAGCCCATCGAGGGCGACGAGGGCAAGATCACCGTCTTCACCACGCGTGCCGATACGCTCTTTGGCGTCTCCTTCTTTGTCCTGGCTCCCGAGTACGCTCGTCTGCACGAGCTCGTCGAGGGCACGGAGTACGAGGAGGCCGTGACCAAGATCGTCGAGGACTCCAAGCATATCTCTGCCGTCGAGCGTGCCCAGGGCACCCTCGAGAAGCACGGCGCATTTACCGGCCGCTACGTGGTGAACCCCGTGAACGGCGAGAAGGTCCCCGTGTGGGTTGCCGATTATGTCGTTGCCGACTACGGCACCGGCGCCGTCATGGCCGTTCCCTGCGGCGACCAGCGCGACTTTGAGTTTGCCCGCAAGTACGACCTGCCGATCGTGCCGATCATCCTGGACGATGACGATCGCGCTGCCGTCGAGGCCAGCGGCGAGACCATCGATACCTTCCATGCCGAGAACGTCGACTGGGATTGCGCTCACGCTGCCGAGGGCACGCTCGTCCAGTCCGGCAAGTACACCGGCATGCGCGGCGGCAAGCACTCCGAGGGCGAGGCGGCCATCGTGGCCGACCTCGAGGCCATGGGCTGCGGTCGTCGCAAGGTCGAGTTCCGCCTGCGCGACTGGCTCATCAGCCGTCAACGCTATTGGGGCAACCCCATCCCGGCCATCCACTGCGAGCACTGCGGCATCGTGCCCGTGCCCGAGGATCAGCTGCCGGTGACGCTGCCTGAGAACCTGGACCTGGGCGCCGGCGAGACCCTGGCCGAGTGCAAGGACTTCTACGAGACCACCTGCCCGGTCTGCGGCCGCCCGGCCAAGCGCGAGACCGATACTATGGACACGTTCACCTGCTCCAGCTGGTATTACCTGCGTTACACCGACCCGCACAACACCGAGCTGCCCTTCTCCCGCGAGGCGGCAGACCGTTGGATGCCCGTCGATAACTATATCGGCGGCATCGAGCACGCCATTCTGCACCTGCTCTACAGCCGCTTCTTTACCAAGGCGCTACGCGACCTGGGCCTGCTGAGCGTGGACGAGCCCTTCACCAACCTGCTGTGCCAGGGCATGGTCAAGGACGAGAACGGCGACACCATGTCCAAGTCCAAGGGCAACGTCGTGCCCCCGAGCTCGGTCATCGAGCCCTACGGCGCCGACACCATGCGTCTGGCGATCCTGTTTATCGCCCCTCCCGAGAAGGACTTCGACTGGGATCCCAAGGCCGTCGAGGGCGCCAACCGCTTTATCAAGCGCGCTTGGCGTATCGTGTGGCAGCTCGTCCAGTCGGGTGACGCCAACGTGGCCTTCGACAAGTCCGTGCTCGACGAGACCGCGATGAAGCTCTACCGCGAGCGTCACCGCACCATTGCCAAATGCACCGAGGACTTCGATCGCGGCCAGTTCAACACCGCGATCTCGGCCGTCATGGAGCTCGTCAACGCGGCGAGCGCCTACCTCAACGCCACCGAGGGCGCTGAGCGTGACAAGGCTCTGTGCTACGGCGTGGCCAAGGACATCGTGAGCGTCCTGGCGCCCATCTGCCCGTTCTGGGCCGACGAGCTGTGGCACGAGGCGCTCGGCTGCGAGGGCAACGCCTACACCGCCGCCTGGCCCGAGTTTGACCTGGCCGAGTCCATCGAGGACACGGTGCAGATCGTCGTCCAGGTGCTCGGCAAGGTCCGTGGCCGCATCGACGTGGCCCGCGATGCCTCTAGCGAGGAAATGCAGACTGCCGCCGAGGCCGCCGTCGCCAAGTGGCTCGAGGGCAAGACGGTCGTCAAGGCCATCTGCGTGCCCGGTAAGCTGGTCAACCTGGTGGTTAAGTAAACTTCGCGCACATAGTTGTCGCACAAAAGACGAGGGACGATCCGATTGGGTCGTCCCTCGTTTTGCGTTATATGCCCTGCTTGGCTTGTGCCGAGCGTCACCCGCTATGGAATGTGCACCAGGTCTCTAAAGTAGACGTTGCCCGTCTGCTCTTCGAACATCCAGATATTGAGGTAGATGTCGTTGAGGTCGTTGTTTACATTAAAGTCCGGATCGTCGAAGGTGCCTACAAAGGTGAGCATCGCGGTCGTTTCTTCGCCTGCGGCGACGGGCTGGCGCATGCGTACGTCGCGGACGACACCGTTGACGTAGGCATAAGCATCGACATCGCCAAACATCATGTCGTTATTGGTGTTGTTTGTCACCGCAAAGACCAACACGGCGTCGCCGTAGCCATCCGTGTCCTTGCCCATGCAGGTAACATGGACGTTCTCGTCTGCCTCAAGGTCGATGGGGAACTGTTCTTGAGGGTCGGGACCTAAGCCCTGGGGGTCGACTGTATCTTCGTCTATTTTGTCGAAGCGCTCCGAAGGCGTCGTTTTCTCGATGGCTTTGGTGCTGCCGAGATCCGGCTTGCATGGTTCGGTTTTACCATCGATGTTGCTGCAGCCCGCTAGGGCGATCGAGCAGGCAGCGATGACGAGCGTGGTCGCGCAGAGGGTGCCTAGGCGTTCCATGGTGCCTCCTTGCCGTAGAGATACTGGACGGTTGTACGGTCAATGCGTGCGGTATGCTTTCTCGCTACAGAATGCCTCTCGGCTCTAGTCTGGCCGATGCGCGCCCAGGGATGGAATGCCCATAGGGCCCGATTCGGTCGGCGCGCTGGGACGCATGGCCCGTTTTGGGGCTTTTGGGGAGCACCGCACAGGAGTCCTCGTCTAATTGTCCTATTCTTGTGGAGAAGCTGTGGGCGCGCTGACCTGCGAATTTCTTTGACGCTTGCACGTTTTCGCAGGTATTGGTATAGTTTGCTTGCAAATGAAGTAGTAATTGAAAGAAGTGGGGTTTCGGCCCCGCTTCTTTTTTGTATGGATGGAGGTGCCGCAATGGTCAAGACCAAGACCGAGCAGGCGATCATCGACGCGCTCGAGGCCGTCGCTCCCCAGCACGATGTCGACATTGTCGACGTTGAGCTCGTGGGCGCCACCAAGGCCCCCTGCGTGCGTGTGCGTATCGAGGGTGCCGAGGGTCAGAGCCTGTCGCTCAACGACGTCACGGCCAATACCAAGTGGGTCGGCGACGTGATCGAGGAGCTCGACCCCATTTCTTCGAGCTACACGCTCGAGGTGTCGAGCCCGGGTATGGCGCGCCCGCTGCGCCGCCCGCGCGACTTTGCCCGCTTTGTGGGCGAGGACTGTGAGCTCACCTCCACCGCTACCGAGGGCCGTCGCAAGTACTCCGGCAAGATTGCCGCCGCGACCGAGACGGACGTGACCCTCGAGCTCGAGGACGGCGAGTCCGTCACCCTCGATTTCTGTGATGTTAAAAAGTGCAAGTTGAAGCCCACCTATGACTTCAAGCCCGCGAAGGAAGGAAAGTAAGATGGCAGCATCCGACATGATGTCCGCCCTGATGGAGCTTTGCCAGGACAAGCACATCGACCAGCTCTACCTGATCGACCGCCTGGAGCAGTCGCTCGCCAAGAGCTATGCCGAGATCCTGCATCTTGAGTGGGGCGCCAAGGTGACCATCGACCGCACCACCGGCAAGATTTACGTCTACCGCCTGGAGCCGATCGACGATTCCATGGACGAGGAGGGCAACTTCACCGAGTTCGAGGAGATCGACGTCACCCCCAAGAACACGAGCCGCATCGCCGCCCAGCACGCCAAGGCCGAGATCAACGCCATCGTGCGCAACTCCGCTCGTGAGCAGATCTATGAGGAGTTTTCCGACCGTATCGGTGACCTCATCAGCGGTACCGTGCTGCAGTCCACGCCCGACTTTACGATCGTCAAGATCCGCGATGGCGTCGAGGCCGAGCTGCCGCACTTTGACCAGCGCCGTTACGAGAACGAGCGCAACGAGCGTCCGATGGGCGAGCGCTACCTGCACAACCAGCACATCAAGGCCGTGATTATCGACGTGCGCGATCCCAACTCCAACCTGCAGCCGGTTCGCGGCGAGCACAGCCGTCCGCCGATTGTCATCTCCCGCACCCACCCCGAGCTCATGCGTCGTCTGTTTGAGCAGGAGGTGCCCGAGATCTATGAGGGCACCGTCCAGATCAAGTCGATCGCCCGTGAGCCCGGCCAGCGCTCCAAGGTCGCCGTCCACTCGCTCGACGACCGCCTGGATCCCGTGGGCGCCTGCGTCGGCCCCAAGGGCAGCCGTGTTCGCGCCGTCGTGGGCGAACTCCGTGGCGAGCGCGTCGACGTCATCCTGTGGGATGCCGATCCGGCCGTCTACGTCGCCAACGCCCTGTCGCCTGCCAAGGTCACCCGCGTCCTCATCGACGAGGAGAAGGCCTATGCCGGCGTCATCGTGCCCGACGACCAGCTTTCGCTCGCCATCGGCAAGGAGGGCCAGAACGCCCGCCTCGCCGCTCGCCTGACCGGCTGGCACATCGACATCAAGTCCGAGACCCTTGCCGCCGACATCCTCAAGAACGTCCCCGTTCACGAGGAGCCCGCTGCCGACCTGATCGGTGACGAGGAGGACGATGATGTCCGTCGCTGCGAGTACGTGTCCGAGGACGGCGTCCAGTGCCGCAACCAAGCCCGCCCCGGCTCCCGTTTCTGCGGTGTCCACGACACCGACGCCTTCGATGATGCGGAGGACCTGATCTAGCGCGCTGTCGCGCCGGGCGGGTCCCGGCGCATCTCCCACGCTCGTTCAGTCTCTAGGCACCCAAGGTGCCAGAAAGGGTAGGTGAAGTCATATGGCAAAAGTCCGTGTGTCCACCCTGGCCAAAGAGTTCGGCATGACCTCCAAGGAACTGATGGGTCATCTCGCCGAAATGAAGATTCCCGCTAAGTCCGCTTCCTCCGCTCTGGAGGACGCTTACGTCGCCATGGTCCGCAAGCAGCTCGCCTCGGTGATCGAGGCCCGCGCCAAGGAAGTCGAGGCCGCCAAGCAGGCCGAGGAGGAGGCAGCCGCCGCCGAGGAGGCAGCGCGCGCTGCCGAGGCCGAGCGTGAGCGCATCGCCGCCGAGAAGGCACGCGAGGAGGAGCGCCGCCAGTTCGCCGCCGCCCAGGCTGCCGAGGAGGCCGCCCGCGCCGAGGCCGAGGCCAAGAAGAAGGCCGAGCAGGAGCGCCTTGCCCGCGAGAAGGAGGAGGCTGCCCGCGAGGCCCAGCGCCGCGCCGTCCCCGCTTCCGACTCCGGCTCGCGCTTCCGTTCGCTGCTCGACCAGATCGCCGCACAGGAGACCGTGCTCAAGGAGAAGAAGGACGCCGAGGAGAAGGCCAAGGCCGAGCGCGCCTCCGAGCGCGGCAACCGTCGTGGCGGCAACAACGACCGTCGCGGTGGCCGTCGTAACGATCGCAACGCCTCCGACAACAACTCCGATCGCCACGCCTCCGAGAGCCGTCCGCACAGCCATCGCACCAACGCCAGCAACAACGTCGCTGCCGGCATGGACTTCCCCAACCCCGATAAGCAGGGCAAGGGCAAGAAGCGCAAGGGCGGTCACGGCAACGATGAGGACCACTACAGCCGCATGGCGCGTGAGGCCGAGGAGTACAGCCGCGAGAAGGTGCTCGAGGAGGCCCGCGCCGCCGTCGAGGAGGCCTCTCGCGAGTCTACCGGTCGCCGCAAGAAGCGCAAGGAGAAGCGCGAGCGCGAGGCTGCTAAGGCTCAGGAGGAGCGCAAGATTGAGGAGGCGCTGGCCCAGGGCGTGAACCCCGAGGAGCTCGACGCCATCAAGGTCTCCCAGGGCGTTACCGTCCAGGAGCTCGCCGAGGCGCTCGACGTTCCGGCCAACGACATCATCAAGCGCCTGTTCCTGCTGGGCACGCCGCTCACGATGACGCAGTCCATGTCCGACGACCTCGTCGAGCTCGTTGCCGACGACCTTGGCCGTCAGATCAAGATCATCACCCCCGAGGAGGAGAACACCTTCTCGTTCTACGACGATCCCGCCGACCTTAAGCCCCGCGCCCCGGTCGTCACCGTCATGGGTCACGTCGACCACGGCAAGACGAGCTTGCTCGACGCCATCCGTCACACCGGTGTCGCTGCCGGCGAGGCGGGCGGCATTACCCAGGCCATCGGCGCTTCGCAGGTCATGATCAACGACCGCAAGATCACCTTCATCGATACCCCGGGCCACGCCACCTTTACGGCCATGCGTGCCCGCGGCGCCAAGGTGACCGACATCGTCATCCTGATCGTGGCTGCCGACGACGGCGTCATGCCTCAGACCATCGAGTCGATCAACCACGCCAAGGCCGCCGGCGTACCCATCGTCGTCGCCGTCAACAAGATCGATAAGCCGGGCGCTAACCCCGACCGCGTGCGCCAGGAGCTCACCGAGTACGGCATCATCCCCGAGGAGTGGGGCGGACAGAACATGTTCGTCAACATCTCGGCCAAGCAGAAGATCGGTATCGACGACCTGCTCGAGACCGTGCTGCTCCAGGCCGACGTGCTCGAGCTCAAGGCCAACCCCGACACCTTTGCCTCCGGTAACGTCCTCGAGGCTAAGCTCGACAAGGGCCGCGGTTCGGTCGCTACCGTGCTGGTGACCCGCGGTACCCTGCACGTGGGCGATACGCTGGTCGCCGGCCTTACCTACGGCCGCGTCCGCGCCATGCTCGATCCCAAGGGCAACGACGTCACCGAGGCCGGCCCCTCCGACGCCGTCGAGATCCTGGGCCTGCAGTCCGTGCCCAACGCCGGTGACGAGTTCCGCGTGTTCGAGGATGAGCGCGAGGCTCGCGCCCTGGCCGATGAGCGTTCGCTCAAGGCCCGTATCGAGGAGCAGAGCCGCGTGAAGCACGTCACGCTCGAGAACCTCTTCGAGACCATCGCCGACGCCGAGGTCAAGGAGCTCAACCTGATCATCAAGGCCGACGTCCAGGGTTCCATCGAGGCCCTTCAGGACTCGCTCGACAAGATGGATCAGTCCGAGGTCCGCATCAACACGATCCACTCCGCCGTCGGTGCCATCAACGAGACCGACGTCGTCCTGGCCGACGCCTCCAACGCCATCATCATCGGCTTTGGCGTGCGTCCCGACGGCAAGGCCCGCTCCGCAGCCGAGCGCGAGGGCGTCGAGATTCGTTGCTACGACGTTATCTATAAGTGCCTCGAGGAGCTCGACGCTGCCCGCATCGGCATGCTCAAGCCCACCGAGGTCGAGGTCTCCACGGGTACCGCGACCGTCCTGGACACCTTCAAGGTGCCCAAAGTCGGCATCGCCGCTGGTGTCCGCGTGGAGGAGGGCGAGATCGCCGCGACCGATTCCGTGCGCCTGGTGCGTGACGGCATTGTGGTCTTCAACGGCAAGATTGCCTCGATGCGCCACTACAAGGACGAGGCCAAGAGCCTCAAGAGCGGTTCCGAGGGCGGCATTGGCCTGGAGAACTTCCAGGACATCAAGCCCGGCGATCAGATCGAGGGTTACCGCATCGACCAGGTTGCCCGTACCGAGTAGGGGGTAGCGCTATGAAGCAAACGCAGGCAACCCGCCGTTTGGGCGAGCAGCTTCGCGAGAAGCTTGGTTATATCCTGCTCTTTGAGGTTTCCGATCCGCGTCTTGACCTGGTCACCCTGACTGCGGTCGAGGTCGCGGTGGACCGTTCGTTCGCGCGCGTGTACGTGTCGTGCGATGCGAGCCGCTACGATGAGGTCATGGAGGCGCTTGCCAGCGCCAAGGGCCGTATTCGCAGCCTGTTGGCTCGCTCGCTCGATTGGCGCGTCACGCCCGAGCTCGATTTTCGCATCGATCGCTCGACCGATGAGGCCGAGCGCATCACACGTGCGCTGGAAAACGTTCCGGCCACGCTTGCGATCGAAAAGGACGAGGACGGCTACCCCATAGCGGATGCCGCCCAGGAGGCAGCTTTAGATGACTAATTCCGCCGACCTCACCTCGTGCGAGTCTGCAGATATTAAACGACGCATCCTCGAGCTCATCGAGGATGCGTCCTCCGTTGCGATCTCGGGTCACACCTCTCCCGATGGCGATGCCCTGGGCTCCGTGTTGGGCCTTGGCCTTTCGCTTATGAAGGTGTTTCCCGACAAGGACATCGCCCTGCTGTTGGCAGACGACGATCCCGTTCCGCGTATCTACCGTTTTATGGAGGGTGCCGATCTTCTGGTGCCGGCATCTGCCTACACCGGCAACCCGGACCTGTTCATTTCGGTAGACGTGCCGGTCGTCGAGCGCCTCAATAATTCCGCCGAGGTCCTGCGTCGTTCGGCCCACGTGGCTTGCTTTGATCATCACCCGGCACGCGAGGAGTTTGCCGAGGTCAGCCTTAGGTGCGTCAATGCTGCTGCTTGCGCCATGATTATCGACCGATTTTTGGCCGATTGCGGCATTACCGCAAGCGACAGTATCGCTACCTGCCTGCTGTGCGGCCTGGTCACCGACACCGGTCGTTTTCAGTATCAGAACGCCGACGCCGCAGCGTTTCATGCCGCCTCGCGTCTGGTGGCGCACGGTGCCGATCCGGCACGCGTCGCGCTCGAGGTCTACCAGAGCCAGCGCGTCGAGTTCTTGCACCTCAAGTCCATCGTCATGGGTCGCATCAAGACGGTCGCGCACGGGCGCGTGGCGTATAGCTACGCGTACGAAAGTGACCTTAAGGAATGCGGCGTCACCTCTGATGAGTGCGACGGCCTGGTCGATGTGGTGCGCTCGGTGATGGGTGTCGAGGTCTGCCTGTTTCTTAAGGGCATCGAGGACGATACCAAGGTACGAGGCAACCTGCGCTCCAAGGGCGATCTTGATGTTTCCGAGATTGCGGCCAACTTTGGCGGAGGTGGGCACCACGCTGCCGCCGGCTTTACCAACGCCGGAACGATTTCCGAGACGCTCACCACGGCACTTCCCATGCTGGCCGAGCTGGTAGGGGAAGATCCCGCTTCGGTGACCGTCGAGCTCTAACTTTTTGGATGGTACATGGCTCGTCGTACACCTTCTCAACTTAATATGCTGCTCGCCGTCGATAAGCCGGTGGGCTGCACGTCTCATGACGTTGTTTCGCAATGCCGACGCGCCCTCCATGAGCGGCGCGTCGGTCATGCCGGAACGCTCGACCCCATGGCATCGGGTGTCATGGTGGTGGGCGTGGGCCAGGCCACGCGTCTGCTGGGCATGCTCACGCTCGATACCAAAAGCTACGTCGCCGACATTTCGTTTGGCGTCGAGACCAATACCGATGATGCGGAAGGCGAGGCCGTCCGCACAGTGCCCATTGCCGCCGACCTGCGCGATCCGGCCTATGCCCGCGAGCGCCTGTGCGCTATGTTGGGCCCTCAGATGCAGGTGCCGCCGGCGTTTTCGGCCATTTCTGTCAACGGCGTGCGCGCCTATAAGTCTGCGCGCGAGGGCAATGCCGTTGAGTTGCCCCCGCGTCCGGTCGAGGTGTACTCCGCCGATCTGATTGCCGTGAGCGGCGAGGGCGACGCTTGCGTTTGGACTGTGGCGTTTTCGGTGAGCAAGGGCACCTATATCCGTGCGCTCGCCCGCGACTTGGGTCGTGCCTGCGACAACGCGGCACATATTTCCGCGCTGCGCCGAACGGCTTCCGGCATTGTCTCCATCGGTGCTTGCCATGCGGTCGAGGAGCTTTCTGCCGAGTCCGCTGCCGGCTTTGCCCTGGATCCCATTGCGGCACTAGGCGCCACGCGCGTCGACTTGCCGGGTGATCTTGCCGACGATCTGCTGTGCGGACGTCGTATTTCTATTGAGCGCGCGCTTGTGGGCTTCGATGCGTCGAAGGCGCCGTTTGCGCTGGTGCTCGATGGCGGGCTCAAGGCGCTCGCCCGTATCGAGGGCGGTCGCTTTGTTATGGAGCACGTCTTTCCGCAGGCGATCGGCGGTGTTCGATGATGCTGGCCTCCCACGAGCTCGCGCGTATTTTTTTCGCGGGCGAGTCGGATGAGGCTCGCATCGTTGCCGCCGATGCATTTGATGATTGCGCTTGCCTGGGCGCCGCGTCGATTGCCATCGGCGTATTCGATGGCGTGCATCGGGGGCATCACGAACTGATAGACGAGGTCGTTCGCGATGCGCATGCTCACGGCTGCAAGGCGCTCGTGGTCACCTTCGATCCCGACCCGGACGTGGTGGTGAGCTCTTCACCCGCTCAAAAACTGATGACGACGGCCGACCGTCTGCATGCCCTGGCTCTCACCGGGGTCGATGCGGTCGTGGCCGTTCCCTTTACGCCCGCGGTGGCGGCACTTGACCACGTAGGCTTTCTTAAGTTGCTTTCGCGCGTCGTCGATATCCGCTCGATTCGTGTGGGTAGCGACTTTAGGCTGGGTCGCGGCGGCGCATCGGGCGTTGCCGAGATGCAGGCATGGGGTGCCGAGCGCGGCGTTGACGTCTATGGCCACGAGCTACTGTGCGTCGATGGACAGACAATCTGCGCCACCCGGATTCGCCAGGAGCTGTGCCAGGGTCATGTTGAGCTTGCCGCCGAGCTGCTCGGCCGCCCGTACATGCTGCGCGGTATTGTTGCCGGCGGTCGTCACCAGGGCTCCGACATGGGTTTTCCCACGGCAAACATCCAGGTGCCCGAGGGCATTCAGGTACCTGCCGATGGTGTCTACGAGGGTCTTGTTCTGGTTGACGATACCGTGTGGCCTGCCGCCGTCAACGTGGGCCTGCCGCCGACGTATGCCGACGATTCCGCCTCGGCGCATCTCGAGGCCAACTTGATCGGGTATGCGGGTGACCTGTACGGCGCCTCGGTGTCGCTGGCGTTTACGCGTTGGCTGCGCCCATCGCGTGTGTTCGATTCGCTGGACGAGCTTATCGCGACCGTCGAGGGTAATATTGACGATATCCGTCATCATTTGGGTGAGCAGGGGGTGAGCATCCGTGATTAGCGATGAGGAAAAAGACCAGGTACGCGCTGCGTCCGACCTGGTTGCCATCGTGCAGGAAACGGTTGAGCTCAAGCCCCGCGGCCATGAGTTTTGGGGTTGCTGCCCCTTCCATGGCGAAAAGACCCCGTCGTTTCACATTATCCCCGCCACGCAGGTGTGGCACTGCTTTGGCTGTGGCGAGGGCGGCGATGTCTTCACCTACATCATGAAGCGCGAGAACCTGAGCTTCCCTGAGTCGATTCGCTACCTGGCCGACCGTGCCGGCATTGAGCTGCACGATACCGGCGCCTATCGCGAGCGCGGCACCAAGCGCGCCCGCATCTATGACCTGTGCGCCGAGACCGCCCAGTTCTATCACACCATGCTTATGCGCGGTAAGGACAGCCGTCCGCGCGAGTACTTTGCCAGCCGCGGTATGGGCGGCGACGTCTGCCGCCGCTACTGCCTGGGCTTCGCTCCGGGTCGCAACGCGCTGGTGTCGCATCTGTCGCAGGCGGGCTTTACCCCGCAGGAGATGATCGACGCCAACGTGGCCGTGAGCCGTGGGCGCGGGCGGCTTGCCGATCGTTTTTACGACCGCGTGATGTTTCCCATCTTTGATGAGCAGGGTCATAACATCGCCTTTGGCGGGCGCATTATGGGCGACGGCCAGCCTAAGTACCTCAACACCGCCGAGACGAGCGTGTTCCATAAAAAGCGAAACCTCTACGGCTTTAACTGGGCTAAGGAGTTTATCGTCGCGCAGGATACCGCCATCGTGGTGGAGGGATATACCGACTGTATCGCCTGCTGGGAGGCGGGGATCAAAAACGTCGTCGCCACGCTGGGTACGGCGTTGACGGAACATCATGTAAAGACGCTCACCCGTTTTGCCAAGCGCATTGTATATATGTTCGATGGCGACGCTGCCGGTCAAAAGGCCGCGCGCCGCGCGATTCAGTTTATCGAGCAGGATTCGATGGACCTGCGCTGCGTGGTGCTTCCCGACGGCAACGACCCCATGGAGTTCATCACCGCGCATGGTGGCGAGGCGTTGCAGGCGCGTATCGACGCCGCCGAGCCCCTCATGGACTTTGTGTACCGCTCGCTGCAGGAGTCGAGCGACATTACCACGCCGGGCGGTCGTGCCAAAGCGCTCGAGGACGCACTGACACTCATCTATCCGCTGCGCGATAGCTACATGATCGATACGTACTTTATCCAGATTGCCGACCTTTTGGGTTTGGATCTGGAGACGGTGCGTTCGAGCTCAGGCCGTGTGTTTCGCGATGTTGCCAAGCGTGAGGACGCCGAGCGTCGTCGCGAGCAGAACTACGAGCGCCAGCGGGCGCAGACCGAGCGCGCAGGCAGCGCAGGCGGTCGGGCGTCTGGTTCGCAGGGGGCGTCTCGCGGTGCCTGGGCGTCGGGTGCGACGCCGCCGGTGTCCACACCGGTCGAGGAAGAGCCGTACGACTATGTGCCGCTCGAGGCCTATGGGGCCGCGCCGGTCGAGGTCGTCGACGACATGCCTCCGATCGATGTGCCGGTTGGCATGGATGGCGCGGCGCCGGTTGCCGATGCAACGGGCGCGCCCGCGGTACCGGCGACGCCGATCGTGCTGACCGACCTAGAGCGTAAGTCTTTGGCGGGGGAGCGCGAGCTGCTGACGATGCTCACGAGCTACCCCGACCTGTTCCGCACGTATGCCGACCGCATCTGCTCGATCGAGTGGGTGGATCCGCGTCACGAGTCTATCGCGTGGGCCGTGCTCGCTACGCCGCCGGGCACCGACCCCACGGCGTGCATGGATGCGGCGCGCGCGGTATGTCCCGAGGCGGCATCGCTTGTCAGCGCCGGGCGCATTTCGTCGACGAGTAAGCACCCCACCGAGACGAACATCGTGTTTATGCTCGATACCCTCGAGCTCTACACCATCAAGCGCCGCATGCGCGCCGCACAGGCCAAGCTTCGCCAGGACCGGTCGCTCGACGATGAGGCGCGCCGTGTACTGACGATGCAGGCGATGCAAGATTCTCAGCGCCAGCGCGAGCTCCAAAAGTCGATCGGCGGCGTGGCAGACCCGTTCCGTTTGATCGGTTTGGAGACCGCAGGAACCGAACAGGCCTAGATGTTGTGGTCAACCAGCGTATTCTCGCCTATATCCAGTCCTCTTTTTGGGTATAGACGTCAATGTGTGTGCTAAAGTATTGAGTCCTGTGGACTATGAAGGGAGAATCTGTGCCAAAAAAGACTGAGAGCACGGGTACTGGGCTGGAATCCTACGTTGCAAAGCTCATGGGCAACGGCTCAAACAGGACTTCGGTAACCGAGGACGAGATTCAGGTCGCCCTGAAGGATATCGATGTTTCTGACGAGCAGCTCACTGCGGTGTATTCCGCGCTGCGCAACAGCGGCATCCAGATTATCTCCGCGAGCGGTAACGACGACGCCCCCATGGACGTCGACGATGACGATAACGATACCGATACCGACGATTTCGATGACGACGACGAGCACGATTCCGGCTCGCTCGACGATCATGAGCTCAAGATGGCCCGTCAGGCCGATGCCGAGATGGGTTCTTCCAAGAGCAAGAAGAAGCGCACCGTGCGCACGTCCCGTTCACGCTCCCGCGTGCGTGGCATCGATGCCTCCACGGTGATGCTGACCGGCGATCCGGTTCGTATGTACCTCAAAGAGATCGGCAAGGTCGACCTGCTGACCGCCTCCGAAGAGGTCGATCTGGCCATGAAGATCGAGGCCGGTCTTGAGGCCACCGAGAAGCTCGAGGCCGCCGATGCCGGTGAGCTCGAGCTCACGCGTGCCGAGATGCGTCGTCTTACGCGCATTGAGAACGTCGGCCTCGAAGCTAAGCAGGCACTCATCAGCGCAAACCTGCGTCTGGTCGTCTCCATCGCCAAACGCTATGTCGGCCGCGGCATGCTGTTCCTTGACCTGATCCAGGAGGGCAACCTCGGTCTGATCCGCGCCGTTGAGAAGTTCGACTACCAGAAGGGCTTTAAGTTCTCCACGTACGCCACGTGGTGGATCCGTCAGGCCATTACGCGCGCCATTGCCGATCAGGCCCGTACCATCCGTATTCCCGTGCATATGGTCGAGACCATCAACAAGCTCGTCCGCGTGCAGCGCCAGCTCCTTCAGGACCTGGGTCGCGACCCGACCCCTGAGGAGATCGGTGCCGAGATGGACATGAGCGCCGACCGCGTCCGCGAGATCCAGAAGATTTCGCAGGAGCCCGTGTCGCTCGAGACCCCCATCGGCGAGGAAGAGGATTCCCAGCTGGGCGACTTCATCGAGGACTCCCAGGCTATCGTTCCGCCCGATGCCGCCAGCTTCTCCATGCTGCAGGAGCAGCTCACCCAGGTGCTCGACTCGCTTGCCGATCGTGAGCGCAAGGTTATCGAGCTGCGCTTTGGCCTTGTCGACGGGCATCCCCGCACGCTCGAGGAAGTCGGCCGCGAGTTTGGCGTCACGCGCGAGCGTATCCGCCAGATCGAGTCCAAGACCTTGGCCAAGCTCCGCCACCCGAGCCGCAGCAGCAAGCTCAAAGACTATATCGAAAGCTAGTCAAGCAAGAAGCGCCCTCAAGCACATCCGCTTGGGGGCGCTTTCATGTGGTCATTGGGGACGTCCCCAATGACTAGGTCGGAAAAAATCTCAAAAAAGTTCTTGCCCTAAGCTGATTCGTCCGTATAATAAACTTCGTTGCTTGAGAGCACGCACCTATTCCTCGGTAGCTCAATGGTAGAGCACGCGGCTGTTAACCGCGCTGTTGTAGGTTCGAGTCCTACCCGGGGAGCCAGGTTGTAAAACCCGTCGCTTATGCGGCGGGTTTTTTCATGCCGCGACCACTTGACTCGAACGTTGCCATATCAACATTTCGTGTCGAGGATGTAATCCCGCGACCCACCACCTCAACATGGCGCGGTCGTTGTAGAATATTGCAATGATTGCTCCCACGACATGGTGCCGCGAGCACCAGATAAGGAGATTCTTGTGTCTGAGACCATTAACGGCAGCCTGAGCGTCTCGAACGACGTTATTGCCGATATTGCCGGTTATGCCGCGATGACGTGCTATGGCGTCGTCGGTATGGCTGAGCAGCTCCAGGGCGCCGAGAGCGTGCGCCTGCTTGCCGGTCAGCGCCTCCGCAAGGGCGTGCTTGTCTCCGCCGACGAGAACGGCCTTACGGTCGATCTTCACGTCGTGCTCGAGAACGGCGTCAACATGAAGTCCGTCTGCCACAATCTTTCGAGCTCCGTTGCCTTCACTCTGCAGGAGATCGCCCAGATCGATCCCGCCAGCCTTAAGATCGGCATCCACATCGACGCGCTCAAGAGCCGTCTGAACTAGCATCCGAAAACGGAGATTCAAATACCCATGATTGCAAAGACCATTCGCACCTGTTTTCCGATCGCTGCGGCTGCCGTTTCCGACAAGGCCGAGGAGATCAACAAGCTCAACGTCTTCCCCGTACCCGATGGCGATACCGGCACCAACATGTCGCTCACGCTCGCCTCGGTGACCAAGGAGCTTTCTGCTCTTCCTGCCGACGCCGACATGGAAGCCATCGCCGGCGCCATCACCCACGGCTCCCTGATGGGTGCCCGCGGCAACTCCGGCGTCATCACCTCGCAGATTCTGCGCGGTGTGGCCGAGGGCCTCGTCTCTGCCGATGAGCCTATTACGGCTGCCAACATCGCCTTTGCCTTCCGTCGCGCCGTCAAGGTTGCCTTCCAGGCTGTCCGCAAGCCCATCGAGGGCACGATCCTCACGGTCCTGCGCGATGTCTCGACCAAGGCAGACGAGTGCGAGAAGAAGAAGTTCTCGGCCGAGGATGCGCTCGACGCCATCGTCGTCGAGGCATATCAGTCCGTCGCTCGCACGCCCGACCTGCTGCCCGTTCTGAAGGAGAACGGCGTGGTTGACTCCGGCGCCTTCGGCTTTGCTATTTTCCTTGAGAACTTTGTTGCCGCCGCGCTTGGCCGCAGCACCGTTGTCGAGGATTTCTCCGCCACGTTTGATTCTGCTGGCTCTGCCCGCGACGCGGCCCTTGGTCGCGTTGAGATCGAGGCCAACGACGATTGGGAGGGCTCGGAGTTCCGCTACTGCAACGAGTTCCTCTTTAAGGCCGACGCCCCGTTTGACGAGGACGAGTGCCTTAAGTTCTTGGGCTCCATGGGCGACTGCGAGCTGCTCGTGGGTGCCTACCCCGATTACAAGATCCATGTGCACTCCAACACCCCCAACCTGGTGCTCGAGCACATGCTGCAGCTTGGTCAGATCTACGAGGTCTTTATCCACAACATGGAGATGGAGGCCCACGACCGTACCGCTAAGATTCACGAGGACCGGGAAAAGGCCGCCGAGCCCGCCAAGGCGCTGGGCTTTGTCGCCGTTGCCGCCGGTTCTGGCGAGGCCGACATCCTTAAGTCCCTCGGCGTCGACGTGATCGTGTCGGGTGGTCAGACCATGAACCCCTCGACTGCAGACCTGCTGGGCGCGGTGGACCAGGTCAACGCGACCTCGGTCATCATTCTGCCCAACAACGGCAACATCCGCATGGCTGCCGAGGCTGCCGCTTCTGCCTGCACGGACAAGAAGGTTGCCGTCGTTCCCACCAAGACCGTCCCGCAGGCCTTCTCCGCGCTGTTCGCGGTCCTGCCCGATTCCGAGCTCGAGGATGCCGTCGCCGCCATGGTCGACGCCATCAGCGAGGTCCGCGATGGCGAGGTCACCCGCGCCGTGCGCGACTCCAGTGCCTCTGACGGTTCTCCGATTCACTCCGGTGACGTCATGGGTATCATCGCCGGCTCCATCGACGTGGTCGGCTCCGACGTGAAGCAGGTCACGCTCGACTGCATCAACCGCATGCAGGAGGAAGAGGAGGGCGATGCGCTGACGATTCTGGCCGGCGAGGAGCTGTCCGATGAGGCCTTCCAGGAGATCGTCGACGCTATCGAGGAGGCTCAGCCCGATCTGGAGATCGACGCCCATCGTGGCGAGCAGCCGCTCTATCCCGTGATCTTCTCGATCGAGTAGGCAACTGCCCATGTCCGAGCTGTGCTCCGTGCCGCGCGTCTCGGAGCGCTTTGCCCAGAGCAATGCGCTCGACGAGGATATCGCGCGACTCAAATATGTTTCGGGTAAACGTGAGGAGGCCCTTCGCCGTCTGGGAATTCGGACGGTGGGGGACCTCCTTCTCCATATCCCTCATCGATACCTCGACTTTACCCGTTCTTGGTCTATCGAGATGGCGCCCATCGGTACCGTGTGCACCATCATCGCCACGGTCGACCGTATCGTCCAAAAGCAGCCGCGTCCGCGCATGCAGGTGACTGAGGTCTCACTCGTTGACGAGACGGGCGTGCTGCAGGTCGCCTTTTTCCGCCAGCCCTGGATTGCCCAGCAGCTTAAGCAGGGCGACCGCCTGGCCGTGATGGGCAAGGTCGAGTTTGCCTACGGTTTTAAGCAGATGGCCTCGCCCCACTTTGAAAAGCTCGAGGACGGGCGCGCCGCAGGCACCATTCTGCCGGTCCATTACGTGAGCGATGGCGTGAGCCAGGCGTGGATGCGCCGCATCGTAAGCGGCGCGCTCGAGGTCGTCGGCAATCCGTTCGATCCGATTCCCGCGCCGTTGCGCGCAAAGCGGAAGCTCATGAGCAATGCCCGCGCGTTGCGTTCGATCCATTTTCCATCGAGTATGGCCGAGCGCGATATCGCGCGCGCACGGCTTGCCTACGAGGAGTGCCTCTACCTGCAGCTGGCGTTGCGTCTGCGCAACGACGGCGGCCTGGTCGATGTGGTGCCCTATGCCCACACCGCGGGCGAGCACCTGGCCGCGCTCAAGCAAGCCCTACCGTTTTCGCTGAGCGACGAGCAGGAGGCCGCGTTCCAGGATATCCTGCGCGATATGTGCGATGACGGGCGCGTGATGAACCGCCTGCTGTTGGGTGATGTCGGTACCGGTAAGACCGCCGTTGCCGCCTGCGCACTGGCTGTGGCTGCCGATAGCGGCACGCAGGCCTGCGTTATGGCGCCCACGGGCGTGCTGGCGCGCCAATATGCCGATAAGACCGGCCCTCTGCTCTCGCAGGCCGGCATGTCCTGGGCGCTTCTGACGGGTGCCACGCCGGCGGTCGAGCGCGAGCAGATCCATACCCAGCTGGAATCGGGCGAGCTCGACGTGCTCTTTGGAACCCACGCAGTCCTTTCGGATGACGTGGCGTTTAAGCACCTGTCGCTTGTCGTCATTGACGAGCAGCACCGCTTCGGTGTGGGCCAGCGCAATGCCCTGCGTGCCAAGGGGCCGGGTGCCGACCTGCTCGTTATGACGGCCACGCCGATCCCGCGTACGCTGGCGCTTTCGGTCTACGGGGATCTGGATACGAGCATCATCCGCCACCGGCCTGTTCCGGGTGCCGGTGTGACCACACACGTGCTCACCGAGTCGAGCCGCGACCTCGCCTATGGCGCCATTCGCGAGGCGCATGAAAAGGGTCAGCAGGCCTACGTGATTTGTCCGCTCGTGGAGCCGAGCGATTCGGCCGATGAGCTGGAAGACGTGCCCGGTATTGCCCGCGACGACGAGGGCCGCGTGACGGTCCCCGTGCCGCTTCACGATACGGCAACCGAGCTCGACCGACTGCGTCTTGCGTTGCCGGGGCTTACCGTCGAGCGCCTTCACGGCCGTATGCCGGCGGGGGAGAAGGATCGGGTCATCGATGCCTTCAAGCGTGGCGAGATTGACGTGCTCGTCTCGACTACGGTGGTCGAGGTGGGCGTCGACGTGCCCAATGCCACCGTCATGGTTATCGAGAACGGCGAGCGCTTTGGTTTGGCTGCCTTGCACCAGCTGCGCGGTCGCGTGGGCCGTGGCAGCGTGTCGGGCACGTGCCTGGTCATGACGCACTCCAAGGGCAACGGCGGCGCGTCGGCGGCACAAGACCGCCTGCAGTCGCTCGAAAAGACCTCGGACGGTTTTACGCTCGCCCAGATGGACCTGCGTCTGCGTCACGAGGGCGAAATCCTGGGGTACCGCCAGCACGGCGGCGTGACCTTGCGCTTTGTCGATCTGGATGCCGACGAGGAGCTGATCGAGTGGGCCCATTTGGACGCGGTCGAGCTCTTGCGGTATGCTTGCACCCTTGACTCCGTGGCGACGCGCCCCCTGCGCGATGCGGTCGCCATGCGATATCGACACATATTTAAGGAGGTCAGCGGAGGATGAGAATCATCGGCGGCGAATGGCGCGGTCGTAAGATCGAGGAGCCCCGTGGTCGCGATGTCACCCGCCCCACGACTGATCGCGTACGTGAGGCGTGCGCATCTATGGTCATGTCGGCATTCGACTTCGATCTGGACGAGGTTCGTGTGCTGGACGCCTTTGGCGGCTCCGGCGCCTTAGGGTTAGAGATGCTCTCTCGTGGGGCCCGCTCGCTCACGACGTTTGAGATCGATCGCAACGCCGCGTGGCTCATTACCAAGAATATCGAGTCGCTCTGCCGTGACCGTTCACGTTGGCGTGTGGTCACGGGCGACATGCTGGTGAGTGCCTCGCGCGGTCGTGTGCCGGGCGGCCCCTTTGATCTGGTCCTGCTCGACCCGCCCTATGCTTTTGGTGCCGAGCCGGTCGAGGAACTGCTGCAGAACCTGGCTCAGCAGGGTCTGTTTGCACCTGGCGCTTTTGCCCTGTTTGAGCATGCCGCCGCCGATGCGGGCGCGCATCCGGTAGGCTTTGAGACTGTACGTGAGAAGCGCTACGGCATTACCTCGGTCGACCTGCTTCGTTGGGTCGGCGATGACGATGGTGAGGGCGATAGCGCCGGCACCGATACCGACAACAACGATGCCGCGACGTTTCAGGAGGACGCCCATGAATGACACCATCAACCGCGTGATCGTCCCGGGCACCTTCGATCCCATCACGTTTGGGCATATCGATGTGATCCGCCGTGCCCGCCGCATCTTTCCCAGCGTGATCGTCGCTGTTGCCGAGTCGCAAGGTAAAAACGGTGTAGGTACCACGTTTATGCTCGATGAGCGCGTGGCGCTGGCCCGCGAGGCGCTCGGTAATATCGACGGCGTCGAAGTCCTGCCCTTTACCGGCCTCTTGGTCGACTTCGCTCGTGAGCAGGGGGCGGGAGCCGTGGTCAAGGGCCTGCGCGCCATGACCGACTTTGAGTATGAGCTGCAGCAGGCCGACCTCAATTATCGCTTGGATAGCGAGCTGGAGTCCATCTTTGTCATGAGTGCTCCGCAGTACGGTTACATCTCGAGCTCGGTCGTTCGCCAGATCGCCTCGCTCGGCAGCGATGTATCGACGTTTGTCCCGTCCAACGTGGTCGAAGCGCTTAAACATCGCTTTTCGTGACGTTTCTTATTGCCTGGTGGCATGTGGTAAACTAGCACGATGATATGTTACCTATGAAAGGAGACCGGATGCCGGGCGAGAATTTTCCTGGCGATAGGATCGTCAGCTTGGTCGATGAGCTCGAAGGGCTGATCGAGGAAGCCAAGCCGCCTTTCGGCAAGAACGCTCAGTTCAAGGTCATCGACGCCGACGTGTTCTTCAACATCCTCGACGAGATCCGCATGAGCTATCCTGAGGAGTGGCAGAAGTCCCGCCGTATCCTTAAGGAGCGCGAGGAGCTTATGGCTTCCGCCGCCGCCCAGGCCGATTCCATCATCGCCGACGCTCAGCAGCAGGCCCTCACCATTGCCGGTGAGCAGGAGATCGTCCGCCTTGCGCAGCAGCAGGCCGACGACATCCGCGATCGTGCCCAGCAGTACGAGCGGGAGACGCGTTATGCTGCCGAGGACTACGCAGAGCAGGTCTTTACGCACCTGGAGGAGAACCTCAAGAGCCTGACCGGCACCGTTACCCGTTGCCGTCAGCAGCTCAACGAGGGTGCCGCCCAACAGAATGGTCAGTGGTAATGGCTGAGTTCCCGAGCGTTACCGTCGATCTTTCCGAGCAGCTCGAGTTTCCCGGAGACTCATACCCGCTGACCGGTAAGGTCGATGTCGCCACCTACACGGTGGGCGAGAAGGAGTACCAGCTTCAGGACGGCATCGACTACGACGTTGTCTTTACCAATGCCGGTACCGGTGTCTTGCTCACGGGCATGGTCCGTGCGCACGCCACCGGCGAGTGCGACCGTTGCCTGGAGCCCGCCTCGTTTGATATCGCCGGCGAGATCGAGGAGTTCTACCTCTTTGAGGAGCCCGAGGATCCCGAGGCCTACGAGGATGGCTACGAGCTCCTGGGTGAGGACCGCATCGTCGATCTGGGCGAGCCCATCAATGACGCGGTCGTTATGGACACGCCGTTTGTGGTGCTTTGCAAGCCCGATTGTCGCGGTTTGTGCCCCACTTGCGGCATCAATCTCAACGTCGAGCAATGCGATTGCGCCGCCCAGGCAGAGGCAGAATGGGCCGCTGCCACGGAAAATCCATTTGCAGCATTGAAGAATCTCAAGCTTGACGAGTAAAACTGTGGTAGTATCGCTACTTGCGCGTAATCGCCACACTGGATAGTTCATAAGGAAGGTCACTATGCCCGTACCTAAACAAAAGCAGGGTCGTATCCGCACTCACACCCGTCGTTCCGCCAACATGAAGATCTCGGCTGCGGCTCAGTCCACGTGCCCCCGTTGCGGCGCTGTCAAGCTTCCGCACCACGTGTGCCCCAGCTGCGGTTTCTACAAGGACCGCGAGGTTATCGTTACCGAGTAACGGTATACTCTGGATGCGATGCCGTTCCAAATGGAACCACAATGGCCGGCTCAATGAGTCGGCCATTTTTGTATAAGGAGCTTGTATATGAGTAACGTTCGCGTTTGTGTAGACGTTGTGGGCGGAGACGAGAAACCTCAGGTTGTTCTTGATGGTATCGAGGCTGCGCTTGCCGCCGATTCCGATATCGAGGTCTTGGCAGCTGGCCCCGCCGAAATCGTCAATCCCTTTGCAGCTTCCCATGCACGTGTTGAGGCCCTTGAGGCACCTGACGTTATCGCCATGGATGACAATCCCATTCGCGCCGTGATGACCAAGCGTAAGTCGTCGATCGTGCTTTCTTGCCGCGCCATTAAGAAGGGCAACGCGGATGCGTTCTTCTCCGCCGGCTCGACCGGTGCCATGACCGCCGCTGCCACCGCCTACGTGACGCCGTTTAGGTATTTGGCAGAGGGCAAGAAGCAGCCGGTCCGTCCGTGCCTGACCAACGCACTGCCCAATCGCGCCGGCGGCCTGACGGTGCTGTGCGATATGGGCGCCAATCCCGATGTCACGGTGGACGACATGGTGCGTTTCGCCCAGATGGGCGCGGCCTATGCCCGCGTGGTTTTGGGCATTGAGCATCCCCGCGTGGGCCTGCTTGCCAACGGCACCGAGGACGAGAAGGGCTCCAACTTTACCAAGTCGTGCTTCCCGGCCATGAAGACCGCGGTTCCCGGCTTTGTGGGCAACTGTGAGGGTACCGATCTTACGTCGGGCAATTTTGACGTCGTGGTCGCCGACGGCATGTCGGGCAACATCGCGCTCAAGGCCACCGAGGGCGCTGCCAAGTTTTTGCTGCAGGAGCTCAAGGGTGCCTTTATGTCCTCGCTCGGCACCAAGATCGCCGCGCTGCTCATTAAAAAGCAGATGCGCGAGATTAAGGCCAAGCTTTCGGGCGACGCCAAGGGCGGCGCGATTCTGCTGGGCCTGCGCGGTGTCGTGTTGATCGGCCACGGCGCCACGTCGGTCGAGGCCGTCAAGAACGGTACGCTTGCCGCGGCCCAGGCCGTGCGTGCCGGGCTTGTCCAGGACGTTGCCAATTCCATGGACGGTATCGTTTTGTAAGAGCCCCGTTACGTGGCTCAACCTGTACCGTGTGGGGTAGAATCGGAGCCGTATTGCAACGCGGCTCCGATTGCCGTGTTGTGTTGTGTTCCATGACATACGAGAGGAAGCGCTATGGACCGCTCCGAAATCTTCGATAAGATCGCCGAAGTCGCCGCTGACGTGCTGGGTGTCGATGTCGCTGACATTAGCGACGAGACCACTTTTGACGATCTCGATGCCGATTCGCTCGAGCGTCTGCAGCTGGTGACGGCCATCGAGGACGAGTTCGACCTCGAAATCGATGACGAGACCCTGCTGTCGCTCAACTCTGTCGCCGACGCCGTCGACGCGATCGAAAACGCCAAGGAGGCCTAAGTCTTGGCTTTGTCTGAACGACTCACGCGCGCCCAGGAGATTCTGGGCCATGAGTTCAATAACAAGGTGCTGCTGCGCGCGGCGCTCACGCATCCCTCGGCCGTCGAGGGCCTGCCGGTCTCTGCCAGCTATGAGCGCCTTGAATTTTTGGGCGATTCCATTTTGGGCGCCGTGGTGGCCCGTTCGCTCTTTGAGTCCTATCCCGAGTTTGACGAGGGCAAGCTCACACGCCTGAAGGTGTCCCTTGTCTCGGGTGCCACGCTGTCCGAGGTGTCGCACGAGCTGGGTATCGACGACATCATCATCTTTGGCGCCTCCGAGACCGGTACCGGCGCGCGCGGCCTGCACTCGGCGCTTGAGAACGTTTACGAGTCGCTTGTGGGCGCGTTGTATCTGGATGCCGGTTGGGATGCGGCGGCGGAGTTCGTCCACCGTACGCTTAAGCCGCACCTGGCCACCGAGCGTGCCGAGCACCCCGCGAACCCCAAGTCGTTCTTGCAGGAGTGCGTGCAGGCAGACGGCCACGAGCCTCCCGCGTATAAGCTGGTCGGCTCCGAGGGCCCCGCACATGCGCCCACCTTTACCGCTGTGGTGCTCATCGACGGTATTCGCCAGGGCCGCGGCACCGGTTCCTCCAAGAAGGAGGCCGAGGGGGCCGCTGCACTCGAGGCGCTCGACCGCATGGGCTACACCACCAACGGCGTGATTCTTAACAAGAAGCCTGTTTAAGCGAGGAACCGTGTATCTCAAGTCCCTCACGCTCAAAGGGTTTAAGTCGTTTGCCGACCGCGCCCATATGTCATTTGAGCCGGGCCTGACCGTCATCGTCGGTCCCAACGGCTCGGGAAAATCGAACATCTCCGACTCGATTCTGTGGGTCCTGGGCGAGCAGAGTGCCAAGCAGCTGCGCGGCCAGGCCATGGAGGACGTCATCTTCTCGGGCTCGTCGGCGCGCAAGCCGGTGGGTGTTGCCGAGGTCACGCTGGTGCTCGATAACTCGGACCATATGCTGCCCGTCGACTTTGACGAGGTCGCCATTACCCGTCGCATGTACCGCTCGGGCGAAAGCGAGTACCTCATCAACTCGAGCCCGTGCCGCCTGATGGACATTCAGGACATCCTGCACGATTCGGGCCTGGGCAAGGATACGCATTCCATCATCAGCCAGGGCAAGCTCGACGCCATTTTGCAGAGCCGCCCCGAGGAGCGCCGCGCCCTGATCGAGGAGGCCGCCGGCATCTCCAAGCACAAGCGCCGCAAGGAGCGCGCACTAAAAAAGATTAAATCGATGGACGAGCACCTGACCCGTGCCCGCGACATTAATAAGGAGATTGCCCGTCAGCTGCGCCCGCTGGAGCGTCAGGTCGATCGTGCGCGCAAGTACAAAGAGCTGTCCTCGCGTGCGAACGAGCTTACGCAGATGCTGGCCGTCGACGAGCTTCGTTCGCTGCAGTCGCAGTGGAACGACCTGGAGAGCCGCTCCAAGGAGGGCGCTGCCGAGCTTGAGCTTGCGCAATACCGCTTGAGCGAAAAGGAGCGCGAGCTCGAGAAGCTCCAGGTCATGCTCGAGGAAAAGGGCCTGTTTGTGGGCGATCTGGGCGAGCAGCGCCGCCATATGCAAGACGTGGTCGGCCGCATCAACTCCGACATGCGCCTACTCGAGGAAAAGGGCCACAACATGGTGTCGCGCCTGTCCGACATGCGCGGCCAGATCTCGAGCTCCGAGCATCAGCGTCGTCGCGTGGTCGAGGAGCTCGAGGATGCGCGTGCCCAGCTTGAGGAGGTGACCGGTGCGCACATGCAGGCCCAGGACGACGTTGACGCCGCCGGACCTGCCGCCGCCCAGCTCCACGAGCGTCGCGTGGCGCTCGACAATCAGATTTCGCAGCTCACGCGCGAGCAGCGCGATGTGCAGCGTGTGGCCGATAACGCCGCGCTCGGGCTCGCCAAGGTGAAGGACTCGCTGAGCAACGCCGAGGTCGAGGACAACATGTACGCCTCGCGCCTGGAGCAGATCGACGAGCAGCTCGAGGAGGTCACGGCCTCGCTCGAGAGCCGTCGCGACCGCGCTGAGGAACTTGACGGTGCGCTCGATCAGGCCCGCCAGGCCCAGATTGATGCTCGCGAGGCCACCGAGGTCGCCCGTGCGGCGTTGAAGGACTTGCGTAATCGCGAGAGTGAGGCGCGCAATAAACTGTCCGAGGTTCGTTCTGAGCTCGCGAGCCAAAAGAAGCTCGATGCCCGCATGGCCGACAGCTCGCCGCTGGTGAGCCGTCTGATGGGCGCACTGGGCGATGATGTCTCGGGTCGCCTGGGAGATGTGCTCGAGGCCCCTCGTGAGCTTGAGGGCTTGGTCGAGCAGCTGCTTGCCGGCGATATCGATGCCCTGCTGTTTGATGACGCCGCCACGCTTGAGCGTGCCGGTCGTGCGGCACTGGACCAAAAGAAGGCTTCGGGCGAGGCGCTGCTGATGGCGCGCGGCGTGAGCGGCTCTGCTGCTGCCGAGGGCGCTGCCGGTTCGCGTCTGGTCGATCGCCTGTCCGTGCGCGCCGGTTATGGTCCGGTTGTCGAGGCCCTGCTCGGCGGCTATTACGTGGTCGATGACTTGGCTACCGCGCTGACGGCACCAGTCGTTGACGGTGTGACCTACGTGACGCCCGATGGCGCCCGCGTGAGCTGTGGCGGCCTGGTACGCGTGGGACTCGATGCCGGCGAGGCTTCGGGTGCTCTGGAGCGCAAACGTCGTATTCGTGAGTTGGAGGGCCTGGAGCCTGATCTGGCTTCCGTGTTTGAGCATGTGTCGGATCAGGTCGTCGAGGCCAATGCGGCCGTCGAGGAGGCGCGTGCCGCCGAGGGCGATGCCGCCGGCGAGATTGCTCGTCTTGAGGGCGAGCGCCGCTCGCTGCTCTCCGAGATCGGCCGCTTGGAGCAAAGCGCCAACAATGCCGAGGTCGAGCGCGTACGCATCTCCAAGCGGCGCGAGCAGGCCGCCGAGGCCGTTCGTGCTGCGCGTCCGCGAGTTGACGAGCTCACCCGTTCGCGCGACGAGGCCCGTGCGCAGGCAAGCGATCTGGGTCTCCAGATTGCCGAAGCCAACGACGAGCTCGATCGCGTGCGCCGTGACGATTCCGAGGCCGCCGGCAAGCTCGCCGATGCCAAGGTCCGCCTGGCTCAGACGAGCGAGCGTCTGCGTTCGCTGAAGGGCCGTGTGCCCGACCTGGAGCATCGCCTGGAGGGCATCGACCGCCGTATCCGCGGAACACGCCAGGCCTCGCGCTCACTCGAGTTGCTGCGCCTGCGCGTCGATCCCATGCACGAGCGCTATTCTGCTCTGCTGGAGCGCGCATCGGATTGGGCCGCGCGTCTGCGTGACCAGGCTTCGCTCGAGGAGGCGGACTCGGCTTCGCTCAAGAAGACCATCGAGGATGCCAAGGCCGAGGTCTCCCGCGCCAAGGAGCGGGTCGATGCCGCCACCGCGACGCAAAACGAGTTCAAGGTCGCACGCGGCAAGCTCGAGGTGCAGGTAGAGGCGGCCATCAAGGCCATTACCGCCGATGGCACCACGGTGCTCGAGGAAGCGCTCATGCTTCCTGCGCCTACCGACCGCGACGCCGCCGAGCGCGAGCTCAACCAGCTCGTGCGCCAGATCAACAACCTGGGCCCTGTGAACCAGGTTGCCATGGAGGAGTACGAGCAGCTCAAGCGCCGCGCCGATTACATCGAGGAGCAGCTGGCCGATCTGGAGAGCGCGCGCAAGGCGCTCACCAAGATCACTGTGGCCATCGACCGCAAGATG
Source organism: uncultured Collinsella sp. (assembly GCA_900557455.1). Next base: position 48,855 of record USSM01000003.1, on the reverse strand, counting down.
CGTAAGGCCTTCCTGGTGACCTTTGAGAAGGTCGATGCTAACTTCCGCGAGATCTTCGCCATGCTGTTCCCGGGAGGCCAGGCACATCTGGAGATGACCGACCCCGAGCATCCGGCTGAGACGGGCATCGAGGTCGTGGCACAGCCGCGCGGCAAGCGCATCACCAAGATGATGCTCATGTCGGGCGGCGAGAAGAGCCTGACGGCGCTCGCTCTGCTCTTTGCCGTGTATCGCACGCGTACGGTGCCGTTCTATGTGCTGGACGAGGTCGAGGCGGCGCTCGACGACGCCAACCTGTCCAAGCTCATCGGCGCGCTCGATGTGTTGCGTTCCGATACGCAGCTCTTGGTTATCTCGCACCAGCGCCGTACTATGGAGGACGCTGACGTTCTCTACGGCGTCTCGATGCAAGCCGACGGCGTCAGTCGCGTCGTCTCGCAAAAACTCGATCGCGAAACCGGAAAGGTCGTGAATGCATAATGGGATTCTTCGATGCTCTCTCGCGCGGACTTGAGCGCAGCCGCGAGGCCCTCAACGAGGTCTTTTATTTTGGCGGCGAGGTCGATGAGGATTTTTGGGAGGACCTTGAGGACACTCTCGTCATGGGTGACATGGGTGCTGAGGTCGCCATTCAGGTCTCCGATGACCTGCGCGACGCCGCTGCCAAGAAGAACCTCAAGACCGCCCCGCAGCTTCGCCGCGCCCTGGCCGAGCAACTCGAGGGCCATTTTGTGCCCGTCGAGCACGATCCGTTTTCCGATACGCCGAGCTGCGTGCTGTTTGTCGGCATCAACGGTGCCGGCAAGACCACCACGGTCGGCAAGATTGCGAGCGCCATGGCTGCCCGCGGCAAGAACGTCGTGATCGGCTCGGCCGATACCTTCCGCGCCGCCGCCATCGAACAGCTCGATGTGTGGGGCCAGCGCGCCGGCGTTCCCGTCATCAAGCGCGACCGCGGCTCCGATCCGGCGAGCGTTTGCTACGACGTGCTCGATGAGGCCGACAAGCGCGGCAGCGACCTGGTGCTCATCGACACCGCCGGCCGTCTGCACACGAGCCCCGAGCTCATGCGCGAGCTTGCCAAGGTGGTCAACGTGACGCGTAAGCGCGCCGCCAATATGGCCGCCGGCCCCATGCCCGTCTCGGTCGTACTCGTAATCGATGCCGCGACAGGCCAAAACGGTCTGAACCAGGCGCTTGAGTTTAACGAGGCGTTGGGTCTGGACGGTATTATCATGACAAAGCTGGACGGCACGGCTAAGGGTGGCATCGCCATGGCCGTGGCCGAGAAGCTCAAGCTCCCAATCCTGCGCATCGGCGTGGGCGAGCAGGTCGATGACCTGCAGGAGTTCAATGCCAAAGATTTCTGCCGCGCCCTGGTGGGCGAGTCCAATTAAGGAGTGACTAGTGTTTGATTCTCTGAGCGATCGCCTCAACGACACATTTGACCGCCTGCGCGGCAAAGGTAAACTGACCGAGGCCGATATCACCTCGGCTATGCGCGACATTCGCATGGCGCTGCTCGAGGCCGACGTCAACTTCAAGGTCGTCAAGGAGTTTGTCGCCAAGACCAAGGAGCGCTGCATGACCGCCGAGGTCATGGAGTCGCTGTCGCCGGCACAAAACGTCGTCAAGATCGTGCTCGACGAGCTTACCGAGATGCTCGGCTCCACCGAGAGCAAGCTCGTCTTTAGCAACCGCATTCCCAATGTGATCATGCTCGTGGGCCTGCAGGGCTCCGGTAAGACTACGGCGGCCGTAAAGCTGGCCTACCTGCTCAAGAAGCAGGGCCGCTCGCCGCTGCTCGCCGCGTGCGACGTCTACCGTCCCGCAGCTGCCGACCAGCTGGCCACGCTTGGCGGCGAGATTGGCGTGCCGGTCTTCCGCGGTGACGGCGAGCACCCGGTCGACATCGCCAAAGGCGCCATCCAGGAGGCCGTCGACCACCTGCGCGATGTGGTCATCGTCGATACAGCCGGTCGTCTGCAGATAGACGAGCAGATGATGCAGGAGGCCGTGGACATCAAGAAGGCCGTCAAGCCCGATCAGGTGCTGATGGTCGTCGATGCCATGACCGGCCAGGATATCGTCAACGTCGTCTCGACCTTCGCTGATCGCACCGACTTTGACGGCGTGATCATTTCCAAGCTCGACGGCGATGCCCGTGGCGGCGGCGCGCTTTCCGTGCGCCAGGTGACCGGCAAGCCCATCAAGTTCGTGAGCATGGGCGAGAAGCCCGATTCGCTGGAGCCGTTCTATCCCGACCGTATGGCCAAGCGAATCTTGGGCATGGGTGATGTTGTCGGCATCATCGAGAAGGCCCAGGAGGCGGCCGACGCCGAGCAGCTTGAGGCCGCCGAGCGTATGCTGCGCGAGGGCTTTACCATGAACGACATGCTCGACCAGATGAAAGCCGTCAAGAAGATGGGCGGCATGAAGGGTATTCTGGGCATGCTCCCCGGTGGCCAGCGTGCGCTCAATCAGATGGGCGGTAACCTGGACGAGGGCATCTTCGACAAGAACGAGGCCATCATCATGTCGATGACCAAGGAGGAGCGCCTGCGTCCCTCCATCATCAACGGTCAGCGCCGTGCCCGCATTGCCAAGGGCGCCGGTGTGACTCCCACCGAGGTCAATAGCCTTATGAAGCAGTGGGGCGAGATGAACAAGATGATGGGCCGCATGCGCACGATGGCCAATCAGGCGCAGGCCGGCGGCAAGAAGGGCAAGAAGGGTAAGAAGGGCAAAAAGATGCGCATGCCCAATATTCCCGGTCTGGATGCTATGGGGCTGGGCGGCATGGGCGGCCTGGGAACGGGCGGCCCCAAGTCCGATATGGACCTGCTGCGCCAGATGGAAGCGCAGATGCGCAACAAGAAGTAACGACTAGTTGAGTCGTGTATGGCGAAGGCCGCCTGGATGGTATTCCAGGCGGCCTTCGCCGTTTGTTCGCTGGTGTCGCACGCGTGGAAGCGTGTTCTCGACGAGGTGCTTGCCGCTAGTGGCAGCCGCAGCCCTCGTGGCCCACGTGCTCGTGATGGCCATGGCAGCCGCAGGACTCGCCATGCTCATGGGTGTGCTCGTGGTCATGACCATGACAGTCGCAGGTGGCCTCGCCGTTCTGTGCGAGCGTGCCGGCAATGAGGGCCTCGACGCAGGCATCGCAGCTGCCCTGGGCGCCCGCATAGACCGTGATGCCGGCTTGGGCAAGCGCGTTGATAGCGCCGCCGCCGATACCGCCGCAAATGAGCGTGTCAACGCCACCGTTGGCAAGCAGGCCCGCCAAGGCGCCGTGGCCGGTGCCACCGGTGCCTACGACCTGCTCGTTGAGCACCTTGCCATCCTGGATGTCGTAGATCTTGAACTGCTCGCTGCGGCCAAAGTGCATAAAGATGTTGCCGTTGTCGTACGTTGTTGCCACCCTCATGGTGCCGACCTCCTTTGCTGGCCATGCGGCCGTCGTCGTGGTGATGGGGGAGTACGCGATGTTGCCGCCTTCGATGACGATCGCCCGTCCATTGACCAGCGCGTTTGCCACCTTGCGATGCGCGCGACTGCTGATTGCAGCCACCGTGGCGCGGGCGATGCCCATGTGCAGGGCGACGGCCTCCTGATTGAGGCCCTCCAGATCGCACAGGCGCAGTACTTCGAGCTCATCGACCGTCATATCGATAGCGTCTCCGCTGGCAAGGCCATCGGGTGTAAAGCCGCGATATTCGGGGATGATCCCGACGCGGCGCAGTTTTTCGCGTCTTCCCGTCATACACGCTCCTTATCTGACATATGTCAACAATAGGATAACGCATGCGTGGAGCAGCGCAAGGCATTATTGACATATGTCAGAAAATGCAGAGGAGTTGTGTGTGCGATTGCGGAGCCGCGCTGCCGTGCATTGCATGTGCCGAACTAAGTGTCCAATCCGACACTCGCGCACCTGGGCTAGAATTAAAAATAGCCTATAGGCTACCGACAGGAGGGTCAATGAGTAAGGCTGATCAACAGTTTGTATCCATGTGCCGCGATATTCTGGACCATGGCACCACCACCGAGGGTCAAAAGGTCCGACCGGTGTGGGAGGATGGCACCCCTGCCTATACCATTAAAAATTTTGGCGTTACGGCGCGTTACGACCTACGCGAGGAGTTCCCCGCGCTCACCCTGCGTCGCACGGCGCTTAAGTCTGCGATGGACGAGATCCTGTGGATCTATCAAAAGAAGTCAAATAACGTCCATGACCTCAACAGCCATATCTGGGATGAGTGGGCCGACGAGACCGGTTCCATCGGCAAGGCCTACGGGTATCAGATTGGCCAGAAGAGCCATTATGCCGAAGGCGATTTCGACCAGATGGACCGTGTGCTGTACGATCTTAAGCACACACCGTACAGTCGCCGCATCATGACCAACACGTACGTGTTTAGCGACCTGTCCGAGATGCACCTGTATCCATGCGCCTACAGCGTGACCTATAACGTCACGCAGCGCTCGCAGGACGATAAACCCACACTCAACATGATTCTCAACCAGCGCAGCCAGGACATTTTGGCCGCGAACAACTGGAATGTGTGCCAGTACGCCATTTTGCTGATGATGGTCGCGCAGTCGGTCGATATGATTCCCGGTGAGCTGCTGCATGTGATTGCCGATGCCCACATTTACGACCGTCATGTCGATATTGTCCGTGAACTTATCGAGCGTCCGCAGTTTGCGGCGCCCAAGGTAACGCTTAACCCCGACGTGCACGATTTCTATGCGTTTACGACCGATGACCTCATCGTCGAGGGCTACGAGCACGGCCCGCAGGTCAAGAACATTCCCATTGCGGTGTAGGTGGCGCTCATGACGTGTAAGCTTTCTGCCATCGTCGCCGTGTGTGACGACTGGGGCATTGGGCGCGAGGGCGATATGGTGGTGTCTAATCGCGCCGACATGCGCCATTTTGTGGCGTGCACCAAAGGTTGCCCGGTCATTATGGGGCGCAAGACCCTGCTGAGTTTTCCCGGTGGGCGTCCGCTCAAGAACCGCCGCAATATCGTGCTCACCCGCGACGAGAGCTTTGCTCCCGAGGGCGTCGACGTGGTGCATAGCATCGACGAGGCGCTCGCTGCGGTTGCCGATGAGCCCGTTGCGTGGGTGATCGGCGGCGGCGATGTCTATCGGCAATTTTTGCCGTACTGCGTGGAGGCCGAGGTCACGCATAACCACTGCGTCCATCCCGTGGACACGTATTTTCCCAATTTGGATGCCGATCCTGCATGGGAAGTTTCGCGGGCTGGCGGGGTTGCCACGATTGCCGCGGGTGAGGGCGACGAAGGTGTCGATTATGAGTTCGTGACGTATCGTCGCGTTGGGGCGTAAATCGCCTGGCGCGAACGGTATCATCGGGTAGATTGAATGCATGGGGCGGCGCTTAGCGTCGCCTCGTTTGGTATAGATGTGCTGTAAAGAAGGGTGCGGGCAGGCTGCTATGACTGATGCCGTTGAGGTTCTGCGAATTGATTCGCTCGAGGACGAGCGGCTCGATGCCTACGTGCGACTGACCGAGCGCGAGCTGCGCTGCGTGCTGGAGCCGCAAAAGGGCATCTTTATCGCCGAGAGTGCCAAGGTTATTGAGCGCGCGGTGCGTGCCGGATACGAGCCGGTGAGCTTTCTTTTGGGTGAACGCTGGCTCGACCAGATGATGCCGCTGTTTGAGCGCCTGGTTGTGCGCGAGGGCGCAGGTCCGGTTCCTGTGTTCGTGGCCTCCATGGAGCTCATGGAGCAGTTGACGGGCTTTAACGTGACGCGCGGTGCGCTCGCGGCGTTTCGTCGCCCGCGACAGATTCCGGTTGATGAGTTTTTGGGCGGCGTCGTAAAAGCTGCGGGGGAGCGTCCGGTGCGCGTGTGCGTGCTTGAGGGCATTGTCGACCATACCAATGTGGGCGCGATTTTCCGCTCGGCGGCGGCGTTGAATGTCGACGGTATTCTGGTGAGCCCTACGTGTTGTGATCCGCTATATCGTCGTTCTGCCCGTGTGAGCATGGGCACGGTGTTTCAGGTGCCGTGGACGCGTATTGGCAGCGAGGCGCGCGTATGGCCGCACGATGGCCTGGCTGCGCTGCACAATGCCAGGTTTTCCTGTGTCGCCATGGCGTTGACGGATGATTCCGTTTCGCTGGACGATCCCGTGCTGCAGGAGATTGATCGCCTGGCGATCTTTATGGGCACCGAGGGCGCCGGCCTGGGCGCCAAGACTATCGCGGGCTGTGACCGGGCCGTGCGCATTCCGATGGCGCACGGGGTTGATTCGCTTAACGTGGCTGCGGCGAGTGCCGTCGCCTTTTGGCAGCTGTGCCCGCACGTGAGCAACGAGTATCACTACCAGCCGGGGCTGTATCACTAGGTAGATAGTTCGCACCGGGCTCTGATTCGGGGTGTTTCGGTCGACGCCGGTCGGTGCTAAGCTGGTATTGGCTTTGTCTTAATTTGCTGTTTTGTCGGTTGACGTGCACTTGTGGGGAGGGCGTGTGGCTAAGAAATCTACGTCTATCGATGTAACGCAGGGCGTCATTTGGCAGCAGCTGCTGTCGCTGTGCGTTCCCATCTTCTTTAGTTCGTTTTTTCAGCAGGCATACACGCTTATCGGTACCTATATCGTCGGTCAGTTTGGCGGCAAGCTCGCACTGGGTGGCATTCAAGCCACGATGGTGCTCACCGAGCTCTGCATTGGCTTTTGCGTTGGCGTCGGCGCCGGCTGCGCAGTCATTACTGGTCAGTATTTTGGCCAGCACGATGATGACCGGCTGAGTCGTTCGGTCCATACGGCCATGACCCTCGCGCTGGTGGGCGGTATCGTTTTCTCGATTCTTGGCATAGTGTTCGTTGAGCCCATGCTGGTGCTTATGAACACGCCGCATGAACTATTGGCCGAGGGCGCGGCCTATGCTCGTTGCTATTTTGCCGCCATGGTTGCGGCGCTGCTGCTCAATATGGGAACGGCACTGCTGCGCGCCGTGGGCGACACGCGCGGGCCCGCTGTGATCATCGCTTCCGGCTGCCTTGTTAATGCGGTGCTGGATGTCATCTTCGTTGCCGTGCTTCATATGGAGGCTCTGGGCTGCGGCATCGCGGTGGCGCTGACCATTTGCTCCAATGCCACGATGATCGTGATTCGTATGATGCGCGCACCGGGTGCGTGGCGGCTTTCACTGTCCAAACTCGGCATTGATCCTGGCATTTGTAAGAGCATGATCTCGTGTGGTCTGCCGCTTGGCTTTCAGTCTGCTGCGTATTCGATTTCCAACGTTTTGATTCAGGTGTCGGTCAACTCGTTTGGTGCCGATGTCACCACGGCTTGGGGTCTTTCGGGCCGCCTGGATGGCATTGTCTGGATGGTTACCGAGGCGCTTGGCGTGTCGATCACCACGTTCTCGGCACAGAACTTTGGCGCGCGCAACTACGAGCGCATGCGCAAGGGCTACCATACGTCGCTCGTGCTGTCGTTTATGCTCATTGGTGGCCTGTCTGCCGTGCTGCTGGTGTTTTCGGGTCCGTTGTCGCGTCTGTTTGTCGATGATGCTTCGATTTCGGCGTACACCACGACGATTCTTCACTTTATCGCACCGTTCTACGCGATTTTCTCGATTATCGAGAATGCGTCGGGCTCCATTCGTGGTGCCGGCGTGAGCTTGCAGCCCATGATGCTCACGATTTTTGGCACCGTCGTGCTCAGGGTGATTTGGGTGTTTGCGATTATGCCGTTCGATCCGTCGCTTGAGCACCTGCTGCTGGTTTACCCCGTAACCTGGCTCATCACGGCCACGATGTTCACCATCTACCACCACAGCGGCAACTGGCTCGGCCGCGCCACTGCCTAATGACCCGTAGGGGACGGAGGAAAACGGATCATTGGCCCGGCGATAAGGCGAAACGATCCGTTTTCCTCCGTCCCTTTCGGGTCATTTAGTATTCGATGCCTTGACGGGCTAGGAGGCCTTCGTCGAAGTAGTGTTTGACGGGGCGCATTTCGGTGACCAGGTCGGCAAGATCGGCCAGTGGCAGCAGGCCTCGGCCGGTGAGCACGAGTTCCGTGGTGGCTGGCTTTATAGCGATCAACGTTTCGACATCCTCGCGCGTCACGAAGCCGCGGCGCATGGCCTCGCCGAGTTCGTCCAAAATCAGAACGTCGACCTTTGATATCTGCTCGCGTGCGAGCTCCATGATCTGCTCGGCGCAAGCCTCGGGTGTGTCGCGATCGGCCTGTACAATGCGCAGTCCCAGGCGCGGTGCGGCATCGTGTTCGGCGCAGTGTAGCTTCTTGGCAAACTGCAGCATGAGCACGTTAAGTCCATAGCCCGTGGCGCGCAGCGCGAGCCCCAGCGCAGCCGTCGTCTTGCCCTTGCCGTCGCCCGTATAGATTTGAACCTTGCCGACTTCCAGTGATGCCATCTCTGTCCTTTCGTGCCCGGCGTCGGTTTATCGCCGTCCGGGTTGGGTATTCTAGATAGCATTATCAACCCCAGTAGATGGAGTTCAAGCAGATGGAGATGGATGACAACAAACGTAGACGGAATATGATCCTCTACGTGCTCATCGCCTTCGTCGTCTACCTCGTGCTCTCGACCGTTCTGTTCCCCAACATCGGTCACACGCAGCAGATTACGAAGACCGATTATTCGACGTTTGTCAAAGCGCTCGATAAGAAAAGCGTCGACAAGGTCGAGTACAACACGGATGATTACACGATTTATTACACCAAGAAGGGCGAGGACGAGAATATCGCCTACAAGACGACCGGCGTGCCGAATGATGCGGGTTTTACCGATCGCGTGCTTGAATCCGGTGCGTCCCTGGAGTCGGTCGTTCCCGATAAAAACTCGGGTCTGATGACCTACTACCTTCTTACACTCATCCTTCCCATGGCGATTTTCTTCCTTATCGGTTGGTGGCTCAACCGCCGTATGAAGAAGGCCATGGGTGATGACGGCCCGTCGATGAACTTTGGCGGCGGCTTTGGCGGCGGCGGACTGGGCAAGTCCGGCGCTCGCGTGATTGCCTCCAAGGATGTTGGCGTGACCTTTAACGACGTCGCCGGCCAGGAAGAGGCCAAGGAGTCCCTCAAGGAGGTCGTCGACTTTCTGGAGAATCCGCGGCGCTACGAGGAGATCGGCGCCAAGCTTCCGCGCGGTGCTCTCCTTGTCGGTCCTCCGGGTACCGGTAAGACCCTGCTTGCCAAGGCTGTTGCCGGCGAGGCGGGCGTGCCGTTCTTTAGCATTTCGGGTTCTGAGTTCGTCGAGATGTTCGTCGGCCGCGGTGCCGCCAAGGTTCGTGACCTGTTTAAGCAGGCCAAGGAAAAGGCCCCGTGTATCGTCTTTATCGATGAGATCGATACCATCGGCAAGAAGCGCGATGGCGGCGGCTTTAGTGGCAACGACGAGCGCGAGCAGACGCTCAACCAGCTGCTGACCGAGATGGACGGCTTCGATAACCACAAGGGCATCGTCGTCCTCGCTGCGACCAACCGTCCCGACAGCCTCGATCCCGCCCTGCTGCGCCCCGGTCGTTTTGACCGCCGCATTCCCGTTGAGCTGCCCGACCTGACTGGCCGCAAGAACATCCTCGAGCTGCATGCCAAGAGGGTGAAGACGCAGCCGCCGATCGACCTGACCGCTATTGCCCGCGCCACGCCCGGTGCCTCGGGTGCTGACCTCGCTAACATCATCAACGAGGGCGCCCTGCGTGCCGTCCGCGAGGGTCGTAAGCGCGCCACGCAGGACGATTTTGAGGAGTCGGTGGAGGTCGTCATTGCTGGTCAGCAGCGTAAGTCCACGGTGCTGTCCGACCACGAGAAGCAGGTCGTGTCCTACCACGAGATCGGCCATGCCATCGTTGCCGCCCGCCAGAAGGGCTCTGCGCCGGTTACCAAGATCACCATCGTGCCGCGCACGAGCGGCGCTCTGGGCTACACCATGCAGGTCGAGGAGGACGAGCGCTTCCTGACGACGCGCCAGGAGGTGCTGGACAAGCTCGCTGTCTATTGCGGTGGTCGCGCTGCCGAGGAGCTCATCTTTGGGGAGATGACGACCGGTGCCGCCAACGATATTGAGCAGGCCACCAAGCTCGCCCGCAACATGGTGACGCGCTTTGGTATGTCCGATGAGTTTGGCATGATGGCGCTTGGTACTGTCCAGAATGCGTACCTCAACCAGGACACGTCGCTCACCTGCGCTCCCGGTACGGCCGAGCGCGTGGACGCGATTGTCGCCAAGCTGATCGAGGACGCGCACGACCGCGCCCTGCAGATCCTGAAGGAGAACAAGTTTAAGCTCCACGAGCTGGCTCGTTATCTGTACAAGAAGGAGACGATTACGGGCGAGGAGTTCATGAATCTCCTCACGCGCGAGAATCCGCTGATGCCTAAGCAACAGTAAGGCTCGTTGCGTAGTGTCAATCGCCCCGTTTGAGTGTCTATCTCAAATGGGGCGATTTGCGTGGGAGGGATATGTATGAAGATCGTGGTGAGTGCCTGCTTGATGGGCGAGAGCTGCAAGTATAACGGGCTCGACAACTACCACCGCGCGTTGGTCGAGGCTTGCGAGCGCACGGGGATCGAGGTCCTCCTCGTGTGCCCTGAGGTCTTTGGCGGCCTGCCCACGCCGCGCATGCCGTCCGAGATTGTGGACGGCGAGGTCCGTACCTGCGAGGGCATCTCGGTTGATCGCGAATTTCGCCTGGGTGCCCAACGTGCGCTCGATATGTGCGAGCAGGCAGGCGGGCCGGAAGAGATCGCCGCGTGCATCCTGCAGGACCGTAGTCCCTCGTGTGGCGCAGGCCGCATCTACGACGGCACCTTTAGCGGTACGCTCACCGCGGGCAACGGTGTTTTCGTCGACCTTCTCCTGCGCAATGGGTACCGTGTGATCCCGACGAGTGAATTCGATCCCAGCATACTGGAGCAATAAAAAACCACCACAAGGGCGCTGTCCCCTTGTGGTGGTTTTGGGCTTGGCCTAGAGGGTGTGGCCGTAGGCGTCGGCGGCCTTGATGGCAGCGGCGAACTTCTCGTCGGTGAAGGGCTCCGGGTTGCCCTGCTTCCACTCGTTGGTGGCGTGTGCGTACTCGCACAGAGCAGGGATATCGGCCTCGGAAAGCCCGACCTGCTCAAGCGTCACGGGCAGGCCCATCTGCTTGTTAAAGGCGGCGTAGCGCTCAAGGTTCTCGGTATCGCCCGTATAGGCAAACAGCACCAGTACGCCCAGGCTTACGACCTCGCCGTGCAGGTAGGAGCCCTCGCGCGGAATGCTGCACGTGGCGTTGTAGAACGCGTGCGCCACGCTCGAGTTGTAGTAGTAATCGTTTTGATTGGTCAGGTTCGAGACATAGCCCGTGTTGACCACGATATCGAGCGCGATCTGCTTGACGGCTTCGCTCGACAGGTCCTGGCGCACATCCTCAAGACCCTGGACGCCGTAGGTAAACAGCGGCTCGGAGCAGGTGTGGGCGAGTGCCAGGCCAAGACCGGCGGTGTGCTCTAAGTTGCCGGCGCTCGTGGCGTACTCGACCTCGGGCTGCTTAGACAGGGCATCGCCCACGCCGGCCCAGAAGTATTCTGCCGGTGCCTCGGCGATGATCTTGGGGTTGATGAAGATGTGCGCCGGTCGGTTGGGGTACGAATAGCCCTCGAGCGAGCCGTCGTCGTTGTACACGACGGCAATGGCGGTTGCAGCGGAGCAGTTGGAACAGATCGTCGGGACCGTAAAGACGATCTTCTTGAGCTCGATGGCTGCGGTCTTCACGGTGTCGAGCGCCTTGCCGCCGCCGCAGGCGATGAGCACGTCGGCTTCCTGGCAGGCGGGGGAGTTTACGACCTTGGCGATATTGGCGCGCGTACTGTTGGTACCGTAGACGCGCGTCTCCAGAATCTCGACGTCGGTACCTGCCAGCGCAGCTTCGATGCCGGGAAGCGCTGCGGCCAGCGCCCGCTTGCCACCGATGATCGCGACCTTGGCCGCTCCGTACTCCGTCAGTGCGGCGGGCAGCTCATCAAAGCAATCCTCGCCAACGGTGTAGTCGCTCATTCCAATCGTACGCATAGCAACCTTCTTTCGTTCGATAAAGTGCTTTCAGGTATTTTGCTCCAAGAGAAGGTCCACAGCCGCGAGAAATTTCGAACGTATAAAACCAGTGTTGAGGGTTTTTCGCCGGCGCGGAACGTGCTAGCATACTCCGCATAAGCGTTGATGGGGACGAGTAGTCGGCCGTCCGCATGCTACAGAGAGCGGGGAGCGCTGAGAACCCGTGCATGCGACCGATGAAAATCACCCCGGAGCTGCGGTCCCAACGGACGTGCCGCACAGGCACGTCTTAGTAGATATCGCCGAGATGGTCGTCGATACAGGCCAGCCGAGTAACGGATGTGAGCGCGCTAGAAGCGGGCGAGGGCATCTAAGCTGGGTGGTTAAGCGAAGAGCTTTTGCGGGCGCACAGCCCGTTTTGTGGCGCTTCGTCCCAGCTTGCAGGGACGGGCGCTTTTTTTGGTGCCCAGAGGGCGTGCGCGCCCACGACATGAAAGGGGTACCGTGGCAAACGAGTACAAGCAGACGATGAATCTGCCCAAGACCGGTTTTCCCATGCGTGCCGGTCTTTCCAAGTCCGAGCCCAAGCGACTCAAGGACTGGCAGGACAACAAGGTCTACGAGCAGGTTCTGAAGAAGAACGAGGGTCACAAGAAGTTCGTGCTGCACGACGGTCCTCCGTACGCCAACGGCCCGATCCACATCGGCCACGCCATGAACAAGATCTCCAAGGACATGATCAACCGCTATTGGATGATGCAGGGCTATGAGGTTCCCTATGTCCCCGGTTGGGACTGCCATGGTCAGCCGATCGAGCACAAGGTCGAGGAGAAGCTCGGCACCGAGAAGTTCAACCAGACCCCCACGGCCAAGATTCGTGAGCTCTGCAACGAGTTCGCTGTCGAGAACATCGAGCTGCAGAAGGCCGGTTTCCGTCGTCTGGGCGTGCTCGGCGACTGGGATAACCCCTATCTGACGCTCTATCACCAGCACGATGCCGCCGACATCGAGGTCTTCAAGGCCATGTTCGATAAGGGCATGATCTATCGCGGCCACAAGCCGGTTCACTGGTGCAAGCACTGCCACACCGCGCTGGCCGAGGCCGAGATTGAGTACTCCGACGAGACGAGCCCCTCCATCTTCGTGCGCTTTGAGATGACCTCCAAGCCCGCCGGCCTCGAGAACTTCGACGGCCCGGTCGACTTTATCATCTGGACGACCACGCCGTGGACCATCCCCTCTGACCAGGCCGTTTCCCTTAAGCCCGGCGCCGCCTATGTCGCCGTTGAGCACGATGGCCGTGCCGAGGTCATGCTCGAGGACCTGGCTCCCAAGTGCTGCGAGGAGTTTGGCTGGGAGTACACCCCGGTTATGGTCGCCGGCAAGCCCTATGTGGTTCCCGCTGAGACCTTCCACCACATCCACTACAAGCAGCCGATCTTCGACGGTGTCGAGGGCGTGGCGCTGCTGGCCGATTACGTCGGTGTCGATGACGGTACCGGTATCGTCCACAACTCGCCCGGCCACGGCGTCGACGACTACTTTGCCTGCCTCAAGGAGGGCATCACCGACATCTGCATGCCGGTCGATGACGACGGCAAGTTCTACACCGGTGAGGAGTTTGGCACCGGCGGTCCCTTCAGCGGTATGGATACCGATGAGGCCAACCCGCACATCATCGAGTTCCTGCGCGAGCGCGGCACCCTGGTCCTCGAGAAGAAGATCACCCACAGCTATCCGCACTGCTGGCGCTGCAAGCACCCGGTGCTCTTCCGTGCTACTGACCAGTGGTTTGTCTCGATGGACAAGACCGGCTTGCGCGAGCAGGCTGGCAAAGAGGTCCGCGAGAACGTCAAGTGGTATCCGGCCCACGCGGCAAACCGCATCGGCGCCATGGTCGAGCAGCGTCCCGACTGGTGCATCAGCCGTCAGCGCAACTGGGGCGTGCCTATCCCCAGCTACACCTGCGCCGACTGCGGCGAGAAGGTCATGAACGACGCCACGCTCGACGCCGTTATCAAGCTCTTCCACGAGAAGGGCTCCGACGCCTGGTTCACCGACGCTCCCGAGAGCTACCTGGGCGAGGCTTGCGTCTGCCCCAAGTGCGGCGGCCATCACCTCAAGGCCGATAAGGACATTCTCGACGTGTGGTGGGACTCCGGCGTGTCCTGGAAGGCCGTCTGCGAGTATCGCCCCGAGCTTGAGTACCCGGCTGACGTGTATCTCGAGGGCTCCGACCAGCACCGCGGTTGGTTCCAGAGCTCGCTGCTGACCTCGGTGGGTGCCAACGGCCACGCTCCGTACAAGGCAGTCGTCTCGCAGGGCTTCACCCTCGACGGCCAGGGCCGCAAGATGTCCAAGTCGCTCGGCAACGTCATCGACCCCAATAAGGTCTGCGACGAGATGGGTGCCGACATCATCCGCCTGTGGGTTGCCTCCGTCGACACCAGCTCCGACGTGTCCATCGACCACGAGATTCTTGCCCGTACGTCCGATGCCTACCGTCGTTTCCGCAACACGCTGCGCTTCCTGCTCTCCGAGCTCGAGGGTCAGTTTGAGCCCGAGACCGACGGCGTCGCCTTTGCCGACCTGCTGCCGCTCGACAAGCTCATGGTTGCCCGCCTGACCCAGGTCCAGGCCGAGGTCGACGATGCCTACGCCAGCTACGAGTTCCCGCGCGCCTACCGTGCGCTCTACGACTTTGTTGTTACCGAGCTTTCCAACGTGTACCTCGACGCCCTGAAGGACCGTCTGTACTGCGAAAAGCCCGGCTCGCTCGAGCGCCGCAGCGCCCAGACCGTGCTCGCCGAGCTCTTCTCGATGCTCATGCGCGATCTGCAGCCGATCCTGTCCTACACCGTCGATGAGGCCATGGCCTATGCGCCCGCCGGCTGCGTCGATCATCAGAAGTACGCCGCGCTGCTCGATTGGTACAAGTCGCCCATCACGGTCGACGAGGCCAATGAGTTCGAGGGCGTGCTCGAGGCTTCGCTCGAGCTCCGTAGCGCCGTGACCAAGGCCCTTGAGGATGCCCGCTCTGCCGGCACCTTCACCAAGAGCCAACAGGTCCGCGTCAAGGCGGTCGTTCCCGCCGAGATGTATGCGCTGCTGACCGGCGACAAGGCCGTCGACCTGGCCGAGTTCTACATCGTCTCCGATGTTGAGCTGACCCAGGGCGAGGAGCTCTCCGTTGCCATTGAGGCTGCCGAGGGCGAGTGCTGCGACCGTTGCTGGAACTATCGCACCACCGTCGGCGAGTACAACGGCCACGCGCATATCTGTAAGCGCTGCGCTGATGCGCTGTAGGTTACGGCGTTCGTAGAACGCCCTAACCTACCGACGCTGCAAACGCCCCTAAGCGGCAATTGGGGGTTCCGCCGTTCTTCCGAACGGCGGACCCGCCGACGCTGCGCGGGCCGCATTTGGACAATCTGACGTTCAATTTCAAGGGCGCGACCATAAGGTCAGCGCCCTTTCATTTCACGTCACCTTGTCTCAAATGAGACCCGCTCGCTCATTTATACTCTACCTGCGGTGTTCCCGTTCTTGGGAGATTTGTCGCTTCTTGCTTGCGTCAATGTATGATTATCTATTGCGTTAAACGGAATTCGATTGTTTTGAGGGTAGGGGATTTCTTTGGGTCGTGGTGCGGATATGACGCCGCCTTTGCGTTGGCGGTTGGGTGTTGCTGGTGGCGTGGTGCTCGTTGTGTTGCTCGTTGACCAGCTGACCAAGCTTGCGGTTCGTGCCGTGGGCGATGCTCTGCATGTGACCGTTATCCCCGGCGTGATCGATTTTCTGTTTGTCCGCAATATCGGAGCCGCCTTTAGCATGGGCGAGGGGCATGGCATAGCGTTTGCCGTGCTGGCGCTTGCGGTCATTGTCGCCATTGCCTTGTACTTGCTCCGTGCGCCTCGGCTCGCTCGTCTTGAGGTTGTGGGCATGGCTATGGTTGCGGGCGGTGCTATTGGTAATGCTATCGATCGCCTTGTCTTTGGCTTCGTGACCGATTTTATCGCCACCACGTTCATCGACTTCCCCGTTTTTAATGTGGCCGATATCGGCATTACGGTCGGCGTCGTGCTGGCGCTCATCGGTTACATGTTCTTGAGCCCCGCCGCTCGCGAGGTCGATGCGACCGCCGAACTCAACGCTCGTGACGAGGCCCGCGCCAAACGCAAAGCCAAGCAGCGTGGGGAGCGTGCCCGCAAGATTCGCGAAAGGAATGAGCGTTAATGGCCGACATCCATATTCTTGTTGTCGACGATTCCACTGGTCAGCGTCTTGACGCCTATCTGGGCGCCAACGATGGCTGCCCCACGCGCTCTGCCTGCGCGCACTTGATCGAGGGCGGCGCCGTTGCCGTCAACGGCGAGACCTGCCTGTCAAAAAAGTATGCCGTGCGCTCCGGTGACCGCATCTCGGTCGACCTGCCCGAGCCGCACGATCCCACTGATGTGATTCCCGAGGCCATTCCCCTCGATATCCGTTACGAGGACGACTACCTCATCGTGCTCTCCAAGCAGCGCGGCCTGGTGTGCCACCCCGCCCATGGCCACGAGAGCGGCACCCTTGCAAACGCTCTGGTCTACCATTGCGGTATCGATCATCTTGGTACCGTGCAGGGTGAGGACCGCCCCGGCATCGTGCATCGCCTGGATCGCGATACCTCGGGCCTTATGCTCGCGGCAAAAGACGACGACACCCAGCGCGCGCTTCAAAATCTTATCCGCACGCGCACGCTCGACCGTCGCTATATCACGCTCGTTCACGGTCACATCGCCATGGACGAGGGCACTATCAACACCGGTATCGCCCGATCGACGCGCGACCGCGTCAAGATGGCGGTTTCCGATGACCCCTTTGCGCGTCAGGCCATCACGACCTTCAAGGTGCTCGAGCGCTTTGATTCCACGCGTTTCGACGACGGCTACACGCTCGTCGAGTGCCACCTGTTTACCGGTCGCACGCATCAGATTCGTGTGCACATGCGCCATATCAACCATGCCTGCGTGGGCGACCCGCTCTACGGCAAGTGTGATACGCGTGCCGATCAGGGTCTGACCAGGCAGTTCCTCCATTCCTGGCGCGTGGCGTTCGACCATCCCGTGACGGGCGAGCGCATCGAGTGCCGCGACGAGCTACCGTGGGATCTTGCGGCGGTTTTGGATGACCTGGCCCCGCGTTCGCTCGGTCTCACTGCCGCCGGTGACGAAATCGTCCCGCAGCTCGGTCTGTTCGAAGCCTAGCTAGTATTAGGTGGTTTCTTGAACTCGGTAAGCCTGCGGTAAGATATACGGTTGTTTACGTAACGCGTTCTCGGGAGCCTGCATGCTCGCCTTTTTACAAACCAACACACCCATCGTGATCTTCAATCAGATTGTCGTCACGCTGCTCACGGTCTGCTTTCTGTACCAGGTGGTCTTCTTTGTCATCGGCGCTCTTCGTGGCGAGGTCGCGCCCCCTAAGGCCAAAAAGCTGCATCGTTATGCCTTCTTTATTGCAGCGCATAACGAGGAGGCCGTGATCGCTAACCTCGTTCGCTCCATCAAGGATCAGGATTATCCGTCCGAGCTCATCGAGGTCTTCGTCGTCGCCGATGCCTGCACCGATAATACGGCGCAGCTCGCGCGCGAGGCGGGCGCCATCGTTTATGAGCGCAATGACCTTGCCCGCAAGGGCAAGAGTTGGGTCATGGACTTTGGCTTCGACCGCATCCTTAACGAGTATCCCGATACGTTTGAAGGCTACTTTATCTTCGATGCCGATAACGTCATTTCCCGTGATTACGTATCCAAGATGAACGATGCTTTTGACCAGGGCTTTCATGTGGTCACCAGTTACCGCAACTCTAAGAACTTCGGCAGCTCGTGGATCTCTGCGGCTAACGCCACGTGGTATCTGCGCGAGGCGCGCTTCCTTAACAATGCGCGTAATATCTGCAAGACTTCCTGCGCTGTATCGGGTTCGGGCTATCTCATTTCTGCCAGTGTTATCGAGGGCATGCACGGTTGGCGGTTCCACACGCTGACCGAGGATATTCAGTTCACCACGTTCTGCGCCATTCACGGCATTCGCATTGGCTATGCGCCGGCGGAGTTCTTTGACGAACAGCCCGTGACGTTTAAGGCTTCCTGGAAGCAGCGTATGCGTTGGACCAAGGGCTTCTACCAGGTTTTCTTTACCTATGGTAAGCATCTGGTCAAATCGACCTTCCGCTATCATCGCTTTGCCGCCTACGACATGTTTATGACGATCGCGCCCGGCATGCTGCTGTCGCTGATCTCGATGCTCGCCAATGCGACGTTCCTCATCGTGGGCGGGCTTTCGCACGGCTTCTTGGCCACTGAGGTCGAGATGCAGGCTTGTGCCGCCTCGCTCATTATGACCTTCGCGATGATGTACCAGACCTTCTTTATCCTGGCGCTCCTTACGACCATCTTTGAGTACAAGCATATTCACTGCGCGCAAAAGTGGCGTCTGGTGACCAACCTGTTTACCTTCCCGATCTTTATGTTCAGCTATATCCCCATTACGGTGGCTGCTCTGTTCCTAAAGGTCGACTGGGTGCCGACACAGCACGCCGTAAGCGTTACCCTCGACGAGGTCATGCAAGGCGCCAAATAACCACGATCAAAACCACCACAAAGGGGACAGACACCTTTGTGGTGGTTTTTGCGTTTGAGCTGCTGCCCAAGGAGGTGTTCGATGGTCTATTTTCCGTTTTGGATTTGCATCTTTGTTGGCGCGGCGATTGATGCCCGTGAGCGGCGGTTTCCCAATCAGCTTGCCGGTGCGTGTGCGGTGGCGGCGTTTGCGGGCGTTTGGCTCGACAAGGGTGTTAACACGGCGCTTGACCACGCCGGTCTTGCGGTTATCGTCTACCTTGCCCTTGTGCTTACTGAGTCGCTCTGGCGTCGTATTCGCCATGCTCCCGGCATTGGCATGGGGGACGCCAAGGCGCTCTTTGCCCTTTGTACCCTCGATCCCTTGGGTGGTGTCGTCGCGTTTGGGGTTGCGCTCCTGGCCCTTGCCGCCGCCTGTCTCATTGCAAAATCACGCTCCCTGCCTTTGCTGCCGTTTTTAGTGCCGATATTTGCCATAATCGAGGTCGTGGGTAGTACGCTGTAACCGTTTGCGCGCCCTTTTAAGGAGCATGCCATGGCAATCATTCAACAGACAGCCGCCATCAAGGCACGTATGGATCGCATTCCCGCGGCGTTGTCGCCCGAGCTGGTCGAGCGTATCGCCGCCGACCGCGCCTCGGGTGTCGTTAATCCCTATCGATGCGGTGACGACCAGGTCATCCGACGTGTCGATCGGGCTGCAGACGAGGGCACGCTCATGCGTCCGGCCTTCATGCGCGATACCGAAAAGATTCTGCATCTGCCCGCATACACCCGTTATGCAGGCAAAACGCAGGTCTTCAGTTTTCGCAGCAACGACGACCTGTCGCGTCGCGGCCTGCACGTGCAGCTTGTCTCGCGCATCGCTCGCGATATCGGACGTGCCCTGGGGCTCAACTGCGATTTGATCGAGGCGATTGGCTTAGGCCACGACTTGGGCCACACGCCCTTTGGCCATGCCGGTGAGCGATTCCTCAACGATATCTATCACGAGCGCACGGGTCGTTATTTTTTCCATAACGTGCAGTCGGTCCGCGTGCTCGACGCGCTGTACGGCCGCAACGTGTCACTCCAGACGCTCGACGGCGTGCTATGCCACAACGGTGAGTACGAACAGCGTGTGTTTGAGCTTTCGGACATGAGCTCCTTTGACCAGTTCGACCTTACGGTTGAGGATTGCATTGCCACAGGTTACAGCGCAATTGAGCACCTGCGCCCCATGACGCTCGAGGGCTGCGTGGTTCGCATCTCGGATATCCTTGCCTACGTGGGGCGCGATCGCCAAGACGCCATTGCGGCGGGTCTGCTGTCACCCGACGCCTTTGACGATGACCTGGGCGGGGCATACAACAGCTGGATCCTTACGCATGCCTCCATCGATATCGTCGAGCACAGCTATGGTAAGCCACGCATCGAGATGAGCGAGGACCTGTTTGAGGAGATCCGCCGAGCCAAGCGCGAGAACTACGAGAAGATCTATAGCAAGGGCGGCATTGAAGGCGACTCCGAAGCGGAGCTGCGCGAGGCCTTCGAAAAGCTCTACGACCGTTGCCTGCAGGATATAAACGAAGGCGACGAGTCTTCGTATATCTTTAAGCACCACATTTCTCGCATTGAGCGGCAGCTTTTCTACTACGATCGCACCTATGCCTGGCAGGACGACAAGGATCAAGCGGTGGTGGATTACATCGCGAGCATGACGGACGGCTATTTCTGCGAGCTTACGAGCAAGCTGTTCCCGGGATTGAAGTTTCCGCACCGTACCTATATTAACGAACGGTAGTTCGTATTTATTCGGTATACTGTTGGTGGAAAACGTTTTTGATTGACGCACGGGATGGCTATGGACGACCTTTTTTCTGCTTCGACGCGCGAGCGTTCCTTTCAGAATGCGCCGCTTGCGGTGCGCATGCGGCCCAATTCGCTCGACGAGTATGTGGGCCAGCAAAAGGCCGTCGGTAAGGGTTCGTGGTTGCGTGCCGCGATTGAGCACGACGTGCTGTCGAGTGTGATTTTGTATGGGCCGGCCGGTACGGGCAAGACGACGCTGGCACATATTATCGCCAACCATACTAAGAGCGAGTTTGTCGAGGTCAGCGCTGTGACGGGTACCGTGAAGGATCTGCGTCGCGTGATTGACGAGGCCAAGACGCGCCTGAATACCTACGACCGCCGCACCATCTTGTTCATCGACGAGATTCATCGCTTTTCCAAGTCGCAGCAGGATGCCCTGCTGCATGCAGTTGAGAACCGTACCGTCATTATGATTGGCGCCACGACGGAGAATCCGTACTTCGAGGTCAACTCGGCATTGCTCTCGCGCGGTCGCGTGGTGGAACTTGAGCATCTTAAAGACGAGGATATCGCCACGCTTATTGAGCGTGCGCTCGAGGCGCCGCAGGGTTTGAACGGTAAGTTCTCGGCCGATGAGGATACGGTTAAGACCATTTGCACACTGGCAGCGGGTGATGCTCGATCGGCGCTCACGACGCTTGAGCTTGCGAGCGAGATTGCCGTCACGCGCCCCGATATTGAGGGAACGCCCGCGCCGGCGGCGGGGGAGCGCTATCCCATCACTGTTGACGACGTGAAGATTGCCAATCCGCGCCGTGGCTTTTCGTACGACAAAAACGGTGACATGCACTACGACATCATCAGTGCGTTTATTAAGTCTATGCGCGGTAGCGACCCCGATGCCACGATCTATTGGCTCGCGCGCATGATTGACGCGGGGGAGGATCCTAAGTTTATCGCTCGTCGTATTATGATTCAGGCTTCTGAGGATGTTGGCAACGCCGACCCACAGGCGCTTTTGGTGGCACATGCCGCGTTTAAGTCTGCCGAGGTCATTGGCTATCCCGAGTGCCGTATTAATCTGGCTCAGGCTGCTCTCTATGTGTGTTTGGCGCCTAAATCCAACGCGTGCGAGGCTTCGATCGATGCGGCGTTGGCCGATATCCATTCAAGTGGGCTCCGCGAGGTGCCGAGTTATCTGCGCGATCGTCATCGCCCGGGCAGCGACGAATACGGTGTGTACAAGTATCCGCATGATTATCCCGAAGGCTGGGTCGATCAGCGATATTTGCCCGAAGGGCTGGAGCGCGGCGCGTTCTGGCAGCCTGCGGGCCGCGGCTGGGAAGAGTGGCGTGTAGAGCAAAGCGAGCGCGACCGTAGCGGCAATGCGCCCAAGTAGGTCCTTGGGACCTCGCACATTCCCTTTGGGTATCTTTCCCCTTCTTTGGGGTACCATGAAAAGCGTCTGTATTTCGATTCCTTCGGGAGGCTTGTATGAGTCCCATTCAAATCGCCCTGCTGCTACTCGCCGTTGCCGGTGTGTGGGCTGTTATCGAGCTCGCGCTCACACTGCGAAAGACCCGCACCGTCGTTGATTCGCTCGACAAGACGGTGAGCGACCTTAACAACACCATCGCCGAGGCTCAGCCCGTGGTAGCAAAGCTCGATGGCGCTGTCGATGAGCTCACCCCTGCGCTGGCGCAGGTTGAGCCGCTCCTCAAGTCGAGCAAGACCGCCGTCGACGCCTTGACCTCCAACCTTGTAGAGGTTGAAGCTGTGGTTCGTGATATTTCCGAGGTTTCGGGCAGCATGGCCGATGCCAGCAATGTTGTGTCGAGCGTGACCGACTCTGCAGCCGGTGCCGTGCAGAAATTCTTTAACAAGGTGAAGGCTCCCGCGGCCGACGCCGAGCGCACGCTTTCCGCTGCCGCCGAAGCCGATCAGCCGACCGAGCGCGTCCTGATTGGCGAAGCCGGGGACGATGTCGCTGCTGGTGACGATGATGCACAGAAGCCTGCTGCTAAAGCAGCCCAGTATTACACCTACACGCCCGCCGAGACCTCCGAGGAGTCCTGCGATGAGTAGCGAAGCAACTTGCCCCATCACGCTGACTGTTGCCGGGGATCCGCGTCTGGCACGCCTCGTACGTATGACGGCGGCTAATGTCGGCGCGCTGTGTTCCATGTCCGTCGATCGCATTGAGGACATTCGTATGGCGGCCGAGGAAGCCTTTATCTTTGGCTGCACGGCTGTTGATTCCGACGACATTTCGATCAAATTCGACGTCGACGAATCGCACGTGGGCATGACCTTTACCTTTGGCGACCAGGCGACTGTCGATGAAGATGACCAGGCCGCCGTGTATGCCGAGCTTATTTTGGCGAGCGTGTGCGATTCCTACGAAAAGACTGCGACGCCCCTGACGCTTTCCCTCGACCTCAAGGCGGATATCTAATATGACCGAACGTTCCCGGAGCGGTAAGACCGCTTGGGACAAGGAGAAAACCCGCGAGCTGTTTCGTCGCTACAAAGAGACCGGTGATTCGGACGCACGTGAGCAGCTCGTCATGTCCCATATGAACCTGGTAAGGTTTCTTGCCAACAAATTTAAGAACCGCGGCGAGCCGCTCGATGACCTGATGCAGGTCGGGTACCTGGGCCTGCTCAAGGCAATCGACCGCTTTGATCCCGAGCGCGGACTCGAGTTCACCACGTTTGCCACGCCCACCATCCTGGGCGAGATCAAGCGTCACTTCCGCGACAAGGGTTGGAGCGTGCGCGTTCCGCGTCGCCTGCAGGAGCTTTCTGCCAAGGTTAACCAGGCTACCGACAAGCTTACCAACGAGTTGCAGCGCTCGCCTAAGGTCGAAGAAATCGCTGAGTACCTAGACGTGACTGTCGACGAGGTACTCGAAGCCATGGAATCGTCCTCGGCTTACACCTCGGTGCCCATCGAGGCTCCTGGCGCGTCCGATTCCGACGATGCGCCCTCGATTCTCGACCGCTATGCCGATGACGACAACGAGCTCGACTTTACCGATGACCGACTGGTAATCGAGGAAGCCATCCGCGATTTCTCGCCGCGCGAGCGCGAGGTTATCGAGCTGCGCTTCGTAAAGGGCATGACCCAGATCGAGATCGCCAAGAAGCTGGGAATCTCGCAGGTGCAGGTCTCGCGCCTGCTGCGTCGTACCCTTAAGAAGATTCAGGACAAGATCGACCCCGACGGAGTGATGGTTCGTTCATGATTGAGCACCCCCAACAAACCGACCGCACGCTGCGCGATACTCGTATTCTGACGCTTCGCATTTGGGCTGTCGTCGGCTGCATTGTCATCGCAGCCGTCATCTTTAACCTTATGGGTATCCTGGCGCCGGTTATCGAGTTTCTCGCTGTCGGTTCTATCATCGCTTTTGTGATGTCGCCGATCACTAACTGGCTCGAGCATCACGGCGTCGGTCGTGGCATCGGTTCGCTCATCGCGCTGATCGTGGTTGTGGCAGTGCTCGTCGGCGTCGTCTGCATCCTGTCGCCTATTTTGCTCGGTCAGATTATGGAAGTCCTGAGCCGTCTGCCTGAGCAGCTTCGCGTTGCGGGCGGTGATCTCAACGAGATGATCTCGCATGCCAAGACGCTCAACAACACGCCGCTCAAGGAGTATCTGGACGATAACCTTTCTTCGCTCGTCACGGTGGCGTCCAAGTATGTCTCACAAATCGCTGCCGAGCTCGGTCGCGGCGTATTCCCGCTCATTACCAATACGGCCTCGCAGCTGTTCGTAATCTTCCTTGGCTTGGTGCTTGCCTATTGGTTGGCCTGCGACTATCCCCGTATGCACCACGAGGTCTGCACCATCATTGGTCAGGAAAAAGAGACCTCGTACCGCTTTATGGTTGCCATCCTTTCGCGCTCGGTCGGCGGCTATATGCGCGGCATGGTCGTCACGTCGATCTGCGGTGGCTTTTTGGCTTTTATCGGCTTTACGCTCATTGGACATCCCTACGCGGCGCTCATGGCTATCTTTACCGGCATTATGCACTTGGTTCCGGTTGTCGGTCCCTGGGTGAGCGCGGCGATCGCCGCAGTGCTCGGCTTTATGTTCAGCCCCATGCTGGCACTTTGGACACTTATCGTGACTGTGATTGCGCAAAATGTTACCGATAATGTGATTTCTCCTAAGGTCATGCAGAGCTCGGTGCAGGTGCACCCCATCATGAGCCTGACGGCTCTCGTTATTGGTTCGGCACTCATGGGTCCCATCGGCATGGTCATCGCCATCCCGCTGTGCGCGGCCCTCAAGGGCATTTTCGTCTATTACTTTGAGAACGAGACCGGCCGTCAGCTCGTGGCATACGACGGCGCCGTGTTTAAGGGCACGCCGTATCGCGATGTCGAGGGCAATCCGGTCGCCGCCTATGACGCACTTGGAGACGATACGTTCATCTATGAATCCGAGCTTATCGGCAACGAGACCGCGCCCGAGGCCCAGGCGATGCCCAAGCCTGAGCTCGATAATCCCTGGATCAAGCTCTCGAGTCTGCAGCCCGATGCGACGGGTTTCTTCAAGAACCCCTTCGCCAAGGATGACGATTCCAATACGGACGATGACACCAAAACCGGCATCGACGGCTCCATGGACGATTTGGATTCTAAATAGGTCCTATTAACGTTTCTTGAAGTTGTAAATGACAAGAAACGCGAGCAAAGCGACTGATAAGGGGCCGGCTGCATAGAAAAAGAGAACGTCAATTGCGCGTAGAGTGTAATAAGCTTTATCGCCGGACATTACTGCATACAATACGTAGCCAAATGCTGGTTGGTTTACGTACCAGCAGGAGAAAGCCAAAAGCGCTAAAAGTGCTACAACCAGAAGTGCATTCAGGACAAATCGTTTGCTTTTCATCGATCGCTCCTTCCGGGTGAATCTTGTATGTAATTCTATAGTAGCCTTTTTCAAAGCATCGCATACTCCTAAATAACGTGCACTTTCGCTGTAGGGTTGGCTTTATGTCGGCCCTCTTTTTTGCACTTGCGCGGCGGGATGGTAATATCATTACGTTTGAACTGTTTCGATGTGAAACCGAGGAGATTCCCTCTATGAGTGCTGATTACCCGTCAATGACTACGGCCGAGATCCGCTCCAAGTTCCTCAACTTCTTTGAGGAGCGTGGTCTTAAGCTCTATCCTTCTTCGTCCCTCGTCCCCGACGACCCCTCGCTGCTGCTTGCCAACGCCGGCATGAACCAGTTTAAGGAGTACTACCAGGGCAAGAAGACCATGAAGGAGATCGGCGCGATCTCCTGCCAGAAGTGCGTCCGCACCAACGACATCGACTGCATCGGCGAGGACGGCCGTCACCTGTCCTTCTTCGAGATGCTCGGCGACTTCTCCTTTGGCGGCGTCTCCAAGCAGCAGGCTTGCGCCTGGGCCTTTGAGCTCATCACCAAGGAGTTCAAGCTGCCGCTCGATCGCCTGTACTTTACCGTCTTTACCGAGGACGACGAGACCCACGACGTGTGGCGTTCTCTGGGCGTTGCCGAGGATCACATCTCGCGCCTTGGCGAGGACGATAACTTCTGGGCAGCTGGTCCCACCGGCCCCTGCGGCCCGTGCTCCGAGATCTACTTTGACATGGGCGAGGAGGTCGGCTGCGGTAGCCCGGACTGCAAGCCCGGCTGTGACTGCGACCGCTTCCTGGAGTTCTGGAACCTCGTCTTTACCCAGTACGACCGCCAGGAGGACGGCTCCATGCCGGAGCTGCCGCATCGCAACCTCGATACAGGCATGGGCCTGGAGCGCATGGCCGCTATCATGCAGCACAAGACCGCCAATTACGACGGCGATCTGATGCAGCATCTCATCAAGCTCGGTGAGGAGATCAGCGGCAAGACCTATGACGCCGATGACTATTCCGGTGCCAGCCGCTCGCTGCGTATCATCGCCGACCACTCCCGCGCCGTCGACTTCATGATCTCTGACGGCATCCTCCCCGGTAACGAGGGTCGTGAGTACGTCCTTCGCCGTCTGCTCCGCCGTGCCGTGTTCCACGGTCGCCTGCTGGGCATCGAGGGCGCCTTCCTGACCAAGTTCATCGACGAGGTCAACGCTCAGATGGGCGAGGCCTACCCCGAGCTGCTCAAGAACGTCGCGCTCGTCAAGGGTATCGTCGCCTCTGAGGAGGAGCGCTTCTCCACGACGCTCGACAACGGCCGCGTCTACCTGGACGAGGCCCTGGCAACTCTTGCCGAGGGCGCCGTGCTTCCGGGCGATGTCGCCTTTAAGCTGCACGACACCTTTGGTTTCCCCATCGACCTGACTGTCGAGATCGCCGGCGCTGCTGGCCACGACGTCGATATGGATGGCTTTACCGCTTGCATGGAGGACCAGAAGGCCCGCGCCCGCGCCAACGCAAAGGGCGATGCCTGGGGCAGCTTCAACGACGTGTGGGTCGAGCTTTCGGACAAGGTCGCTGCGACCGATTTCGACGGCTATGACAACGATGTGATCGAGGGCGCCAAGGTTGTCGCCATCGTGTGCAACGGCGAGTCCGTCGAGTCCGCTGCCGCGGGCGAGGATGTCGAGGTCGTGCTCGACCGCACCCCGTTCTATGCCGAGATGGGCGGCCAGCAGGGCGATGCCGGCGAGCTTTCCGCCGAGGGCGTTTCGCTGACCGTTTCCGATACCAAGAACCACAACGGCCTGTATGCCCACGTCGCGCACGTCACCGAGGGCACGCTGACCGTTGGTGCTACCGTGACCGCCGCGCTCGACGCCGAGCGCCGTGGATTCCTACGCCGCAACCACACCGCCACGCACCTGCTCGACGCCGCCCTTAAGCAGGTCCTGGGCGAGCATGTCTCCCAGGCTGGCTCGCTGGTGACGCCCGAGCACCTGCGCTTTGACTTCACGCACTTTGAGGCCCTGTCCTCCGAGCAGCTCAAGGCTGTTGAGGACTTGGTCAACCAGCAGATCTTCGCATCTAAGCCGGTCGTGACCCGCGTCATGGGCATCGACGAGGCCAAGGCCGCCGGCGCCGTCGCCCTGTTTGGCGAGAAGTATGGCGACGTCGTCCGCGTCGTTTCCGTGGGCGCCGATGACCAGCCGTTCTCTCGCGAGCTCTGCGGTGGTACGCATGCTGCCAACACTGCCGAGATCGGTCTGTTCAAGATTATCTCCGAGTCCTCCACGGGCTCGAATGTCCGCCGTATCGAGGCCGTGACCTCCAAGGGCGCTCTCGATTACATGGCCGACCGCCTGGCGCTCGTTGACGCCGCCGCCGCTGCGCTCAAGTGCCGCGTCGACGAGGTTCCCGCCCGTGTGGAGAACCTGCAGGCTGAGCTGCGCGAGACGTCCAACAAGCTCAAGAAGGCTCTGACCGGCGGTTCCTCCGACGCCATCTCCAGTGCCATCGAGGGCGCTGTCGAGCTGAATGGCTACAAGCTCGTTGTCGCTGAGCTTCAGGGCCTTGAGGCTGCTGACCTGCGCAACGTCTGGGATACCGTGCACCAGAAGGTCGCCGGCCCCGTTGCCTGTGTTGTTGCCAGCGTGACCGAGAAGGGCACCCCGGCCCTGCTCGCCGCCGGCTCCGATGACGCCGTGAAGGCCGGTTTCCACGCCGGCAACGTGATCAAGCAGATCGTGGGCCTGGTCGATGGTCGCGGTGGCGGTCGTCCCAACATGGCCCAGGCCGGTGGCAAGAACGCCGCTGGTATCGCCGATGCCCTCGCGGCCGCCAAGACCGCGCTCGGCGCCTAAGTAGTCGCTGTGGTCGCGCTCGCGCTGGACATAGGGGAGACCAGGATCGGCATCGCCGTCTCGAGCCGTGATGGCAAGATGGCGATGCCCGTCAAGGTGCTCCCGGCCGCGGAGGTCACCGGTATGGCCAAGACGTTTCGCTACCTGGTCGAGGACTATGAGCCCGACATCCTGGTAAGCGGACGTCCCCTGACCATGGCCGGCGAGCCCGGCCCCCAGGCTGAGCGCGTTGCCGCCGTGGCGCAAAAGATCGCCGACGAGCTCGATCTTCCGCTGGAGTTTGAGGACGAGCGCCTGTCCTCGCAAGAGGCCAAGCGCATCCTGCGCGAGCAGGGACTCAACGAAAAGCAGATGAGGGGCAAGATCGATATGATCGCCGCCAGCCTGTTCTTGCAGACATGGCTCGATCGCAAAAACGAGGAGGTTTCGCATGTCTAGCGCTTTCGATCCGCGCCAGCCGAATCGTACACGACAGCCTGCGCCGAGCCCTTTACCGTCCGGTCAGCGTCCGATGCAGCCGACCCAGCGCGCGGCCCAACCTGCCGCACGCCCGACACAGCCCTCCTCCCGTCCCGCGCAGCCCGCTCAGCGTCCGGGCCAGCAGCCTGCTAGTCGTCCTGCCCAGCAGTCCGCCGCCCGCGCGGCCCAGCCCGCAGACGGCGCCCGCTTTAAGCAGCAGACGCCTAACCAGCGCGCGCAGGCCCCTCAATCGCACGCGCATCATGCACGCGGCTCGCATGACGTTGCTCCGGCCGCGCGTTCGAGCTATAACATGCATGCTCGACGCGGCACCCAAAAGAAAAGTTCGCCGGTGCCTATGATTATCGGCGCTGTGGTTGCGGTGATCGTTCTCGCCGCCATTGCCTTCTTCGCCGTACCGGCCGTCAAGGGCTTGCTTGGCGGGGAGGACGCAAACGTCACCGCTGGCCAGCAGGTTACCGTTACGATTCCCGAGGGCGCCTCGGGCGACGCGATCGCCACGATTCTCTCCGAGAACCATATTGTCGAGAATCCCAAGGATTACTACGCGGCGGTCAAAAAGCTCAACGCGGATATGTCGCTTAAACCTGGCACGTACTCTTTCACGACGCTGATGGATGCGACCAAGGTCGTCCAGCAGCTTATGGAAGGGCCCAATGCCGGCTCCGATGCACTGACAATCCCTGAGGGACTGACGGTCGACCAGGTCGCCGATCGCGTGGCCAAGGCATACGACAGTATCTCCAAGGAAGACTTCCTCAATCAGGCAAAGGCCTCCAACTATGTGAAGGACTATAGCTTCCTTGAGGGCGCTGCAAACGATTCGCTCGAGGGCTTCCTATTCCCCAAGACCTATTCGTTGGGTAAGGACCCGTCTGCCGATGATGTGATTCGCGCCATGCTCGATCAATTCATCACCGAGTACAAGTCGCTTGATTTTGCCGGCTGCGAGGCCAAAATCAAGGAGCGCTACGGCGTGGAGATGTCTGATTACGACATCATCAATCTCGCTTCCATCGTTGAGCGCGAAGGCCTCAACGCCGAGCAGCGCGCGCATGTCGCCTCGGTGTTCTACAACCGTCTTGCCGGCAAGCTCGACGGTCTGCGCTACCTCAATAGCGATGCGACCATGATGTATGTTACCGGCGGCGAAGTTACCGCCGCCGACCTGCAGAGCGATAGTCCCTACAACACCTATAAGCATGAAGGGCTACCGCCCACGCCCATCTGCTCTCCGTCGCTCGAGGCACTCAAGGCAACCCTTGAGCCGACCGACTCCGATGACCTGTATTTCTACATTACGCAGGACGAGGAGTTTTTCTCGCAGACCTACGAAGAGCACCAACAGTCTTGGAATTAAACATGAGGATTTTTAGCCCCAAACGATATGTTGCCTCGGTCGACCGCATCGACCTCGATGCCCTTTGGGCCGACGGCAAGCGCGCTATTTTGCTCGACCGCGATAACACCTTGGTGCCGCGTGATACCGAGCAGGTTCCCGCTGCGGTCTCCGCTTGGCTCGACGCCGCTCGCTCTAAGGGCTTTAGGCTGTGTATGGTGTCGAACAACTGGCATCGCGACCAGGTCATGAGCTCCGCACGCGAGTTGGGTCTCGAGGCCATCAGCCATGCCATGAAGCCCGCGCCGTTTGCTCTCAAGGCCGGACTTAAGCGCCTGGGTGCCACGGCCGATGAGGCCGTGCTGATCGGTGATCAGCTGTACACGGACGTGTGGAGCGGTAACTTTGCCGGCGTCGATACGATCTTGGTAAAGCCGCAGGCCACGCAGGACCTGTGGTATACGCAGATCTTCCGTATTTTTGAGCGCCGGGCCCTGCGCGACCTTCCCTGCGAGGAATAGGTTTCGTCATGTCCCAGCACACCAAGCACGGCTGCGACCATATCTTCTTTATCGGGTTTTTGGGTGCGGGTAAATCGACGCTCGCGTGCAACGTGGGCACCATGTTCAAACGTCGGTTTATCGATACCGACCGCCTGGTCGTGCGTCGCTGCGGCAAATCGGTTACTGAGATTTTTGAGACCGAGGGCGAGGAGCGTTTTCGCGAGCTCGAAACCTCGGCGCTCCGTTCGCTCCAAAGCGAGCGCAGCCTGCTGGTTTCGTGCGGTGGTGGCATTGTCGAGACGTCGGTCAATATCGAGCTCATGCACCAGATGGGTACCTGTGTGTACCTCGAGGGTGACTTTGAGGATTCGATGCGCCAGATCCGCCGCTCCGACACGCGTCCCGATTTCCGCTCGCCCGAGCACGCGGCGCTGCTCTTTGAGCATCGCCGTCCGTTGTATCGTCAAGCTGCCGATCTTACCCTTGATATTCGCAACAAGTCCTTCGAGGACGTTTCCTACCTTTGTGCCGAGATGCTTTTGGAGCGTGGACTGCTATGATTCGCCGTCAACTTATCAATTTCCAAAACCGCAGTGTCGATGTCCGCGTCGGATTGGGCGCGTTCGAGGAGCTGTCGCGCATGTTTGCCTCGGCTGTGGGCAAACCCAAGCGGGCGATGGTGGTTTGGAACAGCGCTGTGTCCGATCGCTTTGGCGAGATCGTTGAGCACGCACTGGTCGATGCGGGCTTTGCCGTCTCGCAGCTGCCGCTCGAGGTCTCGCCTGATGGCGCGACCTTGGCTGACGCCGATACTGTCTTTGGCGCACTGTCGGCTAACGGTATTACCTGCGATGACCTGGTTGTTGCCGTTGGCGATGCCGCATCCTGCTCGGTTGTTTGCTGGTGCGCCAACCAGTGGTGCGGTCGTACCGAGTGCGCACTGCTACCGACGACCTTCGACGCTATGCTCACGGTCGCTACGACGATGGAGCCGCTCGTCGCTTCGGGCGACCGCTCGCTGCCCGCCATCGCGGTGCGTCCCGAGCCCGGTCTGGTCGTGTGCAATCTGGACCTTGTTCGCGAGGCCAACCCCGAGGACCTTAAGCTTGGCTATGCGGTGCTCGTGGGCACTATGCTCTCGAGCAGCAAGTCGCGTTGGAATCAGTTTACCGAGACCGTCCCCGAGATTCTCGCTGGCGAGGAAGTCGCGCTCGTCAATGCCGTTCAGTGGTCTCAGACTGCCCGCAAGGACGTACTGATGGCCACGAACCCGAGCGCCCGCCATGCGCTCGATTTTGGTAAGACGGGGGAGCGTACCCTGCGCGCCTGCTTGGGCGATGCCGCTTCGCAGGTCCCTGCCTACCAGCTGTTGTCCGAAGGTATGCGCTTTGAGGCGCGCCTAGCACATGATGCCTGCGACTTCGATATCGATTACGTCTTTGAGGTCGATGACTGCCTGGAGGACTTTGGTATCGAGGAGTTTGCCTTCGATCTGGAGCCCGCCGCATATATCGAGGAGTTCCGCAGGCAGCAGTTTGTCCGCTCGAACCGCAGTATGTTGCCGCTGCCCGCGGCACTTGGCGCCATTCGTCTAACGAGCGTTGAGGACGAGGTTCTTGAGCGCCATGCTCATGCCTACTTGGCTTCTCGCAAAGAACTTCTCTAAGTTTTATTGACATCCATCGTCTTTCGTATCATGTTGAGGTGCGGGTTTTCAATCGGTTGCGGATCGCGTGCGAATCCGTCTTTCGATCGGGACCCGTCCCGCTTTTATGAGGACAACAAGAAAGGAATCTGCATGTCTGAGTTTGCTGCCGGTCCTGCCGGTCGTATCGAGCGCGTCCGTGCCCTGATGGCTGAGCGCGGCTACGACGCCATCGTCGTGCGCGACGAGGCCAATCTCCGTTGGCTCACGGGCGTGAAGGGCGTCTTCGATTACACCTTCGAGTTCCCTCACGCCGCGTTTATTACGGCCGATCAGTGCCTGTTCCACACTGACTCGCGCTATCTCAACAGTTTTGAGGAGAACACGCCCGCCGGCAGCCCCTGGGTCTACGACATGGACGAGGGCACCATCCCCGGCTGGGTCGCCGGCAAGATTGCGGCCAACAAATGCCGCGTCTGCGCCGTCGAGGATGACATGCAGATTAACTTCTACCAGGGTATTCAGCGTGGTCTGGAGGACCGCTCCGTTGCCTGCATGCTGCCGCTGATGCATGACGACATCCGCAAGATGCGTGCCATCAAGGATGCAGAGGAGATCGAGCTCATGCGCCACGCGCAGTCGATTACCGATGCCGCCTTCCAGCACATGCTCGGCTTTATTAAGCCCGGCATGACCGAGAAGCAGGTCCGCAACGAGCTCGAGAACTTTATGTTCGCCAACGGCGCCGACAGCCTGGCCTTTGGCTCCATCGTCGCGAGCGGTCCCAACACCGCCAATCCGCATGCCGTCCCGAGCGACCGCGTGATCGAGAAGGGCGACTTTGTCCTCATGGATTACGGTGCGGGCTACTGCGACTACCGCTCCGACATGACGCGCACTGTCGTGATGGGCGAGCCCACCCAGGAGCAGCTCGACCTGTACGCGCTCGTGCGCCGCACCCATGAGGAGTGCGTCGCCGCTATCCATCCGGGCGTCGAGGGCAACGACATTTTCAAGCTTTCCAAGAAGATTATTGGCGATGCCGGCTATGGCGATTACTACAACCATGGTCTGGGCCACGGCGTGGGCATCGACATCCACGAGCTGCCTAACTTCAACCGCAGCAAGAATATCATCGAGGCCGGCTCGGTTATCACCATGGAGCCCGGCGTCTACCTGCCCGGCGTGGGCGGCGTGCGCCTGGAGGACTACGGCGTCGTCACCGAGAACGGCTATGAGCCCTTCACCAAGACCCCGCACGACCTGCACATTATCGATTGCTAATCCACTCCGGTAGATTTTGGGGCATGTCCCAAGAGTCCACTTAGGAGGCGGGGCGTCCGGAACGATTCGGGCGCCCCGCGTTCTCTTTTTATGCGCTCGCCGCAGCCGCCGTCTGCAAGTGTATAATTTCGCTCGTATGTAATTTGGACGTTTGTGCGTCTAGCCAATAACAAGAAAGGTCGCTATGCCTACTATCTCTACCGCCGACTTCAAGAACGGCCTCGGTCTCCGCATTAAGGACAAGGTCTACACCATCGTCGAGTTCCAGCACGTCAAGCCGGGCAAGGGCGGCGCTTTCGTGCGCTACAAGACCCGCGACATCAAGAGCGGCCGCGTCGTCGAGAACACCTGCAACGCCGGCACCAAGTTCGAGAGCGTCATGCTCACCACCCGTGAGTTCCAGTACCTCTACAACGACGGCGCCGACTACATCTTCATGGATAACGAGTCCTACGAGCAGGTTCCCGTTCCCGAGGATATGGTGGGCGAGAACGCCAAGTGGCTGCGCGAGAATGACACCTGCCAGCTGCTCTTCGCCGACGACGAGCTCATGGGCGTGACCCCGCCGATGTTCATCGAGACCACCATCGTCCAGACCGACCCGGGCTTCAAGGGCGATACCGTCCAGGGTTCCACCAAGCCGGCCACCATCGACACCGGCGCTGTCATCCAGGTCCCCATGTACCTCAACGAGGGCGAGGTCATTAAGGTTGACACCCGCGACGGCAAGTTCGTCTCCCGCGTCTAGCAACCAACTCTTCTAGGAGGACTCATGCCCCAGGAAATCAAGATTGACGGCATCGGCATTTCGCCCGATGTTCTGACCGCCATCGTCTCGCGCGCCGTCACGGATGTCGAGGGCATCGCCTCCGTGGGCGTCAAGGACCTTGCCACCAACCTTGTCTCCATGATGCTTTCGTCCAAGGCCCCGGCTTCCGAGCCGGCGGTCGAGGCCGAGGTCATCGGCGACAAGCTCGCGCTTACCGTGCGCGTCGTGGTGTTCTTTGGCTATCCGTTCAAGAAACTCGCCGAGGCCGTTCGCGCCGCCGTGGTTGCCGCCATCGACGCCCAGGTGGGCGTCGAGGTCGAGCGCGTTGACGTTTGCATCGACGGCCTCGTTTTCCCCAAGGAGTAACCTTTGAGCCTTAAGGTTTATCGCGGGCGTACGCTTGCCCGCAGTCAGGCGCTGCAGCTGCTGTTTCAGGCCGAGGCCACGGACAGCCCGCTTGAGCGCGTCCTCGAGGGCGATTTCCTGATCTCGAAGGGTCCCCTCGATCCCTATGCGCTGGAGCTGTGCCGCGGTGCCTACGAGCACATCGACCGCATCGACTGCGCCCTGCGCTCCGTCGCCAAGAACTGGGATCTTATGCGTATGCCCGGTGCCGACCGCAATCTGCTGCGTATCGCCGTCTATGAGATGCGCTTCCTCACCGACGAGGAGGTCTCGGACGCCATCGTGATCAACGAGGCAGTCGAGCTTGCCAAGGCCTATGGCACCGACCAGTCCGCGTCGTTTGTCAACGGCGTGCTGGGCAAGATCGCTCGTAGCGAGGAGCTGCCGGGCGAGGACCTCTATCAGGAGCTACTGGCCGAGGACCGTGCCCGCGAGGAGGCCCAGGCCGCCGAGGCTGCCGCCAAGGTTGCCGCCGCTCAGGCTGCGGCCGGCGTTCTCGACGAGGATGCCGAGGTCGCCGAGGCCGAGACCGGTACCGTCAAGGAGTAGCCATGCCAGAGGGTTCCGTCCGCAACTTCGACGAGATCTCGGACCGGTTGGAACAGATTATCGCGACCGTTCGCTCCAAGGATACGTCCCTGGAGCGTTCGCTCGATCTGTTTGACGAGGCGATTGAACTGGGCTCCCGTGCGGTCGATATGGTCGACAAGTTTGAGCTGACGCCTCGCGAGGCGGATAAGCTCGAGCAGGAATACGATGAGGATGCGGCAAACGAATCCAAGGATAGCCAGGCCGCGTCTCCTGATACGAATGGTTGATGGCATTCATGAAACGCGTGCGTCTTGATGACGAACTGATTTCACAGGGCATCTGCGCCGATCGCGCGGATGCCCTTCGCACTCTTATGGCCGGCTTGGTCTCAAGCGGCGGCGAGCGTTTGACCTCGCCGGGCCTTAAGGTGACGCCCGGCTTGCCGTTACACGTGAAGGGTCGTATTCCCTACGTGGGGCGCGGCGGGCTCAAGCTCGAGGGTGCACTCGATGCGTTTGGGATTGATCCGACTGATCTTGCTTGCCTCGATGTGGGCTGTTCCACGGGTGGCTTTACCGATTGCCTGCTCAAGCGCGGTGCCGCTACGGTCGTTTCGGTCGATGTGGGTCGCGCCCTGTTTGATTGGTCGCTGCGCCAAGACGAGCGCGTGACGCTTCATGAGCGCACCAACGTGACACAGCTGCCCGAGCTTGGCTACGGCGGAGCTATCGACTTGGCTGTGTGCGATGTGTCGTTTACGAGTATCGCGAATATCATCGACGCCGTGCTGGCGTGCCTGAAGCCTTCGGGTTCGTTCTGCACGCTCGTAAAGCCGCAGTTTGAGGCGCCGGCTGCGCTGGTGGGCGAGGGCGGCATCGTGACTGACCCCGCCGTTCGTTGCGATACGCTCACGGCGGCGATTGAGCTCTTTGCCGCCAAAGGCCTGTTCCCGCTCGACGTGTGCGTGTCGCCCATCCACGGCGCCAAGGGCAACGTCGAGTTTTTCTTGTACGGCACGAGGTTTGCTCCCGGCGCACGCACCGACGATGAGCTGCAATCCCAGGTATCGGTTTTGAGCGAGAAAGCTGCAACGCTATGAAGGTCTTTCTGGTTCCCAATTTCTACAAGCAAGAAGCGGTCGAGAGCGGCCTGATGCTCGAGCTTTGGCTTTCGCGCCAGGGCTACGAGGTCGCATGGGCTGCCGACCAGCGTTCCAAGATTCAGAGCGCGCCCGATGTTGACGATGCCGACCTGGTCATTACGCTCGGTGGCGACGGTACACTGCTGCGCGCCGCCCGCATCCTCAACTACCGTGAGATTCCCATTTTGGGTCTTTCCTATGGTCATTTGGGTTTTTTGACGGCCGCGAGCCCCGAGGAGCGCGACATTTTGCAGGTTGTGAGCGATGCCCTGTCCGGTGAGCTCCATGTGAGCCGCCGCGCCACCATCGCCGCTGATATCGTCTCGGTGCGCGAAGACGGCACGAAGGATGTCGTGCGCACGTTTGCCCTTAACGATATGGCGCTTACGCGTGGGCCCCTGTCCGATATGGTCGAGTTCGATATCACGGTGTCCGGCCATCATATCGACCGCCTGCGCGGCGACGGCGTGGTTGTATCGACGGCGACTGGCTCCACCGGCTACGCGCTTTCCGCCGGCGGCCCCATCGTCAGCCCCGATTACACGGGTATGGTCTGTGTGCCCATCGCTCCGCATACCATTCAGGCTCGCGCCTTTTTGACCTCGCCGAGCGATGTCGTGGAGATCTTTATGTCCGATGATCGCCCGAGCGTTCCGGCGATCGCCATCGATGGACAGTTTATTACCTGCGATGGCACGGTCGAGAGCGTGGCCGTGCGTCGCGGTCCCGGCGATGTGCTGCTGCTGGATTACGGCCCCGAGAGCTTCTATAACTCGGTGAGCCGCGTGTTCTACGGAGTGCGTCATGATCGATGAGCTGCAGGTTTCCAACATTGCACTCATTCGCGAGGCGACGTTGGTTCCGAGCGCGGGCTTAACGGTTCTGACCGGAGAAACCGGCGCCGGTAAGACCGCGTTGCTCTCGGCGCTCAAGCTCATTTTGGGCGAGCGCGCGGATTCGTCGACGGTGCGCGAGGGCGAGACGCTTGCCAGCGTCGAGGCGCGTCTGTTTGACGGACCGCACGACGCGGAGGGCTTCACCGTGCAGCGCAGCCTTTCTGCCGAGGGCCGCAGCCGCGTAAAAATTGACGGCCGCATCGCCAGCGTGCGCGAGCTTTCGGGGCGCGTTGGCGTGATGATGGATCTTTGCGGCCAGCACGAGCACCAGCGTCTGCTCGACCCGGCGCACCATGTTGCCATGGTCGATGCCTGGGCAGGGCGCCCGGCACTCGAGGCGCTCGAGCACTACCGTGCTTGCTTTAAGGCATCGCGTGCGGCTGCCAAGGAGGTCCGTCGCGTCGAAGAGGCCTCGCGTGCGCAGGGGAGTCGCGTTGAGGAGGCGCGCTTCGCCCTGGAGCGCATCGCCGAGGTCGACCCCAAGCCGGGTGAGTATGAGGAGCTCGAGGAGCTGCTGCCGCGCTCCGAGCATGCCGAGGTGCTCGTTGCCACGGCCAATGATGCCCATGCATCACTTGCAGCCGAGGGAGGAGCGCTCGATGCCGTGAACAGTGCCGTGGCGGAGCTTTCCCGCACGGCGGCCGTCGATCGCAAGCTGGGTGATATCGCCGATGCGCTTTCGGATGCCTGTATCTCGCTTGAGGATTGTGCCAACGAGCTGCGCATCTATCGCGATGGGGTCGCCTTCGATCCGCGCGAGCTGGCTCGTATGCGCGAGCGCTATTCCGATCTTAAGGCCCTACTGCGTCAGTGGGGGCCCACCATGGACGATGTCTTTGCCATGCGCGACCGCTCACAAGAGCTGTTGTCGCTGGTCGATGATGGTGATGAGCGGATCAAGAAGGCTCGCGAGGCGCTCGGGTGTGCCGAACGCGAGCTTTTTGCTGCTGCCAAGGCGCTTAAACGCGTGCGGAATACCGCAGCCCCTCGCTTTTGCCACGAGGTTGGCCGTCAGATGGCGCGCCTGGAGATGGGCGACGCCGAGCTCGTTTGGGAGTCGCGCGATCTTCCGCGTGCCGAATGGACGCTGGCGGGGCCTTCGAGCTATGAGCTTTTGTATCGCAGTGGTGCCGGATTGACGCCGCGCCCCCTGCGCCGCATTGCGTCGGGCGGCGAGCTGAGCCGCGTCATGCTGGCGAGCAAGGTCGTTCTCGGTAACGCGGACGGCGTGGATACGCTGGTGTTCGACGAGGTCGATGCCGGTGTCGGCGGCTCTATAGCACGTGCCCTCGCGAGCGTGCTGGCAGATCTCGCCGCTACGCATCAGGTGATTGTCGTAACCCACCTGGCGCAGGTCGCTGTCATGGCCGACAAACACTACGTGGTGAGCAAAGAGCCCGGCGACGTTCCCCAGACGCATCTGGATGAGGTGGCCGGGGACGCCCGCATCGCGGAGATCGCCCGTATGCTGAGTGGCGATCAATCTGAGGCAAGCCTGGCACATGCCAAGCAGATGTTGGAAGAGGCTCGAGGTTAGAACGAGCTGACAGTGTTGGCGGGGACAAAATATCAGCAATTGTTGCACCGCCACTTGCTTGTCTGGCCCGACCGTCAAAAACTATGCCGGTTTACTACGATGAATCGGCGTAGCTCGAGCACAGCTAAAATTGTAAAAAGAAAACCGCAGGTAGAACCCCTGCGGTTTTCTTTTAAAACACGATGTGGTCGCATATTCCGATTTCATCGTAGTAAACCGGCATAGTTTTATCGGAACGGTACATAACGTCCCCTGATAAAACCTACTCCACGACCTTATCCGGCTGGATGAGCTCCTCGTAGTAGCTGATATGCTCGCGGGCGTCTTCAATCTCGGGCAGCAGGAAGTTGTAGATAACCTCGATGATCATCGTGGCACTCATCTTGGAGAACGCAAAGTCGCCCGTGGTGAGCAGTGCCTCGTGGTTCACAGTATTAAAGGTGTAGTCGGCCAGGCGAGCAAGCGGGGACTTGCTGTCGCTGCTGATGACGACAACGGTGGCGCCACAGCCGCGAGCCGCTTTTGCCATGCGATTCAGTCGACGCGACTTGCCGGAGTTCGAGATCAGCACGATGACATCTCCGGGGCGCAGCGTAAGCGCAAAACCAATCGAGGTCTCGCTGATGGTGCTTGCCATACAGCGAAGGCCCAGCTGCGAAAACTTAAACGTCGCGTCGAGCGCGACGGCGTTGGTGTTGCCTACGGCTGCAAACTCGATAGCCCCTGCGTTCTTAAACGCGTGCACGACGGCTGCCAGCGTGTCGTGATCAATGCCATCGATCGTCGCATTGAGCTCGCTTACCTTGGCAGCGAGAATATTCTTGAGGCTCTGCTCCATATTGTCGAGCGAGACCTCGTCGGTGAGGCCTTCATTGCGCTGGCTTTCCAGATCGCGCGCTAGTGAAAACTGGAAACTGCGAAAACTGCCAAAACCCAGTTTGCGGCAGAAGCGCGAGACGGTTGCTTCGGAGGTTGCAGCGGCGCGCGAAAGCTGAGCGGCTGTCAGACGCGGGGCCTCGGACTGGTGCTCTAGGATATAGTCGACAATGCGCTGCTCGGACTCGCTGTACCCCCTGTGCATACTAATAAGGGAGAGTGCGCTCTTGCTGCTATCGGACATGGGATGGCTCCTGGCTGGCATGAAAATCGGACTTGTTTTGTAATGTCGTAGTATACGGGCATTTTCAATTACAAGATACACCTTGCCGTTTCAATAGTTGATGGTAAACTTTCATCGACCGTTTACGGTAATGAAAGAACCTTTCACCGGAGAAATGAGCTGTATTGCTTCTCATATAAGCGGTGGGTTGGTATCTTTCAGGTGTGGAAAAACGCGTATCTAAGCGCGTGTAGGGGAGCGCCCGCGGGCGCTGTACTCAAGAAGGAGGGACACATGGCTAAGTTTGACATCATCGCCGCCACCGGTTGCCCGACCGGTATCGCGCACACCTTCATGGCGAAGGAGGCGCTGGAGAAGGCAGCTGCCGAGCGCGGTCTGATCATTAAGGTCGAGACCCATGGCCAGGTCGGTGTCGAGAACGAGCTCACCAAGAGTGAGATCGCTGGTGCCAAGGCCGTCGTCGTCGCAGCCGATAAGGATGTCCAGGCGGAGCGTTTCGCCGGTAAGCCCATGGTTTCCGTTGGTGTTTCCAAGGCCCTGTCCGTCGAGGCTGCCGGCAAGCTGATCGATCGTGCCCTTGCCGCCAAGGGCGACGACACGGTTGCGGCTGCTGCCGATGTCGAGGATGAGGTCGAGGAGAAGGAGTCCATCGGCCACATCATCTATAAGCACCTCATGAACGGCGTCAGCCACATGCTGGTCTTCGTCGTTGCCGGTGGTGTCCTGACCGCTGTTTCGTTCCTGTGGGGCATCACGTCCTTCGATTCGACGGCTGCCGACTACAACAGCTTCGCCGCTATGCTCAAGATCATCGGCGGCATTGCCATGAACCTCATGGTTCCCGTGCTTTCCGCCTACATCGCCGAGTCCATCG
Source organism: uncultured Collinsella sp. (assembly GCA_900557455.1). Next base: position 8,103 of record USSM01000003.1, on the reverse strand, counting down.
GCAAGCGCCCGGCGCTCGTTCCCGGCTTTGTTGCCGGTATGATCGCCATCCAGGGCCTGCCCGTTAACGCCGATACACACATGATCGATGCTGGCGGCACCGGTGTGGGCTTCGGCTTCCTGGGCGGCATTGTCGGCGGCTTCCTCGCCGGCTATGTCATCCTTCTGCTCGAGAAGGTTTTTGCCAAGCTGCCCAAGAACCTGGACGGCCTCAAGGCTATCTTCCTGTACCCGCTGTTCTCCACGCTGATTGTCGGTCTGGTCATGCTCGGCATCTCCGGCCCCATGGCTGCCATCAACACCGCCATGATGGACTTCCTCAAGGGCCTGTCTGCCTCCGGTGCTGTTGTCCTGGGTCTTGCTATCGGCTGCATGTGCGCTTTTGACATGGGCGGCCCGGTCAACAAGGCTGCTTACGTCACCGGTACCGCCATGCTCACCGAGGCCCTGGCTGCTGGTGTCGGCACCGACACCTATAACTTCGGCACCAACTTCATGGCTGCCGTCTCTGCCGCCTGTATCGTTCCGCCGCTGATCACCACCTTCGCCGTCATCGTCGGCAAGAAGTATTTCAGCCAGGAGGATCATGACGCCGGTGTCGTCAACCTCATCCTTGGCTGCACCCACATCACCGAGGGCGCCATTCCGTTCATGACCAAGAACATCTGGCCCGTCATGCCCATCATGATGCTTGGTTCCTCCATCGCCTCTATCCTGACCATTATGTTCAACGTCCACGATCCGGCGCCTCACGGTGGCTTCCTGGTCCTGCCCGTTGTCGAGAACGGTCCGCTGTGGGTCCTCGCGATTCTCATCGGCGCCGTGGTCGGTGGCATCCTGTTCGTCGCTTTCAAGAAGTATGACTTCGAGAAGAACCAGAAGGCCGCTTCTGCCACTCCCGCTAAGCCGCTCGAGGCCCCCAAGGCCGCTGCCGTCGAGGCTCCCAAGGCCGAGGCTGCCGATTTCGTGAAGGTCGAGAACGTTTTTGTCGCCGAGAACTTCGCTTCTCGTGACGAGGCCCTGAGCTTTGTCTCCAACCAGGCTGTCAAGGCCGGTGTCGCTGACGACGCCGATGCCGTGATGAATGCCTTCCTGGCCCGCGAGGCCGAGGGCTCCACGGGCATGATGGAGGGCTTCGCTATTCCGCATGCCAAGTCCGATGCCATTACCGATGCCGCCGTCATCGTCGTCAAGGACGACTCTGGCGTGACCGGTTGGGACACCATGGATGGCGCTCCCGTCAACGTGGCTATCGCCCTGCTCATTCCCGGTGCCCAGGCCGGCACCACGCACCTCAAGATCCTGTCCAAGGTCGCCGAGGCGCTTATGGACGAGGTCTTCCGTGCCACCGTCAAGGGTTCCACCGACGCCGCCGAGATCGCTAAGACGATCAACGCCCGCCTGGTCTAATCCCGCGGTTCGCGATTAACATCGCCCCTTGTATATAAGGCGGAGACTCCACCAGGAGTCCCCGCCTTTTTCTATCCCTCTCATAAGTTGCGGTGAAATAGGGACTGCATAAACGATTCAACCCCAAATTCAGTCCCTATTTCACCGCAACTTAATAGAGGGAATAGACGCATCTATCAGCACAGAGCTTATGGCGCCCAGATCCTCAGGCTGAATTCCTTTCGCACGATATTACTCTGGACCCACCGAGTTTCCGCAGCTTGCTCGCCCACAGAGGGCCGGACGCGGCCTGTGAGATTTATCGCGAGTTCCGCACGAGCCGAAGAGCACTTAATGTGCTCTTCGTGCGAGCAGGACTGTAGAGCAGGAAATCTCACAGGCCGCGTCCGGCCCTCTGTGGGCGAGCAAGCGGCCAGCAACGACATCCGTCCAATAATTCGTGCGAAACATAATGAAAAACAGTTTGATGTGAGTTAATATAAACAACGTCGTGAATATGGCTCCTGTCGCATGGTCGACAGGGGTTAAACACAAAAAAGGAGTCAATTATGGTTTCTGAGAAGGCTACCCTCGTTAATCCTCAGGGTCTTCACATGCGTCCGGCTGGCCTCTTCGCCTCCACCATGGGCAAGTACGCCTGCGACGTGACGGTCGTCACCCCCGAGAAGGAGGTCAACGGCAAGTCCCCGATGGCCCTCATGGCTGCTGGTATCCCCTGCGGCACCGAGGTCGAGGTCAAGTGCGACGGCGCTGACGAGGCCGAGGCTCTGGCTGCTGCCATCGAGCTCATCAAGAGCGGTCTTGGCGAGTAGAACTCAAACGGGTCGCATGTTGAACAACTAAGTTCATATTTGGGGGCGCAGTGACCTGTTTTAAGGTAACTGCGCTCTTTTGTCATGGATATGGCAAAACGCTTTATCACATGACACGGAGAGAGGAATGGGAATGTATCAGGGAGTCAACGCTTCCGAGGGCATCGGTATCGGCACCGTTATGGTCGCCGTCGATCCCGACTTGACGTTTGAGCCGCACCAGGTTGCTGATTCGGCAGCAGAGAAGGAGCGCTATCAGTCCGCTCTTTCGGTCTTCTGCGAGAAGACCCAGGCTCAGGCCGACCACATGAAGGAGACGGTGGGCGAGGCCGAGGCCGAGATCATGAGCGGACACATCGTTCTGGCTCAGGACCCGGGCATGACCGACGCCATCAACGCCGCCATTGACGGCGGCACCTGCGCCGAGCAGGCGCTCATGGACACCTCGACCATGTTCGAGAACATGTTCCTGTCCATGGACGACGAGATGTTCCGTCTGCGCGCGGCCGATATCGCCGACATCCGCACCGGTATTCTGGCCGAGCTGCTGGGCAAGGAGGTCGTCGACCTTTCCGTCCTGCCCGAGAACACCGTCGTTGTCGTGCACGACCTTACGCCGTCCATGACCGCCACGATCGATAAGGCCCACGTTGCCGGTATCGTCACCGAGACCGGTGGCCGTACGTCGCACTCCGCGATTATCGCGCGCGCCCTCGAGATCCCGGCTGTCCTTTCGGTTTCCAACAGCTGCACCGCACTGCGCAACGGCATGACCGTTGTCGTCGACGGTGGCAAGGGCATCGTCGAGGCCGATCCCGACGAGGAGACGCTCGCCGCCTACACCGCCAAGGCCGAGGCCTTCGCTGCCGAGAAGGCAGCCCTCGAGGCCTTCCGCGGCAAGCCGTCCGTGACTGCCGATGGCATCAAGAAGATCATTGCCTGCAACATCGGTAACCCCGATGACGTGCCCAACGCGCTCGATCACGACGCCGAGGCTATCGGTCTGTTCCGCTCCGAGTTCCTGTTCATGGACTCTGCTGAGCTTCCTTCCGAGGAGGAGCAGTTCAACGCCTACCGCAAGGTCGCCAGCGCGCTCAAGGGCGCTCCGGTCATCATTCGTACGCTTGATGTGGGCGGCGACAAGGAGATCCCGTACCTGCACATGGTCAAGGAAGATAACCCCTTCATGGGCTTCCGCGCCGTGCGTTACTGCCTGGCAAATCCCGATCAGTACAAGGTCCAGCTCCGCGCTCTGCTGCGCGCCAGCGCCTTCGGCGATGTCAAGATCATGATCCCGCTCGTCACCTGCGTCGAGGAGGTCGTGGCTGTCAAGGAGCTCGTCGAGCAGTGCAAGGCCGAGCTGACCGAAGAGGGTCGCAAGTTCAACGAGAACATTGAGGTCGGCATCATGGTCGAGACGCCTGCCGCCTCTCTGCTCGCTGACCGCCTGGCCAAGGTCGCCGACTTCTTCTCCATCGGCACCAACGACCTGATCGGCTACACCATGTGCGCCGACCGTGGCAACGACACCATCTCCAACCTGTACCAGGTGTACTATCCCGCCGTGCTCCGCTCGCTCAAGAACATCATCGAGAGCGGCGTGAAGGCCGGCATCATGGTCGGTATGTGCGGCGAGGCCGCTGCCGATCCGCTGCTTGAGCCGCTGCTGATCAGCTGGGGCCTGGAGGAGTTCTCGATGAGCGCTCCGTCGATCCTGCGCGCCCGCAAGACCATCAGCCAGTGGACCAAGGCCGAGTGCGACGAGCTCGCCGAGAAGGCACTCGCCTGCAACACTGCCGCCGAGGTCAAGGCGCTGCTCGAGTCCGCAGCTCGCTAATTTGGTATCAGAGGTAACCGCGTGGTTGGAATGGGCCGGCCACGCGGCCCTCACATATACAGGGGGTACTGTAAATGTTCTACACGCTAACCGCTAATCCGGCTGTCGACATGACGGTTTCGAGCTCTCCGCTCGAGCCCGACGAGAACGTCCGCACCGGCTCGGCCAGCTACACGGCCAACGGCAAGGGCCTCGACGTGTCCTTCGCCTTTAAGAAGATGGGCGTCGACACCGTCGCGCTCGGCTTCTTCGCTGGCTTCACGGGCAAGTTTATCGTCGAGGAGGTCATGAACCTGGGTTGCCTGTGCCGCCCGGTCTGGACCGATGGCATCACGCGTATCAACACCTACGTCAACGATGGCCAGCACGAGTACGGCATCCTGAACCCCGGCGCCCCGATTACGCCGGAGCATCAGAAGGAGCTCTACAACATCCTGGACACCGCGGGCGATCTTGAGTGCCTGATCGTCTCCGGTTCCGTGCCTCCCAAAGCTACGCCCGACTTCCTGGCTCAGGTCATGGAGCACGCTCAGGCCCGTGGCGCAGACGTCGTCCTGGACCTGTCCTCCGACAAGCTCAAGGAGCTCGCTCACAAGAAGCCGCTGCTCATCAAGCCGAACCATCACGAGATGAAGGCCATCTTCGGCGTGCCGGTCGACACCGACGACGAGGTCCGCGTTGCCATGAAGCTCGCCCACGACGCCGGCGTCCAGAACGTGCTGCTCACCCGTGGTAGCCGCGGCGATGCTTATTTCTCCAACGGCGAGGACATCTGGTACGCCAAGCGTGAGTTCAACATCAAGCTGGTCTCTTCCGTCTGCGCCGGCGACTGCACCCTCGCCGCGTTCCTGCACAAGTGGTACAGGGATCGCGACAACGTCGAGGAGGCCATGAAGCTCGCTATGGCCACCGGCGCCAACGTTGCCGAGTCCGTGGGCATTGGCGACTTCGGTCACGTCGATGAGTACAGCAAGCGCGTTGCTGTCCGCAAGCTCGATCGCAAGTAAGCGAAACACGACATATTCGTGGTTCTATGGTGCCTCGGCTTAGGCCGGGGTGCCATTTTTGTTAATTGCAAAAGAGCGTCAGGGCAAGCTCCCTGATTTTTTGCCGCGCTTTGCCGCTTTTCTGCCGCCCTGCACGCGTTCTACACCGTTCGCCGAGTTGCTATAGCCTTTTCACGTGGCGTGGAATATACTTTCATCAACACGTTGCCTTGTGAAAGGAACTTACATGATTTATACGCTCACTGCAAATCCCGCCATTGACTACAACATTGCCTGCGACGGTCTTTCCGCCAACACCGTCACCCGCACGCGCAACGCGGTCTATACGCCCAACGGCAAGGGTCTCAACGTCTCGTTCACCCTCGATCACTACGGCGTCGACACCACGATCCTGGGCTTTTTTGCCGGTTTCTCGGGCGAGTTTATCGTCAAGGGCGCCGAGGCCCTGGGCGTGCCCGTCAAGCCCGTGTGGACCGACGGCATCACGCGCGTCAACGTTTTCCTCAACGCCGGCCCCGATACCGAGTACAACATGGTCAACGCAGGTGCCGCCATCAATGCAGCCAACGAGCAGGAGATGTTTGAGCTCATCGATTCACTCGATGACATGACCTGCCTGGTCATTAGCGGCTCGCTGCCCCCCAACACTTCTGAGGGTTTTCTGGCCGAGGTCCTGCGCCGTGTTAAGGCAAAGGGTGCCGAGTTCGTGCTCGATATCTCGAGCCATCAGCTGGCCGACCTCATTGCCATGGAGCCGCTGCTCATTAAGCCCAACGACGACGAGCTGCTTGACATCTTTGGCATTAAGGTGAGCGGTGGCGACGACGAGTCCGTCAAGGGCGCGATGGCCGAGCTGCATGCCAAGGGCGCCAAGAACGTGCTGCTGACCCTTGGTGGCGACGGTGCGTACTTCTCTAACGGTGAGCATATCTGGTTTGCCAACCGCACCTTCGAGGTCAAGCTACTGTCGACGGTCTGCGCGGGCGACTCCTCGCTTGCCGCCTTCCTGTCCGTGTGGCACGATGCTCCCGAGCGCGTCGAGGACGCCCTGCGCCTCTCGATGGCCACCGGCGCCAACGTGGTGGAGTGTGCCGGTCTGGGCGATTTTGCCAAGGTGGACGAATATAGCAAGCACATTGAGGTTCGCCAGGTCTGCTAGCCGCATCGACATATCGTTGCCGAACACCCGCTTTGGATTTCCAAGGCGGGTGTTTTTGCATTCTGGGCGCATGTGGTGCTTGCTGTCCCGTTCGTTCGGATCGACGATACGATTGCATGTGCGCGCATGCCCGTTTCTTGTTAGACTTCTTGAGAACCATCGATTAACGCTTGCAGGCGTAGGAGGCCATAGGTATGTGCAAAGCTTCGCTCAACGGTACGCAGCCCTCAGGCGCCTCCATGCGTGTGCTACATGCGCTTGAGGCAGCCGGTCTTGAGGCCTGGTTCGTGGGCGGTTGGGTACGTGACGCCCTGATGGGACGCCCCAGCCACGATGTCGACATGTGCTGCAGCGGCTTGTGGCAGGAGTCCAAGGCGGCACTCGAGGCCGCTGACATTGCGGTAGTTGAGTCGGGCATTAAATTTGGCGGCATTACCGCCATTTGTGACGATGAGCGCATTGAGGTTACGACGTATCGTCTGGACGGCTTTTACACCGATGGCCGCCATCCCCAGAGTGTGGAGCGTGCGGCGTCGCTTGAGGACGATCTGGCGCGTCGCGACTTTACCGTTAACGCTATGGCTTGGCATCCCGAGCGCGGTCTTATCGACCGCTACGATGGCCAGGGCGACTTAGGGCGTAAGTTGATCCGCGCCGTCGGAGATCCCAAGCGTCGTTTTAACGAGGATGCGCTTCGCATGCTGCGCGCGGTGCGTTTTGCCTGCCGCTTGGATTTTATGATCGAGCCTAAGACCAAACAGGCACTTGCCGAATGCTCGCCGCTGCTCGATGCCGTGGCACGCGAGCGCGTGGGCATTGAGCTTGAGGGCATTCTTTCGACCGGTCACGGGGGAGACGCGATGCTGCGCTACCCCGAGCTCATTTGTGCCGCCGTGCCCGAGCTTGCGCCGGCTCGTGGGTTTGACCAGCGCAGCGTCTACCATGCCTTTAATGTCTACGAGCATATCGCTCGCGTGTTGACGGTAGCGGGGGAGTTGGCGCTGTGTGACGGCGTAGCGCCTTCGCCGAGCTTAATGTGGGCGGCGTTTTTGCACGACGTCTCCAAGCCCGATTGCTTTACGGTCGACCATGCGGGCAGCGGCCATTTCTACGGTCATCCCGAGCTTGGCGCCAAGAAGGCGCGCGTCATTATGGATCGTCTAGCGCTTTCGCACGATTTGATTCGCGATGTGTGCCTACTCATCAAGTATCACGATAAGCCGCTGCGCCCCGAGCGCTCTTGCTTACTCAATATGATGCGCTTGCTTTCGGGCGAGGGCATCGACACGCCGCGTCTGATTGACGAGCTCATGGACCTTAAGCGTGCCGATACGCTGGGCAAGGCGCCGTCGTGCTTCTATTACGTCGAGACGATCGAGGAGATGCGCTCACTCGCCCACGGACTGCTTGAGGCAGGGGAGCCCTATACGCTCAAGATGCTTGCCATCAACGGCGGCGACCTGATTCGCGCCGGCGTCAAACCGGGGCCGGAGTTGGGGCAGCTGCTCAACGCCGCCCTCGACGCCGTAATCGAGGACAACGTCCCCAACGAGCGCGAAGCCCTTCTGGCCCACCTCAACCTAGGATGATTTTTCTGGGACGGGGCTTAAAAAACCATTTTGAATGAAGTTGTGGTCTTAAAGAATCGCTCAGCAATCTGAAATGATTTTTTAAGCCCCGTCCCAGAAAAATCATAGGCTGTGGCTTTTAACTGCGCTTTCCATAACCTCCCGACAAAATTCGGGCAATTTGGATTTTCTTCTTGCGCTCGCGTTTTATGTCCCGTAATATATGTCCTCGCAGCACGGCAGTGCAGATGTCATGTGGCCCGTTCGTCTAGCGGTTTAGGACGCCGCCCTCTCAAGGCGGAGATCACCAG
>USSM01000002.1 GCA_900557455.1 uncultured Collinsella sp. | reverse complement strand
CAGAGAATCCCCTCGCGCTCCTCTTTCGTATACATCGGACTCCCTCCTGGACCCAAATTGGGTCCGAGATTTTGTCCGAGGTCCCAAGTCTCTGGAATTTGCCGATGATATCGCCAAGGCCAAGACCGAGGCCATGGATGTTAAGCTCGACGATATCGAGATTAAGCGCTAAGCGACTCGCGAGCGCAACGAAAAACACGAGCGCAGCGCCAACAAGCGGCGGTGCCCCAGCGTTTCGTACTAAGGGAGGGCCGGTAAACCGACCCTCCCTCTCTTATGCCGGCAGCCGACAAACGCGAGGATGCCGGACGCCGGAACCACCCCAAATGTGGCAACGGTACGAAAACGGCAAGCACCCCAACACATCCGCCCACCGATTTATTGCGCCGCGCAGACAATTAAACCAGCATCTTTAAACATCTGGGCAGTATAGTGACCAAAACTATCGCATAACCGCACTCTGCGAATGGAGAAGTTATGACCGAACACCACGCCATCAGCCGTCGAGCATTCACGTTGGGCCTAGGACTCGCAGCATTGTCGCCATTTGTAAACCTGCCCGAAACCGCGGGATTGGGCCTTCCCATGCGCGCGGCATTTGCAGAAGACGCACCCACATCGGCGGCCACCCTCGACAAGTTCGTCATTCGCCTTCGCCCCGCGGGCTATTTTCGCACCGCGAGCGTCAACGAAGACGGCAACGTCATCGGCAACGTCTGCCACCTGTTTAATGACGGCACGTCCAGCAAGCTCATCCTTGAGCACGTAGAGACCGATACAGATAATACAAATTGGTATGCCATCCGCACCCTGCTCAATTTCGAAGAGCACAAGAAGACGGGCTACAGCATTTGGTCGGTCGATGGCGACTCGGACAAAGATGGAAAGGTCATCCACGTATGGAGTGGCGAGCATGACGGCAAGGCCAGCCGCTCTTTTGCGTTCGACCGCCAGTCAAACGGAACCTACATCATCCGAGACCGCACAAACGAGAAAAAAGACATTAATTACCTGGCCATAGAAAAGGACGGCAAAGACCAAGACAACAACAAGATCTGCCACAAGAGGAAGAGCATTCCGTGGGAGCTCGAACTTGTCGGTTACGACAAGGGCGAGATCAATACCACGGTTAGAAGTATCGACTGGATCACGTATAGCAGCTACGTCGACGGACCATGCTGGATGAAATACGTCGACGGCAACAAATACCTCGACGAGCTGAGCATCCCGGGCACGCATGATTCAAGCACCTGCAGCGTCGACAACGACACCGAGCCCCAAACCTCGCTTGCAAAGTGTCAGCAGGATTACATCCCCACGCAGCTGCTCGAAGGCATTCGCTATTTTGATATCCGACTTGGAAAGAACAACGAGAACGGCGACCCCGGCATCGACCATGGAATATGCTACCTGCTCAAAAAAGACGGGGGCTTTATACATCTCTCCGATGTCATCGGTTACTTCAAAACATTTTTGAACGAACACCCGTCAGAAGCGCTCATCATGCTGGTGTCACGAGGCAACGACGAGGCTACCGACGAAAGTGTTACGACGGCTTTTGCCAATGTTATGGGCAATAACTCCGATCTGTTCTATACGTCGAGCCATGTCCCCACACTGAACGAGGTGCGCGGAAAGATCGTCCTGCTGCGTCGATTTAAACTCGCCGGCGACAGCGTAGACGGCCACACGTGGGGCCTCGACCTCACCGAGTGGGATGACAAGATCAAGGCGCATTCCGGAAAGTCCATGTGCCTCGTGAAATACGAGCAAGGCTTTGAGGCTGCGGGCAATACGGGCGACAAAGAGCCCTATAGCACAGCGGTATATGCCCAAGACCATTACAACTGCACGGGATCCAGTAAGATCGACTGGGTCGATATGGCCCTGAAGGCAGCGTCCGAGTTCGAGCGCAGCACCGTAGATATCACTACCGCGGACGGGACAACGGTGCAGGCAACGGAGCGCTGCTGGTTTATCAACTACACTAGCTGCACGCAAAACAACCCTTTTACCGCAGCGCGAGTGGTCAACGAGCACCTGTACAAGAGCTCGTATATAAACAATACCGGAGTTGAGAGCACAAAGGCGGACTGCCGCAAGCACATTGGCATCATCGCATCCGACTTTGTTGATGCGGCACTGGCCCGGAGCATCTACCAGCGCAATTACAACGATGCGCAGCACAAGCAAACCGTTTCGTGCTATCTCCCGACCCGTATGCGCATGACGTACGGCGACTCGCTGAGCAATGCCTCGCTCCAAGATGGCAAGACCGTTGGCGAGGGCCATTTCCGCCTTGTCGACAGCAGCAACGTACTCAACGTAGCAGCCTCGGGACATGCGTTTGCCATCGAATACGTTGATGTCGATGCCTTGGGCAACGAGACCGTTACGGGGCTGCAGGGTTCCGTGCCCATCGATATCGACCCGCGCGCGCTGACGCCCCATTTTGAGGGGCTTGAAGGCCTTAAGGCCGGCGAAGACGTGCGCGCCAAGATTGCGGCATCACTCGAGGGCAAGCTCGAAACCGATGCCTGCACGGCACAGCTCGAGTTTGCGCACGACGCGAACGGCGCTCCGGGAACGGCGATGGCCGAGGGCGAGGCATTTGCCGCGGGGACGTATTGGGTGCGTGCGAAAGGCCTGTTGGGCGACGCGGCGAAAAACTACACGCTTGCCACCGACGGAGCCGCAAGCTTTACTGTGACGACTTCGGGCAACGCGGGCGACACCGGCAGCGGCACGGGTTCCAACGCAGGCGGCGCCGACAAGAACGGCGGCGGCAACAAGAGCAAGGGCTCGACCGGAAAACTCGCCGACACGGGCGACGGCTCTGGTATCGCCGCCGGGCTCGCCGCTGCCGCCGTGGCGACGACGGTCGCCGGCGCAGCAATGCTTGCCAGCGACCGCGAAAACAACGAAGGCGCTAGCGAATAGGCAAGCCGGTTTTCAGACGCATCGGCTCAATCGGGGGCGCGGAATACCGTTCTGTGCCCCTTTTTTTGACATGAAGGGGTAGCGCATAAAGGACGCCTCGCAGGTTGAACGACCAGCCACCGTGCCGCCAGATGCGCGGGCGTAAGCCTGGCCCGAACGCCGACGTCGGCTACATCACCATGTTCAGCGCGTTAACAAACTCCTGCGCCTTCGCGCGGCCGCTCAGGCAAAAGACGCAAGCGGTTAACAGTCGATTGCGTAGAAAAACGTCGCGGCCCTTGATCCTGTTGACCCCCGTGATGTCCTTAAGGTAGACGATCTCGGTGTGCTTGCCGCCGAAAGTGCCCTTCTTGAGCACCTCGATACGGTTAGGGTAGATCCTGACGTCTTTAAACCTGCCCGAACCTTTGTCCTGGAACAGCAAAGTGTTGTTGTCCATGCGCGTCACCTCCATAGGGCTCGTTAAAACTGTCTCTATGGCCACATTTAAGTCACCGCAAGGCTCCCATGCGAAGGTGCTAGACAGCACAGCAATTCGTGTCCGCGCGAGGCTTTAAACTAAATGCAATAAAGATGCATTCCACAAGAGGAAAGTGGGGCGACAGTGATGGGCGAACTGGCAAACCGTGGAGAATCGGCAATCGTGCCAGAAGTTTTTTACAAGCAGGTTTCCTCGATTCTCAACGCCGCTCGCGACAAGGCCTATACCGCCGTTAACTTTGCGATGGTTGAGGCGTATTGGGAGATCGGCAAGAGCATTGTTGATGAACAGGGCGGAGAGGAGCGCGCAGCATATGGAGAGGCATTGATTGCAGGCCTCTCCAGAAGGCTTACCGCGGATTTCGGAAGAGGCTTTGGCATCGCAAACCTTCGCAATATGCGTCAGTTCTTTCTTGCGTTTCCAATTCGCGACGCACTGCGTAGCGAATTGAGCTGGACTCATTACCGCAGGTTGATGCGCATTCCCGACCCTGATGCTCGCGCCTGGTACATGAACGAATGCGCCGATTCTCGTTGGAGCACGCGTCAGCTCGAGCGCCAGATCAACACCATGTTCCGCGAGCGCCTGCTTGCCAGCAAGGACAAGGAAGCCGTCACCCAGGAAATCCAAAAGAGCGCCCCGGCTCGTCGCCCCGAGGATATCATCCGCGACCCATATGTACTGGAGTTTTTAGGTTTCTCGGACGATACTGCGTTCCGCGAGAGCGATCTAGAGCAGGCGCTCATCACGCATCTTCAGAAGTTCCTGCTGGAGCTTGGCCGTGGTTTCGCTTTCGAGGCGCGCCAAAAGCGCATCACCTTTGATGGGCGCCATTTCTATATTGACCTTGTGTTTTACAACTATCTGATGCGCTGCTTCGTGCTCATCGACCTTAAGACCGATGACCTTACGCATCAGGACCTGGGCCAGATGCAAATGTATGTGAACTACTACACGCGCGAGCTCATGAACGAAGGCGACAATCCGCCTATAGGCATCGTGCTCTGCGCGGACAAAAGCGACTCGATTGTCGAGTACACGCTGCCCGAAGACAACGACCAAGTGTTTGCCGCCAAATACTTGCCGTATCTTCCAAGCAAGGAAGAGCTGGCGCGCGAGCTGAGTGCCGAGTACCGCGCCATCAACGAAGCGACTAATGGCGAAGCGCAAGGGTAGCAGCACGTTGCGGCCGATGCCCCCGACGGCGTTTCATATCCCCCGACATAAGAGGAGCGCTCCATGACAGACAGACCGAAAACGACACTGCGCGACTGCATCTATGGACTTGCCGTCGGCGACGCGTTGGGCGTTCCCTACGAGTTCAGGCCCCGTGGCACGTTCAAATGCACGGACATGATCGGCTACGGCACGCATGGGCAGCCCGACGGCACCTGGAGCGACGACACGTCCATGACGCTTGCTACCTGTGACTCGATTAGGGAGCTCGGGCATATCGACACCGCGGACATGCGCGACAAGTTCATCGGCTGGATTGCCCGTGGCGAGTATACAATCGACGGCGTTTTCGATTACGGCGGCACGACCGCCCGCGCCTTGCACACCGGCAAAGGAGGCTCCGGCGAGCGCGACAACGGCAACGGCTCGCTCATGCGTATCGCTCCCCTGGCGTTCACCGATGCGACAGGTGAAGAGATCCGCGAGGTCTCCGCGATTACGCACGCCCACAGAACGTCGACTGACGCATGCATCATATTTGTCGAGCTGATGAGGGATGTGATGAACGACGCGCTCCCCTCGCGGGCACTCCATCTGAAAGGCATGCCTGAGCAGGAGATCAAGTCAGGTGGCTTCGTGCGCGACACGCTTAAGGCAGCCACCTGGTGCTTCGTCAACACTAACAGCTACGAAGATTGCGTGCTTGCCGCCGTCAACCTAGGCGACGACACCGACACCACCGCAGCCGTCGCAGGCGCCCTCGCCGGCACGGCCTACGGTATCGACGCAATTCCGCAGGAGTGGATCGATACCCTGCGCGGTAAAGAGTTGATAGAGCAGTGTTTGTTTTAGGACGCGCCTTTAACGAAGACAATGTCAGTCAACGCAAATGATTAAGGGACCGCATAAGTGATGATTACAGAATGCGCCGTCATGGGTCCGTTCGTCACAGAGCAAAGTACCGTGGGACCGTACACCGTGTTGGTATTCGAATCCCCGCTGCCGCAGAAAAGGGCCGGTTGCCCCGGCCCTTTAGACATTAGCACCTGCGTTGCCCGCGCTTCCAAAGTTGACCGACTGAGGAGCGGGTTCCGCGGCACACCTTGATTTTGCCAGGTGGGGCGGCTCTTTTGCAGCCGTCCCACCGTTTATTTAGATCTACCACGACGGACAGCTCGCACTACTGCGCACTGTCCCGTACCGTTCCCCTACTTCCCAAAGATCGCTGCAAGCAGCCCCTTGCGTTTGGGCTTTTCTTCTCGGTAGGAACCCTCGGCAACCGCTGCCACCTGACGCGGCTGTTCGCCGTCTCCACGACGCACGATCTGGTATAGGAAGGGCGATTTAACGTATTTGACCTCGATGGGCGTGGCATGTACGGTACTTTCGTTCGATAGATGCAGGCTCGGGTTGAGCGGCGCCACCACATGCGTCTCACGCTTGTCGCTAAACACCACCGCGGCCGCGCGGCCCGTCTGGCCGTTTACGGCAATGCGCACCTGCTCGCCATCGCGGCTGTCCGTCGCTGGGCGATCGACAAAGTAGACCGGTACCATCACCAGGCCGTCCTTATGCTTGCGAGCCTTGCGCGCCCAGGTGCGGATGCTCTTTTTATTGAGCCCCAGCACCGCCTCGGCATCGTTGCCGGCAATGTCGAGCGCCAGCTTATCAATGACCACCTGGTCCTTGGTAGACGCATCGACGGAGACAACGCGGAAGTCGCCTTCCTGCATGGCGGGATCGAACGGGCCGACCTTGGCAAAGTCCCACGGTTCCAAAATGCCCATGAGGCGAACGTCCAGGTAGTTTGCCCGCGGATATGCCCAGTCAAGCACCTCGTAGTACACCAAGGTCTCCTTGCTCATGCCCTTGCCCGGGAAGGACGCCATCATGCGCAAATCCGCGAGCGCCATGGGGAAGTAGAAGAGCATCATGTCGTTTTGGATCGCATCTTCCACGTCGTGCCCGGCAAAGGCGTCGGGGTACTGGCGCACCAGCTGCAGTGCGTTGGCACGTGCCTGCTGCGGCGAGATTTCGCAGGGAATACCCTGCCCAGGTACATACTCCGCACCAACGCCCAAGGTCAGGCGCTTGCTAAACGTCCCCGGCTTGAGCAGGTCGGCAATGCCGATCTTGTTGCCGCAGGACGGGCACTCAAACACACGCTGCGTTGACTCGCCCTCAAAGGACGCTCCACAGAAGGGGCAGGGAATGCTCACGTGCGTGGCTTCTTGGAACTCCTGCGCCGTGCCGCGGTCCTCCCACAGCAGATGCTCCAGAACCGACTGATTGCGCCAGTGTGAATTAAAGAAATACCAGTCCGGGTCCTCCGGGCGCTCGAGTTGCGACACATGGGTGAGCTTAAGCAGCCCATCGACAACCGTCAGCGGCGTATGGCGAATGCCCAGGGCGCTCTTGGGCTCCCCCGCATCGGCCTGCCACGGAACGACCGTGCCGCAATAGGCGCACTCAAAACTGCGTTTAGCCTGGTGTGAGTACATAGGGCCGCCGCAGTTTTGGCATTTAATGGCAAACATCTCGTCCATGGATACATCCTCCTTTGCGCAGGGGCTGTCGACATTAAGTATGTCGGGCAGGCAAGCACATGACCATACCCATGTGGCCCAAAATGGAGCACCTGGTCGGACAAGAAGGGCCGCTCGTTAGCTCCAGCAGACCATTGCTGCATTTTCTGAGCATCGGCGCACGGTGCGCCCATGCGAGCTACACTATCCCCTTAACCATGATTGTGAGGACGATTGCCATGCTATTTGTAAATCGGCTGGTACATACGCTTGTTCCCGGCAGCGAGGACGAGCCGGTCGATACGGCTTGCCGTACCAACGCAGGCTTTGCCGCAAGTCTCATCTGCATCGGCCTCAACATCACGCTGTGCCTGGCTAAGGGCATCGCGGGTCTGCTCGCCGGCTCCGTCTCGCTTGTCGCCGATGCCTTCAACAACCTCTCCGATGCGTCGAGCAACATTGTGAGCCTGCTCGGATTCCGCCTTGCCAGCCGCCCGGCAGACGAAGGCCACCCCTATGGCCACGGCCGCTACGAATACCTCGCCGGCCTGTTTGTCGCCGTCCTCGTTTGTGCCGTCGGCATCAACCTGGCGCTCGAGTCCGTTACCAAGATCATCAAGCCCTCCCCCACCGCTTACACGCTCGTTTCCCTTGCGGCACTGGCTACATCCATGCTCGTTAAGCTCTGGATGGCCGCGTTCAACCGCACGCTGGGCGATCGCATCGACTCGGAGACGCTCATCGCCACGGCGCAGGACTCCAAAAACGACGTCATCACCTCAGGCTCGGTCTTGGTGGCGGCGCTTATTTCGCAGACGACCGGCTTTGACCTCGATGGCTGGGCGGGCCTGGGCGTGGGCATCTTCATCTGCATCAGCGGCCTGGGCCTGGTGCGCGACGCCATCAGCCCGCTGCTGGGACAAGCGCCCGACCCCAAGCTCGTCCAGGAAATCCGCGACAGGATCATGTCGTACCCCCAGGTCCTGGGCACTCATGACCTCATGGTGCACGACTACGGCCCCGGCCGCCAGTTTGCCAGCGCACACGTGGAAATGCCCGGCGAGGGCGATGCCTTTGAGCACCACGAGATCCTGGACACCATCGAACACGATATCAAACGCCAGATGGGCATCGCCATCACGTTGCACTGCGACCCCATTGCAACAACCGGCGATGACTTGCGCGGCTGGGTCAAGCGCGGCGTAGCGCAGATCGACCCCGCGCTTTCCATCCACGACTTGCACGAGCACGACGGCTTTGTTTCGTTTGACCTGGTGCGTCCCGACGGCTTTGACATATCCGACGAGGAGCTGCTGGAGCTCGTCACGCGCATCGTGCACGAGCGCAGACCCGATGCATCATGCGTCGTCACGTTTGACTCCGGCTTTAGCTCGCCCGAGCGTCCGGCAGAGCAGTTGTAGCCCCGCTTCGCTCAGCCGCTAGTTTCCCTGTGCGCCCGAAATGCCGTTTTGCAGCGCGTCCCAGGCGTTCGTTGCCATATCGCCCAGGTTCTGTGCGGTATCGCCGAGGTTCTGAGCCGTGTCGCCCAGCTCTTGAGCCTTATCTCCAAGCTCCTGGGCCTTGTTGCTCAGGTCCTCCAGCGTGTTGGAGCTCGAATTGTCGGTGCCGCTTTGGCCGTCAGACGAGTTGCCCGAGCTGTTCTTGTGCGTGAGTTGAATTTCGAGGTTACCGTTGTCGTTATAGTAGGCAGAAGTAACAACCCAGTTGGCATCGACAACAGGCGTCGAGCCGTCGTCAGTCAGAATCACAGCATTCGAAAGATCGGCCCCGCGCGACTTGAGGAGCTTCTTGACGTTGGACCAGTACTGCCCCGGGATATCGCTCAGATCGACGGTGCTAGACGAGGCGGACTCGGTTTGCTCGGCAGTGGTATCGGCCGTTGAACTCCCTCGCCTGTTGAGCATGCCCGACACGATGGCAAACACAATCGAGAGGGCAAAGAAGATCGCCAGCACAATGAGGATCTTCTTGATCACACTCGACGAACGCGACGGCGCCTCTTCCTCGTCCTCACCATACTGCGGAATCGACTTGGGGTACTCGCGATAGGGCTGGCGTGCATACGGATCGCGCGACTCATAACGTGGCTGGGACTGCGCCGTGCGCGGCATATACGTCGTCTGCTGAGGCTGCGGAATGGGATTTTGCGGCAGGTTGTTATAAGCGCCTGCCGACGCGCTGCCATACGGGTCCTGCGGTGCATTGCCATACGGGTCCTGCGGCGCATAATCAAACGGATCCCGCGGTGTATCGCCATAGCCCATAACACGTGTGGGTTCGGCAGAAGGCTGCTTCGCGGCGGGGTCGGTATAACCGGGGTTGGGAACAACGCGGGTCGCATCGGCGCTATCGTCAGCCTGCGCGGAACCATATCCGCCCATCACGGTCGTCTTGTCCTGGTCCATGCAACGTTTCCTTTCCGTCGCCTGTAAGCATCAAGTTATCCATGCATTCTACCCGCGCAAAAGCCTATGATGGGCAAAGGCCGTCGGTATCTACAAGACATGCGCGTGCCTAAGGATCAAAAAGCCCCGCCGGGCCTTGGTGGGCGCGGCGGGGCGGGCAAGCGGCTATAAGCAGCAGGCTTAGAACAGGCCGGTGATGTTGCCGTCGTTGTCGACGTCGATGTTCTCGGCCGCGGGAACCTTGGGCAGGCCCGGCATGGTCAGGACGCTGCCAGTCAGCGCGACCACAAAGTGGGCACCGGCGGAAACCTTGAGCTCGCGCACGGTGATGCGGAAGCCCTCGGGGGCGCCCAGCGCCTTGGCGTTGTCGCTAAAGCTGTACTGGGTCTTGGCGACGCACACCGGCAGGTTGCCAAAGCCGTTCTCGCGCAGCTCGGCGAGCTGACGCTTGGCAGCCGGCGTAAAGTCAACGCCGTCGGCGCGGTAGACCTTGGTGGCGACGGCCTCGAGGGCATCGGCAACATCGGCGCCGTCCTCGTAGGCAAACTTGAGCTCGCTCGGCTGCTCAATCAGGCGCATGACCTCATCAGCCAGGTCGAGCGCGCCCTCGCCGCCCTTGGCCCAGACCTCGGAAAGCTTAACGTTAACGCCGAGCTTCTGGCACTCGGACTCGATGAGCTCGAGTTCGGCCTCGGTGTCCGTCGGGAAGCGGTTGATGGCGACCACACAGGGAAGACCATAGACGTTCTGGATATTGTCAACGTGACGCAGCAGGTTGGGCATGCCGGCCTTGAGGGCCTCGAGGTTCTCGTCGTTAAGGTTGGCCTTGGCAACGCCGCCGTTGTACTTAAGCGCGCGGGCGGTGGCGACAATCACGACGGCGCTGGGGCGGACGCCCGTCATGCGGCACTTGATGTCGAGGAACTTCTCGGCACCCAAATCGGCGCCGAAACCGGCCTCGGTAATGGCGACATCGCCAAAGCGCATAGCCATGCGCGTAGCCATGATGGAGTTGCAGCCGTGGGCGATGTTGGCGAAGGGGCCGCCGTGGACAAACGCGGGCGTACCCTCAAGCGTCTGCACCAGGTTGGGCTTGAGCGCATCCTTAAGCAGCGCAGCCATGGCGCCCTGAGCCTTGAGGTCGCGGGCGCGGACGGGCTCGCCGGCAAAGCTGTAGCCGACGACGATCTCGCCCAGGCGCTCCTTGAGGTCATTGATACTCGTGGACAGGCACAGGATCGCCATGACCTCGGAGGCAACGGTGATATCGAAGCCGTCCTCGCGCGGCACGCCCTGAGCCTTGCCGCCAATGCCGTCGATAACGTGGCGCAGCTGGCGGTCGTTCATGTCGACGACGCGCTTCCAGGTGATGCGCTTAACATCGATACCGAGCTGGTTGCCTTGCTGAATATGGTTGTCGAGCATGGCAGCCAGCAGGTTATTGGCGGCGCCAATAGCATGGAAGTCGCCAGTAAAGTGCAGGTTGATATCCTCCATGGGGATGACCTGAGCCCAGCCGCCGCCGGCGGCGCCGCCCTTTACGCCAAAGACGGGACCGAGCGAAGGCTCACGCAGGGCCACAGCGCTCTTGACGCCGCGACGGCGCAAACCATCGGCCAGACCGATAGTCGTGGTGGTCTTGCCCTCGCCGGCGGGCGTGGGATTGATAGCGGTCACGAGGACGAGCTTGGCCTGGTGATCGGTCGGCTCGTTGAGCAGTGAATAGTCAACCTTAGCCTTGTCGAAGCCATACGGAATCAGGTGCTTTACGTCGACGCCGGCGTTCTTAGCCACCTCGGTAATGGGCAGCGGCGTGACGGAACGTGCGATTTCGATGTCAGTAGGCATGGGCGGTCCTTTCGTTACCGAATGAGAAAAAGACCATTTCAGCATAGCACGGGCGCGCAATAGTAAAACACCCGTAACCGATGAATGGCGATATGTTTATCCAATGCTCAGCGATAGCCTACAGACCAGCCAAAACAAACCCGCCTCTAAACGGCTGGCTCGACGCCCAAGTGCTCAAAGGTGCGCAAGGTTGCCTGACGGCCCTGGGGCGTGCGAATCATCAAGCCGCACTGCAGCAGGTAGGGCTCATAGACATCCTCGAGCGTACCCGGGTCCTCGCCCACCGCGCTGGCAAGGGTCGTCAAACCCACGGCACGACCAGAGAACGTCTTGGCAAGCGTCTCCAAGATACGAATGTCCATCCAGTCCAGACCAAGCTCATCAATCTCGAAGAACTCGAGCGCCTGACGGCAAATATCAAGCTCAATAGGACCGTTGCCGCGCACCTGCGCATAGTCGCGCACGCGCTTGAGCAGACGGTTGGCCAAGCGCGGCGTGCCACGCGAGCGCGAGCCGATCTCGAGCGCGCTCGGATGGTCGATCGTCACGCCCAGGATGGTCGCCGAGCGCGTCACGATCTGGGCAAGCTCCTCGACCGTGTAGTAGTCCAGGCGATACGAAATGCCAAAGCGGTCGCGTAGCGGGCCGGTCAGCATACCCGAGCGGGTCGTTGCCGCCACCAGCGTAAACTTGGGAATATCTAGGCGAATCGAACGTGCGGCCGGACCTTTACCGATCACGATATCGAGCGCAAAGTCCTCCATAGCGGGATATAGGACTTCCTCGACCGACCGGTTAAGGCGGTGGATCTCATCGATAAACAGCACGTCACCCGGCTGCAAGTTAGTCAGGATGGCCGCCAGGTCACCGGTACGCGCAATAGCCGGGCCGCTCGTCGTCTTGATCTGAGCGCCCAGCTCGTTGGCGATAACCGTGGCCAACGTGGTCTTGCCCAGGCCCGGAGGGCCCGAGAAAATCACGTGGTCGAGCGTCTCGCCACGGCTCTGCGCCGCCTCGATCAGCACGCGAAGGCTCTGCTTGATATGCTCCTGACCGCAGTAGTCGTCCAAGCGCTGGGGACGCAGGGTACGGTCGACATCGAGGTCCTCGGGTGTCAGTTCCGAGCCCACCATACGCTCACCGTGCGCCATGGATGCCGCCGGCGAGCTGCCGGGCGTCGCCCACAGGTCCTGAGAGTCATCGGCTTCCCACATCACGCATCCATTCCGAGTCGCTTAAGCGCCGCGCCGAGCAGATCCTCGACACGCATGTCCTGCCCATCATACCCGCTCAGGGCAACCTCGGTCTCCTGCGGGCTAAAGCCCATGGAGAGAAGCGCCGCACGGGCGTCATCGATGGCCGAGGGAGCGGCGGCGGGGACCGGCATCGCAACCTGACCGGGAATTACGTCGACCGGAACAAAGCCCTTGTCCTTGGCAAAGGTACTCTTGAGCTCCAAGATAAGGCGCTGGGCGGTCTTTTTGCCCACACCGGGCACCTTGGCCATGCCCTTGTCGTCCTCGGCCATCACCAGGGAATACAGCTGTCCCACGGTATAGGTGGAAAGCACGGCAAGCGCCAGGCGCGGGCCAACACCCGACACGGACACGAGCCGGTCAAACATCGTGCGCTCGTCCTTGGAGGCAAAGCCAAAAAGTGTCATGGCGTCCTCGCGCACCTGCATACGGGTATAGAGGCGAACCTCGCCGCCGGGTGTAGGCAGCGTGGCGGCAGTGCTGCCCGAAATACCGAGCTCAAAGCCCACACCCGATACGTCAACGACGGCCGAGCTCATCGTGGCCTCGACAAGCGTTCCATGGAGCTGGGAAATCATCAGTATCCGGTTCCTCTCTGTTGATAGAACTCGCCGCCGGTAAGCGCCCGGGTGCGGCTGAGGTTAACGTGACAGATGGCGCAGGCCAGGGCATCGGCGGCATGGTCTGGGTGAGGGTCGTGATCGAGCTGCGTGAGCGTGCGCACCATGTAGGCAACCTGCCGTTTATCTGCGGCACCGGTGCCCACCACGGCCTGCTTGATCTGCATGGGCGTGTATTCGCCAATCTCGAGCGCGCACTCCGAAAGCGCCACGAGCGCGGCACCGCGGGCATGCGCCGTGGGGATGGCCGAGCGGACGTTAGCGCCAAAGTAGATGCTCTCGATAGCCGCGGTATCGGGACGGTAGCGTTCGACGACGCCCTTGAGGTCGCGGGCGATATGCGACAGGCGCACCGCGAGCGGGCTGCCCGCGCTGGTCTCGATACAACCGTAGGCACGGCAGCGGACCTCGCCACGCCGCTCCTCGATAATCCCCCAGCCCGTATGGGCCAAACCAGGGTCGATACCCAAGATAACCAAGCCGACCTCCCCTCGTCTTTTGCCAAGCACAAGGCAAGGCCCCGCGCACTATTCACGAACGTCTGTTCTAGAATAACACAACAGTGACCGTATCTAGCAAGCAAGGTTGAACCATAGGTTGAGCATAAGTCAGCGAGCGAGTCCCTGCCGTGGCAAGGTGTCGCGAAAGAGGAGCGCCGCGTACTTCTGTACGCAAGCGACGGTTTGAGCGGCAGATTGCCCGGCAGGGGCTCGCGCAGCGTCGACTCGTTACGCGGTTTGGTAAAACCGCGTAACATTTTTAGTTCTGCGAGAAGAATGGGAACTGCCTCGGATCTATCGGCGGATGCGGCATCGGACCTCCCTGGGGCCCACCCTGCGGTCCGCCCTGGCCGCCCATCATCTTTTCGATGGCGTCCTGGACCTCACCCTCAAACTTTTTCATGCCCTCATGCAGACGACGCTGACCGTCCTCGGAGCGCAGCTCTTCCATCTGCTCGGGCGAAATACCCAACAGCTCGCCCAATATGCCCATCATCTCGCCGCGCATACGGTCACTCGTATCGTCGTCGGCAAAGCGGCGCACCTCGGCGCGTGCCAGAGAATCAACCGTCATGCGCTCCTTACCGTTGAGCCCCAGATCGGACCACGCAAGCATGTACGGCCAGGCGCGCTCGACAAACGAACGGGCCGAAACGATCGGCGCCGTCGGTAGCATGCGACGGGCAGCCTCACCCTGGCGCACAAGCATCAGCAGCAGCGAGCAGGCCTCGGGCTTGGCGGCGGCCATCGGGATGTCGTCAAAGGGACGGCTGCGGTCCACGTGCGACTCGAGCGCACCATCGACCTCGCCCGGCTCAAGCCCGCCCAGCAGCTGCGCCGCGCGATCGAGCATATCAACCGGGCCGGCGAGCATCGAGAGTGCCTGCGCCAGCACGCGATCCATGCAATCCTCTACCGCGTTGAGCGTCACGAGCTCTTGGGGCACCACGGCCGAAGCACGGTTGCGCACGCGTGCCACAAACTCGAGCGTCGACAGATACACATCCCCAAAGGGCGCAAAGTCGCCCTGGTAGCCGCCGGACAGCGCGGGCGCCGCCATCGCGTACTCGGTCTTGGAAAGCGGGCTCAACGCCATGGCGCCCAGCTCGAGCGCCGTATCCTCGAGCATCAGGCCCAGCGCACGCGAACGCAGGCGTTCGGCATCGCCCGCCGACACGTCGCGGTCGAACACGCGCGCCGCATCTGGCGCATCGCGCTCGACGGTGCGAATGTGCAAGCGCTCGGCGATTGAGCGCACAGCAGAACAACGGGCGGCTTCGGCCTCCTCCTGCGCCGGCGTAAAGATGCGATTGCGCCCCAGCACCAGGCCAATCACATTACGCGGACCCAAGGCATCGACGGCAAGCGCCGCCAACAGGGACGACGGCAAATCGCCCTCGAGCGCCACCACGGCACGCGAGGCGCCGCGAGCGCGGGCATTGTCGCGTACGGCAAGCACCAGCGCCTGCCACAGCCACTCCTCGGAACGAAACTCGGGCAGCTCGTGGTCCTCCAGGGCATCGAGCATCACGCCGCGCTGAATCTCCTGAACCAGCAGGCTCTCCTCAAAGCACGGCGCCTGGGCCACCACGCGGCCGCAATCGTCGAGCACAAACGATCCGCCGGTATACACCGACTCGTCATAGGCACCAATCGGCGCCATGCAGGCAAACCATACGCTGCGCTTGGACGCGATCTTGCGGTAGACACCGCTGCGCACGGCGGCAATGGCGGCTGTCTCGCGATCGGTCATGTCAAACGCGTTGAACTGGAAATAGGCGATGAGGTCGACGCCGGTCGGCAGCATCTCGAGCTCGCGATCTAGGTCAAACACCACGGCGATGCGCACGCCGTCCACGTCAAACACCGGCGGTGCCCAACGCGCGTCGTTGCTCTCGCCACGCTGCAGGGCGATGCTTGCGCGCGCGGGCACCACGCGACCATCCTTAAGCATCATGTAGTCGAGCAGAGGCTGGCCCTCAAACGAAACCGCAGAGGGCACGATGCAGATCATGTCGAGCTCTTGGATGCGCTCGGCAACGCCCGTCAAGCCCGTCAGCATATCGTGCTCAAAATCGGCAGCGCCCACCAGGCTGCCCGGCATGGCGCCCATAAAGAGCGGGGCCGGAACGCACAGCACGCGCGCGCCGCGCTCATGAGCCAGGCGAGCCTGGTCCTCGATGCGGCCGCAAATGCCCTCGATGTCACCCAGGCGCATATCGATCTGTGCAAGTGCGAGCTTCATGGCCCAGCCTTTCCGTCGTAAATCGTCGTTGCCGTAGTAAAAGCGCCGGCCGCATAATGCAGCCGGCGCTCGCATGTGCATATGCTAGCTATGATACCCCGAGCGGGGGCGCGCTCCTAGAACGTCGCGGACCACAGCCCATGCAGGTTGCAGTAGGCATAGACGGTACCAGTCTTGGAGCCGCCAGCGAAAAACGTCGTGGGCTTCATGCCGGGCTCAAGGTAATGGACCTCCAGGCGGCCCTCGGCCTCAAGCGCGATCCACTCGATGTAGTGCTCGGGCAGCATGGGGTGCTCCGTCGAGCCCACGCGCGCGCGAATGACGTGGCCGTCGCGCTCGATCTCGACAACGGGCACATGCTTCTCGTGCGCCGCGTCCTCGGTGTTCGCCGTCAACTCCGTGCAGCCGGCAGGGGTCGCAACGTCGTCGCCAAGGGCAGCAACAAGCTTGCCATCGGAGTCCTTAAAGAATTTCGCCATGATGTTCTCCTTTGCTGATGTGCCAATGTACTTGATCCTTCTTATGCCCAAAGAGCGCCGGGCCATCCATGGCATTGCAAATGAACACATAACGGGCGAGAACGGTGGGGCGGCGCGTACTATCCGCCCTGGCGGCCCCACCCGAGCGGGTTAGCGACCGTCGCCACCGAGCAGCGCCAGAACATCCTCGCGCGTGAACAGCGCCGATGAGATGCCGTCGCCGCCGAGCACGCTGTTGACCAGATCGCGCTTGGACTCCTGCATCTGCATAATGCGTTCCTCGATCGTGTCCTTGGCGATGAGCTTGTACACGGTCACGGTGTGCTGCTGGCCAATGCGGTGGGCGCGGTCGGTCGCCTGGTCCTGCGCCGCCACGTTCCACCACGGGTCGTAGTGGATGACCACGTCGGCAGCCGTCAAATTAAGGCCCACGCCGCCCGCCTTGAGCGAAATCAAGAACACCGGCACCTCGCCCGCTTGGAACTGCGCAACCATCTTGGCGCGACTCTCCTTAGACGATGCGCCCGTAAGCTTAAGAAAGGCGATATCCTCCTTGGCCAGGCGCTTGCCGATGATATCGAGCATGCCCGTAAACTGGCTGAACAGCAAGATGCGATGACCGCCGTCGAGTGCTCCGTGGACGAGCTCCATGCATGTATCGAGCTTGGCGCTTCCCGCCTTGTAGTCCGCATAGTGCAAATGCGGGTCGCAGCAGATCTGACGCAGCTTGGTGAGTTCGGCAAGCACCTTGAGTTTATCTTTCTTAAACTCCCCCGCCTCGCGGTGCTGCACCTGCTGGGCGATGCGGTCCTGGTTTGCCAGGTAGAGCTTGCGCTGCTCTCCGGCAAGCTGCGCCATCACCGTGTCTTCGATCTTCTCGGGCAGGTCGGCCACCACGTCTTCCTTAATGCGACGCAGCACAAACGGCGACACGAGCGCCTGCAGACGAGCGGCGCTGTCGCCCTCGGCGTGCTCGACGGGACTTTCAAAGCGCTTGGCGAATGAGTCACGCGTACCCAGAAGGCCCGGCATCAAAAAGTCGAAGATACTCCAAAGCTCGGACAGGCGGTTTTCGATGGGCGTTCCCGTCAAGGCAAAGCGCACGCCTGCCGGCAGGCGCTTGGCGGCGCGCGCCACCTGGGTGAGCGGGTTTTTAATGTACTGGGCCTCGTCGAGCACCACGCGAGCAAAGTCCTGCTCGACGTATTCGTCGATGTCGCGGCGCATGAGGTCATACGACGTCACGACCACGTTGTGCTCGGCTGCGCCGGCAATTTGCACGCGACGCTGGGCTTTGGCGCCCACGATGGCGCACACATCAAGCGAGGGGGCAAAGCGCTCCAGCTCGGCGGTCCAGTTGTACACAAGCGACGCGGGGCACACCACGAGCGTGGGCTTGGTATCCCCCGCTTCCACGCGCGCCAGAATGTGCGCGATCATCTGCAGCGTTTTGCCCAGGCCCATATCGTCGGCCAAGATGCCGCCAAGGCCCAGATGCTCAAGCGAGCCGAGCCACTGGTAGCCGTCAATCTGGTAGCCACGCAGCGTGGCCTTGAGCGAGACGGGTACCGTAAAGTCCATCTTGCCGAGCGTGTCCAGGCGCTCGACGGTGCGGCGGAACGCCGCGTCGCGATCGGCCTCGAGCGCCGGCGTGCGCTCGAGCATGCTATCGACAAAAAGGGTACTCGACGCGGGAAGCGACACGCCGTCGAGCAGGTCGACGGCATCGACGCCCAGGTCCTCGGCAAGACCAAACGCGGCACGCGCTCCCTCGTCCAGGCGCACGATGTCGCCGGATGTAAGGCGAGCGAACGTCTGGTGACGCTTATACGAATCGAGATAGATGGCAAGGTCGACCGCCGAAAGGCCACTTGCGCCCAGTTCGACGTCGAGCAGGTTACTCTTGACGGTCGCACGCACCGAAAGCTTGGGCGCAGGACGGACCGAGATCTGGCGCAGGCGGTCGCTGAGCATGACCTCGCCCAGCTCGGACAGGGCAGACAGGCCCTCGGTCAGCAAGTGGAACAGGCGGGCGTCGTCGCGCTCCTCAAACGCCAGGCCGCCCTCGTAGAAATCGAAGTACAGGGCCGCCGTGTCCATAACGCGAAACTCCGCCACCGTATCGCGGGGCGGAACGCCGGGGCGTTGCTCTTCGAAAGGACTGCCCGGAGCACCAAGACTAAAGAGATCTGCCGACCAATCACCGTAGGTCACCGTAATCTTGCAGGTCACAAGACCATCGTCGACGACAATCGCCATGGCAAAACTCGGCTCGGGTGCCACGGCGTCGAGCGCGGCGGGAGCGGTCAGGTCGGTATAGTCGCGCAAGATAGGCAGCGCCATGCGGCAGAACTCGCCCACCTGGTCGGCGGCGATATGGACCGGCGTGCGGCAGGGCAACAAGTGCGAAAGGAACGACGCCGCATGTTGGGCAAACGCCGTGTCGGTACGGCGCGCGCGGCGCGTATCGACCAGATAGGCTGCGTCGCTCGCGACAAAGCAATGCGTATCGGCCGGAAGGCGCAAGTCGTAGCTGCCTCCCGCCGCCGGTGCAATCTTGGCGGCAAGAAGCGGCGGGCGCTTAGCCGGGACTTCGCTCTCCCCCTGCGGCGACGACTCGACGGCCACCTCGTAGGAGCGATGCGTCGTCGTCCCCCGCGACCAAGCGGGCTCAAAGGACATGGTCCTGCCGCGCAGCAGGTCCAGCACGGACACGACGGAATACTCGGATACCGGCAACTGACGCTCGGCGACAAAGCCGCTGCGGGCAAAGTCATACGATGCCGAGCGCGAGCTCGTAATATCGCCTAGGTAGGCGACCGTCATTGCGATAAAGTCGAGCAGCTTTGTCGACACGTCATCGAAAGCCTCGGGCACATGGACAAACGTAAGCTTCTTGCCATAAGAGAACGTACCGCCGCGCACATAGGCATCGGCCATGCCGTCGATATCCTTAACCACGTAGGACACCGAACCGCAGCGAATGCGAAACTCGAGTGCCCAGTTAAAGCGATCGGCAAACAGCGGATTGTAGTACGGCACCAGCGAGGGCTCCAGCACCGCTTTGGGCGCATCGGGGTCGATGGTGCCGGCGAGCTTGCGACGCATGGCCACGAGCTCGTCCATGCGCGCGTCCGAAAGATCGGAAAGCGCCGCCACAAGGCTCGGGCTCGTGGGGACGGGTGCCGGGAAGGGAAAGTTGGGGTTGACCGCAGATGCGGTGGGCGCGGGGTGTGTGGGCTGCTTTGACTGTGCGGGCGGTGCCGTAAACGTGCGGACCGGCGTACGCAAGCCCTCGACGGGCTCGGCGCCACTGGCATCCAGATACGCCAGCGCCGTGGCGATAGCGTGCTTGCACATGCCGGAATAGCGGAAGGCGGCGGGGCAATCGCAGTCGTAGTCGACAACCTCGTGCTCGTCCATGTCGAGCGCCACGTGCGTCTTGTACAGGTCGCCGCGCGAGCCGCGCACCGTGCCCTCAATAGTCACATTTTTGGAGAAGCGCGAGCCGGAGTCCTCAAACGACAGCACGGCGCCGTTGAGCATGAGCGAGCGCCCCTTCATAAAGGTACTGCTGAGCGCCGCCTCCTTACGAAGCGCCTGCGCAAACGTCCCCTGCTCCATCACTTCCTCCAATCTCGCGCGGACCAGCAACGCCGTCCCTAGATCACCGTCACGCGGCCTTGGTTGCCGACGATGGCCTTTGCCTCTGCCAACAGCGGAATCGAGCGTGCGTTGACCTTGGCCGGCACCTCGGCACGCAGCACACGCCCGTCCACCTGCTCGATAAAGATCTCCACGCGGTCGCCGCCCGGGTTGGCGGTAAGCACCGTGGCAAGACGCGCCATATTGCCCTGGCTAAAGCGGCTGTTGGGCACCATGACCTCAAACACCTTGGGCTTGTTGTTCTCCTCGTTGAGCTCCAGCGGCACGATCTCCTGCGCGATGATCTGGTCGCCGCGGTCCGAGCGCTCGAGCTTGCCCTTAATGCGCACAAACGCATCGGACAGCTGCGCGCCGGTCTCGGGATCGACCTCGCCGTACAGGTACCCCTCGGCCTCCTTGTAGGTCTTGGGGAACACCACGACCGTGGCCTCGCCTTCCATGTCCTCGAGCTGCACGATGCCCATGGGGTCGCCGTTTTTGGTCACGCGCTTGGACACGCTCGAGACCATGCCGGCCCACCACAGCGCCTTGCCCTCGGGAATCTCCTGGTTGATGGTACCGCCCGTGGGGTTTTGCACCTCGTAGCCGGTATCGATCTGCGAGAACGAGAAGTCGCGTGCCTTGGCTAGCGCATACTCAAACGGGCGCAGCGGGTGGTCCGAGACATAGATGCCCAGAACCTCCTTCTCCTGGCTCAGCTTAAGGTGGCGGTCCCACTCCTGGCCATCCGGATCGGGCACGCTCACCTCAAAGCCCGAGCCCTCAACGTCGCCAAACATATCGAAGAACGACGTCTGACCGCTCGCACGATCCTTCTGGCGCTTCACAGCGGCATCGATGATGTTCTCGGGGTTGTTCTTATCCACAAAGTGCATCATCTGGCGACGCGGATACCCCGTGGAGTCGAAGGCGCCTGCCTTGATGAGCGATTCGATCACACGGCGGTTGGCCTGGCTCGAGTCCACGCGCTCGACAAAGTCGTGCAGCGTCTTAAACGGACCACCCGCCTCGCGCTCGGCGATAATCGCCTGCGCCACGCCGGTGCCCACGCCGCGGATGCCGGCCAGACCAAAGCGCACGCCCTCCTTGGTAGCCGTGAACTCAGTACCGGACTCGTTGACATCTGGCGACAGCACGGGGATGCCGTCGTGACGGCACGCCGAGACGTAGTGAACGATCTTGTCGGTCTTGCCCGTATAGGACGTCAGAACGGCCGCCATGTACTCGTGCGGATAGTGCGCCTTGAGCCACGCCGTCTGCATAACCAGGATGGCGTAGCCGGCGGAGTGCGACTTGTTAAAGGCGTAGGACGCGAACTCGAGAACATCGTCCCAAATCTTCTGGGCGACCTCGCGCGTGTAGTTGTTCTTGATAGCGCCGTTCATCCAGTGGTCGTAGGTGGTCTCGTCCGAGCCATCCTCCCAGTGGAGCACCGTCGAGGTGAGCAGCTTGATCTTTTTCTTAGCCACGGGCTTACGGATACGCGAGTCCGATTCGCCCTTGGAGAAGCCGCACATCTCGACGGAGATGAGCATAACCTGCTCCTGGTAGACCATGGTGCCGTAGGTTTCACCCAGGATGTCGTCCAGGCGATCGTCGTAGGAGACGGCCGGCTCCTTGCCGTTCATACGGTTGATGTAGGACGAGACCATGCCGGCGCCCAGCGGGCCCGGGCGGTATAGAGCGATCAATGCCACGACGTGCTTGTACTCGGTGGGCTTCATGTTCTTGATCGTGGCCGTCATGCCGGCGGACTCGACCTGGAAGACGCCGGCGGTGTGACCGGAGCCCATGAGCTTAAAGATTTCGGGATCGTCAAAGGGAATCTCTTCCTCTTTGATGTCGATGCCGAAGTTCTTTTTGATGTTGGCCTTGGCCTTGGAGATAACCGTCAGCGTGCGCAGGCCCAGGAAGTCCATCTTGAGCAGGCCCATGTCGGCAACGGTATGGCCCTCGTACTGGGTAATCTCGACGCCGCCCTTGGTATCGAGCTTGGTGGGCACATGCTCGTTGACGGGGTCGCGGCAGATCAGAACGGCGCACGCGTGCACGCCCTCGCCACGGGTGAGACCCTCAATCGAGAGCGCCGTGTCGATGATGCGGCGGGCGTCGTCGTCCTTTTTATAGGCCTCAGCAAAGTCGGGGTTAAACAGATCCTCTTTGCCGGGTTGTTTTTCGAGTACCTGCTTGAGCTTGACCTTGGGGTCGCTCGAGACCATCTTGGACAGGCGCTGGCCCATGTAGACCGGATAGTCCAGAACGCGCGCGGCATCGTTGATGGCCTGCTTGGCCTTGATGGTCGAGTAGGTGATAACGTGGGTGACCTTCTCGGGGCCGTAGAGCTGGCGAACGTGCTCCACGACCTCGAGGCGCCGCTCATCGTCGAAGTCCATATCGATATCGGGCATCTCGGTACGCTGCGGGGACAGGAACCTCTCGAACATCAGGCCGTTCTCGAGCGGGTCGAACGCGGTGATGTTCATGGCGTAGGCGACGATAGCGCCGGCGGCCGAGCCACGGCCGGGGCCGACGCCGATGCCGTTGTCCTTGGCCCATTGCACGTACTCGGCAACGATCAAGAAGTAGGCAGCAAAGCCCTTGTCGCAGATGACCTTGTATTCGTACTCAAAGCGCTCTTTGATGTTGACGCCACCGATTTCGCGTGTGGCCCAGTCATCGCCATAGTGTTGGCGCAGGCCCTTCTCGCACTCGCGGCGGAACTGGCTCTCGTGCGTCTCGCCGGGGTCGAGCAGCGGGAAGCGCGGCAGGATGATGGAATCCCAGTCCAGCTCCACGTAGCACTTGTCGGCGATCTCGAGCGTGTTGTCGCAGGCCTCGGGGCAATACGGGAACATCGCCCGCATCTCCTCCTCGGTCTTCATGTAAAACTCCGAGCCGGTCATGCGCATGCGGTTGGGGTCGTCGACCTTGGCGTTCATGCCGATGCACATGATGACGTCCTGTACGGGCGCGTCCTCGCGGCGCAGGTAGTGAAAGTCGTTGGTGGCGATGACCTTGACACCCACCTGTTTGGCAATGTCGATGAGCGTGCGGTCCATCTGCTCGTCGGTCAGGCCGTTGTCGGTGGTAATGCCGTGTTCCTGGATCTCGATGTAAAAGTCGCCAGGGTCGAAAGTGTCGCGGAAGGTCTCGGCCCACTTGATGGCGCCCTCCATGTCACCGCGGTCGATGTATTTGGGAATGATGCCCGCGATGCAGGCGCTCGTGCAGATCATACCCTTGGCATGGCGACGCAGGTTGTCGAGCGTCACGCGCGGCTTGTAGTAAAATCCCTGCACAGCGGCCTCGGAGACCGTCTGCATCAGGTTGACGTAGCCCTCCTGGTCCTTGGCCAGAAGAATCATGTGGTAGAGCTCGGGCTTATGGTCGCGGGCGAGCGTCTCGTCCGGCGTAAAGTAGACCTCGCAGCCAAAGATGGGTTTGATGACCAGGGGCGGCTTGAGCTCGTCGATGTTGCCCTTCTCGTCCCACATGGCCATGTCCTTCACATACTGGGCATGCTCGCGCGGGCTTTCCTCGGGATCGGGCTCCACCAGCTCGTCGCGGCGGTCCTTTTCCAAGAAGGCCTTGTCGTGACTCCAGGTTTTGTACTCGGGCGTGTTGTGGTTAACGGCGTCGCAGGCCAGCGCCAGGTCGGGCACGCCATACATGTAGCCGTGGTCGGTAATGGCAACGGCGGGCATGCCAAGCTCAACGGCACGGTTGACCATATCCTGGATACGGGTTGCGCCGTCGAGCATGGAGAAAACAGTGTGATTGTGCAGATGGACGAATGCCATGTAATGAGCTCCGATGCGGGTTCGTGATCTTAGGGTTACGATTCTACCGCACAGCGCGGACGGCACCCGAACCTAGCCCAAACCCACACGGCTCCTCTTGCAGTTGCGGTGAAATGCGGACTGTTTGGCGGCTTTTTTGACCAAAACAGTCCGTATTCCACCGCAAGTTATCTGAGGACTAGAGGTTGTAGGTGACCACTTGAGGTTCGGCGGGATTGACGAAGATGGTT
Organism: uncultured Collinsella sp.; assembly: GCA_900557455.1. Next base: position 68,812 of record USSM01000002.1, on the reverse strand, counting down.
GGATTCGCCCGCTCCACGCGAACGAACTTGACGGTCACGACCTCAAAGCCCGCCTTGTGCAGAACGTCGGCGTAAACGCGCGCCTGCAAGGCGTGTTTCTCGAGCAGCTGCTCCGGCGTCTCATCCGGCGTGCCACCCGTCTTGTAGTCGATGACCAGTGCGCGCGACGGATCCGCCGGGTCGGTTGCCAAGGCATCGATGGCGCCCTCGGCATAGGCGCCGTAGCGGGCGATATCCTCGTCCTCGCAGCCCAGCGAGAAGAACGGCACCTCGGCACGGATGCACGGCCACGCGAGCAGCTCGGCACGAACCGACGACTTGAGCCAGCGATCCAGAGCGACATCGAAGCGCTCGCGCTGTTCCGGCGTCAGGCGCCACAAGCGAGCCAGGGCGTCGGCACGCTCAACGGGCAGCGCATCGGCACCCATCTCGATGAGCCACTGGCAAGCGGCGTGGAAGGCCGAGCCCAGCGCCATGGGGTTGCCGGCGGGCTCGACAGCAGCCACGTCCGCATCGGCCATCTCCGAGCCATCCGACTCCGCATCATCGCCGGACTCGTCCATGGGAACAAGCGCCTCGGCGGCACGGTCCTCGGACTCGGCATGCAGCGCCACGGCAATTGACGAGTAGCTATACGAGTCACGCACCGGGAACGGACAGATGCCCATGCGCACGCCCACTGCCTGGGGATACACGAGCTCAAACGCATCGGGCTTGGGGTCGGCAGGACCGGGCACAGTTGAGTGCGCAGCATTATCAGCGACATCGACATCGCCGCGAACGAGCCTGCCCTCGGCATCCAGCGAAGCGTTAGCCTCAAACGCCTGCTCACCAAACGTAAAGTCCGCCAGCGAGATGAGCTCGTAGTCGCCCGGCTGGGAGTTGTCGAACACCAGACGGTCGCTATCGAGCTGCGGCATGTCCAGACTATCGGTCGGCAGGATGCGGCGCAGCACGTCGTAGGTCAGATCCGTCTCGACATCGAAGGTCGGCGCCATCACCTTGCCGCGGCTCACGCCGGCATCCATCGCCAGAATGAGCAACTCGCGCGCTCGCGTCATGGCGACATAGAGCAGACGAGCCCGCTCCTCGAGCGAAAGCTGCAGGTCGTCGTTACGCAGGCGGGCAAATGCCTCGGCGGGAGAGCCCGTCGCGCAGACGTCCTCCATGAGCTCCGGCGGCAACCACAGCGACGTGCCCTTGCCCTTAAACGCGTGTTCAAACTGCTTTTTGACGTCATCGCCCTTCACGAAGGTCCCGTCGGCAAGCTTAACGCCATCGAAACGAGCCGGCAGCGCCACGACTTGCGCCCCACCGTCGACGCGACCCATTTGTGCCGCACCGGACGATTTGCGCACGCCAAAACACTCGGCAACCGCTACAACCGGATACTCCAGGCCCTTGGACGCATGCACGGTCATGATGCGCACCGCGCCGTCGCCCTCCTCGTTGAGGGCGCCCGGGGCCTCCTTGCCCGCCAAGAAGCGGTCGAAGGCGAGCGCGATGGAGCGCGGAGAATTGCCGAGCTCGGCCTCTGCCTCGGCCACGGCGTCGAGCGCCTTGAGCACGTTGGCGGAAATGGCCTTGCCCTCGGGGCCGCGCTGCGCCAGACGCACGAACCAGCCGGAGGCATTGACCACATCGCGCGCGATGGCGGCGAACGAATCGCGTCCCACGCGACGAAGCGCGTAGCGCAGCACCTCGCGGGCACGCGTCACGAGCGGCAGGTTCTGCAAACCCGGCACATCGGAATCGCTCATGATGCCCACATCGATATTGCGGCGCGACGTCTCGCCCGTCTGCTCGTCGAGCTTGGTCGCCAGCGCCAGGAACTCCTGGGCGCCGAGTGCAAACATCGGCGAGGCCAGCAACGGCATAAGGCCTTGGGCCGTATCGGCCGGATTGGCGAGCGCGCAGACCAGGGCACGCACCGTCTGCACCTCGGCCGCCTGGGCAAAGACCGAGCCGCCTGCGATGACGCAGTCGAGTCCTTGGTCGCGGAAGGCCTGCGCGTAGACGTCGGCATTGGTCATGCGACCCAGCAGCAGCACCATGCCGCCCTGGGGCTGGCCGGCATCGGCAAGCGCATGGAATCGCTCGGCGATCGCACGGGCCTTGGCCTGCGTGCGCTCCTGCATACTGCCGCCGGCAACGAACAGCGCCTGGCGGCGCGAAGCCTTTGCCTTGAGCATGTCCTTGCGTTTGTCGCTCGGTTCAAGATCCAAGAACCCCTGCATCAAACCACCGGTGTCGCCGTCAAAGACGCGCGCCACATAGCGCAGCACCTCGTCGTGGCTGCGGAAGTTGCGCACGAGTTTGACGAGCTCGCCGGCGGGAGCATCGGACGTGGTGACCGTCTCGGACGCCGTCGTCGAACCCACCTTGCGCTCCTGGCGGCGAAACACCTCGACCTCGGCACCACGGAAGCGATAGATCGACTGCTGCGCATCGCCCACCGTGCACAGCGCGCGCTCGCCCGCACCCGTCAAATAGCGAATCAGATCGACCTGCATCTGGTCGGTATCTTGGAACTCGTCGATCATGACCATCTTAAAGCGGCCCTCATAGGCAGCTCGAATAGCCGGGTAGTCGCGCAGCGCCTCGTACGCCATGCGCAGCAGGTCATTGTTATCGAGCGCGGACTGGTCGGCCTTGAGCGCACGGTACTCCGCCTCTACGGCACGGGCAAGCCCCACCAGCGCATCGAGCGCCGGGCCGCCGCAGGCAAGCACGATATTGATAAACGCATCGGCGGCCTCGGCCTTGAGTAGCTCCACCTGCTCCTTAGGAAACGCCTTGCTCGCCCGAGGCATACTGCACGACATCATGAGTCGCGCCGCATCCTCCATGGTTTTGCCGCTCGCCTCAAACGCGTCGATGGCGTCGAGTGCCACCTGCGCTTTCTCGGTCGTGGCCTTGCTTGCGCCCAGCGCCGCACGATAGGCATCGGCAAGCGCCGAGGTGTCGGCCTGGCCGCGCGCCACGCACACATCGTCCATGCCGCCCGGAAGCTGGCTCGATAGCTCCAGCAAGTCGCGCACCAGGCCTTTGATGGTGGTACCGGCGCCAAACGTCCCGCCCTCGCCCGCCATGGGATACCAGGCGTAGAGGGCCTTAAGCGAAGTGGCGAGCTCGGGCGCGGCATCGGGCGCCGTCGCGCGCCCCAGCACATGCTCGACAGCCTGATCCATAAGCTCGTCGGTATCGGTGAGCACCGTGAACTCGGGATCGATGCCCAGCTCCAACGCATGCGCGCGCAGAATGCGCGAACACATGCCGTGAATGGTCGAGATCCAAGCGTCATCGACCGTCAGGGCCTCTTCGTCCATCCCCTCGTCGATAAGCGCACGGCGCACGCGGTCGCGGATCTCGGCCGCGGCGTCTTTGGTAAAGGTAATGGCGAGCACCTGGTCCAGATGCTCGACAAACGGACCGGATTCGGGCGAGAGCGCATAGACGATGCGGCGCGTGAGGGTAAAGGTCTTGCCCGAGCCGGCACCCGCCGAGACAAACAGCGGGCGGTCGAGCGTTTTGACGACTTGCAGCTGTTGCGGCATCAAGGTCGAAAGATCCATGGTCTACACGTCCCTCCTTACAAACGTTCCTTCGTGGTTATACGAGCAGCGCGCATGCGCGGCCTGAGCCGACGTTGGGTCGACAGCGGCAACGTTGCCCGCCTCGAGCTCGCGCAGGCGCTCGGCAATGCCGGTCTCCACGCGGTCGAGCAGCGCATCGAAGTCCATGTTGCCGCCCTCGCCCGGAAAGCCCTTCTTGAGGCCCGGAATGCGGCCGTCGCCGCGCTCTTCCTCGAGCAACTCGGCACTTGCGGCACCACGCAGTGCGGGCTTGCCGCCCTTGGTCGAAAAATAGAGCGCCGCACGGGCATCTAGACCCAGCGCCCGGCGCATGGCCTGCGCGTAGATGAGTGTCTGGGTATGGGGCGGCAGCCAGCGCGGATCGTCGATGGGGGCCTCGCCCGACTCCTCGTCGCGCACCGTGGGGTCGGCGAGCTTAAACTCCTCGACACCCGAACGATGCTTGTAGTCAATCACCACAGCGCGGTTCTCGGCGTCCACATCCACGCGGTCGATGCGCCCGCCGAGCGGCCAGCCGGCATACTCGACCTGGAGCTCGTTGAACGCAAACTCCAGGTAGCGCGGCGCGAAGGGCGCGAGCGCCTCGGACTCGTAGGCGAGCACGCCCTCCAGTTGCGGCAAGATCTCGGCCGCCTGGCGCTCCTCCACTGGAGAGAGCGGCACCAGCGGGCCCTCGGTACCGCGCTTGCCGGCGTGCTCGGCCAGGGTCTCGGCAAAGACCTCGTGCAGCAGCTCCTTCGCGCGCGGCAGATTCATGGGCGTCACGCGCTCCATGCCCTCCTGCGGAAGACGTGCATGCAAGTGCTCCAGCACGTCATGGACAAAGTTGCCCTTCTCCATGTTGCCAAAGCCCGCATCGATGGACTGAGGTTTGACGCGATACGAGACGAACCAGCACAGCGGGCAGGTGGAATAGGCCTCGATCTGCGAGGCGGACGTCAGGCGCGGCACGAGCGGCGCGTCCTCGCCCTCGCCATCGCGACGACGCAGGACCAAATACGGCACGGCCTCGGCACTCAGATGCTGAGGGGCTTCACAGGTCACGCGCTCGCGCTTGAGACCTTCGCCTGCCGCGGGATCGAAGTCCCTTACGATATCACCCTCACCCACGCACTTCGCCTTGTCGGCGCCAGCGGCTTTAGCGTCACCAGCGGTCTTAGCGTCGTCAGCGATCTTAGCGCCGTCAGCCTCGGCATGCGCCCGCAACTCGGTCCACACGGCAGCCGGATAGCACTCGCGCGCCTGGCGATCGTGGGTCACACGGGCGAGCGTAACCGGGCCGCGTGACGCCTGCATCGCGTGGCCAAAGCGCGCGCGCAGCAAGGCCGCGGGCTCAAGCGTCACGCCCTCGCGACCAAGGCTCGCCGTCAGCGTGGCCAGCGGCCCCTCCTCGTGCGAGAGCGGATAGCTGTCCAGATCGACATCGGCAAACAGTACGGCATCGTAGCTGCCGGGGCGCAGAGCTGCCGCATCGGCAAGCGAAGCAAAACGAACCTGAGCACGTGGCGCACGGTCAACCTCGTAGGTCTCGTAATCGTAGGCGGTGCTACGTTTGTCCACCTTGGTGCGAATGCCATCGAGCACGGGCACGGTCGCGGCCTGCGACACGTCGAGCACGCGGGCGCCATTCATAAGGATGTCGATGGCGTGGCGCAGCAAGGCCACCTCCGCCTGGCGACGAGCCTGACCGTCAAGGCCTCCAAGGGCGCGATCGGGCAACGCCTCGGCAACGGCAAGCATGGCCTTGAGCGCCGTCACGGGCTTGTCACGCCACAGCGCCTGGAACACGTCCGAAACCACACACGGTACGTTCTTAAACCAGTTGTCGTCGCTCGCCGCCTTGCGCGCGCCCCTCACCTGGCCTTGGACACTCTGCAGCAGGCTCTTAACGCTCGCGGTAGTCTTGCTACGCGAGAGACGCATATTCTTATCGAAGGCACGGGCATTGACGGCATCAGCGCCCGAAAGCGGACTGTAGATCCAGTCGGTAAGCTCCGGCGCGGGCCACCACTCGGTCTTTGACGCCGTGCCCTCATCGGCGGTCTTCATGCGCTCGATCAGGCCGGCAAGCGCCGCAAACTGCCTGCCCGCAATGGATTGGGAAAACGCCGTGAACTCAGTTGTCTCGGCAGCGATATGGCGAGCCGCCAGACGAGAGGCGAGCTCACCGAACAGCTGGGGTGCCCGGGCAGAAACGACGAGCACGCGCACGGGGTCGGTGGGCATTGCAGTAGCTTTATCGGCCTTGGACTCCTTGTGCGCTTTCACCAACTTATCGACGGCGTCCGCATAGACATGAGCACGGGCATGGGGACCGGCGACCTCAATAAAGATAGGCTGAGCGGCAGTCCCGCAAGCGACATCAGACGCGACGGCGTCCTCCCCCAGCGGCGCAATCTCAAACAGCACACCGCGGGCATCAAATGCCGCGGCAAGCTCCTCGCGCATCGCCGCCTGCTCGCGGGCAAGCAGCACGACGACCTCTCCCCCATTGTTCGCCACGGCAGACAGCAGCTCGAGCAGGCCGTGCGTAAACGACGTGATACCGCGCACGCATACGGCGCGGGTGCACGCCGGCAGGTTATCGGCCAGGGCACCGGCCATAATGTCGGCCGCCTCGCAGGGCTCGACCATATCTCGACGATCCAAACCGCCCGCGTAGGCGCGCAAAAGCTCGAACACGCGAGCCTCGGCATCGCTTTTTGGCTCAGGCTGGCAATTGTTGCCACGGCATCGCTCGGCACCCGTCCCCGCCACACCCGGCAGCACGTCGCGGGCCATGCGCGCGAGCATGCGCACCGTGCCCTGGCTGCGCGAAAGTGGCTGCAGGTCGGCATCGTCGAGACGCGTGACCATGTCCGAGAACAGCATCTGGCGCTGCAGGTTGTCGACGAAACCGCGCCCGTCGCCCAAAAGCTCCCAAAGCGAGCGAAGCCACGATGTAGGCGTCTTGTAGTCGATACCCAGTGAAACGCCGGCTTCCGCCGCATCATGACGGCACAGGTCGAGCTCGGCAAACGTAGGTGCCAGCAACACGGCACGCCCGTGGCGGGCAATAAGGTCGGCAAGCAACGACGACTCGGCATCGCTCAAATCCGTGCCGGCATTGGTGGTATAGATTCGAACAGGCATGGTCCTCCGCTCAAACTGTTCGCAATAATCAATGTATCCATCCTACCCGCCCACGCGGACAGATTTGCCCCACGCCAACAGATTTGATCCCTTGGGGACGGAGGAAAACGGATCACCGAGAAGGTCAGTTTAACCCGGTGATCCGTTTTCCTCCGTCCCCAAGGGATCAAAAAACCGCCCCCGGAGGGACGGCTCTTCGTAATTCAATGTTGTCGCTGGCCTACTCGCCATCCTCCAGTTTAATGAGGATCTTGCGGTAGCCACCGTACTCGCCGTTGAGCGCCTTGGATACACGGCTCACCGTGGTGGACGAAGCGCCGGTACGCGCCTGAACCTCGACATAGGGCTCGCCCTCGTCCAGGTAACACGCGACTTGCAGACGCTGCGATAGATCGCAAATCTCACGCGGCGTGCAGATATCGGTCAAAAACGCTTGGATATCTTTCTCGTCGTCCAAAAGGCTAAATGCGTGGACCAGCTGCTTGACATCAGGCTTGTCAAACATGTTCTCGATATTCATCGATCACCGCCAAACCCGCCAAAAGGCATCGAAGTTGATACTGACATCGGGCATCGTTCACCCGTAATATGCAATAGGGCAACGCCTGTGGCTTTTGCCCGTAGCAGTTTAGCACACCACCAAACTAAAGCGACAAGACTCTCTGCCAGCGGCACGTTTTTTAGGACGAACGCCGTTTTGAAACCGAATGCGCACGCAAGCTCCACGAATATCTGAGACAATGGGCGGCCGAACAGGGCCGAGCCCGCGCATCTATCCGAGTTGCAAAGGTATGTGCCCCTCACGCCCCCTCACCACGCCATGCGCAAGAAAGGATTCCCACCATGCGCTTTTTGCTCAACTGGCTTTTGACCTCAATCGCCATCGCGATAGCAACGTTTCTCGTCCCCGGCATTCAGCCCTTCGGCATGGCCGACGCCTGGGTCTGCTTTGCCTTCGTGGGACTGTTCCTCAACATCGTCGACTCGCTCGTCAAGCCGTTCCTGACGGTCATCTCGCTGCCGCTCACTATTATCACGCTTGGTATTTTTCAGCTCGTAGTCAACAGCTTTATGCTCGAGCTGGCCAGCTACCTGTCGGTCAATCTGCTGGGCGCGGGCATCTCCATTGCCGGCTTTGGATCAGCCTTTATGGGCAGCATCCTGGTATCCATCATGCGCAGCATTCTCGACAGCATCGCCAGGAACTAAAGCGACCGGATACGGACCGCCGCAACACGCCAAAAGAAGGCCGTCCATCGCAACGATGGGCGGCCTTGTCATTTGTCAAGCCTCAGAGGGCAAGAAAATCTACCATTTCTACCCCGTCCCCAAATGGCAGGTGGGACTAGATGACGTAGTCGTAGCCCTCGTTGGGGGCGACGAGCGCATCGAGCGTCACGCCGTCGAGGTAGTCGTTGATGAGCTTGTCCAGGTTCTTCCACACGTCGAGCGTGGGACACTCATCCGAACGCGAACAGCCCTTGCAGTCGCCGTCCAGGCATGCGACCGGCGCCAGGCTGCCCTCGGTCAGGCGCAAGATCTCACCCACCGTGTACTGCTCGGGCGGGCGCGTGAGCACGTAACCACCGCCCTTGCCGCGCATGCCCGAGAGCATATTGGCACGCACGAGCGTGGCCAAAATGTTCTCCAGATATTTCTCCGAAATCCCCTGGCGCGCGGCGATCTCTTTGAGGGGAATGCGGCCAGCCGCCTGGTGCTCGGCCAGGTCGACCATAACGCGCAGGGCATATCTGCCCTTTGTGGAAACCAACATATATATTGCTACCTTTCGGTCTTTTAATTCGTAGAAATTCTAGCCGAAAAATTGGTTTTGAAAATACCTATTCCCGTCAAGCTGGTTAATCGACTCGTAATAATCTTCTATTTCCTATTGCGTTACTAGGCTTTACTGTCTACTATGCTTGCCAACAGCAAAACGAACAACCTATAAGGTTTGTGGGTTTCGCTGTTACACACACCGTAAAACCACACGGTATCCAGTCATTTGAACACTTTGGAGGTTCACCATGAGCAATGTTTACACGTCCATCGATCAGCTTATCGGCCACACCCCGCTTCTGGAGCTCACTCACTTTGAGGCCGATGAGGACCTCAAGGCCCGCGTACTCGTCAAGCTGGAATACTTCAACCCCGCCGGCTCCGTCAAAGACCGCGTCGCCAAGAACATGATCGACGAGGCCGAGAAGGCCGGCAAGCTCGTGCGCGGCGGCGACTACACCATCATCGAGCCCACGAGCGGCAACACCGGCGTCGGCATCGCCTCAGTGGCGGCGGCTCGCGGCTACAAGGTGATCATCACCATGCCCGAGACCATGTCCGTCGAGCGCCGCAAACTTATGCAGGCATACGGCGCACAGCTCGTGCTCACCGACGGCTCCAAGGGCATGAAGGGTGCCATCGCCAAGGCCGAGGAGCTGCAGAAGGAGACGCCCAACAGCATTATCGCCGGCCAGTTTGTGAACCCCGCCAACCCCGCCATCCACAAGGCCACGACCGGCCCCGAGATCTGGGATGACACCGACGGCGAGGTCGATATCTTCGTCGCTGGCGTTGGCACCGGCGGCACCGTGACCGGCGTGGGCGAGTTCCTCAAGGAGCAGAACCCCGAGATTCAGGTCGTCGCCGTCGAGCCCGCCACCTCCCCGGTGCTCTCCAAGGGCCAGGCCGGCCCGCACAAGATCCAGGGTATCGGCGCCGGCTTTGTGCCCGACGTCCTCGACACCCAGGTCTACGACGAGATCATCCCCGTCGAGAACGACGACGCCTTTTCCACCGGCCGCGCCGTGGGCCACAAGGAGGGCGTGCTCGTGGGCATTTCGTCCGGCGCCGCCGTGTGGGCTGCGCTGCAGCTGGCCAAGCGCCCCGAGAACGAGGGCAAGACCATCGTGGCGCTGCTCGCCGACACCGGCGAGCGCTACCTGTCCACGGCGCTCTTCCAGGACTAGGGCCCGTCGCCCATAGGTTGAGCCCAGGGCGAACCGGTCTCCTCTCTCCCGGCAGTCTGAGCCCATCCCATCAGGGTGTCCCACGAGACGTCCGAACTTGTTACAATGTCTGCGGCGCGGAACCAGCCTCCCGCGCCGCTTTTCTTTTTTGGCCACATGCCACCAAGGAGAACCTCCCCATGCACAACAAGCGCGTGCTCGTCGCCATGAGCGGCGGCGTCGATTCCAGCGTGACTGCGTACCTGCTCAAAAGCCAGGGCTACGAATGCGTCGGCGCCACCATGCGCCTCACCTGTCCCGCGCCCGATCCCGTCACGGGCATGAATAAGGTCGACCGCGACATCGCCGATGCAAAGGCCGTCGCCGAGCGCCTGGGGATACCCCACCATGTGCTCGACCTGCAGCAGACCTTCGACCGTAACGTTATCGAGCGCTTCGTGACTGCCTATCAGGAGGGACTGACGCCCAACCCGTGCATCATCTGCAACCGCCATATTAAGTTTGGGGCACTGCTCGATGCGGCACTCAATATGGGCTGCGACTACATCGCCACAGGTCACTACGCCAAAACGAGCCAAGCGGCCGACGGCACCTGGCAGCTGAACCGCGGCGAGGACCCCAAGAAGGACCAGAGTTACTTTTTGTATTCGCTCACGCAAGAGCGCCTGGCACGCACGATCTTTCCGCTGGCCGGGCTGGACAAAGAGCGCGACGTGCGCCGCATTGCCGCCGAGCAGGGCTTCATCAACGCCAAGAAGGCCGAGAGCGAAGATATCTGCTTTATCGCGGACGGCGACTACGCGGGCTATATCGAGCGCCGCTGCGGACATGCCGCCGAGCCAGGCGACATTGTGTGGCGCGACGGCAGCGTGGTCGGGCGTCACAACGGCGCGCTGCGCTATACCATCGGCCAGCGCAAGGGCTTGGGCGTCGCGATGGCGCATCCCGTGTACGTAACGGGCGTCGATGCCGCCAACAACATTGTGCACCTGGGCGAGGCCGTGGACCTGACGGTCACAGCGCTCACGGCCAACGACTGGATCTGGAGCGCCCCTGCCGACCGCATGGAGGCAGAGCTCGATGCCGGCGGCATTCACGTGGGCGCCAAGTACCGTTACCGTCAAAAGGACCAGGCAGCAACCCTTACACGTGGCGAAGACGGGCAAATGCTGCTAACTTTTGACGAGCCGCAACGAGCCATCGCCCCCGGCCAGGCCGTTGTAGTCTATCGCGGCGACATCGTCCTGGGCGGCGGCACCGTTACGACAGCCATCAAGTAGCCCCATCTCCTTCATAAGTTGCGGTGAAATAGGGACTGTTTAAGCGTTTAAAACCGCTAAACAGTCCCTATTTCACCGCGACTTTGTTAAGTATTATGATGTTTGTGCTTGCTATATTTAACGATTAGAATGCTTAACGAGGTGATGCAGCAGATGAATACTTCCAACTATATAACCATGGGTGACGCCGCGCGCCTGCTGGGCGTTACGAAGGCCCGTATATCGCAACTGGCTGCATCAGGAACGCTCGCGTGCGATATCGTCGGTGGGCGGAAAATGGTTCAGTACGATTCCGCGATTGGTTATCAAAAGGTCCGTAAGCGTGGGCGCCGTCCCGCAGCTGACGTAGGGCGCAAGTTCACGTTGATGTCAGCCGACCACGAGGTCGCGCATGTCTCGTTTGATCCAACGCGCGAGTTTTCCTTTGAAATTGCCGACATACTCGATGCACGAAGGATGCCGTTTGGCACGTGCTCGAGTTCTTCTCCAACGGTGAATAAACGAGCACTCAACACGTGGTGGAGTCACCGGTCGGTGCCCGACGTCCGCCCCGGACTCATCTCGCGCTATCGCGAGCTGGGAATTGACAGCGGTATTGAAGTACCCGTTCGTTGCCTGGGTTTTTCGCTTTCGGATTGCTATTGGCTAAGACCGGTCGACTGCGACGAGCTCAATTGGCAGCACCTCAATTACTTCGAAAACAATTTTGAACGGTCGGCACCCGAGCATCGTTCAGGCTGGCTTGAGGGCATCGGACTCAAAAATCCTGACAATACGTCCGAGGGCGAGCTCCCCAAATCCTGGATGATCCGCAATGGCGTTCGCATCCTGGTTAAAGGATGCGGAATGGACGATCAGCGACCGTTTAACGAGGCGGTTGCAACAGCTCTACATCGGCGTCTGCTATCCAAAGGTGAGTTTGTTCCCTATACGGTCGAGCGCATGTTCGACGGGCCCGTATGCCTATGCGATGACTTTCTTAATGGCCGTGAGGAATACGTGCCGGCCGCTTATATCAGGGACGCACTCGGTGGCCAGCGAGGAAACTCAACATACGATCGATACTGTCGCTTTCTTGGCAGACACGGGGCTGACGAAGCCACGGTAAGAAAATCCATGTCGCAGATGATTGTCTGCGATGCCCTCCTGGCCAACAGCGACCGCCACTGGCGAAACTTCGGCATCATCCGCAATGTCGACACGCTGGAAATGCGGCCTGCACCGCTGTTCGATAGTGGCAATTGCCTGTGGTACAACGTGCCAACCGCCGTGCTCGTTGCCGGGGAGTTTGGATTTGCCGCCAAACCGTTTGGTCCGGACCCTTCCACTCAGCTAGCATTTGCTGACTCGCTCGATTGGTTCGATGCGTCGCATCTCGATGGGTTCGTCGACGAGGCAGTCGAAATCCTCTCACAAAGCGCATGGGCAACAGCAGGCAATCGCCTCAAGGCCATCCGCCGCGGTCTCGAGCGCCGCACGATAGAGGTAAGCGCCGCCGTTGAGGTGCTACGGCACGTGCAGAGATAACAGCACTGCCCCCTAAGTTGCGGTGAAATAGGGACTGTTTGGCGGTTTTAAACGCTTAAACAGTCCCTATTTCACCGCAACTTACAGTGGGCGGCCTCGGTCGGTACTGCTGTGTCAGCCGAGGCCGCTGCATCGTTAGCGCTGAACGTAGGCGCGAACCAGTTCAAAGGTGTTGCGCACGCCGTCGATGTGGCTGCGCTCGTAGTTGTGGCTCGCGTACACGCCGGGGCCGATCAGACCATGGCGAATGTCGTAGCCGGCCGAGAGCGTGGCCTCGACGTCCGAGCCGTAATGCGGGTACACGTCGATGGCGTAATCGAGCTCGAGCTCGCGCGCGATGTTGGACAGCGTGGTCACCAGGTCGTAGTTGTAGGGGCCACCCGAATCCTTAGCGCAAATCGAAACCATGCGCTCGGTGCAGCCCAGGTCGTCGCCCACGCAGCCCATGTCCACGCTGATCATCTCGCGCGTGTCGGCCGGCACGAAGGCGCCGCCGTGGCCCACCTCCTCGTACACGGTAAAGAGCAGCGACACCTTGCGCGAAAGCGACACCTCGCCGTCAGCAACGGCACGAGCCAGACCCAGCAGAATCGACGCCGACAGCTTGTCATCCAGGAAGCGGCTCTTAATGTAGCCGCTCTCCGTCACCGTGGTACGCGGATCCATAGCGATGATGTCGCCCGTCTGAATGCCCAGCTCAAGCACGTCATCCTTGCTGTCGACATTCTCGTCGAGCAGGATTTCCATGTTCTTCTCGATGGTCTTGACCGGCTCGTCGGCCACGTGCGCCGAAGGCTCGGTGTTGAGAACCACACCCGTGTACACATTGCCGTCACGCGTGTAGACGGTGCAGTTCTCGCCATCGGCCGTAGACCACTGATGCCCGCCAAGCGTCGTGGGACGCAGGCGGCCATTGTCCTTAATGGAGCGTACCATGGCGCCCAAGGTATCGACATGGCTCGCCAACACAAGCGGCTCGCCCTCGCCGCCAAGCTCAACCAGCACGTTGCCCTTATTGGAACGCTCGGGGCCAAAGCCCATATCGCGCAACGTTTCCATTAGATAATCAGTCGCCGCACGGGTATAGCCGGTAGGCGAAGCAATCGAGGTAAGCGCCTTCAGCTGGTCAGTAATATAGGAGAGCGTAGAATCCATCTTGGACACCAAAGTCACCCTTTCATATCGAATTAAACCCACAGCAACAATACCACCGCGAACCATCTTTTTACCTAGCGAGATGACCCATCGAGCTCCCCGGAACTGTGCCCGCCACGATAACGAGCCGGCGGCCCCTGCCCGTTAGCCCCACAATCTTTCCGCAGGACAGAGGGAGGCCCCGCCGCACGTAGTGCGCAGCGGGGCCTCCGACATGTCCGAGGACGATTGTGGGGCTAACGGGCAGGGGCCCGCCGAACCAAGTTAGGCAGCCGGGCAGATCTTCTTGAAGAGCTCGATGACGTCGTCGAGCGTCGCCTCGCGCGGGTTGCCCGGGAAGCAGGCGTCGGCCATGGCGTCCTTGGCCAGAACCTCGATCTCGTCGGCCTTCATGGCCTCGCAGACGTGCGGGATGTTCACGTCGGCAGAGAGCTTCTTAACGGCGGCGATGGCGGCATCGGCGGCCTCGTCGGTGCTCATGCCCGTGGTGTCAACGCCCATGGCGACGGCAACCTTGGCCAGGCGCTCGGCGCAAACCGGCTTGTTGAACTCCATAGCGATCGGCAGCAGCATGGCGCAAGCGACGCCGTGCGGGGTGTCGTAGTGAGCGGACAGCGTGTGAGCCATGGCGTGGTCGATGCCCAGGCCGACGTTGGAGAAGCCCATGCCGGCGACATACTGGCCAAGAGCCATGCCCTCGCGGCCGGAGCCGGGCTGACCGGACTTGGCCTCGGCGACAGAGTCGCGCAGGTTCTCGCTGATCAGCTTAATGGCCTCAAAGTGGAACATGTCGGAAAGCTCCCAGGCGCCCTTGGTGGTGTAGCCCTCGATGGCGTGGGTCAGTGCGTCCATGCCGGTGGAAGCGGTCAGGCCGGCGGGCATGGAAGCCATCATGTCGGGGTCGACGACGGCGACCTCGGGGGCGTCGTTGGTGTCGACGCACACGAACTTGCGGACCTTCTCGGGGTCGGTGATGACGTAGTTGATGGTCACCTCAGCAGCGGTACCGGCGGTCGTCGGCACGGCGATGGTGAACACGGCGTGATTCTTAGTGGGAGCAACGCCCTCGAGGCTGCGGACATCGGCGAACTCGGGGTTGTTGATGATGATGCCGATGGCCTTGGCGGTGTCCATGGAAGAGCCGCCACCGATGGTCACGATAGCGTCAGCCTCGGCGGCCTTGAAGGCCTCGACGCCGTCCTTGACGTTCTGGATGGTGGGGTTGGGCTTAATCTCGGAGTAGAGGCTCCAAGCAATGCCGGCGGCGTCGAGCTCGTCGGTCACCTTAGCGGTAACGCCGAACTTGACCAGGTCGGGGTCGGAGCAGACGAAGATCTTCTTGTAGCCGCGACGCTGGAGCTCGTCGGGGATCTCCTTGATGGCGCCGGAACCATGATAAGAAATGGTGTTGAGAACGAAACGATTAGCCATTGATAGCCTCCCATCGTGTGCGGGGCACCCATTACGCCCCGCGCTATAAGTCCCATCCTAACGCTTTTGAAACAAAAAACGCGTGAGAACATCAAAAGTGTTAAAGCGTTTCAACAGATGATGAAAAATATTGCGGCAAAGGGACAGCCCCTTTGCCGCATTCGCTTACTTTCGGCAGCCCTCTTTCCAAGCCTCGGCCGCAACCTTCCAGCGTAAGCGCAAGTCGCGCTCGCGGTCGATGAACATGATGGCAAACGCGACAAACAGCAGCAAGCTCGCCACGACGATGGCGTGCAGGCCCATGCGCTCAATACACCAGTTGCCCAACACGGCGCCAAACACAAAGGTAAAGATCACGCCAAAGTACAGCAGGCCGTTTTCCAAAAAGCCACGCCTGTGGGTGATGATGTAATCGTCCACGTTTTGCAGCGCGTTGCGCAAGTTGCCGATACACATGGTCGTAGCGATGCCGTGACCGTGGATCTTGCGGAAGCTCTCGACCTGCATACCGCAGGCAAACGAAGTGAGGCAGTTGGCGAGCAGGTTGTAACCGCCACCGGGGATAAAGCTCACGCCCAGCAAGATGACGGCTTCAAAGAACACCGTCACCTGGCGCCAGTGAATCACGCTGCCAAACCGCTCGTGTACCAGATCGGCAAGCATAATACCCACGGCAAACGACACCACAGGGAAGAAGTAGCGCCCCGCAAGTGCCCAGTTTCCCTCCGAGATGCTCACGCCCACGAGCAGGATGTTGCCTGTCTGCGCGTTGGCGAAAACATGGTCGCGCCCAATGTACGAATACACGTCCATAAAGCCACCGGCGAGCGCCAAGATGATGCCCAGCTCAATAGACTCCGATATCTGTTTGGCACGCTGCATCGTCGTGCATCCTCCTTGTTGACGACTCTCTCGTGCGTTGGCGGAAACATAGCCGCCGTTCATACTGTAACCCATTGACAACATGGCGTGCGCGCGAGATGGGTTCCCCAACGCGCAGATACACAGTCTGGAAACAAACAGCGGGCGCGGCGCCGGCACCCGCATCGACACGCCGATCCGGCGCCTCGTGTACTCCACCAGTCTTTTTAGCCCCGTCCCAAAAAGACTGGTTACAATTACGTGCAGCATACAAACACCGGGAGGGATCGTGGCAAAAAAGCCTCAGCACGCTCAGAACAACCAGCGCAGTCAGCAGGGCAAACAGGGCCAGCAGCAAAAGCGCGGCGGTAAGACGCAGGGTGGGCACACCACGCATACGCCATCAGCGGCCACGCGCCCCTGGCGCCCGGGCCGCGATAAGTTCCTCCCCGTCAGCCGCGCCGACATGGATGCGCGCGGCTGGGACCAGTGCGACTTTGTCTACATCTGCGGCGACGCCTACGTGGACCACCCCAGCTTTGGCATGGCCATCGTCAGCCGCGTACTCGACGCGCACGGCTACAAAGTGGGCATCATCTGCCAGCCCGACTGGACCGACCCCGCCAGCATCACCGTGCTCGGCGAGCCGCGCCTGGGCTTTTTGGTCAGCGCCGGCAACATGGACTCCATGGTCAACCACTATTCGGTGACCAAGCACCGCCGCCACACCGACGCCTATACCCCCGGTGGCGAGGAAGGGCGCCGTCCCAACCGAGCCGTTACGGTCTACGGCAACCTCATCCGCCAGACGTTTAAGGATGCCCCCATCATCATCGGCGGCATCGAGGCGAGCCTGCGCCGCCTGGCCCACTACGACTACTGGCAGGACAAGCTCAAGCGCTCGGTACTGCTCGACTCGGGCGCCGACATCCTCATCTACGGCATGGGCGAGCACGCAATCGTCGAGATTGCCGACGCGCTCGACGCGGGGCTGCCCGTCGATCAGATCACCTATATCAACGGCACCGTCTACCGCACGGGCTCGCTCGACGAGGTCTACGACTACGACCTGCTGCCCAGCTGGGACGACCTTTCCGCCGACAGGCTCAACTACGCGCGCAGCTTCAATGTGCAGCAGCAGAATATGGACCCCATCACCGGACACCGCCTGGTAGAGCCCTACCCCAACAGCGTCTATGTAGTGCAGAACCCGCCATCGGCGACGCTCACCACCGACGAGATGGACGAGGTTGCCGAACTCCCCTACGCACGCGATTGGCATCCCGATTACGACGCGGCGGGCGGCGTGCCGGCCTTTGCCGAGATCAAGTTTTCCATTAGCTCCAACCGTGGCTGTTTTGGTGAGTGCTCATTTTGCGCCCTCACCTTCCACCAGGGGCGCGTGCTGCAGATGCGCAGCCACGACTCGATCATGCGCGAGGCCGAGCTGCTCACGCGCGATCCCGAGTTTAAGGGCTACATCAACGACGTGGGCGGACCGACGGCAAACTTTAGCCGCCCTGCCTGCGACAAGCAGCTCAAGCACGGCGTGTGCAAGAACAAGCGCTGCCTGTGGCCGAGTGTGTGCAAGAACATGGTGGTCGACGAGAGCGGCTACACACAGCTGCTGCGCGACCTGCGCCAGCTGCCGGGCGTCAAGAAGGTCTTCGTGCGCAGCGGCATCCGCTTCGACTACACCATGGCCGATGCCTCGGACGAGTTTTTGCGCGAGCTGCTGGAGCACCATGTCTCGGGCCAGCTGCGAGTAGCGCCCGAGCACGTGAGCGACGCGGTGTTGTCCGTGATGGGCAAGCCGAGCCGCGCCGTCTACGATGCGTTCTGCCGTAAATTTGAACGCCTGAACCGCGAATACGGACTCAAGCAGTATGTGGTGCCGTATCTGATCTCGAGCCACCCCGGCTCGACGATGAAGGAAGCCGTGGACCTTGCCGAAGCCGTGCGCGACATGGGCTATATGCCCGAGCAGGTGCAGGACTTCTACCCCACCCCATCCACCATGTCGACGTGCATGTACTACACCGGCGTGGATCCGCGCACCATGGAGCCGATCTATGTGGCGCGCGACCCGCACGAAAAGGCCATGCAGCGCGCGCTCATCCAATATCGCAAGCCCGAGAACTACAAGCTCGTGCGCGAGGCGCTGGAAAAAGCCGGCCGCCGCGATCTGATCGGCTACACCAAGCATTGTCTGATTCGTCCCGTGCCGCCACGCCCGGGCGAGACATCGGCCGGCGGTGGGCATGGCACCGGCAAGAAGGGCGGCAAACCGCATGGCGGCGGCGCTGGCAAGGGACCCAAGGGCAGCAAGGGCCACGGCGGCATGTCGCGCGCACAGAATACTGCCGGTCGCAATCGCGCGGCCCAGGGACGACAGGGCGCCAACGGCGGCGGGCGTCGCAACTAGGGCAGAGGTGCGCTCGCTGCGTCCATCCCACACGCGTGGCGCAGCGAGCGCATTGCCTCAACGAGGATGACGCCGGCGATGGCGACCGTGACCACCACGTCGAGCGAGGTGTTCACAAACCAGAGCAACGTCATGAGATACGACCCGGCATTAAAGGCAAAGTGCAGCAGGATCGTGTAGCGGAGCTTTCCGGTCGTCACGAGCACCCAACCAAAGATGAGGCCGGCGGCACCCGCGTAGCAACCCTGCACCCAATTCATGTGCATAAAACCGAAGATTGTCGCCTGCAGCACAATCGCCGCGGCGATACCCCACGTGCTTGGGGCCGCCCAGGGCACCATGGCGCCGTCCTGCGCACTCGCACGACGCCGGCGCTTCCAAAGTGGGCGGCACTGCGGATTAAACGCTCGGAGCGAAAACTCAAAAATAATACCGCGCACCAGCAGCTCTTCACAAAATGGGGCACCGAGCACCGTAGTCAGGACGGCGAGATAGCTGGTGTCACCCATGCCTGTTTCCTCGACAAGCTCGCCGTAGTCGGCCGCGGCATCGGGCAACAGCGACAGCGCGGCGTCGGTCACGTAGCCAACAACCACCTGCAGGGCCAGGCCGATCACGATAACGCAGGCGATGCGTTTCCACGCCCCACGCACTCCCCCGCCAAGCGGACGCTCGCTTTGCCAGCGTGCCATAAACGAACGCGGCCACAGATAACGCCACCACAGCAGCGCCATCAAAAACGATGCCGTCTGAGCGGCAGCCTGGAACCATTGGATATCGAGATTGTCGATCGGATAGCCCGTCAGCACCGATACGGCATCGAGAACCAAAAACAGAACCACGCTCAGGGCTATATCGGCAGCGACAACGCCAAAACAGGCAAGCGCCCACGCCATCGCATTGAGCATGCTAACCTCCTCAAAACCGTTCCCAAGTTCTACCACAACTCGGCAGAGAGCTGATCCCATAGGGACGGAGGAAAACGGATCACTTATTGATGAGAATCGGGCGCAGTGCCAAAGGCCCCGCTGGGCGAAATGTCGAACGGAAAGGTGCCGCAGCGATTGAACGCGGCGATGAACATGCGGATGGCGTTGGACGGCGTGGTACCCACGAGCTGGGTTGCCGCCGCGAAGGCCGCCTTTTCCTCGGGCAAGACCTTCGCGACAACCGGGGTCATGTGTTCTGCCATGGCGCTTCCTTTTTGAAACGACGGTGGTGTGGATAGATGCGGGCCACGCGGCTGGGCGACGGGCTGTGAAGGCAACCCGATTGGCCCGCATCTGGAGTTTGTTTCTACGGCGTTGGTATTACTCTGTATTCTTAAGTATTACCCCCGCAGATAGAATACCATACCCGACCCCATGGGGACGGAGAAATACGGATCATTTTGTTGCTAAGTAGTATTTAGAGCGTGATGATGTCCGAGATATTGAGGGCCCGAGCGTCAGCGGCATCGTGCGTGGCAAGCAGGAGCATGCGGCCGTCGAGCGCCGGCGCCCAGGGCGCGCGATCGCCCACGGCAAGCGCAAGCTCCGCTGCAACCCCGCCGTCAGCAGGGCCGCCCGCACGCCCATAACTGCCCTCGCCTTTTGATTCGCGCACGGCGCGGAAGGGACGCGGCGAACGTCGGCGTATGGCGCGCCCAATCTGGGCATCCGGCGCATGGCGCCCTATTGTCTTGCATATTTTCGCTTGTGCCATGCATAAATAGATGGGGGCGCCCCTTCCCGTCTCAACGTACCCCCGCTTGGACCGTGCAAAAACCGGAGTATTCAGCATCGCGACCCCCGCCGGCGACGCCGCGAACCGGGAGCATCGCGCGGCCGGCGTCGCTTTGGGGCACGGCACGGCGCGAAACGCGCGCTATCGCCACGCCGTACGCCGCCTGCCGACCCAAATCGCCCGTCGAGGGATCTCGCGAGATCAAATAGACGCTTCCGGCGCGTATGCAGCCACCCCGGCTTGCTGAAAACTCCCGAAAATGCACGTCGCACCCCGGGGGACCCGTGCGTGCCGTGAAAAAACACGCCCGCATCCAGAACAATGCGAGCGTGAAAGTCAGATGGCAGCAAGGGCGCCAGGCAGCGAGCGGAATCCCGAGTGTGTCCGCCCGGGCACTGCGGCCACCGTGCGTCAGTAGGGAGCTTCACGTTCTCCGTCTATGCCAGAACCCCGCATACGCGAATCTCCAACTAAGCCGATAACCCACATCTCTTGCCGCGACCGCCTCCGTGCTTTTTCGTGAGGGGGCCGGCCCACCTCAAACTACGCCCACAAAAAGGGCCCCGAGCATAGTCTGCTCGGGGCCCGAACTCGTCTCGCCTTACCGCGCGACGCGTATGTTACTTGCGCTTGCCGCCGCCGTCACCGGGGCGACGGGAGCTGCCGCCGCGCTTGCCGCCACGGCTGTTGCCATAGCTGCCACGGTTATCGCGACCGCCGGCACGACCGCCACGGGAACCGGCCTGGTTGCCGCCGCGACCACCACGGTAGCCGCCGCGACGCTCTTCGCGGGTATCGTCGTAGTTGCGCCAGTCGTCGCGACGATCGCGGCTGGCACGCGGATCGCGACGCTCGCCACCGCGACCCCCGCGCTCGTCAAAGCGCTTGCCGCCGCGGGACTCGCCGCCGCGGGTACCACGCTCGTCACGCGAACCACGACCCTCGCCGCCACGGCGCTCATCACGGCCGCCGCGCTCGTCATCGCGACCGGAGCGACGACGGTCGCCCGAGCCGCGCTTGCCGCCATGCGAGCCACGGCCCTCGTTCCCGCGCTCGACACGGCGACGGCCGCCACGGTCCTCGTCCTCGCGACGACGGCGATGCGCCTCACCCTGGAACTGCTTGGCACGGCGCTCGGCACGGTTGCCGCGCGGGGCCTGCTCGACGGCAGCAGCACTGCCGCGCTCCTCGGCAGCCATCTCGCGGGCCACGCTCTCCACAGCCTCGTCCACGCGAGCCTGAACGCCCTCGCGCACGCGGGTCTTGCCGCCGCGCTTGGGACGGCTCGGACGCTCGCCGTCGCCGCGACGCTCGTCGCGACCGCGGTTGGAACGACCGGCCACATCACCGTAGTCATCGCCGTTGCGCTTGCCGTCGCGACGTGCCTGCTCAAGCTTCTTCTTGCTCTTGGACTTGCCGCGCTTGGTCTTCTTCTTCACCTTAAAGGCCGCAGGATCGCGCTCGGGGTCAACCGCAGGCGGGTTGGGACCCACGTGCAGGTCGCCGGCCTCGTAGATGTCGGCGGTCTTGTCCATGAGCTTCTCGATCTCGTAGAACTCATCCACGTCCTGCTCGGTCACAAACGTGATGGCCCAGCCCAGCTCGCCAGCGCGGCCCGTACGGCCAATACGGTGGATGTAGTCAGTCGGCTCGGCCGGCACGTCAAAGTTCACGACGTAGCGCACGTCGCTAATGTCGATGCCGCGGGCGAGGACATCGGTTGCCACCAGCACGTCAACGGTGCCGTCGCGGAAGGCCGAAAGGGCACGCTCGCGCTGAGCCTGGCTGCGGTTGCCGTGAATTGCGGCGGCCTTGATGCCCTTGCGCTCCAGACGACGGCAGCAGCTGTCGGCGCGGTGCTTGGTGCGCATGAAGACGATAGTGCGCTCCGGGCCCTCCTTCTTGAGGAACTCGGGCAACAGGTTGTTCTTGGCCTCGATGGACACCGGGAACACAAACTGGTCGACGGTGTCGGCGGTCGACGTGGCGGGCGCGATCTCCACGCGGGCCGGATCGCTCACCAGATCGGTGATCTCGCCCACGGCCTCCTCGTCGAGGGTCGCCGAGAACAGCAGTGTCTGGCGCTCTGCCGGCGTCTCGCGCACAATGCGGCGGACGGCGGGCAAAAAGCCCATGTCGAGCATGCGATCGGCCTCGTCGAGCACCAGGACCTTGACCTCGTCCAGGTGGCAGGCGCCCTGCTCGATCAGATCGACCAGACGGCCCGGCGTGGCGACCAGGATATCGCAGCCGTACTTGAGTGCCGCGGTCTGCGGCTTGTAGCTCACGCCGCCCACGACGGTCACGGCAACATGGCCGGTGACGTCGGCAATCTTGCTCGCAACCTCGTCAATTTGCTGGGCAAGCTCGCGCGTGGGGGTGATGACGAGCATCACGGGACCGCGGCCGTTGCCCTCGGGCTTCTTGGCACCGCGACGGCGGTTGCGGCCGCCACGCTCGCGCACGGGCTTGGGCGGAGCAATGTGCTCCAGATTGTTCATGGTCGGCAGCAAAAAGGCGGCCGTTTTGCCGGTGCCGGTCTGAGCGGCGGCAAGCAGGTCGCGACCCTCGAGCACCACGGGGATCGAGCCAGCCTGGACAGGCGTGGGCGCCGTGTAGCCTAGGTTCTCGATGGCACGAAGCATCTCGTCGGAAAGGCCCAGCTCGTCAAAGGCGGGCAGGCTCTCGGTAGCGGACTCGACGGCCTGGGCGGCATTGGCCTCATCGGCAGCATCGAAGGCAGCCTGGGTCATGGCCTCGCGGGCCTCGTCCAGGATCTCGGCGTCGGTGACGTCGGATACAGAATTACGCATATGTTGTTGTTCCTTATCTGCACGCGCAATGGGCACGGCATGCGGCCGCGCGGGCGTGCTTGGTAGTGCGCTAATACATACAAAAACGGGTGCGCACAGAGAGGACGTTGCTCAGCACGCTGGCGATCGCTTTGGCAGCCCTATCACGCGCCGTCCAGACGCAGCAGCTCTAAGCGATGGAGCAGATTCGCCGCCGGTTAGTATACCCGTGCTTCGCATGCCCCCACGTAAACCACAGATGACGAGGCGGACGGGCGAGCCTGGGCCGATCGTCTCAATCTGTAACAGTTACGAGACAAAACCGGATCTACACGTTACAGATCGAGACATTCAGTCAGCCCCTTGGCTAACATCTCGATCTGTAACATCTACAGGCCGAATTTTCGTCTAGGTGTTACAGATCGAGACAAACAGCCGACACGGCTCACAAACATCTCAATCTGTAACAGTTACGGGGCAAAACCGGCCCCAGATGTTACAGATTGAGACAGTTGAGTTGTCTGCCGAGGAACAATCTCGATCTGTAACAACTAGACCCCGTATCCCCCGCCAGATGTTACAGATCGAGACAAACGTGCCGAGCACCAAACCCGACAGGCCACAAAAAGGGCCGGACGTCCAGCCATCACAACTGGAACGTCCGGCCCCGTCAAACACCAACTAGGGAAGCTGAACCAACAGGTCGCAGCCTCTACTCTGCGTCCGGGTCCTTAAAGTTCTTGGGATCCAAGACCATGCAGGTGTCGGTAATGTCGGGGTCGTCGTCGGGAATGGGCTCAAACCCGTTCTTGCCAAAGAAGTCGATGAGCAGATGCGCGAGCTTAATCGGAT
Source organism: uncultured Collinsella sp. (assembly GCA_900557455.1). The sequence continues at coordinate 45,070 of USSM01000002.1, read as the reverse complement.
CCGCATCAGCATCGTCAAAGAGATATTCGCTCAGATCCAGGAATGCAGGCTGCTGTTCGCCCTCGCTCTCCCAGTATCCCAACAGGGCGTCGTGCACCAGGCGCGCGCCATAGCCGTTACCGCGGTAGTCGGGGTCAACATACACATGGCTCAAAAACGTCGACGTGTACTCGTTGAGCGGGTGCTCCGTAACGGCATCCGGCAGGTCGGGGTCATCTGCACCGCCCGTTACGCAAAAACCGACCAGCTCATCATCGGCAAAGACGCCCCAGAGGTAACAGTTCTCCTCGTCCTCGTCCTCAACAAAGTCCGCGTACTCGTCATAGACCTCGTAGCCCGACTGCTCGTCCAGATCGACCATATCGTCGACGTCGTCGAGACCTAAAGCCCTTACTTCAACTTCAGCCATTGTCCTGTCCTTTCTCTCGCTTTCAGGACAACCCGAGCATACGCCGCTGTCCAGATAACCTGTTGCGCAACATCGGAAACTGCGTCAATACCGCCGTTAACGGCGACGACGCCTCAGGGCAACACATGCAACGACAATCGCCAGCAGCACCAAGCCCTGAAAATTGATACGGCTAATAGCGAAGCCCGAAGGAACAATAAAACTGTCGTAGAACATGTCGAGCAGGCCGATAAACACCAGAAACGCGATGAAGATCCAGAACACGCGACTCCTTAAAATGGGAGTAAACATGTCGAGCACCGAACCGCCCGAGGAAGAGCCCTGATAGCCTATTAAATCAAACGGCTCATCCTTTTCCACCTCGTCGGCATCGCTCGAAGCGCCTGAAGACTCGGACTCCAAATCTCGACGATCCGTCCAATAACCGGGCACATGGTCGCGCTCACCAAGGTACTCACCGTTTTTGACCACCGGCTCAAACAACATGGCACTCGAAAGATCCTCGAGCTCCTCGCGAATCAACTGGTCGGTGCGAGCGTCATGAGGCTCCTCGAGCTCGCACTCAAGCTCGTACATATGCTCCATGACCCGCTCGTAATCTTCTTCGGACATATCGTCATCGTAATAGGAGTTCCCGCTCATCGTTCATCCCTCATTCAAGAACCGAATCCCTTTTGGACAACTCAAGTGTAGAAATCCATACCGAGTAGACGTTGCGCAACATTGCCGGGAACGAGACGGATCCGCTCTCAAAACGCCTCGGGACAAACCGTTCCGCATTGCAATTTGCGCACTCGCGGATGTTGCGCAACGTTCTCGCCCATCGGGGCGGTAGCGTTCGAGTTAGCAAAGCCACGAGCCCTAAAATCTGGGATCGTCGGCTTCCACCGCATACGAAAGAAGGAACGATGGACGAGATTTTTGAGCATCTGCTTCAAGATACCGACCGAGGGATCTCGATCAACCAGATTGTCAATCGTATCGTGTTTCCCAACCACGATATCTGCATGCAGGCCAAAGCTGCCCTGGAGCGAGACTATGGCGAGTTCTGCTTTGCTGCCGTGATCCCCGATTACGAGGACTTCCAGCACATGGATCCGACCGACGCCATCAATGCCGCCCTGGAAACCTGCGGGTCCGACGGCGAAGAGGTCACCAACGTCGTCTGGGGCTACAACTCGCTCCAGTACGAATACAACGGCATCCCCTCGTTGGAGGTTGCCAAGACTATCTCCAAGATGATCGGCGTTCCCGTCTACTACGAGTACACCGATGCCGATGAGATCGCCGCCGGCGCCGTGATCGCCGATGCGCAGGGCGATAGCGTCTCGTTTGCAAACGTGGTCGACAAGAGCTGCTGGGTGTATTTCCCGGAGGGGTTCGACGGTGCCTCCGACACCCTGTTCCGCTGCGGCATGGGAACCATGTCCATGCCCGACGGAAGCCAAAAGTACTTTGAGGACACCACCGACCCCATCATGCGTTCGTATGCGCAGCGCGGAAACGTGTCCCTGTACTTCGACTTTCTCAAGGACCAGTTTGGCGCCCAAGAGGAGCCCCAGCCGGCGCCCTCGCGCAAAAAATCGTCTTCTGCAGCAAGCAAACGCAAAAAGAAGTCGACCAAGACGCAGGAGGTCGCAACCGCCACCATGGACGCATCGGACGTTGACGTGCTCTTTAGCCATCTAATCGAAGAGACAGGCGGTCAGATCCAGCCCCAAAGGGTCATCAACCGCATCGTCTTTCCCGGCCACAATGCTTGCATGCAGGTAAAGGAGACCCTGGAACAGGAACTTGGCGGCTTTTCGCTCGCCACGCTGATACCCGCAATCTCCGACCTTGGCGATTTGAGCCAGCCGCAAAACGCCGCCATGTGCATCCATATCTGCGGCGCCCTAGGCGGACGGACATTCAACGAGATGTGGGGCTACAACTCGCTTCAATACGAATACGACGGCATCCCGCTGCTGCGAGCTGCAAAGGCGCTCGCCGGCCTGCTCGGGGCGCCCGTTTATTACGAGTACGTAGTGACCGACGGCTACAAGGCCGGAGCATGGCTAGCCGATCCCGATGACGACGACGTCTCGTTTGCGGCAAGCCTCACTAAAAGCCAGTGGACGTTCTTCCCCGACAACAGCCAGTACCGAGATGCCACGGCAGTTCGTTGCGGCGTGGCAACCGTCACGCTTTCCGTGACCCAAAATGGCGTGCCCCAGGACCGCGAGGTCTCGTTTGCGGACACGTTCAATCCCATCATGCAAAAGCTGGCAACCCGCGGGACCGTCTCCATGTATCTCGACCTGATCAATGCAAACTACAGCTCGTTTGCAGACCCATCGGACGATGACAACGAAGACGAGGATGACGAGCCCCAGGCAGAGTCCGATGCCCAGGCGTCGGGCAACGTCTACATGTCCCAGGCCATGGGCGCGATGACGTTTCGCATCGTCTTTCCCAATCATGACTGCTGCGAGTATATCCGCAATGATCTCGAAAAGTGCTTTGGCGGGTTCTCACTCCAGGCGATTTGCGGTACGCCCGATAGCACGTTTGACTCACCCGATGAGGTCCTGGGGACCATGGCAGGCCACGGAATTCCCGATGATGCAACCGATGTCGAATGGGGCTATAACTCCGTGCGCTATCGCGTGGCGCACTCCGTGCCCAACGCCGTCGTTCTCGAGGCATTAGCCCAACATTACAACATTCCGCTCTACACTGAGTATTTCGATGAGCTCAAGTGCGCAGCGGGTGCTGCTATAACGATTCCGGGTACCAATCGTCCAACTGTCCCCGTCCCCGAGACGCTCGGCTGTGAAGATGACACCTACTTTGACCGAGGCAGTGAACCGGAAGGCTACGTCGCGCTTCGATGCGGATACTGTCAGGCAGTCTCCGATGACGGAAAAACACGCATTTCCTTTGTCGATGACCCATCGCAGCCGGTCATGGCAGAGCTCGCGAAAGGCGAAACAGCTGGCGACTTTTTTGACTTAGTCGAGACCTTAGGAATCGATACTGACTATTATCACAGTCATCGTGAGGTCCCGGCCTCGCGTCCCGCCGCAAGTTCCAAAAAGAACACCTCGACCTCCTCGGCAGAAAAATCGAAAATCAGCCTGTGGATGAACCCCATTGCAGAGAAGCATGTCTGGAACTCCCTCGATGCCTACGGTCAAAAGCAGGGCAAGCGAAATGACATGAACATGTTCTTTTTGGAGCCGCTCTATCGCGGCGGCGATCAGATCCGAGACCCATTTGGATTTGCCACAGGCCGCAAACCTTTGCCGGCTTATGCAAGCCACCAGGCGCACCGCAAGGTTATCGACGCCGCCCTTACTACCGACATAGAAGTCGGCGCACTTGTCGCGGGGCTTCTCGGCCAAGACCTGTTGACATCCGAAGAGCTCAACGCGCTGCACCGCGATATCGAGCTCAAGGCCCAAGGCATAAGCGCCATCGCCACCGGAAGAGGCGCCGCACTCGAAAGCCGTTGCGACTCGGTTTGCTACCTTATTGCAAAGCTCCGGAGCCATGACGGCGACAATAGCCATCGCTTTATGATGTGGATGGCGGACACCAACCAAGCCGTACGCGTAAAGTTCTACGGCGAGGCGCCGGCAATCGGCGCGCCCTTTACGTGCCGCTTTAGCGTAGTGGAAAATGACGTCATTACGTACTGGATGCCCGTCGAGGGCGAGAAGGGCTTCTCTCGCTATAAGCAGATTCCCGAGGGAGGACGCATCGACGTCTCCGCGGCAAAGAGCGACTCTGCCGCCATGAGCGCCCTGCGCAAGGCCAACGCGATGTTCCTTAAGGCGTGCGGACTCAAGCAGACCGCACCGTCCAAAACGCGCATGACCCCGGAGCAGTCGCAACGATTTAGCGAGCTGCGAGAGAAACTGGGCCGTAAAACGGGTTATGCCCTTACGGTGCTCTTCTCGCGCTGCGTACTCTGCAGCGCCGAAGCCGACCGATTCCTCGAGCTCATGGAGCACGCCGCTGCCGCGCACGATCGTGGAGAGGTGATTGACGTCGACGATACCGAGGTCGTAGAGCACAAGGCCGTTTACATGGTTGGCCCGATCTCTACCGAGGATGGTACCTGTCAGCTCTACAACCCCAACACCGTCAACTTTGAGGACTTTAGGTTCCAGCCCAACCTGCTCGAAGACTTCCATACCGACCTGCCCCGTGCCGGCAGCTTTATCAACATTGCAACGAGCGTCGTTGAGTCGGACGTCATCGCCGCCTGGGCGGGCTACAACCCGGGCAACGCCCAGCGCTCGGCGCGCTACTAGAGAGCGATTGGCACGACCAAGCCATGTATCTGTTGCGCGGCATCGCCCCTGGACGTCGAACCGCACCGTCCGCGATGTTGCGCAACAGAATGCAACGCAGGCGGCCTAGTATGCGAAGTAACAGGCGCGCGCAGGTCAGACGCATCGAATCTGGCCTTCGCGCGCAACACAAATCATCGCAGGGAGCACACCATGGCGCGTGACACATCAAACGTTCCGGTTGTTAACTTGCCGCTCGCTTACAAGTTCGACGGCAACGGCAACATCATCCAGAAAGTCTTTTTTGGTGTAAATGCGGTATTCGGCCCCGTCTGGTACTGGTGGTACTTCAAAAGCAATCGTGATCCCAACTTTTGGCTCGGTGACAGCGAAATGGACGGCTATGATCCCGATGAATGCTCTACCGAGTTCCTGCACCGCATGGATAACTTTACGCCCGAGGAGAGCTGCAACCTCTTTGAAGTCGCAAAGTATTGCGACCGCATGACGGGTGTTACCGTCTTTGACGTCGTAAACGGGCGAAATGTAAACGAGCGACACCTGGATGACTACTACACCGGCTACGACCTTGGCATCAAAGATGATGACGAGGACGAAGAAGACGACACAGACATCGAGATGGAGTTTGAAGGGCAACCTGTTAGCCCCCAGCCGATGCGCGTATGCGACGAGGGCCCCTGCCAGTTTATGCTGCCGCCCGTTTTAAACTGCGGAACGGACGACGGTTCTGGCTACGAGGTCGAGATTCCCCTGCGCGCCAAAACGACCAAGAGCGGTACTCCGCAGGAGCGACTATCGTTCTATATCCCCGCCGACGTCGCCGTACAGTGGTTCCGCGAGGTCACGGACGAGCCGCAGGCCGACTACCAACTGTTCCAAACTGTTTGGATGGATCGGGCCAATCGTCTTGAGAACCCGCACTTTGTCGACCACCTGTTTTCCTATGCGTTTTGGCAGGAGCGACTGCTGCGCATCCTGCACTACACGTACAAACGTGGCAAGGTGCAGAGTGCGCGCATCGTTGCCGATTACGAAGGCGATGCCGCCGAGTTTATTGGTAAGCACTATCCGGAGACCGAGGTCATCGGTCATCAGGGCAACGAGAACGCCTTTGAAACGGGAGCCGCCTATCTGGTGGACCTCACGCTGGACTACAAATACAAGGGCGACAAGCTTGTCGAGAAAAAGACGTTCTCGGTCCTTGGCAGCTTTGGACGCGAATGGTATCGACTCTTTAGAGGCAATCCCAACGCCACCGTTGATGATTTCTATGCATGGTGCGAGCAAACCGACACCTACGAGCCCCTACGTCAGGCAGCCGAAACCGCCGGCGCAATCGTTCAGTACACCACCTACGGACTAAAGGACGGCAAGCTCACCAGCAAACGCACCGAAGACCACCAAGGCCGCACCAACGTCGAGATTAATGAGGCGGCCGAGCTGAGGGATCGCATGTTCACGTAGGCGGTAGATAGACTGCCACAACTCAGAAATAGATAAAGAAGTGGGGCTCGGAAATAACCGAGCCCCACTTCTATTTGTTCGTTTATGGCCTTGCAGCAAAAGCACTCTGCCGCTCCAAGGGACCCTACCGCTCCTCCAGCGTCCAGCCCTTCTGGGCGCAAAGGTCACGCAGGGTAGCCACCAGGTCCGCGTTGGTGTTGCTGTCGACCACGATCTTGTCGATGTGATCAGCGGCAATGTTGAGCTTGGGGAACGAGTGGCTGCAACCCGACAGGTTGAGCTCACCGACGTTGCAGGTAATCTCGAGTGCGCCAAGAATGTCATCATTCGAAAGATCAATCTTCTCGACGTCGCCCTGAAGGCCTTGGTCAACGGTAAAGAACATCAGGTTCTTAAGACCCGAAGCGTTGATGGAATTGACAGCACCCTTAAGGCCTTCAATACAAAAGGAATTGAGCTTGGGGCAGACGCTCAGGTCGAGGTCCTGGGTCGTCATGTCGCCAAACTTGAGCACCTCAAGTGCCTCGAGCTCGCTAAAGTCCGCACTCTTGGCGCTCAGGGTATTGATGCCGAGCGTATCGAGCTTGTCCAGCTTGCTAATGGGCGTGAAATCCGTCACCTCGTCGGTCACGACCAGCCTCGTGATGCACTGAGTCTCCTTGGCGGTCAGCTGGCCATCGTCATCGTTATCGTAGTCGGCAAGCAGCCCGTGCAGCGTATCATCCGAGATCGCATCAACATCGACGAGACCTTTTTCTTTCTTGGTCTCGGAGCCAGAGGCGTCAGTTGAGCTCGACTCTTTAGAGACGCTCGACGAGGCTCCCCCGCCGCCTTGCACGTCACCGACGCCGCCAATCACGGAGAAAACGGCAACCGCGCCTATGACCACAACCGCCGCAAGCACTACCAGGGCGCGAACGCCGCCCAAACGAGAGACGGCTTCATTTGCACGTTCAGCCGCCTGTCCATTCGGCTGGCTGGCAGGGCGAGGGATCCGACTTGTCGAACGCCCCGGCGTCTGCTGCGCCTGCCCAGCAGACTGTTCGGTTGCCTGCCCGTTCGGACGCATATTCACCCGCACATCCGGCGTCTCGGCAGCCCGCTCATGAGCCCCGCCCGAAGGCTGCTCGGTCACACGCTGTACCCGTTCGTTATCCCGCCAAGACATGTCGGGCTTAAAGTTCGCCATACTGCTTCTCCTCACTTGAATGCAGCGTCACTGCTGCTCCATGGTGTAGCCGTAGTCACTGCTCATTTTTTGCAAAAACTCGACCAGGCTGCTGCTCGTGTCGCTGTCGTACAAGATCTTGCCAACACAATTGGGTGTAAAAGTGAAATGGAAGGCATCTTCCCTGCCTGCCCCGCACAGATTGAGCGTTTCGACTCTGCAACCGATCTTCAGAACCTCGAGGTTCACATCACCCGACAGGTCAAGTGTCCCAATGCTGCCATCAAGGCCTTCGATCTGGACGTTCGTCAACGAGGACATGTTTTTGACATTCAAGGTATCGACGGGGCTCTCGAGCCTGTTTATGGTAACGCGCTGTAGCTGAGGAAAACGTGTGAGATCAACCTGAGGCACCGAGCAGTCGCCAATGGACAGATGAGTGATATTGCTAATGGAGCTTATGTCGTAGCTTTCGCTGTCGTAGTCGCCGATGCCAAACGTCGTGATGTTGTGAAAGTTGGCCAGCAGCGGAAGCGAATCAAATGACTCGACGTCGATTGACCTAGCTTCATCCGCAGTCTCTTGCGAAATATTGCCGTCCTCATCTGCATCGAGCGCTAAGTCCGAGCGTAGCGCCTCGTCCGTAATTTCATCGAGCGTAAGCACTGTGGCCTTTTTCGCTTCTTCCTGATGGCGCTCTTCTTTTTCCTTTTTACGCTGAGCGCGCGCCGCCTCGTCTTCTTGCTGTTGTTTGGCCTCGGAGCGCTGCTCGGTCTGCCGATTGGTGTCGGAGATGCCGCTTGTGATGGACGTGACCGCCACAATGGCGATGACCACCACCACGGCAAGAACGATCACCACGCGCGGACCGCCCAGGCGGTTCACGATATCGTTGACATCCGATCCGTTGGACCCGGCGCCCCCGCGGCCAGACCCGTTCTGATTAATTGCCATCCGTGTTTCCCCCTCCGCCGCCTACAGGCGGTCCTTGTCGAAGTAGTCAGCGTCGCGCCAGTCGCCGCGCCAGCGGTAGGCGTGGGCGTTCTCGCGCGACCAGTCGCTCAGGTGGCGCAGGATGAAGCGGCTCATGTCGTCCGCGAGCGGCTCGATCGGCCCCACGCGCCGCGCCTCGGCCGCCTGCTCCCAGAACGAGTACGCCATGAGGTAGAACGTGCCGGCGTCGACGTAGTCGCCCGGGTAGGCGGGGTCGTCGAACCAGCCGTGCGTGTCGGGCGTGCCGTTTTGCTCGCACCACTCCGCCGCGTTGAGGGCGAGGCTCATCAGGGTCGCGTAGTCTTGCGGGTCGCCCGAGGCGAGCGCCTCGTGCAGGTTGGACATGGGGCCCTCGGCGCCGTAGGCCGGGTAGTACAGGTCCCAGATCCTCGACGCCGCCTCGTCGGTGAGCTCCATCTGCGAGGGGCGGTCGCCCAGGCCGTCGTCGTAGACGGGCGCGTTGGGATCCTCCCCCGTGAAGGCCCCGACGCCGTAATCGAGCGTGGAGGCGCTGTTGCGGGCGCCGCGGGCGGCGCGGGCCATGGAGCCGAAGACCGAGTAGCCGCTGTGGTAGCCGCGGACCGTCTCGGTGACGAGCCGGCGCAGGCTGAAGTTCGCATGCGCACGGTCGCGGGCCTCGCGGGTGGCGGCGGAACCGCGGAAGAAATACGTGGCGCCGATGATTAACTGCTTAATGATCAAGCTCAAAGGGCCGGCAATTATTTCTGTCACAACTACGAGAAGGCCGATGAATACAACGGCGCCCAAAGCGAATGGATTGAATGCGCTATACCCCGGTGCCGGAAGCCCCGTATGCAGCACATCGTCTCCGCCAACGTTCAAGTACATGCGGTACCAGACCGAGCAGAGTCCCCAAACCGTAAAAATACGCAGTGGGAAAAACCGAACAATGGTGGGAATCGCGTCCACAATGCGCGAAAGATTGATGTTAAAGCGAGGACGAGTCGCGCCCTCATTGTTTACCGGAGTAGCCGCCTCCGGATCGCCCGGAAGAGGCACGCCGGCGCGTCGCGCACGTAAGCGATCGAGTCGTTCCTGGGCGGAAGAGGCTTGTGTCTGCGGAGCACCTGCCGAAACACGTGCCCCCGTCGCCTGCCCCGCAGTCGGCACCGCATCCCCTTGTTGGTCATCAACGCGAGAGCTATAGAGGCGCGCAAGTCTCTCCTGCGCTGACATGCCCCCTTGCTGGTTATCGTCTGCCATGTGTTCTGCCTTTACCTAATTAATAATGGAAGTGCGTCTGAGCATAGCGGTTAAGCGCATACCCAAACTCCCTGGTCATCGTCTTGATGGTGTGCGTCTCCATCTTTCTGGTCTGAGGATTACGCCGGTTGAAGACAAACGTGGGCATAAACCCGCTCACTTCCTGGAAACCGCTCAGCGAATTAAAGGGAATGATGATCGGCGGATTGGAATTACCCGGAGCGAAAAGTCTACCCGCCACCGCCTTGCTGTTGCCTATGCCGGGGACAAGCATCTTGAGCGCGGGGTGATTATCGAGCGTCGAGCCCTCACGCTTGGCGACAATCTCGAGGTGGTTTTCGAAAATCCTGATGGAGCACGGGCGTCCGTCATACGAGCCCAAGCCCTCATTGATTACCACGTCATTCCGGATTTCGCGTTGCGCCATGTTCGAACGAGAACGTGCATTCGTCTGAGAGCCGCGCTGGGACGCCGCGTTCTCAATACCCAACATGTCGTCAAAAGCACCCATGGCACGTCGCTCAGTGCCATGGAGACCATCGTTTCTCCGCGGCGCAGCCGAATTGCCGGCATTCGGACCGGCCCCCGAATAGCCTCCCGGAATCAGCTTACGAAAATTTAAAGTTGGCATAGTTGAATTTCCTCTTACTTAATAAAACATCCGATGAGAAATACTACGGCGATAATAGCGCCCACCATTCCGAACGCCTGAAGAACCGATACGACGCCCCAAAGCAAAAACGCGATGACCAGCGGGCCCAACCAGATCCAAGACCATGACAGTATTGACGCGGCGCTGCCAGGATGTTCGTCATCGCCCAGCACGTAAATGCAGATGAGTGCATCAACGGCGATAGCGGAGACTACCTCGATTTTGGCTATCACATCACCGTCAATGAACACAGTGCCCATAAACCCAGATGCACTAATCACGGCCGACGTGATAAGCAAAAGGCGAATTGCCAATCTGCCAAGCCTATCCATAACTTCAGGATCGGCGTAGAAGGCCTTGCCTTCAGAACCAAACGAAAAATCGGCTCCCTGTGTCATCGGAAGATCCTCGTCAACGCCCACCATCAAGAGCTTTTCCACTGTAGCGCCTGTGCGGCCATCAAAATCGACGAGTTGAGCCAGACGGCTTTCGAGAAGATCTGCGTTGGCCTCCAGATCGCTGTCGAGCGACTGAACGCGGTCAACCGCGGAAAAGGAACGGAGCAGGTTCAAGGCCAAGAAGCCGAAGATTCCAACAAACGCCGCGACCAAGAACAGTACTGCGAGCGGGGCGAGGGTGCCACACATAACGATGAACTGTCCAAAGGAACCGCGAGCGCATAGGATAACAACAAAGTAGACAACCGCCACAATGCACGTCCAGCGCAGCACCCCGCCTTGCTCTTTCTTCACGGCCTCAATACGCGCCGTGGCATCGGCAATGCCTTCAGTCACATCGTAGTCTTGCGTATCCTGCCGGATAGCACCTTCGAGCGCGCCATCCGCCTCGTTTCGCTCGTCCTCAAGGAATTGAGAATAACTAGCGGAAGACATCAGGTTCGCATGAGCCAAAAGCCTGATTCCGATGCTATCAAGTAGATGTTCATCTGCACCGCCTGCAAGCAGTTCTGCCACATAGCCGCGTGGTACTGCCTCTCCTCGTGCCTCGGCACAGAAAAGAGCATTCAACGTAAGCGGTCGAGTAAGAAGAACGTCCCTCGTCTGCCAGCCATTCACATAGGGAACAGGTGTCACCTCCATGTCGGCACGAAGCTTGCTGCCTTCGATTCGGATATTGGACCCCGCTTGCATGAGCGAAGCAACCGATGCTTGCGCCGAAGGAGATAGGCCGCGAAGATTGACGATTGCGGATTCTCCGGCAGAGCCCGGAAGTGCCTCGTAAAGAGCGGTGTGCTCGGAAAGCCAAATCCAGCCTGCCATATTGCCGTATTTACGGTAGAACGCTCGCACGGGAGCCTTGTTGTCGGCGACACGGTCCATGAAATCGAGTACGACATCAACGTCAATTGACCCTCTGCTCTGAGCGTCACCACGTGCCTTAATAATAGCGTCCATGGAAACGTCTCCTGCAAAGAGCAGGAAGAACTCATCGACAGCACGAGACGTTGAGCAAGTGGCAAAAAATGCCCGGGGGTTCCCGATGAGCCTCCTGATCTCTTCCTGGGCCGCAGCATGAGTTTCCAACTCGTCGAACGTAAGGAAGCCCTTCAATAGGCAGGCAGCAAAATGTGGATCGTTTGAAGAAGCAGCGAGGTCCTCGATTGCCTTGATATTCCTGGCAATATTCGCAACCGCCTCATCATGCTCGCCCTGACGGGAGAGAACGTAGGAAAGAAAGCCCGACGGAAGCACACCCATGGACGCAGTGCCATCAAGTCCCGACTTCACCGCATAGCGATCGATATCGGTATCGGTCATGGTGGCGATACGTGCCGGAAGATCGTTTTTGCCAGCGCCCAGCGAAACATCTTCGCCGCGCCACGAAATGATCTTGCCGCCCGACATTTCGTAGATCACGCAAGCAAGATTGAAATCGTAATTCGGTTTTTCTCCGCCCTTCGCTTTCGCCTCGGTGATCTCATGGATCTTTGTCTCAAGGTCGTTTTCATTCCATTTACGCATCTGGCGCTCGAGCTGCCACTGCTGCATGCGTTGTTTTGCCTCGTCCCAATGAGACGCGAGCCCGCGAGCGAGCGACACAGGATCGGTATAAAGCCTGCCGACAAATTCATACGGCGCATGGCCGCTCTTGAAATCGAAGGTGGGCAGCTGACGATAGAAGTGATCGGGGTCAGCGATCCAGTCTTTAATTTCTTCGTATCCGAAGCGCTTGTTTGCAAGCTCAAACGTAAGGCCTTGAAGCAAATTACCCAAGGTAGCGTCATCAGGGTGGGTGAACTCAGCAGGTTGACCCGCTTCCTGAAACTCGAAAAACGTGTCGTCCTTCAAACGCTCATGGAGCGGGTGGACATTGCCCTCATAAAGAGTCCAAATGGTATAGCCAAACGAATACCAATCGTTGCGAGGATCGACCATTCTGCCGTGACCAGGCGTATACCCGTTTGATCGCGTCTCGGTATTAGTCGTACGATTATCAATTCCGGAAAGAGAGCGAGCGGACCCATAGTCACCAAGTGCGATTTGTTTATCGTACAGGTAGACATTCGACGGTTTCACATCGCGATGGACGATGCCAAACTCGGTGTGCAGCAGGTTAATCGCTTGGCTCAGCTCCGGAATCACGCGACTTTTAACCATATGCTTGCTACGGGGTCGATCGCTGAGACAAGTAGCCTTGGGAGTGATGGCAATATCCCAAAGCTGAGGAGCGGGGGCCCCTACTACGGTCGCGCTCAAGCCCTGGTGCAAATAGGCAAAAATAGGCAGCAAATGCGTTTCTGACACGGGACGACCATTGAGGCTCATGACGGCATGCACAGTCTTCTCGTATTCCGTGAGCTTTTTTTCTATAAGAGGCTGAAACACCTTGGCAACACATGCGAGGCCGTCATCCACCCGCTCGGCAGCAAAGACCGTGGACTGACCACCATGACCGACAACTTGACCCAAGTGAACAATAAACTGCTGGCCGTCACGTGAGGTAATCGTCACATCTTCCGGAACGAAAGGGGATACGGGCACGGAGGAAGCGGCGCGAACGTCCCCACGAGAAACGGTCACCGTTTCGCCATTGGGATTTACCACCGCACCGCGTGGGACCGTTATCGTTTGACCGCCAGAAGCGGCAGATCGCGGCACCGTTACGGTCTCGCCCGCCACGGACGTCATCGGCCGGGAAACCGTGACCGTCTCGCCGCCGGCGGGAGCAGCCATCGGCCTTGCAACCGTAACGGTCTCGCCGCCAGTCGCAGAAACCGGATGATTTACCGTCACCGTCTCGCCGTTTGCTCTAGGAACCGAGCGACCCACCGTTACCGTCTCGCCTGCCGACGGGGCGTCGCCGCGGCGAATGGTCACCGTTTCGCCGGACACCGGAGCAGCGCCTCGGCGCACCGTCACGGTCTCACCCGGTACAGGAGCCTGATTGCCGTGATACACGGTGACCGTTTCGCCGTTTACAGGTACGCCCCCACGGTGGACCGTCACGGTTTCACCGTTGCCGGCGCCGCCATCTCGGTGTACCGTTATCGTCTCATCAGACATCTTTATTCCCCTATCTCAATCACGATCAGCGTCGCGTCATCCGTCGAACCGCTCATGCGGGCCTCGGCATACAGCTCCTCGCACAGCTGCGCACAGGTCGAATCGCTCGCAAGCATCTGCTGCAGGTGCGCAAGGTCAATCTCCCCATCGATGCCGTCAGAGCAGATTAAGTAGCGATCGCCCGGAAACAACGCGGTCGTATTGATCTCCAGGTTTCGTCCGCCCTGATTAAGACCGACCGCCAGCTCAATGCAATGCGAGACCGATTCATCGCTGTACTCAAACCCAACGCCGCCCAGGCGGGATTCGGGCGTATGGTCGTAGCTCAACACCGCAAGCACGCCATCGCGCAAGCGATACACACGCGAATCGCCAGCATTAAAGATTGCGGCAGACCCATCATGCGCCACCATAAGCCCGGCAACCGTAGACGCAGCAACGGGCAGGCCATAACGGGCCGCATAGGACTCAACATCGTTCTCAGCGCGCTCGCCCGCCATACGCAAACGATCCTGCAGGACATCAATCGAATCGGCTTCAAAAACCTGAGTCGCCTGTGCAAACGCCTGCGCAGCGAGCGTCGAGGCGGCTGATCCGTGCCCGCCTTCGCTCACGCCGTCAAAGACTGCCATGCAGCCCATCTCGCGCTCGCAATCGCCTACCAGGCCATAGCAAAGGACGTTACCGTCAAGAAGCAAACGGTCCTCGTTGACGGGGTGATTGGTTCCCGCTTGGGTTTTTGCTGCAGCGATAAACTTCGTCATCGCCAATCGCCTCCCATCGATCCGGGCACGAGCTCAAATGCGATATGCGCATCGTCGCCCTCGCCCTGTGGCACGGCGCGTGTCACCATGCCGGGGCGACCGCGCCACTCGGCGCGGTGCTCAAACAGAAAATCGGAAAGCCCGTTAAGGTAACCGCTCTCTACCAGGTTACCAATGCCGCGGCCGCCCTTGGCCTTGACGGCGTCCGTCATGGCAATGGAGTGCAGCAGCTCGCGGGCGGCATCGGTCGCCTCAACCGTAATATCGGGCTGTGCCTTATGCACGTTGCGGTTAACGGCATCGATCTTGGAATTGAGGATCTGAAGCGCCACGGCATCGTCGATAAAGTTGAAGATCACCACGTTGTCGCCGATACGACCCAAGAACTCGGGCTTAAACTCGCGATCCATCTCGGTGCGCACGCGCTCGCAAATCTCGTCATAGGGCGTGTTGGGCGCGATGGTATTACGAACTTCGTTGCCCTGCGCATCGATTTCAATCTTGGAAAAGCCGATGTTGCTCGTAAAGAAGATGACCGTCTCAGAGAAGTACACGGTATTGCCCTGGCCATCGGTCAGGCGTCCATCTTCGAGGATCTGCAGGAACTTGTCCATAATGCTCGGCGCGGCCTTCTCGATCTCGTCGAAAAGAACTACCGAGAACGGATTGGCCTTGACCGCATTGGTAAGCTGACCGCCCTCGGCATAGCCCACGTATCCCGGAGGAGCGCCAAAGAGCTTTTGATCGGAGTTCTCAGCACCGTACTCAGACATATCAAAACGCAGCATGCTGCGCTCATCGCCAAAGAGGAGCTCCGTAATGGCCTTAACGATCTCGGTCTTACCGGTACCGGTGGGGCCGCTCAAAAACAGGACGCCTTTGGGCTTGGAACCAGACGAATGGGTGGCACCCGAAAGACCCATGACGGAGCGCTTGAGCACGGTGACGGCCTTCTCAACGGCCTCGTCCTGCCCCTTCACGCGGCGCTTGATCTTTGCCTCGGGATCCTCTTCGAGCTTCTCGAACATCTGCTGCCATTTGTTCTCGCGAAAGCCGTACTTATACACGTCGACGAGCTTGGGAAGGATGGCCTCAATTGAAGCATCGGGGTTTTGCATATCGCGCTGATACATGCGCTGCAGGCCCTCGAGCTCCTTAACGCTCATGCCGTCGGTGGTATCGATAAAGCGACGCACCGCGCGGTCATCGGAATCGGACGGCGCCTCACCAAAGCCAAACTTACTCTGAATATAGGCTTCGCGCATGTCGCGGTCGGGATGCGGCAGCGTGATGGTGCGCAAGAAGGGGTTCTCCTCGATAAACCACACGGGCAGGTTGCGCACGTTATCCGTTACCAGAATGAGCGTGTTGACAGCCGTGCGGTTAATAAGGCGTGCTTTGCTGGCGCCAAGGTACAAGTTGAGGAAAAACTGCGTCTCGTCGGGCATAAGGCCGGTCGAGGATGCAAGCAGGCGCGACGCCATGTTGACGATCACACAAAGCGGCTTGGCCTCGGTGCCGCCATCGGGGTTGTCGTTGTATTTAAGGCGCAACATAGAGCGGATAACCTCGCCGTATGAAGGCAGGCTCGATTGCTCGGTGGCATATGCTTGGCGACCATCGGCGATGCAGGCGTTCGCCTCCATCATGCGGTCGTCGTTCTTGGAAGCCTCGTCATGAGCCAGCGACACCAGGCGCTTGCAATCAACATTGCCCATGCTGCTCGAAAACAGCTGGATGGGATCGAAATATGCCACGTTGTACTCAACTGAGCCATTGGCGTCTTCGAAAAGGCCGCGCACAACCTCGGCGAGCTCCGAGAACTGAAGGCCGCCGTCAACCACATCGGGATACTTGTCGTTCACGTTGCCCTCAAGGATAAAGAGGCTCTTCACCCCTTTAAAGTTGAGCATCTCGCGCTGCCAGGATTGGCGCTCGAAATCAGTTGCCATGTGTTATACCTCCTTGACAGGAAATTCGTGGTGGTAGCGGTTAGCAATGCCGACGGTGTTAACAGTGCCGTCCTGAACAAAGTTCTGAAGCTGACGAGGCTGCTGAAGATACTGGTCGTAGTCATCGTGCGGGCGGTCGCTCAGATAGATCACGCGCTGATTAGTCGAGCCGCGCAGCGCACAATCGGGCACGTTGAGCTCGTCTACGTACGGACCGTCGATCAGCACATCGATGAGGGACTTAAGCGTCTCCCACGTATCCGCACCGATCACTTGCGGCAGCTCTTCAAACGTGAATCCGGTGTAAACGAGAATGTCATCGTAAGCGCAGCGGATCGTTGCCAGCAGCTTCACGAGCTCTGATGCCTGCTCGAGCGGATCTCCACCCGAAACCGTCAGCCGATGTACGCCGTGCTCGCGCGCGGCATCGAGCAACATCTGCGCAAGCTCATCAACATCGACATCCTGCTCGGGCAGCTGCATCCTAAGCTCGGGCGAGATGCATCCGGCGCAGTGCTTAGAACAGCCGCTAGTCCAGATTGCGATGCGCTCGCCTGGTCCCAGAGAAACGACAGGCGCGAGCATCTGGCTAACGAACATCAGAGTAATCCTCACCGGGGTCGAGCGTACGATATACGGCAGACGTGCGCGCGAGCGAACAGCCACACTCTTCACAGCCATCCCCAACCTTTGCGCGCTCATCGGCAACAAGGTGTAAACGACCGCACTCGGGACACTCGACAAACCAGCCCTCAATGCCGGCAGACGGACTGGCGGCTGGCACGGCAGATGCCGTAGCGGGCGCAACGGTCGCAGGCTGCGGCGCGACCGCCGTCTGAGCCTGCGTGGGCTGCACCGCAGGAGGCTCCTCCACGGTAGCCCTCAAACGCAGCTGGGCAAATTCCCCGGATGTCGCCGGGATTAGCAACACGTCATCGGTATGAATCTGCTGAGGCACGCCGGGAGTCAAATAAAGAATCTGACTGCCGCGCATAAGAGCCGTTCCATTATTGGAACCCTCGTCGGCAACCAACCACGCGCCCTGTTCAAAGCGAACGCTGGCATGCTGGCGAGATATTGCAAAGTTCGATGCCATGCTGGGAAACGCGTTACGCCCAAGCACGGTCATACCCGTAAGACGCAGCTGCTCACCCATAGCTGGATCGGCAAGCGTAAGCGCAGGAACCGCAGGAGTAGCTGCAGCATTCGCCATGGGTTGCGGCGCGGGCTGCGGCATTGGCGCGGCAACCGGAGCGGGTTGCGGAACGGGCATGGGGGTAGGCTGCGGCATCGACATGGCCGCGGGCTGCGGCGCGGGCGCAGGCATCGGTTGTGGGGTGGACATCGGTTGTGGCACGGGCGCCGGCTGAGGCATAGGCGCCGGCTGCGGCGCGGGCACGGGAACAGACTGATACACCTGCTGGGACGCAGGCTGTTGAACCTGTGGTGTACCACCCATCGAAGAAGTCGCAGGATAGACGGCGGGCGCTGGACGTTCACCACTAGGTGCAGCGAAGTCTTGCACCGGAGCGGCAGGCGTCGACGGCGCAGGTGCTACGCCGGCGGGACGCAGGGCACCGCATTCCTCGCACATATCGCGCTCGTCATCATTATCAAAACCGCATTCTGGGCATTCCCATGTCATGGTTTACCTCATTTCCCTTTGCTTGAGCTGACTTGCTTGACGGCGATTACGCAGGCGACGCTCCGCATCTGCGGAAGGCGTGGGCGGCACGTAATCGTGCGGATGGATCTCGACGGCGGCAGCAGGATTCGCGGCCTGCGTGGTCAATCCTGCACCCTCGGCCGGAACGGTTACGCCATAGGCTTTAAGATCCTCTTCGAACTGTTTGTAGAAGTCGCAGAACTCAATCTGGTCCCTATAGACCTTCTCGACAGTCGTTTGATCCTGCGGCTTCATGTCCTTGATGATGGTCGGATTATCAGGATCCTCAGAAAACTCCTCAGGGTTGGCTGCGACAACGCGGATGATGAGTCGATCTCTTTTCGTGCTGCGCAAAAGGGCGATGGCCTTGTTCTGCTTGGTGTCAAACATCAATCGCCAGGGCTTTCCCGAACCCTCCATAACGGCATAGCGAGTAACGTTAATACCGCGAGCAGCCATGACCTCGTTGATAGAACGCTCGATATAGTCGTCTTTCATAGCATTGGCAAGGGCAGCCTCCGCTTCATCGTTTGCAGCATAGACATCTTCGATCTCGTGCAATTGCTTAAGCGGCAGGCTCTTTCCATAACGGTTGTTGGCACGTTCGATGCGCGCACGATACTCTTCATAGACTCGGTGCCGTTCGCCCGATTCATACGTAGCGTTTTTTACTACGTACTCAAAATCGTTCATCATCTTCATTGCCGCTAGGCGGTCATCGACGCGCGAATCAGGCCCAAGTGCATCAAAAGCGGCGCGGACGCTCTCAAACTTTGCAGAGATACGGTTTCGAAGGGGGATATCGAGCGCTTCGTCCTGCATAAGCGGCGTAACACGTCCCGCCCAAGTCTCAAACGCGCGAGCCGCTTCTTCGAGCGACCCCTCCTCTTGTTTGGTCGTTGATTCGGTAAGGTAGCGAAGCGCCTTCTTCAGGTCCACGCCGCCGCCAGGACCAACAACATAATTCGTAATTTCCGCGACATGCTGGGCGCGAAGGCGCTCGGCAGTCTGGACAGCCTTGAGTTGAGCTTGCGACTGCTGAACGAACTGCTCTCTATGCGCTTCCGAAACCGTTGAGGGCAGCAGGGCGCTAATCTCCCCGAGCAAAGCCGGGATCTTAGCGCGAACTGTTTCGGCATAACGCATGTTTACCGCTTGCATTCCACTGGGCATATTATCCAATGCCTCTTGGGAAAAAGCCTCGATACGAGCATCAATCAACCGATCAAAGTATGCCGAAACAGAACCATCGGTGTCTTCAATGTTAGAAAGCGCTTTGGCTTTTATTCCGGCCAGAGAGCTCTTATATGACTGAATGGCCGCCTCAACGCGTTCCCGCTCCAAGTCTGCCGGGCTTTTGCTGCGCTGGGCCCAAACAAACTCATCCTGCTCTTGCGTGGTCATCTGGTTCCACTGCTCCCGCGTGATTCCATATGACGCGCTAAATGAATAACTCATATCGTTCCCCCGATTGCTGACTTTAATTGACCTATTTCTACCGCCGTCTTGCGCGATTCTGTTGCGCAACATTGGCGAGCGGCAGATTTGTCGATGTTGCGCAACAGAAGGCGACGGCAAGCGCATATCCTGCTAATGGAAGAAAGGATGAAAGCGCGCCATGACCGGATCCTATGAAGAAGTTCGACTCGTCAAGTTTCATACGCCAGCACTGCTCTCCGAGCGTGAGCAGGCTGCGGCACGGCGTCGCTTCTGCACGCTTCTCGTTCCGCCGCAAAAGGGCGGCTTTGGCGGCAACGCCTATGTCCGCCGCGTCCAGAGCGGCGATCGCGCTTTTGAGCTCGCGCTTAAGATGCCGCGCCCCGATGCCCAACCCGAGCAAGAACAGCTCAACCGAGAAACTTTGGAAGAGGAGTACCGTACGCTCTCCGTCGTATCCAACCTAAGGGGTTTCCCCGATGTCTACGGTTTTGGCTACACGGCAGACGGAACCCCGGCGCTGCTCATGGAATGGGTTGACGGCGTCTCGCTTCTTGATGCACGGTCCGCTCTATGTGATGGCGCTGAAACCTGCCCCGGCGATATCGTCGCTGCGCTGGGCTGGAGCGTACTCAAGATCATCTTGTCCACGCAATCACTCGACACGCCCTTTGTTCACCGCGACCTCTCCATGCGCAACATCATGCTGCGTCACGATCGCATCCCGCTCGACGAGCAGGTTTCGAGTGGCTATTTCGACATCTGCCTGATCGATATGGGCAGTGCCAAGCTCGTTAAACCGGACTTTTCCTTTACCGTCGACGTCAACGCTTTTCGCGGCGCCACGCCGGCATACGCGGCACCCGAAATGCTGGAGCGGTTTAAGGCCGACCCCGGTGCGCGCGACAACCCCGCCGTCGACATCTATGCGCTGGGAAGCATCCTCTACGAGCTTTATTGCGGACGCGCCCCCTTTGAGGCAGAGCTCAGGCGCTCCGGAGACCACGCGCGCCTCAAGCGCACCGTGCAGCCGCAACCCCTTGCACCCGCAACTCCCCGCGAGGAGGGCTTGGCCAACGCGATTATGGCTTGTTTGGCAGTCTCGCAAGACGCACGCCCTTCGGCAAACGAACTCGCGGCGCGCCTTGAGCCTTTCGCCCGTACGGGTGCCCCGCGAAAGCGCCGGCCCGTAGCGGATCGCGGCAGCGCTACCGTGCGGACGGACGCCACCGTCCCCACCCGCACGGCTGCACAGGCGCAGCCCGCGTCTCGGCCAACCCCATCCACCGAGACCGTCCGCAGCGCCGAGTCCATGCGTCGCGCGCGCCTTGCCGTCAAACGTCAACGCACGATGGCATTCACGATGGTGATTGCTGCCCTGATAGCAATCGTGGTTATTCTCGCCCTCGCATCTGCCGGCATGCTTTAGCCGGCAGTAAAACCCAAGTCAGCAAATAGGCCCATTTGCAAAAAGCGGTGGCGGGCGCAACTCTCAATAAAGCCGCGCCCGCCACCGTCCCCATGCATCGCACGCTGACAATACGAGGTACTAGGAAATCAAAAGCTCAAAGGAATCCGTGATGCGCGTTCCCATGGTAACGGCGCCGTCTCCCGATTCGACTGTGGTATTCAGGTAGTACTTGCCATTTTTCTTTTTAGGTACACCCGTAACCGTAAGGTCGCAGTCCTCCTCCTCGACGGGAAGCGAGAATTCAAAACCCTTGTTTCTGACAAACGTACCGGTGACGTCCGTGTAGGTGCGATAGTCGTCACCATCGGATTGGGCGACGGTTTTTTCGGCGTTGTAGGTATCGTGGGCATGCAGCGTGGCCGAGATGTCTGCAACCACTTCGCCGGAATCGCTGATGCTCTTAAAAACGATCACAAGGTCGTTTTTGCTCGCACCGTAGCAAGTATGGCCCCAAGAGTTGCCCGTCTCCTTAAGTGCCCCGCGCCACGTGGTGTTGGCGAAGCTCGTGGGCTTATCGATGTTGAGCTTCGCTGTGCTACCGGAGGTCGTGGTGGTCGACGAGGTCGCATTGCCCGTCGTGGAAGAGCCCTCGGCATCGGAGCTGGCGTCCTCGCCGTTCTTGCTTGCGGTCTTGAGCTCCGCCTTAGCATCCTTAAGGTCGGACTTTGTCTGATCGAGCTCGTCTTGCGTTTTTGTGAGTTCGTCCTTGGAAGATTCAAGCTGCTTCTTGAGCTTTTGAATCTGCTCCGTATTTTGCGGATGAGCCAAACCATATGAGTAGCCCGCCCAGCCGGTTCCCGCGCACAAGGCGGCAACGACAATAACGCCGGCGGCTATGGCGGGCGCATACGACTTGCCCAGGCGCTTGCGTGCCAGCTTGTACTCGGCCTTGGCCGTCTTGAGGCTCTCGCGGTCCTGCTCGAGCTGCTCTTCCTCACTGAGCGGCGTAGAACCAAAATCGGCATGGCAGGCAGACTCAGTTTCCACGTCCTCGATCGTAGTGCCAAAGTCTGACAAGGGATCGACTACACGCGTGGCGTCCGAATCGGATTCGGGCACAGCGGGCTCAAACGCGCCGGGTGCCGCTACCGGCTGCTCGTCTGCTTTCGAGGCAGCATCCGCCTTAGGCAACTCCACCGTCGCCGCCGTAGCGGCCTCGCCGTCGCGCCAAGAAAAGGCAGGGCTCTGTGACACGGTCTGGGGCGTAGTATAGGGATCTTCGGAAACGGGCGCAGTCGACGAGGGCACGGCAAGAGGCGATCCACACTCAGAGCAAAAACTAGCGTCATCGGGCAACAATGCACCGCAATAAGGGCATTCCATAGGGCACGACCTCTCAAAATGTGTCGTTTGCAGCCATCCTGCAACTTGGCGTATCTGCCCTATAATGTCTCAATAGTTATACAAAGCGTTGCGCAACATTTTTCGAGTCGGTACGCTTTGAGCGTAGCCATTTCCTATCATGTTTGCAGTACGTCATTAAAGTTATCTGGGGAGGCAGCCATGGCGGCGGAAACACCGTGCTCGGTCCTCTACAACGACATCCGATCGTTCGGCGGTCTCAAGCATCTCGAGATTGCGCGAATGCTCATCAACGGTAATTCGTATGCAGGCAGCACCCTGCTCGACAAATGCTCTACCAACCGCTCGTACCTCACTCGCTACATCGTCCACCGCGAGCCCGATCAGTGTGCGCCAGGTATCTACAACGACCTTACCGTCTCCACACTTAACCTTGCTGCCGCCATTAGCAACAAGCTCGGCGGAGGCGATCGCGCCTATCAGGAAATATCCGAGCATTACAGCGGCCCGGCGGCCCAAGGCATGATGTCGGTTCTCGCCGATTATGACCTCGACGACCGCCTCTACGCCAATGCCTTGGGGCGTATCAACAGCTCCGATGACCACAGCCCCCGCGAAAAAAGCACGCTCTTCTTGATGCTCTTTGTGGCAACGGGTGCACTTGCCGATCCCGTTCAAGGCGTGGCCACCGTCGAGCGCTTTTGCGACAGCAAGACGGGCGGGCACTTTGGCACCACCGAAACTACCGTCGGACGTGGCTTTATGGGCAGCCTGGAGCAGCCGCGCACCGTTGCCCCCAACCTCGGTCTGCTCAGGACACATGCCGACAACTGCGTCGACATGCAAATCCATCCCCTCACACGCGATCCGCGCGGCACCGTGATTGGTTCTTTGCCCAAAACCTCGCCCAGCATCACCGATGTGGGCGCCGACGCATCGCGCGAGCATCTTCGCATTTGGCTTGAGGGTGAGCACTGGTACGCCCAGGGCCTTGGATCGACCAACGGCACGGTGCTCGAATCGGGTGCAGGCGACGGCGATACCGTAATCGAGCCGCCCCGCGACCAACGAGAGCCCGGCAAAGTCTATCCCCCCGTGGAAATCGCTAACAGTGACAGACTTCATTTGGGTCTCTATACAACGTTTCTCGTTATTGTGGACTAGCGCGTAGAGACGTGGGAAACAGGTGTCACTCGTCTTATATCATTTACGTTGCGCGCTGCACTATAAATAGCAATACGAGTCAGCTTAACGGCGAACACGTCTATCATGGGCTTTAATCGATAATCGCGTTCTCGGTGTGAGCACGCGGCCCCACCAAACGAAGGAACGCCTTGGATACCACCAACACCGCCCCTGGCGACAAACTCATCCGTCTCGACACGTTCGACACCGCCGTGGCGGTCGACCCCAGTGCCGAGGATGATGCCAAGCGACGGTTTATGACGCTTATTCTTCAGACTGCATACCGCGACGGCGGCAATATCGGACACGTGCTTCGCGCGACCAACACAAGCGGCGAGGTCTTTGCCGTCAAGCTGCTCAAGGACAACGCCATCCTTTCCGGCCAAGCCCCCGATCGCTCCGCCGAGCAAGCGGCTGCGCACCTGGCCAACACCGCCGCGCTGTTCGAGGAGTACCGTCATCTGTGCACCGTCTCGCACCTGCGCGGATTTCCGCGCGTCTATGGCTATGGATCGTGCGAGGACGACCCGCTCATCCTCATGGAGTGGGTCGAGGGCACCTCGCTCAAGCAGGCGCTGCCCTTGCTTCCGCACGATGTCTCGGGCGGGCTAACCACCCAAATGGTGGCCGCCGTTGGAAACGCCGTGCTTCGCGCACTCCTGATGACCCAGGGACTCGTAAATCCGGTCGTCCATCGCGACCTGTCGCCCGCCAATATCATGTTCCGTACCACCAGTCGAACGCTCGAGCAGCAGATCGTCGATTGCTCCTTTGACCCCTGCCTCATCGACATGGGCTCCGCGACCATGGCCCTCGGCGATGACACGATCACCCGGCGCGCCGACATCTGGCGCTTTGCCACGCCCGCATACGCCGCACCCGAGATGCTCACGCAGGATATCGAAGGCATCGCGGCCCTTCGCCGCTCGCCCGCCATCGATGTCTATGCGCTTTCGAGCATTCTGTACCAGCTCTACAGCGGTCGCAAGCCGTTTGATGTGGAGTCGACGGGCGCCGCGGCAACCGGCTCGTTCTACCTCATAAAGACCAAGACCAAGCCGGCACCGCTCGAGCCGCGATGCAATGACGACGAAGCGCTCGTCCAGATCATCATGAAAGGCATCTCAGTCGAGCAGTGCGATCGTCCCACCGAGCAGCAGATGCTCGAGGTGCTCTCGGCATACCTCACCGATGCCGAATCCGAGGGCCGCGAAGGCGCAGGAGACGAGGCCGCGATTGACATCGATTCTGGCACGCACCTTAAGGTCGACGTTGCCGGCGAGCGCGCGCGAGAGATCCTGGAGCGGGCCCGGCACGATGCCATGACCCGCCGCCGCTTTATTATCGGTGGCGTTGTCGCAGCCGTTGCGGGGCTCGGCGTTATCGGGGCGGCAACCCATGGCTTTGGCATCCCCGACTACCTGGACGGCATCCGCGGTTCACTTGACGACTACACCTGGGATCAGCTGCAGGAGATTTCGCTCAAGATTAAGGCTGCCGAGACCCGTAGCGAGGCACGCGAGATTGCCAAGCGCTATCATCTGCTCGATGACAACGGGCATATCCCCTATCCATGCACTAAGCGCGTGAAGCTCACCAATGGGCTGCACGTCGGCGCGCAGCTCGTGGGCATCCGCCACGACGAGCTTCTAGACGGTACGGGCAAGGCCGGGCTGACGTTTATGTTCGACGCGGGTATTGCCGAGCGCGATGCCGCGGCCCAACCGCCGAGCGCCGGCTGGGCAGATTGCGAGCTGCGGGAATGGCTCGATAGCGACGGCCTTAAGCTGCTGCCCAACGAGCTGCGCGCACTCATCAAATCTGTCAAAAAGATCTCGAATAACGTTGGCGCCGCCAGAAGCGCATCGTGCCTGAGCGAGCTGCCCGCAACTCTTTGGCTGCCCGCCATGGTCGAGCTGTGCGGAGTGCAGCCGCCCGAGTCGTTTACCGAGGGCTTTCACTACCTGGCCGACATCTATAACGGCGAGGGCAAGGAGTATCAGCTGTTCCGCGAGCTCAAGGTAAGTCCGTATACCACGAACGAGACGTTGGTTCGCCAGTGGAAAGGCAAGGACACCTGTTGGTGGGAACGAACGGCGAGTCCCGACACATCGGAGAGCGAAGGTACACTCTATATGAACCGCGTGGGACGCGACGGCGACGTCTTTACGTACGCCACGCCCGCGGAAAAGCCAAACAAGCGAACCTGCGTGATTCCCGGGTTCTGTATCTAGGCGGCGGGAGTCTTGCCGTGACGGGACCCCACCCCGACAATTGTCTTGATCTGTAACACCAGCTCGGCAGATACAGGTCTAGATGTTACAGAACGAGACAAACCCCAGCCCCGCGAGACAACATCTCAATCTGTAACAGTAAGGGGTTAAAAACCTCTCTAGATGTTACAGATCAAGACATTTGAGTTGACCGCGGACGGTCCGTCTCGATCTGTAACAGTTAGAGGTCATTTTCACTGCTAGATGTTACAGGTTGAGACATTGAGTTTGCTGCCAACTGTTTGTCTTGATCTGTAACAAATACTCGGTAAAACGGGGTCTAGTTGTTACAGATCGAGACGTTAGTTTTCGGCTGAAATGTTTGTCTAAATCTGTAACAGTTACGGCTCAAAACCGATCCAGATGTTACAGATTGAGATGATTTGTTGGGGCGGACCATCGGTCAACCAACTACCCTCATCTGTAGCGAGATGTCATACATTTATTCTGTACTAGACACCCCCAGGGGGTATGGGTGTATAGTATCGGCAGGTTAACAATTCCGACACCGAACAACAGAAAGGAGAAGCCATGGCTCAAGATAAGTTCGACGTGGGTGGCATGACATGCGCCGCCTGCCAGGCACACGTGGACCGCGCCGTGAGCAAACTCGACGGCGTCCAAAGCGTCGCGGTCAACCTGCTCGCCGGTTCCATGATGGTCGACTATGACCCCGCGCAGGTCTCCCCCGACGATATCTGCACCGCCGTCGACCGCGCGGGCTACTCGGCCTCGCCCGTCGATGCGGGCACCGGTACCGCCGGCTCAAGCGACGGCGCACAAGCCAGGTCCGGCGCCGCCCATATGGAGTCGCCGACCAAAAAGCTGGAGGCCGCCGCCTCTGCCATGCGCACCCGCCTCATCGTCTCGATCGCATTCCTCATCCCACTGTTCTACATAGGCATGGGGCATATGCTCGGCTGGCCGCTGCCCGGCATTTTCACCGACCATACCCACAGCATGACGCTCGCCCTCACCGAGCTCGTCCTGCTCATCCCCATCGTCTATGTCAACGACGCGTACTTTATCAACGGGTTTAAATCGCTCGCGCACGGCGCGCCCACCATGGACGCCCTCATCGCCGTGGGCGCCACCGCTTCCGTCGCCTGGTCGCTCTACGCCATGTTCATCATGGCCGACCAGCTAGCCGCGGGTCAGGTCCACGAGGCCATGATGACGAGCATGGACAATCTGTATTTTGAGAGCGCAGGCACGATCCTGTCGCTCGTCACCGTGGGCAAATACCTCGAGACGCGCAGCAAGTCAAAAACCGGCGGCGCCATCGAGGCGCTGATCGACCTGGCGCCCAAGACCGCGACCGTCGTGGCAGAGAACGGCACCGAGACCACCGTCGACGTCGACAGCATCCTTCCCGGCCAGGTCCTTCGCGTGCGCCCCGGCGAGTCCATCCCCGTCGACGGTGTGGTGCTCGAGGGCGCCTCGGCAGTCGATGAAAGCGCGCTCACCGGCGAGTCCATCCCCGTGGAAAAGACCGCCGGCGACACCGTCAACGCCGCCACCGTCAACCGCACCGGTTCGTTTACCTTCCGCGCCACACGGGTGGGTACCGAAACATCGCTCGCCAAGATTATCCAACTCGTCGAGGACGCCAACGCAACCAAGGCGCCCATCGCCCGCATGGCCGACAAGGTCGCCGGTGTGTTCGTGCCCGTGGTGTTCGTGATCTCGGCCGTGACCTTTGCGGTGTGGATGGCGCCGACCGGCAGCATAAACGAGGCACTCACCTCCGGCGTGGCGGTGTTGGTGATCAGCTGTCCGTGCGCACTCGGCCTAGCCACGCCCGTCGCCATTATGGTAGGTACCGGCAAGGGCGCCGAGATGGGCATTCTGTTTAAGAGCGCCGAGGCGCTGGAGAACCTGCGCAGCGTGGGCACCGTGGTGCTCGATAAGACGGGCACGGTCACCCGCGGCAAGCCCGCCGTGACCGATATCGTAGTAGCGACGCGCGCCGACGGCTCGCCCGCCATGAGCGAAAAGGCGCTGCTCAAGCTGGCCGCCGCGTTGGAGCGCTCAAGCGAGCACCCGCTGGCCGAGGCGATTATGGCCGAGTGCGAGGCGCGCGGAATTGTCGCGCGCATGGTCGAGGACTTTGCCGC
This sequence comes from uncultured Collinsella sp., assembly GCA_900557455.1. Next base: position 17,168 of record USSM01000002.1, on the reverse strand, counting down.
CGTGCCCGGTCGTGGCGTTACGGCGCGCGAGGGACAAAATGTCATCGCAGCCGGCAACGTACGCCTGATGGACGAGCTGGGCGCGAAGGTTCCCGCCGGCCTTGCCGAACAGTTCGCCGCCGAGGGCAAAACACCGCTATTCTTTGCCAAGAACAGCGAGCTTGTCGGTACCATCGCCGTGGCCGACGAGGTCAAAGAGACGAGCGCCGAGGCCATCGCCGCGCTCCACAAGCTCGACGTCGACGTGCGCATGCTCACCGGCGACAACCGTGTGACGGCCGAAGCAATCGCCCGCCGCGTGGGACTGAGCAGCAAGCAGGTCATCGCCGACGTCCTCCCTGCCGACAAGGAGTGCCACGTCCGCGAGCTGCAGGATGCGGGCGGCAAGGTCGCCATGGTGGGCGACGGCATCAACGACTCCCCCGCCCTGGCGCGCGCCGACGTGGGCCTTGCGATCGGCACCGGCGCCGACATCGCCAAGGAGGGGGCGGATGTCGTGCTCATGCGCAGCGACCTCATGGACGTCGCCCGCGCCATCGAGCTTTCGCGCGCCACGATTCGCAACATCAAGCAGGGCCTGTTCTGGGCGCTGTTCTACAACGGCATCGGCATTCCGCTCGCCGCGGGCGTGTTCTTCCCCCTCACCGGTTGGCAACTCTCGCCGATGTTTGGCGCCGCGGCCATGAGCCTGTCGAGCGTGTGCGTCGTAAGCAATGCGCTGCGCCTGCGAACCTTTAAGCCATCAGTTGCGGTGAAATAAGGCGTAACATGCTTAGCTAAACCGCTATTTAGTCCGTATTCCACCGCAACTTTAGGTACTCAACGAAAAGGAGATAATCATGAACTACATCGTTAAAACGTCTGGCCTTATGTGCGGCCACTGCGACGCCACCGTCGAGACGGCGCTGCTCAACGTAGCCGGCGTGACCGACGCCGACGCCGATCACGAGACCCAGACCGTCCAGGTGGAGTGTGCCGACACCGTGACCGCCGAGCAGCTCGCCGCCGCTGTCGAGGCCGCGGGCGAGAAGTTCCATGCCCTGTCCGTAACCGCCGCGTAGCAGACGCTGTCTACTCAATCCCCAGAAGTTGCGGTGAAATACGGACTGTTGAGCCGCCCTAGGCCTTTAAACAGTCCGTATTTCACCGCAACTGACGGGGGCATCCGGAAGATCGACCAGAAACGAGGACCCGCCATGATGGCAGACCATAAATCGGTGACCCGCATGCTCAAAACGGCACGTGGTCAGATCGACGGCATCCTGCGGATGGTCGAGGAGGACCGCTACTGCGTCGATATTTCCACGCAGCTCATGGCCACGCAGGCGCTCATCGCCCGCATCAACGCCGATGTGCTCAAGGCTCACATCGAGGGCTGCGTCGCCTCGGCCATCGAATCGGGCGACGAAGACCTCAAAGCCGCCAAGCTCGCCGAGATCGAACGCGTCGTCGACAAGCTCTCCAAGTAATTGGGGCATTGGGGACAGACTTCTTTGCACCGTCTTGGTGTTCCGGGGACAGGTATGTTTGCACCACCTTGATGCAGATTAACCTGTCCCCCTTGCTCTAAATCGGGTATAAAGGCGTGCAGCATATCAAACGAAAGGCAATTTGCATGAATGACTTTATGAAGGGTCGCAATGGCGCTGACGAGCTCACCATCGTAATGGGTTTTGCCGGCATCATCATCGCGATGATCGGATCGATAGCCCGCATCCAGTGGCTCAGCTGGATCGCCATCGCCGTCATCGTGATTGGTGTGCTGCGCGGCCTGTCCAAAAACATCGATGCACGTCGCAAGGAGAACGAGACCTTTGTCGCCGCGACCGCCAATGTTCCCGGCTTGGGCAAGTTCGTCGCCAGCTTGGGCGGCGGGGCCGCAGCGGCCAGCACTTCACGCGCGGCCGGCACCAGTAAGGAAGACTTTGAACGTGCCAAGCGCACGGCCAAGAAGATGTGGAAGGGTCGCAAGACCACGGCATACCTCAAGTGCCCCAACTGCGGCCAGATGCTCTCCGTCCCCAAGGGCAAGGGCAAGATCCGCGTCACCTGCCCCAAGTGCCACGCCAAGATGGAAACGCGCTCGTAGCCGCCATACCATGGGACAAAATAAAAGCCGAGGCCTCGCACTGAGACCTCGGCTTTTTTTGAATGTGACAAGGGGACCGTCCCTTTGTCACGTCTACGCCACGCCGTCGCGGGCGAGCTCCTCGGCCAGCGCCTCGGACGGCATGGCCATAATCGTGTCGAGCTCGGCATCCACCTCGGGAATACGCTTCACCTTGAGTTTGTGTACCAGATCGCCACGATACATCACGTGCATCGGCTCACGCAGGGCGCACAGGTCATCGAGCGGGTTCTCGCGCGTCACCAGAATATCGGCGGCCTTGCCGCACTCGATCGTACCGGTCTCGCCGCCCAGCCCCAGCAGCTCGGCATTGACTTGCGTAGCCGTATGCAGCGCGAAGGCGTTGCTCACGCCGACATACTTGGCAAAATAGGCCACCTCGCGCCACATGTCGTACTGCGTCACGAACGGGCAGCTCGAATCTGTGCCAAGACCAACCCTAATACCAGCTTCCAGTGCGGCGCGAGCGCTCTCGATGATGCCTGAGCACACGATGTCGCCGTTCTTCTTTTGCGTATCGGTCGAATGGGTCTTTTCCGGGTCGAGCAATACAAACGGCAGCGCCGGGCTGATGGTGCAGGTAACGCTGGGCGCACGGTCCTCAAGCTGTGTACCCGCGGCGCCGCGGTACAGCTCCAGGATCTCGGGCGTCAACGGAGCGCCATGCTCGATTGTGTCAACTCCGGCCTGAAGCGCGGCCTTCACACCTTCGGTACTCTCGACATGGGCCATAACCGGAAGGCCGACCTCGTGCGCCGCCTTGCACGCCGCCGCGGCGACATCGAGCGGCATGCGCAGCACGCCCGGCTCGCCTACTTCGGTCGCATCGAACACGCCGCCCGTCACGAACAGTTTGATGACGTCGGCACCGCGTGCATACAGATCGCGCACCTGTTCGGCTGCCTCGACGGGGCTGTTAGCCACCTGGGCGAACAGTCCTGCACCATGACCGCCCGGCACCGTGACGCCCGTTCCCGGCGCCACCAGACGAGGACCTTGATACTTGCCGGCATCGATAGCATCGCGCACGGCAAGATCGGCAAACAGCGGGTCGCCCGCGCCGCGCACCGTAGTCACGCCACTTGCCAGCTGCTGCTGGGCGCTACCTTTGAGGATATGGCGCACGATGGCGCGCCCCACGGGATTATCGAGCTTTTTCATCAGCGCGCCCGCATCGCCCGCCGAAACCGGCTTGCCCGAGCCGCACAGATGCACATGCATATTGATGAGGCCTGGCATGATACACGCCCCTGTCAGGTCGATAACCTCGGCACCTGCAGGCGCCTGTGCCACAGCACTCGGCCCCATCCACGTGATGAGACCGCGCTCAACGGCCACGGCCATGTCGGGCTGCGGCTCCATATGTTCCGAACCATCCAAGACGGTCGCATTGATGAACAACGTGGAACGATCGGCAGACGCCATATCGAGCTCCTCCCTCACGATTAACTTGAACATTTGTCCATTATCACCTAATGCAGCGAACTAAAGTCAAACATATCGGTTAACGGAAGGAAGAGAGAGATGTAGGGACAAACGGAGACAGCGCGGCGTTGCTCTGGCCGTGCTGACGAAACATCTCAATCTGTAACAGATACGGCCCCAAACACCCCCCATATGTTACAGATTGAGATTTTCAGTCACACGCCCAGCCTTTATCTCAATCTGTAACAGGTAGACCAGTTTTCAGCCGCCAGATGTTACAGATTGAGTTTTTTCGTCAGCCGCCAACCTTCCGTCTCGATCTGTAACAGTTAGAAGGTAAAACAGTCCTTTGTTGTTACAGATCGAGACATTCCCCAGCCCCATCGTCAAACGTCTAAATCTGTAACAGGTAGACAGGTTTTCGGCCTCTAGATGTTACAGATTGAGATCTTTTAGCGGTAGCCAACCTTTTGTCTTGATCTGTAACAGTTACGAGGCCAAACGGCCCCTTATTGTTACAAATTGAGACGGTCCGCTTCAGTGCCCACACCACTGCCGCTTCCATTGCTCAGCCAAATCGGCCCGCTGCGGAATACCCGCTAGCCTCATCTTTTCAACCAGCATCCCCGGGTTCTTGAGTTCATCAAACGTGAACCGAAGCACCTTATGCCCGAGCATTGTCAGATGAGATTCCCGCTGACGCTCTGCCACGAATGGGTCGACCGACCCCCGATCCCCACCATCCTGCAGGGTATACTTTCCCTTCCCGTCGAGCTCGCCGATGACACATGTCCCATCCTCGAGCCTCCAGAAATAATCAACCCGAAACACCTGGCTCGAATCGAGCGGATCGCGAAACTCCACCTGCAGCTCCGGAACCAGAAAGCCGTACGCAATAAAGAACGCTCGGAACCGAGACTCGCCGCCGTTTTCGGACAGCCCGTCCGCATACGACGCAATCACCTGTGCCCTGCGATACCCTCGCCTGCCCTCGCAATCGGCGCGGAGGCGCTCGCACAAATCCCAACGTGATACGCCTTTCGCCCGCAGTGCAGAATCGACAATCGCCAACCCGTACGAAAACGGCGCACGCAGCAAGCAATCCTCCACCGTGCGCCAAAACGACGTCACCCGCACGCCATCAACACGCTCGAGCGCGCCCGCCATCTGCGGACGCAACAACCTGCACCCGCTGCTCAACGTCACCGAACAACCCGTCTTAACAAGAAAACGCGGCCCGAGCAGGTCATTCGGCACCTCCAGACCCCACAAAAGTGCCGCGTCATAACCCCAAAACGCCCAATCGGGATGAAATTCCGCAAGCCCTTTGATAGTCTTCAGCGCTCGCTCCGCCGGCGTCAATGCATCCCAATCATGCTGAAAACAGAACAGGTACGGCTCGGGCTCCGCGATATCGTCGGTTCCAACATGGCGTCGCAGCCACATGAGCTCGGTATTGTCATGCGTTGCGAGCAGCGCACCTTGCTTGGCCGTCTCCGTGAGCCGCGCGAGCATCCTATTCCGCGCCAACGTGTTGCGAGTCGCATGTTTGTGTTTGAGAACGGTATTAGACACTTTCATCACCACCACGTCAGACAAATGGACCATCGTCACCGTTGCCTCCGCTGACAAATGTCTTGATCTGTAACAGGAAGACAGTCTTTGAGCCTCTAGTTGTTACAGAACAAGATCTTTCGGCAGCCGCCAACCTTCCGTCTCAATCTGTAACAGCAAGGTCGACTTTTAGCCTGTAGATGTTACAGATCGAGACATTCCCCCAACCAGGTGCCAAACGTCTCGGTCTGTAACAGTTAGACGTTCTCCAGCCCCCCAAACGTTACAGATTTAGACAAACCAGCGGCGCCCAAGCGTTCGTCTCAATCTGTAACAGGTAGACCGGTTTTTTGTCCCTAAACGTTACAGATTGAGACAAAGTCAGGGCAGCAGGGCGACACCAGTCACATCCCCTACTCCCACTCTTGCTCGTAGATGTTGAGGGACTTTACGTACCGCCCCTGGGCGCCCATGATGTCGCGGACCAGACGCAAGAAGAAGCTGATGCACGAGGTGTCGAAGCCGTCCTCTAGGTCCTCGGGATGCACCGCACCCGGCCCATCGACCGCCGTGTCGCTCAGGCGCGCGATGTCATACAGGTAGAGCTGCCCCGCCGTCAGCCAGACATCGTCGACGCAGGCGAGGCGCACCGCAATCGCGCCGTCACTCCAATGCTCCTTTTGCACGATATGCGGGTCGTAGACATCAAAGCGACGGTCGGTGCGCGTATCCTTCAGCGCAACCATGCCGTTCGCAGGATCCTTGTCCAAAATGCCAAAACGCGAGAAATACTGTGTGTCGCGCACCTGCTCGAGCCGCTTGAGCGAGGCGGGCGAAAGCGATGCCGGCGGCTCGTCAACATATAGCTCGAGCAGCGTCTTGCCATGGCGATAGGGGCGCTCGAAGAGCAGCCAATCGGTAAACGCCATGTTGTAGGCCATGATTTCGTTTTGCGAAGGCTCGGTGCGATAGCTGAGCCACGGGTCGACAATAATCTCAAACTGCTCGCGCGCCGGCTCCAAAAACTGAAACTTCCGCAGCATCCAAAAATGGGCCATGTCGGCAATATCGTTGCCGACGGCTTCGGCCAGATGCGCTCGGTCTAAAACGTGGTCAGTCACGGCATCCTCCTCAAACTGATGAACCTCAATTTGAGCTTACGAGGAGGGTGGGCAGCCACGACCAGCGCGGGCAAAATAGGCCTCCGGCTGCAAACCAGATGCTGACCAAACACTTGACGGGATGCTTGACCGAAAATGCGCACCGCAACAAAACCGCAGGTAAACATAGACGGCCAACCCGCCCTTTTGAGCCAAGCGCCCCCGGCCACCACAGAAACAGCAGAGCACCACAGCTCAAGAAGACGCCGAATGGACAATCGCGCGTCGACAAACAAACGAACCGCTCGCAAAGAGTGTCCCCAACGGCTAGACAAAAAATGACTAGTCATTGGGGACGTTCTTAAATGACTACTTTACAGCTCCAGCGCCTCGGCGACTTCGGCAGCGCAGGCCAGGGCGTCGGCCATGGCGCTCACCACGAGCGAGCTGCCGTTGCGAGCGTCACCGGCAACATACACCGGCACGGCATCCGCGGAGACGCCGTCGACACGTGCCGCAAGATGCGAGCCCTCGGCGGCCATCACAGGCAGCGGACGACCAGCGGTGGCAACAGGCACGCCTACCGCATCGAACACGCCATGCTCAGGACCCGTAAAGCCGCAGGCGATCAGCACCAGCTGCGCCGGCACCTCGTGCTCGGAGCCCGCAATGCGTTCAGGCTTGCCGGCCGACCAATCTAGGTCGGCCACGCGCAGGCCCGTGGCAGTGCCCTTCTTATCCAGCAGTACCTCGAGCGTATCCACGCCCCAAGCGCGCATCTCGCCGCCCATCGCAGCGATAGCCTCCTGCTGGCCGTAGTCGGTCTTCTTAACGTTGGGCCACTGCGGCCAGGGGTTGCTTGCCGCGCGCGCATCAGGCGCCGCCGGCAAGAACTCAAACTGGCGCACGCTGCGCGCGCCCTGACGCACCGCGGTACCCACGCAGTCGTTACCGGTATCGCCACCGCCAATGACCACAACATCCAGGCCACGCGCGTTCACCGCGGGCTCGCCGCCATCGAGCACCGAGACGGTCGAAGCCGTCAGGTAGTCCACGGCATACACCACGCCCGGGGCATCAATGTTCGCAGCCGAAAGCCCACGCGGGGCGCGAGCACCGGCAGCCACCACGACGGCGTCAAAGTCGTCGAGCTTGGCGGTAACCTTGGGATCGCTCACATCAGCACCCAGCTCGAACACAATGCCCAGCTCGCGCATAAGTGCCACACGACGCTCGACAACGGACTTCTCGAGCTTCATGTTGGGAATGCCGTACATGAGCAGACCGCCCGGGCGGTCGTCGCGCTCAAACACCGTCACGCGGGCGCCACGACGCGCAAGCTCCCATGCTGCCACCAGACCAGCGGGACCGGAGCCCACCACGGCAACCGTGGGCGCGCCCTCCCCTGCCGGCTCAAAGCGACGCGGACCGCCATTTGCCCACTCATGGTCGCTGATCGCACGCTCGTTGTCATGGATCGTCGTGGGCTGGCCATCGACCGAACCCAGGTTGCACGCGGCCTCGCACAGCGCCGGGCACACGCGGCTCGTGAACTCGGGCATGGGCGAGGTGAGCGACAGGCGCTCGGCGGCCTCGTCCCAGCGACCGCGGTACACCAGCTCATTCCACTCGGGAATCAGGTTGTGCAGCGGGCAGCCGCTCGGGCGTGCCTTGCCAAAGCTCGCGCCCATCTGACAAAACGCCACACCGCACATCATGCAGCGGCTCGCCTGGGCACGGCGCGCGTCGTCGTCGAGCTCCACGTACAGCGGATCGAAATCGCGGCTGCGCTCCTCCACGGGGCGCAGCTCATGGGTCACGCGATCGATATCAAGAAAAGCACCGGGCTTACCCATGGCACTTACGCCTCCTTCTTGGTCGAAGCAACAGAGCTGGCAGCCACGGACGCAGCACCCGCAGCACCGCCCGCAGCATCGAAGCGAGCAACATCCGCGTCACTCGCGCGACCGGTCACAATGTCAAACGCCAGCTCTTCGGCCTGCGCATGCGTCTTGCCGACGGCCTCGGCGGCGGCGACAATCGCCAGCACGCGCTCATACTCGGTCGGAATGACCTTCACAAAGTGCTTGCTCATCGTCTCAAAGCTGTAGAGCAGCTTGATGCCACGCGGACTCTGCGTCGCATCCACGTGCTCCTGAATGAGCTCGCGAATCTGCGCCAGCTCGCCGGCCGTCGGGGCTTTAAGCTCAACGCTCTCGTGGTTCACACGGGCATCGAGCGTGCCGTACTGGTCAAAGACATAGGCCACGCCACCCGTCATGCCGGCAGCGAAGTTCTGCCCGACCTCGCCCAGGATGAGCGCCAGGCCACCCGTCATGTACTCGCAGCCATGGTTGCCGCAGCCCTCGACCACCACGGTGGCACCGGAGTTGCGCACGCCAAAGCGCTGGCCGGCCAGACCGTTAATGAAGCCGCGGCCGCTCGTAGCGCCAAAGAACGCAACATTGCCCACGATGATGTTCTCGTCGAACTTGTAGGTCGCATGCGGGTTGGGGCGCACCGACACCTCGCCGCCCGAAAGGCCCTTGCCAAAGTAGTCGTTGGCGTCACCGCACACGTTGAGCGTAATGCCGCGTGGCAGGAACGCGCCAAAGCTCTGACCGGCCGAACCATCGCAATCGATGGTGATGGAGCCGGCGGGCAGGCCCTCGGGATGCGCCTTGGTCACCGCGTTGCCCAAGATGGTGCCCACGCAGCGGTTGACGTTGGCGATATCGGCGCGGAAGCGAATCGGACGCAGGTGCGCACGGGCATCGGCCGTATAGGGCACAAACAACGTGGAGTCGAGCGTCTTGTCGAGCTCGCTGTCCGCAGCCATCTGGGGCAGGAAGTGACGGCCGTCGGCACCCGGGATGTGGGCACCAAACTCACAGGTCGCGCTCGCCAGCACGGGCGACAGATCCAGCAGGTTAGCCTTGCGGTTGCCCGGGACCTCAATCTGGCGCAAGCACTCGGGATGGCCGACCATCTCGTCGACGGTGCGGAAGCCCAGGCTCGCCATGACCTCGCGCAGCTGCTCGGCAACAAAGAGCATAAAGTGCTCAACGTACTCGGGCTTGCCGCGGAAGCCGCGACGCAGGCGGCAGTTTTGCGTGGCGATGCCGGCCGGGCAGGTATCCTGCTGGCAGTCGCGCTGCATGAGGCAGCCCATGGAGATGAGCGGCATGGTCGCAAAGCCAAACTCCTCGGCACCCAGCAGGCAGGCGACGGCAACATCGGTGCCGTCCATGAGCTTGCCGTCGGCCTCGAGCACCACGCGCGAGCGCAGGCCGTTTTGCAGCAGCGTCTGCTGGGCCTCGGCAAGACCGAGCTCCAGCGGCAGACCGGCGTGCCAAATGGAATCGCGAGCAGCGGCACCCGAGCCGCCGTTGTGGCCGCTGATCAAAATCTTGTCGGCAGCGCCCTTGGCAACACCAGTGGCGATGGTGCCGACGCCGGCCTCGCTGACCAGCTTGACCGACACGCGCGCACCAGGGTTGGCGTTCTTAAGGTCAAAGATCAGCTCTGCCAGGTCCTCGATGGAGTAGATGTCGTGGTGCGGCGGAGGCGAGATCAGGCCGATGCCGGGCGTGGACTGACGGACCTCGGCAATCCAGGGGTAGACCTTCTTGCCGGGCAGGTGGCCGCCCTCGCCAGGCTTGGCGCCCTGGGCCATCTTGATCTGAATCTCGAAGGCGCTGCACAGGTAGCGGCTCGTCACGCCAAAGCGCGCGCTTGCCACCTGCTTGATGGCGGAGTTCTTGGAGTCGCCGTTGGCCAGCGGCGTTTCGCGACGCGGATCCTCACCGCCCTCGCCGGAGTTGGAACGGCCGTGCAGGCGGTTCATGGCGATGGCCATGCACTCGTGCGCCTCTTTGCTGATGGAGCCATACGACATGGCGCCGGTGTTAAAGCGGCGGACGATATTGAGCGCAGGCTCCACCTCGTCGAGCGAAACCGGCGTGCGACCGCTGGCATCAAAGTCCAGCAGGTCGCGCAGGCGCACGGCACGGCCGGTGCGGTGCAGGCGGGCGCTGTACTCCTTAAAGGTGTCGTAGCTGTCCTCGCGGCAGGCGGTCTGCAGCAGGTAGACGGTCTGAGGGTCGATCAGGTGATCTTCGCCACCGAACGGGCGCCACTTGGTCAGGCCCAGTGTGGGCAGCTGATCGGGAGCCGGACTCTTAAGGATGGCAAGCGCGGCATCATAGCGCTCATTCTGCTCGCGCTCGACGTCCTCGACACCCATACCGCCCACACGGCTCACCGTGCCGACGAAGTACGCGTTGACGAACTCCGGCGTAAAGCCCACGGCCTCGAAGATCTGCGCAGAGTGGTAGCTCTGCACCGTGGAGATGCCCATCTTGGACATGATGGAGACGATGCCCGCCGTCGCGGCCTTGTTGTAGTTGGCGATGCCCTGCTCGGCCGTCACGTCCAGGTCGCCGCGTGCCGCCAGATCGCGGATGCACGCATGCGCGTTGTACGGATAGATGCCGCTCGCGGAGTAGCCCACCAGTGCCGCAAAGTCATGCGGGGACACGGCGTCGCCACACTCCACCACGATGTCGGCAAAGGTGCGCACGCCGGCGCGGATCAGGTGGTTGTGCACGCAGCCCACGGCGAGCAGCGACGGCACGGGCACCTCGCCCGCAGCGGCACGATTGCTCAACACCACGATGTTCACGCCGTCGCGGACCGCAGCCTCAACGTCCTCGGCAAGCTGCTTGAGCGCAGCCTGCAGTGCGCCCTCGCCGGCGTCGCGGCGGTAGACGGCACGGAAGCGACGGGTCTTAAAGCCCACACGGTCGATGGCACAGATACGCTCGAACTCCTCCTCGTTGAGCAACGGGCGCTCCAAGCGCACCAGCTGGCAGGCCGTGCGGGAGTCCTCGAGCAGGTTGCCGTGGTTGCCCAGGTAGAGCGTGGTCGAGGTGACCATATGCTCGCGCAGGGCATCGATCGGCGGATTCGTGACCTGGGCGAACAGCTGATAGAAGTAGTCGAAGAACGAACGCGTCTTTTTGGACAGGCAGGCCAGCGGCGCGTCGATGCCCATCGAGGCGAGCGGGGCCTTACCCTGCTGGGCCATGGGACGCACGACCTCGTCGACGTCATCCCAGTGGTAGCCGAGCTTGGCCATTCGCACGGCGGCGGGCACCTCGGCATCCTCGGCGGGCGCGGGCGCGGCGGGCTCATCGAGCGCGTCGACGGTCAGCGTCTCCTCGGCGATCCAATCACGGTAGGGCTTTTCCTTGGCATAGCGGGCGCGCAGCTCGTCGTTGTAGATGACGCGGCCGCGGGCAAAATCGACCTCGAGCATCTGGCCCGGTCCCAGGCAGCCGCTCGTCAGGATGTTCTCGGGGCTCACCTCGATGGTGCCCACCTCGCTCGCCAGCATAAAGCGGCCGTCGCGCGTCACATAGTAGCGGGCGGGGCGTAGGCCATTACGGTCGAGGGCGGCACCCAGGGTACGGCCGTCGGTAAAGGCGATAGCGGCAGGACCGTCCCACGGCTCCATGAGCATGGACTGGTAGGCGTCGTAGGCGCGGCGCTCCTCACTCAGGCTATCGTTGTGGTCCCACGGCTCGGGCAGCAACATGGACGCGGCACGCGTGAGCGGACGACCGTTCATGACCAAAAACTCAAGCACGTTGTCCAGAATCGCGGAATCGGAGCCCTCGCGGTTGATGATGGGCATCACGCGCTCAAGATCATGCTGCAGCACGGGGCTGTACAGGTTGGGCTCGCGGGCGCGGATCCAGTTGTCGTTGCCCTTGAGGGTGTTGATCTCGCCGTTATGGATGATAAAACGGTTGGGGTGCGCGCGTTCCCAGCTGGGCGTGGTGTTGGTGGAGTAGCGCGAGTGGACGAGCGCCACGGCTGTTTTGACGGCGGCGTCGTTGAGATCGATGAAGAAGCGGCGCATCTGCGTGGCAACAAGCATGCCCTTGTACACGATGGTGCGCGAGCTCATGGAGCACACATAGAAGATCTTGTCGCGCAGGGCGAACTCAGCGTCGGCCTTCTTCTCGATGGTGCGGCGGCACACATACAGGCGGCGCTCGAAGGCATCGCCGGCGGGCGTGTCGTCCGGACGGCCCAGGAAGGCCTGCAGGATGGTAGGCATGCAGGCGCGGGCCGTCTCACCCAGGTCGTGCGGGTCGACCGGCACCTCGCGCCAAAAGAGCAGCGGCACGCCGGCCTCGGCGCAGCCCTCCTCAAACACGCGACGGGCATCCTCTACGCCCTTGTCGTCCTGCGGGAAGAACAGCATGGCCACGCCATAGTCGCCCTCTGCCGGCAGAATCTGGCCGCACTTTTGGGCCTCTTTTCGAAAAAAGTGATGCGGAACCTGGAACAGGATACCAGCGCCGTCGCCGGTGTTCTTCTCGAGCCCGGTGCCACCGCGGTGCTCCAAGTTGACCAGAATGGACAGTGCATCGTCCAGAATCTGGTGATGGCGCTCACCGTTGATATCGGCAAGCGCGCCGATGCCGCATGCATCGTGGTCGAATTCGGGGCGATAAAGGCCCTGCTGCTGAGCGGAATCTGCCTGCATCGCGATCCTCCCCTAGATATTAGACAGTCAGTTGAATAGGCATACTAGGAGCACCGCCGGCCCGTTGTGTTTCCCACCCGTTTCGAAACAATCGCGTAACGCGCGCCTTACGAGTGGACACCGCCGACCTCAAGGACGACGACAAGGGCCCCAAGTTCGGCCCGTATGCTCACCGCTTCAAACATCTCAATCCGTAACAGGAAGACCCAATTTTGGCGCCTAGATGTTACAGATTGAGTTTTTCTGCAGGACAGTTTTGGTTTGTCTCGATCTGTAACACGAAGGGCCGGTTTTGGCGGTCAGCTGTTACAGATCGAGATATTCCATAGGACCATTTCTTCCTGTCTTGACCTGTAACACCTAGGCCCAATCTCCATCCCTAGTTGTTACAGATCAAGACATTTCGGCAACCCCCTTTTCTCCATCTTATTCAAATACAACTATTTTGTTAGTCTTGGTTAACTTTTTGGCCTAAAACGGGTATCCTTTGCGGAGTCAAACAAACGGCACGCAGGAGCGCACCATGCTCAACCATCTCAAACATCATTTTGGCTCCCGACGCACCGGTGGTCACGGAGGCCTAGACATTGCGCGGCACATCGGCCCCGGGCTGCTCGTGACCGTCGGCTTTATCGACCCGGGCAACTGGGCCTCCAATATGGCCGCGGGCTCGCAGTTTGGCTACGCGCTGCTGTGGATCGTCACGCTGTCCACAATTATGCTCATTGTGCTGCAGCACAACGCGGCGCACCTGGGCATCGCCACGGGCACCTGTCTTGCCGAGGCCACGACACACTACCTCCCCCGCATCGTGGGACACATGGTGCTCGCCAGCGCCTATCTCGCGACCATCGCCACCGCCATGGCCGAAGTCCTGGGTGGCGCGATTGCCCTTCAAATGCTCTTTGGGCTGCCCGTGCGCGCGGGCTGCGTCATCGTGGCGGCAGTATCGATGGCGATGCTCATGACGAGCTCCTACAAGCGCGCCGAGCGATGGATCATCGCCTTCGTAGGCATGGTAGGACTCTCGTTTTTGGCTGAGCTTACGCTGGTCAAGGTCGACTGGCCGCAGGCCACCGCAAGCTGGATCACACCCAGTATGCCCACCGGCTCGGCCGCGATTATCGTAAGTGTCCTAGGCGCGGTTGTTATGCCTCACAACCTCTTCCTGCACTCCGAGGTCATCCAATCCATGCACTTCGAAGGCCAAGGCGAGCAGGTTATCGAGGAACGTCTGCGCTACGAGCTCTTCGACACGCTCTTTTCGATGGGCGTGGGCTGGGCGATCAACTCGGCCATGGTCATCCTGGCCGCAACGACCTTCTTTGCGCACGGCATTGTCGTAGACGACCTCGCCGTCGCAGCGGACACGCTCTCCCCCATTCTGGGCCCGGCAAGCTCGACCATCTTTGCGGTGGCACTGCTGTTTGCGGGCATATCGAGTAGTGTGACGGCGGGCATGGCGGCGGGCACCATCACCGCGGGCATGTTCGACGAGGAATACGACATCCACGACCGGCACTCATCGATTGGAGTGGCGGTCTGTTTCGTCGGCGCAGTGGCGGCGTGCCTGATCGTCCCGAATCCTTTTGAGGGTCTCATCTGGAGTCAGGCGCTGCTGTCGCTTCAGTTGCCGATTACGGTCTTTGTGCTCATACGGCTCACCAGCTCACGCCGTGTCATGGGCAAATACGTCAACTCGCGCCCGCTCAACGCGCTGCTCGTAGGGATCGGCGTCATCGTGACGATTCTCGACATCGTGCTGCTAACGGGGATGTAATTGGGATGACGTGGCTGTCCAGATATAACGTCTCAATCTGTAACACGTAAGGCCGTTTTAAACCGTCAGATAAATCAAAAGGGTCCCAGCCGGAATATCCAGCCGGGACCCTTGGACAGAGCTATATGTTGTTGCAAGTCGTGTGTCTACGAGCTACTCCTCGACAAGCTCAAACTCATCGGGGCCGACGCCGCAGACCGGGCACACGTAGTCCTCGGGCAGCTCGGGCGTGTCGACCTCAACCTCGTAACCGCAAACGGTGCACACAAACTTATACGTCTTCTTCTCCTCAGCCATGATGTTCTCCTCTCGAACGTGACTGCTGGTGTACTTACTTATTAGTATATATTCTCAATAATATAATGCAAGTATTTTTAGAACATTTCTAGCCTTGATACGACGAGGCTTTGGGCGGCGTCTTGCCCTTTAGCACCTTGTGATAGTAGTCATAGGTCAGCGAGGCCTCGCTGCTCAGGCGCTCGGCATCCTCGACCTCGCCAATAAACAGCAGATGCGTGCCCACATCCACAGTGTCGATCAAACGGCAGCTAAACAGGGCCGCCGCGTGCTCAGGCACATAGGGCATGCCCAGAGCCGTCTCGCGGGTCTCGTATTTGGCAAACTTGTCATAATCGCTGCTGGTGCGGAACCCAAAGTTACCGATGTAGAGCATGTCGGCGGTCTGATCGATCACGGTCAGCGCGAACGCTTTGGCCGATGCGATGACGCCCGAGGTGACATTGTCCTTGTTCACGGCAACCGAAATACGCGGCGGCATGGACGTCACCTGCACCGCAGTGTTGATGACGCAGCCGGCGCGCAACCCGTCTGCCGCAGCGCTCACCACGTACAGACCGCTCGGCATGGTAAAGAACGCAGTTTTGTCCATAACGATCACTCCCCTAGCTCGGGTTGGAACCTCATGAATGTATGTACCCACAAAAAAGGCGGCACCCATAACGGACGCCGCCTTTGAGACATATGTGTCAGAACAGTAAGAAAGATGAGACGCCCGCAGTTGCGGTGAAATAGGGACTGAATAGCCCCTCAAACAGGCAAAACAGTCCGTATTCCACCGCAACTTATACAGAGTGCCTAGCGGTTGCGTTCCTTAAGGGCGCGGTCGATCTCGCGTTGGACATCACGCTTGGCCATGTCCTCGCGCTTGTCGTAGAGCTTCTTGCCGCGACCCAGACCCAGCAGCAGCTTTACGCGGCCGTCGGTATTAAAGTAGAGTTCCAACGGAACCAGCGCATAACCACGGTTGCGAAGTTTGCCGTCAAGAAAGTCGATCTCCTTGCGGTGCAGCAGCAGACGACGCCGACGGTCGGGATCGCGATTCCACACGCCACCATGGCTATAAGGGTGGATATGCAGTCCGACGAGCCAGCACTCCCCGCCGCGGATCAGCGCGAAGGTATCGGTGATCTGGCAGGCGCGCTCGCGAATCGACTTGACCTCGGTGCCACTCAGTTCAATACCGCATTCGAACGTCTCATCGATAAAGTACTCGTGATACGCCGAGCGATTCTTGGAAATGAGCTTGCGCTCGCGCTTACTGGGCATCGCCGGCCTCCTTGGCGCCATCGGCGTTTGAGCCCGCAGCCTCGCGCTTTGCCTTGCGCTCGGCATTGAGCTCAGCATCGCTCTCGCGCACCAGTTTGATAATCGCCGCGCAGGCTTCCTCGCCCACCAAGTCGCGAGCACGCACCGTCAGGCGCGTCGCCTCCTGCTTGTCGCCGTCGCTTGCAGCATCGGTCGCGCACATAATCAGGCAGATTGCAATCTCGGCCGAAGGTGAGGTCGGAACGCCCTGCAACGCCAGCTCGCCCATCACGTGCTCGTCGCTCTCCTCGGCGGCATCCGGATAGGTAGCATGGATCTTGTTGAGCAGGCGCGTCGTATGCGCATCGTTGGGCGCCAGGCGCAGCGCCAGACGCGCGCAGCCTACGGCAGCCGAAACGTTCTCGGTCTCGGGCTCCAAGAAGTACTGACCCAGATTGGCGTAAGCGCGGGCGGCGCACTTGCCATCGCTCGCGCGCTCTAGCACCGAAAACGAAAGCGAAGCCCACTCCTGCTTGTCCTCGAGAGCGCGGAACAGCTCGGCCAAATCCAAGCGATAGTTGCAGTTCATGGGGTCCCAACGCACAGCCTGCATCAGGGCATTACGAGCGCTCACATAATCCTGCTGGCGAATGTAGGCAAACGCCATGTCAGAGTACAGGCGGTCAAACGGCACCTCGACCTGCACGAGCTCGCGCGGATCCTTCTCCACGCGGCGATAGGCCAAGCGCTCAAACTTGCTATCGAAGCTAAAGTATTGACGCTTCTCCTCCGTCTTGCACTCAGCGTCGATATACTCCTCGGCGAGCTCCACCAGACGCTCCAGCAGCGGCGTCGCCGTAGCCAGGTCGCCCTGCGCCAGATAGTTCTCGGCATACGTGATGTCTTGCAAGCTGATGGGCAGATCCATGGCTACTCCTCGATCTGAGCGAAACACGGCAGGCGCCGTATATACGGTCAATACACAAAACCCGGGTCTCTTACGAGGCCCGGGCGTTCAATTTTGGTAGCCCGTACCAGATTCGAACTGGTGATCTCCGCCTTGAGAGGGCGGCGTCC
>USSM01000001.1 GCA_900557455.1 uncultured Collinsella sp. | reverse complement strand
ACGAGATTGCCTCTTGTCTCGTGGGCTCGGAGATGTGTATAAGAGACAGCGTGAGTCGATGATGTAGTCGGCCCAGGCGCGGTAGCGCGGCATGCGCTGTTCCGCCAGCTTTTCGATGCCGTCGCGGGCGGTGATGGGGCGGCCCTTGTGGGCGAGCTCTTCGAGCTTGCGGTTGAGCATCACGATTTGGCTGTTCTGGTGCAGCAGCGGATAGTTCTCGTCACGCGTGACTATGCCGCCGCCGGTTGAGAGCACCAGGCCGCTGCGCTTGGAGATGTCGGCCAGCGCCGCCGTCTCCTGCTCGCGGAAGGTTGCCTCGCCGCGCTCGACGATATAGTCGGCGCAGGGCATGCCCAGGCGCTCCTCAAGCGCTCGGTCCAAGTCGATGTGCTCGCGACCCGTGAGCAGGGCGATCTGCTCGCCCACGCGGGTCTTGCCCGAACCCGGCATGCCGATCAGGGCAATGTTTTGCTCGCGGCGAGACAGACGCTCTGTTACGTCCAAGATGCGCTTGCGCGGGGTGACTTGGCCGGTATAGCGCTCGACGGCCTGTGCCGCTTGGGCCACGAGCATCAGCAGGCCGCCGATGCAGGGGATACCGCGGCGCTCGGCCTCGAGCATCAGGCCCGTGCGGGCGGGGTTGTAGACAATGTCGATAACGCCTTCGAGCGCATCGAGCCCTTCGAGCGTGCAAGGCGCGTCGGGGCAATGGGGGAACATGCCGGCGGGCGTGCAGTTGACGAGTAGGGCGGCGTCGGACTGCTGCGCGATGTTGCCGTAGTTGACCTCGCTCGTGCGGCCCACGGGCACCACGGTGGCGCCAAGGTCGCCGAGCACCATGCTTGCCGTGGTGCCGGCACCACCGGTAGCGCCAAGCACGAGGACCTTCTTGCCGGTAACCTCAACCCCCAGCTCCTCGACCAGGCACTGAAAACCAAAGTAGTCGGTGTTGTCGCCGCGCAGGCGCCCGTCGGGCAGGCGCGTGATGGTGTTGACGTTGCCCATGCGCTCGGCGAGCGGGCTCAGCTCGTCCAGGTAGTTCATGACGGCGCGCTTGTAAGGGATAGTCACGTTGGTGCCCTCCCACTCGTTGCCCGTCATAAAGGCCGCGAGGTCCTCGGGCTCGCGCTCAAAACGCACGTACTCAAGCCCCGCCAGCTCCTTGTAGATGGTTGGGGTGTAGCTGTGGCCCAGCACGCGGCCCAGCACGCCGTAGGGGCAGGTTGCGGCGGTATCGGTCATCTAGAGCACCTCCGTGTAGCTGCCAAAGTAGGTAAAGCTCTCGCACACGTCGTCGATGGAATCGAGCAGGTCGTCGAGGGCCTTGCTGCCAAAGGGGCAGTCCAGATCAAAGTAGAACATAAACTCAAAGTCGCGACCGGGGATGGGGCGGCTCTCGAGCTTGATGAGGTTGATGTTGAGTGCGTAGAAGCGCTCGAGCACGCGATAGAGGGCGCCCGGCTCGTTGGCCGTGGTGATCATGAGCGAGGTACGGTTGGCACCGGGATAGACGCGCGGCTCGCGGCTGATGACGACAAAGCGCGTGTAGTTGTTGTCCGAGTCCTGGATGTTGGGCTCCAGCACCTCCAGGCCATAGAGTGCCGCGCAGCTGCGCGATGCGATGGCGGCAACATCGGTGCGCTCGGAGCTGGCGACCATCTCGGCCGACATGGCGGTGTTGGGGTACTTGGTGGCGTGCAGGTCGTGGGACTCGATAAAGCCGGCACACTGGGCAATGGCTTGGCCGTGGCTGTAGACCTCGCGCACGTCGGCGAGCTTGGTGCCGGGCTTGACGAGCAAGTTGTGGTCGATCTTGAGGCGAAGCGAGCGCACGATGTGGAAGTCGAACTGGGCGAGCAGGTCGTAGACGGCGTTGACCGAGCCGGCGGTGGAGTTCTCGATGGGCAGCACGCCAAACTCGCAGAAGCCGTCGCGCACAGCGCGCATAACGCCTTCGAAGGTCTCGAAAAACGCGATGTCGGGCACGTCGAAGAGTTTGCACGCGGCGATTTGGCTGTAGGCACCTTCGACGCCCTGGCAGGCGACGGTTGCCGTCTGGGGGAAGGGTGTGTCAAAGGCTGCGGCCATGGCATGGGCCTTTTGCGACACCGTGATGCCCTTGAGCTCGTTGATGTAGCGCTGCTGCTCGGCCTTGCTCATGCTCATGAGGAGACGGAACAGGGTGATGGTCTGCGCCTTGTAGCGCTCGGGCGCGCGGCTGGCGAGGTTGTTGAGCTTGGAGCGCTCACGGGCGGGGTCGAAGACGGCCTTGCCCGTCTCGATCTTTGATTTGGCGACCTCGGTGGCAATGTCCATACGCTCGACAAAGCTGTTTAGGAGCGTGGTGTCGATGCCATCGATGGCCTGGCGGATGTCAGCAAGGTCCATGGAGGCCCCTTTCACGTAACGGCTGAGTTGGCAGGCAACCCAGGTGAGTCGGGTTAGAGCTGGGCGGCGTCCTCGAGGAGAGCGTCCCAGATGGCGAGGGCGGCGGCTGCTTCGGCTACGGGGACGGCTCGGGGGACGATGCAGGGATCGTGGCGGCCGTGGATCGAGAGCTCGGCATTTTCCATGGCGTCCATGTCTACGGTCTGCTGCTCGCGGCCAATCGAGGGCGTTGGCTTTACGGCCATGCGCCACATGACGGGCGCGCCGGTCGAAATACCGCCCAGGATGCCGCCGGCGTTGTTGGACTCAACCTCGATCTCGCCGGTCTCGGCGTCGATGCGATACGGATCGTTGTTCTCGCTGCCGCGCATGGCGGCCACGGCAAAGCCCATGCCAAACTCCACGCCCTTTACGGCGGGAATGCCAAACGCGATTTGCGCGATGCGGTTCTCGATGCCGTCGAACATGGGGTCGCCGATGCCCGCGGGAAGCCCGTAAATGCCGCACTCCACGATGCCGCCGATGCTGTCGAGCTCGTCGCGCGCGGCAAGAATCTCCTCGCGCATGCGGCCGGCTGCGGCGGCGTCAATGCACGGCAGATCGTTCGTAAGGATTGCCTTGCGGTCGGCCTCGCGATAGACCATATCGTCCATCGGCAGGTCGGAGATGCCGCCGATCTGCGCGACGTGCGCCATGACCTGAATGCCGCGGGCCTCAAGTGCCTGCAGCGCAATGCCGCCGGCGATGCATAAGGGGGCCGTTAGGCGGCCGGAAAAATGCCCGCCACCAGCGACATCGTGCATGTTGTGATACTTCACGCGCGCAGGGAAGTCCGCATGTCCGGGACGGGGCTTGCGGCGCAGCTCGGTGTAATCATTGGAGCGCGTGTTGGTGTTCTCGATAATCGCGGCGATGGGCGCGCCGGTGGTATGTCCATCGATCACACCGGCGATGATATGCGCTGCGTCGGCCTCGCGGCGTTTGGTTGCGGTCTCGTCGCGGCCGGGGGCGCGACGGTCGAGGAAGGCCTGCAGCTTCTCCTGGTCCACGGCGATGCCCGCCGGGATGCCATCGAGCGAGCAGCCGATAGCGGGGGAGTGCGATTGGCCGAAGATGCTTAAGTGCAAGACGTTGCCAAAGGTCGAGGACATGCTATTCCTCCTCGAGTGTGACCTTGCCGCCCAGCAGGCGGTAGTGGTCGAAAAAATCGGGATAGGACTTGTTGACGGCCTCGGCGCCGTGGATCACGACCTCGCCGGTGGCACGGCTCGCGGCGATGGCGGCCATCATGGCGATGCGGTGGTCGTTGTGCGAATCGACCTCGCCGCCGGTAAAGGCATCGACGCCCTTGATGATGAGGTCGTCGCCGGCAATACGCACCTGCGCGCCCAGCGCGGTGAGCTCGCGGGTGGTGGTGGCCAGGCGGTCGGATTCCTTGATACGCAGGCGGGCGCAATCGCGGATAAAGGTGCGGCCCTGTGCCAGCGAGGCCACGGCCGAGATAACGGGCACCAGGTCGGGAATGTCGTGGGCGCTCATCTCAAAGCCGGCGAGCTTGTCGGACTGCACGGTGGCGGCGTTGGTGGAGCGCACGATGCGGGCGCCAAAGCGCGAAAGCGCGGCAAGCACGTTGCGGTCGCCCTGTGCGGAGCTCAGGGACACGCCCTCGACGGTGATGGGGTCGGTGCCGATAGCGCCGGCACACAGCCAAAAGGCAGCGTTGGACCAGTCGCCCTCGACGGCCACGCTGCCGGGCGTGCGGTACGAGCCGCTGCTCACGCGGAAGTTCGTGACCTCGGGCTGGCCGTCCTTGGCCGGAATGCGCTCGACGTTGACCTCAACGCCAAAGGCCTTCATGGCCTGGATCGTTAGGTTGATGTAGGGGCGGCTCTCAATGAGGCCAGTCACCTGCACACAGGAGGGCTGGGCGAGCAACGGGGCTGCCAGCAGCAGGCCGGAGATATACTGCGAGCTTACGTTGCCCGGCAGCACAAAGGTGCCCGGGCGCATGCGTCCGCTTGTCTTGAGCGGAAAACCGCCCAGACCCTGTAGGTCGCAGCCGGCGGCAATGATCTCGTCCGAGAGCGGGGACAGCGGGCGTGCGCCTAGGCGGCCCTGTCCCACAAAGGTTGCCTCTGCCCCCAGCGCGCAGGCGACGGGCAGCATAAAGCGGAGCGTGGAGCCGCTCTCGCCGCAGTCGAGCGTGCCGCCGGCAAGGGCCTTGAGCAGGCCGAACTCAATGCTCTTCATGGTGGGGTGGACCTGGAAGCCGTCCTCGACGGTCTCGATGCGGGCGCCGAGCGCCGTGAGGCAACGCACCGTGGCCTCGATGTCGGCGCAGGTGGTGTTGCAGGTGACGTGCGTCTCGCCGTTGGCAAGCGCAGCGCAGATGATGAGACGGTGCGCCATCGACTTGGACGCGATGGCGGGAACGGTGCCCTTAAGCGGGGACGGGGTGATGCGGGCTAGCATGCGGATGCGTCTCCCTTCTGGCCGAGGCCCTCGGCAATGAGTTCGTGGAAAGTGGAAAGCGGCGTGCGGTCGATGCTGCAGCGGCCAATGCCGTGCGGAATCACCAGGTCGATGGTGTCGCCCGCGCGCTTCTTGTCGTGGAGCGCCTCGGCAAAGACGGCGTCGGCATCTAGATCGCAGCGGGTCTTGAGGCCGTGGCGGGCGCAGAGCTCCTCAATACGGCCGGGCAGTGCAGCATCGCAAACGCCGTGCAGGGCCGCGGCGCGCGTGATGATGCCCATGCCGATCGACACGCAGTTGCCGTGTCCGAGCTCAAAGTGCTCGCAGGCCTCGACGGCGTGTCCGGCGCTGTGTCCAAAGTTGAGCAGCTTGCGCTGGTTGGTTTCGTGCTCGTCGGCGACGACCACGGCGCGCTTGATGTCGATGTTGCGGGCGATGATGAGTGCTACGCGGGCCACATCGCGGTTGAGCAGCTCCAGCGTGAGCGGGGTCTTCTCCAGCTCGGCGAAAAGCTCCGGGTCGGCGATCACGGCGTGCTTGACGACCTCGCCGCAGCCGTCGGCGAACTGCTCGGGCGTGAGGGTGGCCAGGCACCCCACGTCGGCGATAACCACGCTCGGCTGCCAAAAGGCGCCGGCCAAGTTCTTGCCGGCAGCCAGGTCGATGGCGGTCTTGCCGCCCACCGACGAATCCACCATGGCGAGCAGGCTCGTCGGGATCTGCACAAACTTGCAGCCGCGCATGTAGGTCGCGGCCACAAAGCCCGCCACATCGCCCACGACGCCGCCCCCGAGTGCCACGATCACGTCGGAGCGCGAAAGCTCGTGCTCGGCCACAAACTCCAAAATGGCAACATAGGTTTCGGCGCGCTTATGGGCCTCGCCGGCCTCGAAGGTGCAGATGCTCACCTCGTAGCCTGATGCCTCCAGGCTCTGCTTAACGGGCATCTGGTAGAGCGGGCCCACGTTGGTGTCCGTCACGATGACGGCCTTGGTGCCGCCGGCAGTGGCGCGCACGAGCGGTCCCGCCTGCTCCAGCAAAAACGTGCCAACATGCACCTGGTAGGGGCGTGCAGTGTCGATATCGATGGTAATCGCCATAAGCTTCGGTCCTTTCGACCTGGCGTGATGGGTGGTCTAGTGGGAGGCCTCGTCATCGAGTGCGCGCTTGATGCGGTCGCCCTCGGCAAGGAGATTCTCCAGATAGCGCTGGTCGCGGTCCTTGAGCGCACGGCTGTAGGTGCCGAGCGACTCGATCAGGTGGTCGATCTCGAAGGCAAGCGCGTCGGCGTCGTCGATCATGAGCTCGGACCACATTTGCGGGTTGAGGTGCGCCACGCGGGTGAGATCGCGGTAGCTACCGGCTGAAAAGCCGTGGTGGACCTGGGCGGTCGGGCTCTTGACGTAGGCGTTGGACACCACGTGCGCAAGCTGGCTCGTGAAGGCGATGACGCGGTCGTGCTCGGCGGCGCTGGTCACGCTGAACTTGCCAAAGCCCAAGGGGCGCACCATCTCGCGCACCTGGCCCAAAAGTTCCAGCTTGAGCGCGTCGTCCACCGCGGGCGGCACGAGCACGAGCGGAGCGCCCTGGAACAGGCCGGCGCGGGAGTGCGCATAGCCCGAGTACTGCGTGCCCGCCATGGGGTGCGCGCCCACAAAGTAAAAGCCGTGCTCGCGGGCAAGCTCAAAGGCGCGTTCGCACACGATGCCCTTGACGCCCACCGTGTCGATTACCACGGGGCCCATGATGGCGTCGGTGTCGGTGGCGTCGGCGAGCGCCTTGGCGTGCGTCTCGAGCCACTCGATGCAGGCCTCGGGGTAGCAGGCCAGGACGATGATGTCGCATTCGCCGAGTGTCTTGTCGTTGAGCTCTCCGGCGACAGTGCCCATGCTGGCGGCCGTCATGACATCGTCATCGGGGTCCCAGGCCAGCACGCGGACGCCCGCCTGTGCATATCCGCGGGCAAAGCTACCGCCGATGAGGCCAAGGCCGACGATGCCGGCGCACTTGGGGCCGCCCTGGTTAACGCGCGCGTTTCTCACCGTACCCATGGGCTACTCCATGGTCTCTTGGCAGACAACCTCGCGGATGGCTCGGATGCGGCGCATGGTGTCGTCGAACTGATCGGGGGTGAGGGCCTGGGCGCCGTCGGACCAGGCGCGGCTCGGCTCGTCGTGGACCTCGATCTCCAGGCCGTTGGCACCGCAGGCGGTCGCGGCGAGCGCCATGGGCTCGACGTAGCGGGTGTAGCCGGTGGCGTGGCTGGGGTCGGCGACGACGGGCAGGTGCGACAGGTGGTGCAGCACCGGCACGGCGTTGAGGTCGAAGGTATTGCGGGTGCGGGTCTCGAAGGTGCGGATGCCGCGCTCGCACAGGATGACGTTGTCGTTGCCCTCGCTCATGATGTACTCGGCGGCCATGAGCAGCTCATCGATCGTGCCGGACATGCCGCGCTTAAGCAAGACCGGAGTCTTGGTCTTGCCGACTTCTTTGAGCAGAGGGAAGTTCTGGGCGTTGCGGGCGCCGATCTGCATGACGTCGATCTTCTTGTCCAGGAAGACCTGCACGTCGCGTGGGTCCATGATCTCGGTGACGATCGGCATGTCGAGCTCGGCAGACGCCTCGCACAGCAGGTCGAGGCCGGCAGGGCCCATGCCCTGGTAGGCGTAGGGGGAGGTGCGGGGCTTGTAGGCACCGCCGCGCAGCATCGTGGCGCCGGCGGCCTTTACGCGACGTGCGATGCGGATGAGGTTCTCGCCCTCGACGGAGCAGGGACCGGCGATGACCTGGAACTGGTCGCCGCCGATCTTGACGCCGTGGCCGCAGTCGATGACGGAGTCCTCGGGGTGGAACTTGCGGTTGGCGCGCTTGAACGGCTCCGAGACGCGCTGCACGCGCTCGACGACATCCATGGACTCGAGCAGGAACGGGTCGATCTTGGTCGTATCGCCCACCAGGCCGATAATCGTCTCGTTCTCGCCGCGCGAGACGTCGGTCTTCAGGCCTTTTTTCTCAATCCAGCTGACGATATGGCCGACGGCCTCGTCGCTGGCGCTCTGCTTTAAAATTGCAATCATGGTGTGCCTCTCACCTCGATGGATAACTTTTGCAAAAACGGCCCGCATCGCGAGCCGTGTATATATGGTGCATGAGAGTTTATACTATCTGACTCGCTTTTGCCTTCTAAAGTGGGCCGTTGCGCCGCGTCTTCCTCGGAATTGCAAAGCTTTTTCTTTTATTTTGATAGCCCGTGGTGCACTTGGGTATAATGCCAAACGTTGGCCCTATTAGCTCAGGGGATTAGAGCGTCTGCCTCCGGAGCAGAAGGCCGTTGGTTCGAATCCAACATGGGGCACCATCGAACGTAAGACCGTCCGAACCTCGCATGGTCCGGGCGGTTTTTCTTATACCGACGCGACGTGATGGGACGTGGTATGGCAGCAACGGATATCGAGCGTGGACTCTCGACCGCCGAGGTCGAGGAGCGCATCGCCGCCGGTAAGATCAACCGCAACATGGAGTATAAGACCAAGTCGGTCAAAGAGCTCATCATCGAGAACCTCTGCACGTTGTTCAATTTGATCAACGTGATCTTGGCGTTCCTGGTCATTTTGACCGGTTCGTTTAAGAATCTGACGTTCCTGTTCGTGGTGTTCCTTAATACCGCTATTGGCGTCATCCAGTCCATGCGTTCCAAGAAGATGGTCGATAAGCTCACACTGCTGACCTCCAAGAAGGCCATCGCGGTGCGCGACGGCGCCGAGGTGGAGCTCGACCTGGACCAGATCGTGCTCGACGACATTATCCGCCTGGGGCGCGGCGACCAGATTCCGGCCGACGCCGTGGTGGTATCGGGCGAGGCGCTCGTGAACGAGAGCCTGCTGACGGGCGAGAGCGACCTTATTAAGAAGCAGCCCGGTTCCGAGCTCATGAGCGGCAGCTTTATCGACTCGGGCCTGCTGCGCGCCCGCGTGATCCATGTCGGCGCCGACAACTACGTGGCCAAAATTAATAACGAGGCCAAGTACGTCAAAAAGGTCAATTCCGAGATCATGAACGCGCTTAACGCCATCGTGCGCTTTGCGAGCATCATCATGATCCCGCTCGGTTTGGCGTTGTTTGCCTCGAGTGTGAGCGAGCTGTGGGATGCCGCGGGAACCCCGGGCGATAGCGCGCTTTCGTGGTGCTTCTCCGAGCTGTTGGCTGGTCATGTGCCTTCGTCGGCGCTGCTGTCCACGGTGGGCGCCCTGCTGGGCATGATCCCGCAGGGCCTGGTGCTGCTGACCTCGTCGGTGCTTGCCATCGCCACGGTGCGCCTGGCCCGCCGCAAGGTGCTGGCGCAGCAGCTCTACTGCATCGAGACGCTCGCTCGCGTCGATGTACTGTGCCTGGACAAGACGGGCACCATCACGTCGGGCCGTATGGAGGTCGAGGGCACGTATCCGCTGCCTGTTGAGGGTGTTGGCTTTGGCGTGGACTCGGACGAGGCGGCTGTTCCCGTCGATACCACAGTGCTCGATTTTGCGCTGGCTAACGTGGCACGTGCGACTTCGGCCGATGCCAACGAGACTTGCCAGGCGCTGCTCAACTATTACGCCGATCGCCCGGTCGAGGTGTCCGAGCCGCTGTCGGTCATTCCATTCTCGTCGTCTAAAAAATGGAGCGGCGCTTCTTTTGCGCAGGGCTCCTACGTAATGGGCGCCGCGCAATTTGTGCTCTCTGATCGTGCGTTTGCCCAGGTCGAGAACCGTGTCGCCGAGCTTGCCGATACCTGCCGCGTGCTCGTGGTGGCGCGCGTGGACGGCTTTACGCCCGATGGGGATATGGTGGGCGAGGCCGAGCCCGTGGGATTTGTGACCATCCGCGACGAGATTCGTACCTCGGCGGCCGAGACTATTGGCTACTTTAACGAGCAGGGCGTGACCCTCAACGTGATCAGCGGCGACGACCCGCGTACGGTGTCGTCGATCGCGCGCGTGGTGGGCGTGCCGGGGGCGGACGCTTATGTGGACGCCACGACGCTCGATACGCCGGCCAAGCTCGATGCCGCAGTGGACCGCTACCATGTCTTTGGTCGTGTGACCCCGCAGCAGAAGCGCGAGCTCGTGCAGGCGCTCAAGCGCCGCGAGCACACCGTGGCCATGACGGGCGACGGCGTCAACGACGTGCTGGCGCTCAAGGAGGCCGACTGCTCCGTGGCCATGGCGGCTGGCTCCGATGCCGCACGTAACGTGGCCGAGATCGTACTCGTCGACAACGACTTTGCCTCGATGCCCGCCGTGGTGGCCGAGGGCCGTCGCTCCATCAACAACCTGCAGCGTTCGGCCTCGCTGTTCCTGACCAAGACGCTGTTCTCGATGGGCCTGGCGGCGCTGTGCATTGCACTGCCGCCGTACCCCTTCGAGCCCATCCAGATGACACTCATCAACTTCTTCTGCATCGGCGCGCCGGGCTTTGTGCTG
Source organism: uncultured Collinsella sp. (assembly GCA_900557455.1). The sequence goes on along the minus strand of USSM01000001.1, from coordinate 133,805 downwards.
GGTTTGGAGCCCAACAATGCTCGCGTGAAGGGGTCATTTTTGACTAACGTACTCAAGCGTGCGCTGCCGGCGTCGATTGCAGTCATTTTGGCTGCGGCGCTCGATATCTTTGTGGCGCGCGTGTTTGGCTTTAGCCAGCTCACGCTGTCTACGATGTGCCTGCTTACGTCGTGCGCGGCGAGCGTCAGCCTGATCTGGCGCATCTCGCAGCCTCTCACGCCCTTACGTGTGGTGCTTTTTGTGTTTGTAGTCGCCGGCATCCTGGTGGGCGTTATCGGTTTCCCGGAGCTGCTGTCTATTGCCAACCTGTCGATAGGCCAGATGGTTATCTTGGCTGTCATCGTGATCTTTACCTGCTCGGTGTTCTTTAAGCTCGCCACGATGATGGATTCGCTCAAGCCGCGTCGTCGTCATGCCGCAACTGGTTTTGGCCGTGGTGTGCGCGTTCACCTGGGTCGCGGTGGCGGCAAGGTGAGCTCGACGGGTTCGACGGCCGAGCGTTTTGCCAAGCGCGTCGCCGCCGACATGGCGCAGCGCCGCGAAGATCGCACCGCTCGCGAGGCCGAGGCCCGCGCACTCGAGGGCGTTGCCCAGGCCCAGCCCAAGAAAAAGAAGAGTACCGGAGCCAAGCGCTCTCGCGTGACCAAGTCCGCCCAAGGCATCAAAGTCTCGATGCCAAGCAAAAAGAAAAAGTAGCTACGCGCCCTGGCGATGTTGAATTGGTGCCTTGTTCCTGTGGGGCCGTGGCGATGTTATGCTCTAACCTCGATTGTTTGAATTGCTTCGAAAAGAGGATGCCGTGATCTGCCCGCATTGCCTTAAGACTATCGAGGACGGCGCCTCGTTCTGCCCCTACTGCAACGCCTATGTGGGTCCGGGCGATGGTCCCGAGCACACCGAGTTCGTGTTCTGTGAGGGCTGCGGTGCCCGTCTTTCTCCGCATGATCGTACGTGCCCCAAATGCGGACGCCCCGCTCCGGGTATCCTCTCCGAGGACGCGGCCGCATCCGACCTGGCAGCGGGCCGCACGGCAGGCTTTCCGCGCCTAACGCAAGAGCAGATCGATACCGAGGTGCCTCATGCGCCGGCCTCTGCCGCTGCGGTGCTTTCGGACGCCGCCGATCCTAACGAGACCTGCATGCTGCCGGCTTTCGATAAGGATTTCGGCATCCCCAAGGTCGATATTCCCACGCCGGTTTCCCTGCATGACGATGCTCAAAAACCCAAGCGCAAGGTGCATCCCGACGAGGACGCCTATCACAAGCACAAGCGTCATATCCCCAAGCCGCTCATTATCATCGCGGTCCTTGCCGTCGTTTGCGGCGGTGCCTATTGGTTCGTGACGACCGATCCCATGGGTGTTATGCCTGGCTTCTACGACCAGTTTGGCCAAGCTGCACAAACCACCTTCCCCACGCGCCAAAAGGGCGAGGCGACTGAGGACGATACCAAGCAGGACGATTCTGCCGAGGTGGTCCAGGAAGAAACCGTGCTCACCGATGATCAGCTCTATACCAGGCTCGACGGTCTGTATCAGACCATCGTGTCCTACGGTGACGAGGACCAGATCGGCGAGGTCATCGATTCTTTTAACAACGGCTATCTTCGAACGCCGCTGTCCACCCGTCAGGAACTGTCGCAGAGTGCCTACGCCTTGCGCGACCAGATCAAAAAGACGCAAGATGAGCTCAACAACCTTAAGGTGCAAGACGATACGGTCTATGCGGATGACATCGCCCACTTAAAGCAGCTTGCCGAGTGGATGTACGAGCGCGTCGACGTGATCTGTCAGAGCTGGGACATCTCGCTGGCCATTCCTGATGGTGAGTCGATGAGTTCCCACCAAAGCGAGATCCTGGCGCCCATCGCACAGGGCGGCAACAGCGCGCTGAATCAGTACGACGCCAACGTGGGATCCTGGAAGCCGCAGCAGCGTTCCTAAAATTAGTTCGCCATAGTCGGCATAACCTACGTGCGCAATTGATGTAAGCGCATGCTTATTGCTACAATTCGTACAAATATGCTTTAAACGCACGAGGAAGGAACCACATGTTTGGTTTTAAGAAAGAGCTCTACACGCCCGAGTATCAGCTTGCCGGCGACGAGTGCGCCGTTATCGAGACGTCGAAGGGTACCATCAAGGTCAAGTTTGACGGCGAGGGCGCTCCCATTCATGTCGCGAACTTCTGCGAGCTTTCCACGATGGGTTTCTATGATGGCCTTAAGTTCCATCGCTATGTGCCCGGCTTTGTCATTCAGGGCGGCGACCCCAATACCCGCGATATGTCCGGCGCCGACGTCGCTGCCGGTCTTGAGGGCCCCGACGGCATGCCCGGTACCGGTGGCCCTGGCTACTGCATCAAGGGCGAGTTTGCCACCAATCCGCGCAACAGCCATGTCGATGGTGCCCTTGCCATGGCGCGCTCCATGGATCCCGATTCCGCGGGTTCGCAGTTCTACTTCTGCCTGGGCGCCCAGCATAACCTCGATTCCGGTTACACCGTCTTTGGTACCACGGTCGAGGGTCTCGATGTGATTTCGCAGCTGCGTGCCGGCGACGAGATCGTCCATGTCGAGATCGTTCACGAGTAAAGGGGACTTCCTTGAATAGCCAGCTGATCCAACAGGGCCGCGCCGCTTACCGCGCGGGTGATTTTTCCGCTGCAGCCCAGATGCTTGGGGCGGCAAAGACTCCCGATGAGATTATGGGCGAGGCCGATCACCTTCGTGGCAACGCCTTGATGCACCTGGGCATGTATGCCGAGGCCGCCGAGGCTTATGCTGCCGCCCTCAACGACGGCACCTACGGCAAGCGCGGCGCGCTGCTCACCAACCGCGGCAAGGCGCTCGCCGCCGTGGGCGACTACACGACGGCCGCCCAGGCGTTCTCTGCTGCTACGCAGGATGCTTCCTATGCCACGCCGTTCAAGGCCTATCTGGGCCTGGGCAATGCGCTGTTCCAGTCGGGCGATTATGCCAACGCGGGTACTGCCTTCCGTCAGGCTGCCATCGACGGCGCCAATCCGGCTCCTGCCGCCGCACTCGGCGAGCTCGGTCGTTGCTTCATTAAGCTCGGCCGTCCGGCGGATGCCGTGGAGACCTACCGCACGGCTATCGACTTTGCCGGCCCCCGCGACGACACGCGTGCGCTCAATGCCGGCATGGGTCAGGCGCTTTCTGCCGCCGGTCGTCCCTCCGACGCACTCGACGCCTTTAACGCCGCTACTGCCGATGGCATCTACCAGCTCACTTCCGAGCAGGCCGATGAGCTTGCCCGCGTGCATGATTCGCTTGCCGCACTGTCTGCCCAGACGGCTATGGCCACGGCTCCGGCGCCCGCGATGGACGCTCCTGCCGTCGATCCGCTCGATCCTACGGGCGCGACCGGTCAGTTTATGCCCGATCCCTCGGACACCGGCTTCTTTACGCTGTCCGAGTCCGAGATGGTCCAGCAGGACCGTCAGGATCGTAAGCAGGCCAAGGTCCGTCGTCGCCATCGCCACACGGGTCTCAAAGTCTTCATCGTGCTGCTTCTGCTCATTTTGATTGCTGCGGGCGGTCTGGGCTTTGCCTACACGCGCGGCTTTGGCTTCCCCTCGCAGGAGTCGGTTATCACCGATCTGTTCCAGGCTGCCGGCGACGGTGACACCGCAAAGGCCGAGTCTTGCCTGGCCTCGAGCCTGTCCGAGGACGCCAAGTCGATGATCATCTCCTCGATTCCGCAGGGCGCCACCGTGTCCGTCGAGGGCATGGATCAGTCCATGACCGAGACGACCGCTAAGGTGAAGGCATCGCTGTCCAAGGGCGGCGAGCAGGAGTACACCGTCAAATTCGTGCGCTCCGACAATCATATCGGCTGGGCCGTTTCCTCGCTCGATATGGATTTCTCGGCTGCTGACAACCAGTAGTGACCTTATGGGATTTAGCTTTGCCCGGCGCTTCACCGCAAGTGAGGTGCCGGGCTTGCGCTAGTATCATGAGCTAGTAGTTTTCCAGCAATCATCCAACACATCAGGAGTTGCGTTGTTTTCTTTGATGGATATGTTCTTCGGTAGCTATGCGGGCGATCTTGCCATCGACCTCGGCACCGCAAATACGCTTGTCTCCGTGCGCGGCAAGGGCATCGTCATTCGCGAGCCCTCTGTTGTCGCCATCGACAAGAACGACGAGCGCATCCTGGCGGTCGGTATCGAGGCAAAGCGCATGCTCGGCCGAACGCCCGGCAACATCGTGGCCGTTCGTCCCCTGAAGGACGGCGTTATCGCCGACTTCGATGTTACCGAGGCCATGCTTCGCTATTTTATCGACAAGGCGTCCGAGAAGCGCTATCCGTGGACTCCGCGTCCGCGCGTTGTCGTCTGCGTTCCCTCCGGTGTCACGTCGGTCGAGAAACGTGCTGTCTTTGAGGCCACGATCCAGGCCGGTGCCCGCCAGGCCTATCTGATCGAAGAGCCTATGGCCGCCGCTATCGGCGCCGACCTGCCCGTCGAGGAACCCACCGGCTCCATGGTCATCGATATCGGCGGCGGTACCACCGAGGTTGCCGTTATCGCTATGGGCGGCATCGTCGTCTCGCAGTCCATCCGTATTGCCGGCGACGAGTTCGATCAGGCCATCCTCACGCACGTTCGCGATGCCTACAACCTGGCCATCGGCGAGCGTACGGCAGAGGACATCAAGATCAAGGTCGGCTCCGCCGTGCCGCTCAAGGACGAGCTCGACGTCGAGGTCAACGGCCGCGACGTGATCACGGGTCTGCCCAAGACCGTGCGCATCGAGAGCGAGGAGATTCGTCGCGCGCTCAACAAGCCGCTCGACGAGATGGCCAAGGCCGTCAAGGACGCACTCGATGCCACGCCGCCCGATCTTGCCTCTGACCTTATGTACTATGGCATATTGCTGACCGGTGGCGGCGCGCTGCTGCGCGGTCTTGACGTGCGCCTGCGCGATGAGACCGGCGTTTCGGTCAACGTCAGCCCCACGGCGCTCGATAACGTCGTTAACGGCTGTGCCCGCGTGCTCGAGGCCAATGCGTTTGATGGCGGCTTCGTCCAGACCAATGCTTAATTTCCAAAAGGTGGATTCCATTTGGCACGATCTTCGGGTTTCTCCACAAATCTGAATACCAAGCGACAATCAACGGGTATGCGCCCGTTGATTGTTTTCAGCCTGATTTCGGTGTTGCTGCTCACGTTTTACATCCGCGAGGGCGAGGCAGGACCGATTCATGCCGTGCGTTCGGGCGTAACGACGATTACCTCGCCGGTGCGCTTTGTGGGCTCGGCCGTGGCGGCTCCCTTCAATGCGATCGGCAACGTGTTCTCTAACCTTACGGCGTCGCAGGACACGCTCGACGAGCTCAAGGAGCAAAACGAGGAACTGACCTCTAAGGTTGCTGAGCTCTCCGAGGCTCAAAAGACCGCCGAGCGTCTGGAGGGGCTGGTCGGCCTGCAGTCGACCTATAACCTCAAATCGACCGCTGCTCGTATCGTTGGTGCCTCCGGCGATGCCTGGACCTCGACCGTTACTATCGACAAAGGCTCTGCCGACGGTCTTACCATCAACATGCCCGTGACGAGTTCTGCCGGTGTTATCGGCCAGATTATCGAGGTATCGGCCAAGACCTCTACCGTGCGCCTGATTGGTGACGAGAACTCGGGCGTGTCCGCCATGGTGCAGGACACGCGCGCCCAGGGTATGCTACAGGGTCAGGCTGACGGCACGCTGCGTCTTGAGTACGTGAGCGTCGACTCCGATGTTAAGGTTGGCGACATCATCGTGACCTCGGGCATCGGCGGCGTGTTCCCCAAGGGCCTTCCGCTCGGCACCGTCTCGTCGGTTGAGAAATCGGCAAACGACGTGTACTACACCATTGTGGTGCGCGCTCAGACCACGGCCGAGAACAACGAGGAAGTGCTGGTCATCACCTCGCTGACCGACGAACAGTCGGCCTCGGATGAGGACGTGAGCACGGCCAACAGCACGCCGCAGGGAACGTCGCGCGATGCTGCGACCAAGACGAAGGACGAGAGTTCGGATGATAGTTCCGACACGTCCGAGACGACCGATTCCGGCTCGAGCGAATAGGGGGCATGTCCATGGATCTACACGAGCAGGGGATGAGCTCCCGCACGTTTGTGATTGCCGCAATTGTATGCGTGCTGCTGCAGGCAGGCCTGGCACCGCAGATCTCCATTGCGGGCGGTCGCGTCAACTTCATGATTATCTTGGTGTGCCTAAGCGTGTTCTCGGGCGACCCGACCCGTGCCGTCGTGTGCGGTTTTTGCAGCGGCTTGTTTTATGACCTGTCCGCTGCCGTGCCGGTGGGCGTTATGTCGCTCCTGCTGACCGTGGGTTCTTTTGCCCTGGTGCACAGCGCCGTCGGTCAGACGGGCGGTACCCCGAGTGCGCGCGGCGTCACTGTGGGCGCCTTCGCGCTCGTCATTAATGTGATCTACAGCATCGTCTTGCTGTTTATGGGTTTGGAGACGAGCTTTGTCGTGGCGATCTTCGGCCATGCGCTGCCGTCCTCGATCCTGACGGGTCTGGTTGCCATTCCGTTTTTGATGTCCGGCGTCGTGCCGCAGTCCGGCTATGGATTCTCCGCGCGTGGCGGACGCCAGACGGGTATGCGCTTTAAGCCCAAGACCCGCAAGCTCAAATAGGGGAGGCCCATAGATGTCTTCCCAGTTGACGGTTATTATCGCCGGTATCGTGCTGGTTGTGGCCATCGTGGTCGCGCTGGTCATCATGCGTCGTGGCGATTCCCGATTTACCTACGATACGCAGCATGGAACGGCCCCGCGCGCCACCGAGGGCGAGGGCAATACCGCGGCGACCGCCTTTAAGGGCCGCTTTTCCATCCTCACCACGGGTGTGGGCGCGATGTTTGCGGCACTTGCCGTCAAGCTGTGGGGCATGCAGATGGTCTCGTCGGACTATTACGAGAAGCAGGCTAATAGTAATCAGACTCGCACCGTTACCACACCCGCTGTGCGCGGTCGCATCCTTGACCGCAATGGCGTGGCGCTTGTCCAGAACCGTCCCTCACTTGCTGTCGTGGCCTACCGCGACCTTGCGGAGGATGAGGTTCTGGTTCGCCATCTTGCCAACGTGCTTGGAATGCCTTACGTGGCGGTCCTTCGCAATATTCAGGACAATACAGAGGGCGCTCAGAGCCTGCATACAATCGCGACGGACGTCCGTCGCTCCACGGTTGCCTATATTCAGGAGCATGCCGGCGAGTTCCCGGGCGTCAAGATTGCCGAGCGTACCGAGCGCCAGTATCCATATGGCGAGACGGCATGCCATATCTTGGGCTATACCGGCACCATTACCTCCGAGCAGCTCGAGGCCCAGAATAAGAAAACCTCTGGCGATGATGATGCTTCTGCTGGCAAGATTACGTACCAGTCGGGCGATATCGTGGGCCAGGCGGGCGTTGAGAGCTACTACGAAAACCTGCTGCAGGGTATTCGTGGCGAGCAGACCGTCAAGGTCGATGCCTCGGGCAATGTGACCGGTCAGGCCGGCGCCGTGCCCGCGAAGGCCGGCTCCGACATTAAGCTCACGCTCGACCTTAAGATCCAACAGGCCTGTGAGACGGCACTGGCGAGCGCTATCGAGCTTGCCAAGACCACTGGCTACAGCAATGCCGGTAACGGCGCTGTGGTGTGTCTCGATCCCAACAATGGCGAGATCCTGGGCATGGCGAGCGAGCCCAAGTTCGATCCGTCCGTCTTCATCGGCGGCGTCTCAAATGACGTGTGGACCGAGCTCAATGATGACAAAGGTTCGCACCCGCTGATCAACCGCGCCATTAGCGGACAGTACATGTCGGCCTCGACCATCAAGCCGCTCTCGGCACTGGCCGGTCTTGAGTTTGGAACCTACACTTCAACGCAGACAACCAACTGCACGGGCTATTGGACGGGCCTGGGCAAGGCTTGGGGCAAGCGCTGCTGGCTGACTTCTGGCCACGGCACCATGACGCTGCAGTCGGGTATCGCCAACTCGTGCGACCCCGTCTTCTACGACATGGGCAAGGCGTTCTTCTATGACGAGCAACATCCCGAGGGCCTGCAGGAGGTCTTTCGTCGCTGGGGCCTAGGCAAGACCTGCGGCATTGATCTGCCGAGTGAGGGCGCGGGCCGTATTCCCGATGCCGAGTGGAAAGAGTCGTACTTTACCGACGCCTCTGCCGAGGACCGCAAGTGGAATGCCGGCGATATGACCAACATTGCCATCGGCCAGGGCGACATTCTGGTGACGCCCCTGCAGATGGCGTGCGCCTATATGGGTCTTGCCAACGGCGGCAAACAGTACGTGCCTCACGTGTTTTTGTCTGCCGTGTCGCGCGATGGCGACGGTGATGCCTATAAGTACAACGGCAAGGGCAAGAAGAAGCGCCTGGAGGCCAAGATCAACAGTGATTCGGATTTGGCTCTTGTTCGCAACGGCATGCACGACGTGATTTACACGGCATCGACGTCCCTGGCGGCTCACTTTGGCACCCTGACGCCGCAGGTATACGGCAAGTCGGGCACGGGTGAGAAAAGTGGCGAGGACGAATACGCGTGGTTCTGCGCCTATGCACCGGCCGATGATCCCAAGTATGTCATCGCTACTGTTCTGGAGCAGGGCGGCGGCGGCTCAGATACCGCGATGCATGTCGTGCGCGACGTGCTCGGCGTGATTTATGACGAGCCCGATACCTCTTCGGCCTCGGGCGATTCTTCGGTTCGATAGGAGGTTGCGATGGATTTTTCTCCGGCGGATCTGTTCCGTTCAACCAAAACCGGCTCTCGCAGCAGCCTGGACCGCGTCAACAAGCAACTTTCGGCCTCGCGCGGCACGTTTCGCCAAAAGGTGCATATCGGTGTGCTCGTGGCTACTGTGGCGCTCGTTGCCTACGGTGCCATCATCATCTGGTCGGCTTCGCAGTTTAAGGCCGATGCCTCGTTCTCACGCCATCTGCTGGGAATTGGCATCGGAGCGGTGCTGGCGGTGCTGGTCTGGCGTACCGATCTGCGCGGTATTTCCAATTTCTCGACGGCGTTGCTCGTCATCGACCTGATCGTGATCCTCTCGCCCAAGATTCCGGGTCTGTCCTATACGGGCGGTCTGGGCATGACGGGCTGGATCAAGATTCCCGGTATTGGCTTGACATTCCAGCCGGTTGAGCTTGCCAAGCTCATCACCATCTTCTTTATTGCTACGCTTGGCTCGCAGTATAACGGCCGCATCGATACCGTTCGCGACTACGTCAAGCTCTGCGGCATGCTGTCCATTCCTTTTTTGGCCGTCGTTGCCATGGGCGACCTGGGATCGGGCCTGGTCGTGCTGGTTTCCGGCGCTATCGTCATCTGTATGAGCGGTGCGCGCCGCGAATGGGTGCTGTCGACCCTGGCCCTGCTCGTGGGCCTGGTGGCCCTCGTCCTGGCGCTCGATTCGGTCTTTGATTCGCTGCTCGGCCACGATGTGCTCATCAAGCAGTATCAGATGAACCGTCTGACGGTCTTTATCGACCCCGATAATGCCGATTCGGACGATGCCTACAACCTGCAGCAGTCGCTTATCGCCGTTGGCTCGGGCGGCTTCTTTGGTAAGGGTTTGGGCCGTGCGACGCAGTCAGCCGGCGGCTTTCTGCCTGAGTTCCACACCGACTTCGTCTTCGCCTTTCTGTCCGAGACCTTTGGCTTTTGTGGTTCCTTTTTGCTCCTGTGCCTCTACGTGCTGCTGATCTTTTCGACGATTCGCGTCGCCTTTAAGTGTGAGTCGCTGTTTTTGCGTCTTTCGTGTGTGGGCATCGTTGGCATGTGGGCGTTCCAGACCTTCGAAAACATCGGCATGTGCATCGGCATGATGCCGATTACCGGTATTCCGCTACCGTTTATTAGCTTCGGTTCGTCTTCGATGATGATTCAGCTGCTGACGGTGGGTATCGTACAATCCATATGGCGGCATCGTTCGGGCGCCGCGTAACCGCTGGAGGGGTTTGCTATGAAAATTCCCGTAGATAAGCTGACCCGCGCTTTTAAGATGGGCGCGTCCGTTAAGAAGGATTCCGATACGCCGGTGCGCGTCTCGGTCTATCTGGATTCGTCCGCCTCGCGCTTTCTGGCCGAGACGGTGCGTGACGCCTTTGTGCCGCAGACGACCTCGGGTATTGTGCGCGTCGAGCGTCTGGGGGAGGAGCGAATTGCTCCAAAGACCGATACCGATGTGGTGCTGGTGCTCTCGTGTGGTTCCGACCGCTTGGAGAGTGCCGTGCAGGAGCTCGTGATCGCCGGCGCGCCCGTGTGCGTGCTTGCCGAGTCTGCTGTGGTGGTGCCGTTTATCGAGGAGTCCACGCCCATGCTCGGCGTGGTAGCGGCAACCGATAAGACGTATCTGCTCGAGACGCTTGCCCGCTGGATTCTCGATCGCACCGACAAGGAAACGGCTTTTGCGGCGAACTTTGCCTTCATGCGCATCGCGGCCGCCAATCGTATCATCACCTCGTGCGCGCTCACCAATATGGCGACCGGTGCGCTGGTGTTTTTGCCGGGCGCCGATTATCCCGTTATGGCGCTGGCGCAGGTGGGCATGCTCTTTGAGCTCGCTGCCGTCTTTGGACGCGGCATTAAGCCTGAGCGCGGCTACGAGGTCGCGGGCGTGCTTGCCGGCGGTCTTGTGATCCGCGCGGTCACCCGCGCGCTCGTCAAACAGACGCCGCATATTGGGTTTGCCGTCAAGGCGCTCACTGCTGCCGCGGGCACCTACGGCATGGGCCGTGCGCTCGTTTCGCTTTACGAGCGCGATGTCGACTACAGCCGTGCCAACGAGGTGGTCACTGCCACGTTCTCCCGCGTTCGCGATCTGGTGACCACGGTCGCGGGCGCTACCCGTCCTATGGCGTCCTATCAGGACGCATCAGATCTCGCTGCTTAGGGGTTTTCCGTTGCGCGTTCCGTATAAAGACTGCTTTCATTTAATTGAGCCGCTGCTCGCCAAGGTCGAAAAGCCGAGTCGCTATATCGATCACGAGTGGGGCACGCTTTCCAAGGCCGATGCCGACTACCGTTGCTGCCTGATCTATCCGGATGTGTACGAGGTTGGTTTGCCCAACCAGGGCATCGCCATCCTCTACAACATCCTTAACCAGGCCGAGGGCATCTCCTGCGAGCGTGGCTATGTGCCGTGGCCCGATATGGGTGACGCCATGCGCGAGGCGGGTATTCCCCTGCTGTCGCTCGAAGGCGCTGCCCCCGTCGCTTCGTTTGATATCGTCGGCCTGCATGTGCCGCACGAGATGGCGGTGACGAACTTCCTCGAGGCTCTCGACCTCGCTGGCATTCCGCTGTTGGCTGCCGACCGCACTGAGGACGATCCCATTATCATCGCCGGCGGTCCCTCGGTGTACAACCCCGAGCCGTACGCGGCCTTCTTCGATGCCATCCTCATCGGCGAGGGCGAGGAATCGCTGCTCGAGACCTGCCAGCTGCATCGGCGCCTGCGCGACGAAGGAGTCCCGCGCGCGCAGATTGTTGAGCAGCTTGCATCCATTGCCGGCAACTACGTGCCGTCGCTCTATGAGGTTCGTCACGACGAGCCCTGCTCGCCGCATGGCTACACCGTGCCGCGCGAGGGCAAGGATGCGCCGACCGTGGTCTACAAGCGCGTCGTCGAGGATTTCGGCGCCACGAATCCGCTGTCGCAGTCGTGCGTGCCCTATGCGCAGCTGGTTCACGACCGCCTGTCTATCGAGATTCTGCGCGGCTGCGCTCGCGGCTGTCGTTTTTGCCAGGCCGGCATGACGTATCGCCCGGTGCGCGAGCGTTCGGCCGACCAGATCGTCTCGTCGGTGATTCAGGGTCTGGAAAAGACTGGCTATGACGAGGTGTCGCTTACCTCGCTTTCGACGACCGACCACTCCTGTATCCGCGACGTGCTCGGTAGGCTCAACCGTCGTCTGGAGGACACGGGCATTCGTGTGTCCATTCCGTCGCAGCGCTTGGATTCGTTTGGCGTTGATATGGCCGAGTCAGTCGCCGGCGAAAAGAAGGGCGGCCTGACGTTCGCGCCCGAGGCGGGCAGCCAGCGTATGCGCGATATCATCAACAAGAACGTGACCGAGGAGGACTTGGATCGCGCGGCCAAGGCAGCCTTCGAGGCCGGCTGGAACCGCATGAAGCTCTACTTCATGATGGGCCTTCCCGGCGAGCGCGACGAGGACATCGTGGCTATCGCCAACCTGGCCGATCACGTGCTGGAGCTCGGCCGCTCCGTGGTGCCCAAGGCGCGCCGCGGGTCTATCTCGGTGTCTATCTCTGTTTCGGTGTTCATCCCCAAGGCGGCAACGCCCTTCCAGTGGTGCCCGCAACTCGATTACGACGACGTCAAGCGCCGCCAGAAGTTGCTCATCACGAGCGTGCGCAACCGCGCCGTTCGCGTGCACTACCACGATGCGGAGACCTCGCTTATCGAGGCTGCACTCTCCCGTGCCGGTCGCGATATGACGCCGGTCATCATCGATGCCTGGCGTGCGGGCTCGCGCTTCGACGCCTGGGTGGAGCACTTCTCGCTCGACAACTGGAAGGAGGCCGCTGCCAAAAACGGCATCGACCTCAACGAGCTGGTGCACCTGCCCTACGAGCTGGACTGGCGCCTGCCCTGGGAGCACGTGAGCCCCGGCTGCTCGCGCGGCTTTCTCGAGCGCGAGTACCGCCGCTCGCTGGAGGGTGTCACGACGCCCGACTGCACCCGCACGTCGTGCACCGGCTGTGGAATCTGCCCCACGCTCCATGCCAAGAACGTATTGGTGGGTGATCGCGCATGAGTGAGCGCTTGACCGACAACTCCACGCTCTTTAGGCTTCGCGTTCGCTATGGCAAGCGCGACCGTCTTAAGTACCTGGGCCATCTCGAAGTGATTCATACCATTGAGCGCATCGTGCGTCGCGCGGGGCTGCCCTACGCCGTGACGCAGGGTTTCTCCCCGCACATGCGCGTGGGCTTTTCGTCGGCGTTGCCGGTGGGAACGTCGTCGACCTGCGAGTGGTATGACTTGTTTATGACTGAGTTCGTTGCGCTCGATGAGGCGTTTGAACGTTTGGCGGCGGCATCTCCGGCCGATCTGGCCCCCATCGAGGCGGCATACATCGACGTGCGCACGCCGGCGCTGACGGCGCAACTCACGCGTCTGTCGTACCGTATCGACCTACACTTGGACGCCGAAGCACCCGTGAGCGCCGATGAGGTGCGCGCTGCGATCGACACGTTGCGTGCAGGCCATGGCATCGACTACGCACGCGGTAAGAAGGGCAAGCGCCTAGACCTTGACCACACACTGGTGGGCTATGAGCTCACGGCAGGGGAGCGCCCGGACCATCTGGTGCTCATGCTCGACACCCATGCCGACAACGAGGGGTCCATGCGTCCGGAAATTTTGCTTTCTGCCGCTGATGTTTTGTTGCAGGGCTTGACCCCGGGCGTCGATGCACCTATCGTTTCCACCGGTATGCAAGACCTCGTGACCATCTGCTCCTACGATGTCGAGCGTCAGAATCAAGCATGCGAGGACGACGAGGGCCGACTCGTCAGCCCCATACCTGTGCGAACTTGTGGATTTGCTCCACATACTCGTTGACGGGGGTATTATCGCCTGCTACTATATTCGGCTGTTGCACTAACTGATGCATGAAGGGCAAGTAAACATGTACGCAATCGTTAACACGGGCGGCAAGCAGTACAAGGTCGCCACCGACGATGTCATCACCGTCGAGAAGATCGAGGGCAATGAGGGCGATAAGATCACCCTGCCGGTTATCTTCCTCAACGATGGTAAGAAGATCGTCACCGATCCCGACAAGCTGGCCAAGGCCAAGGTTACCGCTCAGATCGTTGAGCAGTTCAAGGGCGAGAAGCAGCTGGTCTTCAAGTTCCACAAGCGTAAGCGCTATCGTCGTCTGAAGGGTCACCGTCAGCAGCTCACCAAGCTGAAGATCGTGAAGGTTCAGGCTACCTCCCGCGCCAAGAAGGCTGTCAAGGCAGAGGCTGAGGCTGTTGCCGAGGCTCCCGTCGCCGAGTAGATTACACTCGTAACGAAAGAGTAGGTATACACAATGGCACACAAAAAAGGACTCGGTTCCTCCCGTAATGGCCGTGACTCCCGCGGTCAGCGCCTTGGCACGAAGCGCTATGCCGGCCAGACGGTAACCACGGGCACGATTCTCGTCCGTCAGCACGGCACGCACATCCACCCGGGTGAGAACGTTGGCCGTGGCAAGGACGACACGCTGTTCGCGCTGGTCGACGGTACCGTTGAGTTCCACAAGGGTATCAAGCACAGGGTCAGCGTACGCCCGCTCGCGAACGCGTAATTCACCCTTCATAGAGCACATATGTGGGAGGCACTTGAGTTTTAGGATTCAAGGGTCTCCCTCTTTTTTGTAGGAGGCGATTCTGTTGTCACAGTTCACCGATATCAGCCGAATTAACGTTTGCGGCGGCGACGGCGGAGCCGGATGCATGTCGTTTAGGCGCGAGGCATTTGTTCCCAAGGGCGGCCCCGATGGCGGCGACGGCGGTCGTGGCGGCAACGTCGTCATTCAGGCCGACGCTCAGCTTTCCTCGCTGATCGATTACCGCTTTAAGCATCACTTTCGTGCTGAGCGCGGAACGCATGGCCAGGGCGCTCGTCGCAATGGTAAGAGCGGCGAGGACCTGATTCTCAAGGTCCCCATGGGCACCGTAGTTCGCGAGCTCGACCCCGAGACGCAGACCCCGATGTTCGAGATTGCCGACCTGGTGCACGACGGTGAGCGCGTTGTCGTGGCGCCCGGTGGTGCCGGCGGTCTGGGCAACACCCACTTTGTGACGTCAGTGCGTCGCGCTCCGGCCTTTGCCCAGCTCGGCGAGCCTGCTGAGGAACACTGGATTGAGCTCGAGATGAAGCTTATGGCCGATGCCGCACTTGTGGGCTTTCCCTCGGTGGGCAAGTCCTCGCTCATCGCGCGCATGAGCGCTGCCCGTCCCAAGATCGCCGACTACCCCTTCACCACGCTTGTGCCTAATCTGGGTATGGTGCGAGCCGGCGAGTACTCCTATGTCGTCGCCGATGTCCCGGGTCTTATCGAGGGCGCGAGCGAGGGGCGTGGCCTGGGCCATCAGTTCCTGCGCCACATTGAGCGTACGGCCTTGATCATGCATGTCGTTGACATGACGGGCGGATTTGAGGATCGCGATCCAGTCGAGGACTATCGCATTATTAACCGTGAGCTCGAGCAGTATGGTGCCGAGCTTTCGGAGCGCCCGCAGATCGTCGTCGCCAACAAGTGCGATGCGCCGGGCACGGCCGACAAGATTGCCGACCTTAAGCGTGCGGCGCTCGACGATGGCCATATGTTCTTTGCCGTGTCCGCTGTGACGGGTGCCGGTCTCAACACGCTGATGCTTGCCGTGGGCGAGCAGGTGGCTAAGCTTCGCGCCGAGCTGGCGGTCTCTGACGAGCCGGTCGATCTTCGCGATGATGAGTGGGAGCGTCGCCGCCTCCAGCGCGAGAAGCGGTTCCGTATCGTCCAGGAAGAGCCCGGCGCCTTCCGCGTGGTCGGCCGCGCCATCGAGCGCATGGTTATCCAGACCGACTGGGAAAACGAGGAAGCCGTCATCTACCTGCAGCATAAGTTTTCCCGCATGGGTGTTGACGATGCGCTCGAAAAGGCCGGCTGCCGTGCCGGCGACGAGGTTCGCATTTGCCAGCGCGCCTTTGACTTTGAGGGCGCCGAGGACTTCTCGGATTACGAGGACGAGCTCGAGGACGGTAGCGAGGACGTCGCCGTCGAGCTCGTTGACGTCGCCGATGATAGCTTGGAGGCTGTCGACGCGGTGGATGCCATTGACGGCACCGATGACGCTGTTGCTGCGGAAGACGTTGAGACCCCGGAGGGCGAGTAAGTCATGTCGCTGCGCGGTGGAATCGGATTGCCTGAACTTCCCGTCAAGGATGGGCACGAGTTTCGGCTTGGCATTATGGGCGGCACCTTTGACCCGATTCATTACGGGCACTTGGTTACTGCCGAGCAGGCGCGTGAGTCCCTTGACTTGGATGCCGTGCTCTTTATGCCGGCCGGCTCTCCTGCCTTCAAGCTCGACAAACCGGTGACGCCTGCTGAGGACCGTTATGCCATGACGGTCCTCGCGACCGCCGCGAACCCGGCCTTTTTGGCAAGCCGCTTCGAGATCGATCGTGCCGGTGTCACCTACACAGCCGATACGCTGCGTGCCCTTCGCGAGTTTTACCCGACACAGGTGAAGCTTTACTTTATTACGGGTGCCGATGCGATTATCGATATTGTGACCTGGCACAATGCAGATGAGATTGCCGAACTGGCAACCTTTATTGCGGCGACGCGACCGGGCTTTGATATCGATACTGCTCGCGCGCGAATCAAAGAGTCGGGCCTGCCGTTTGACGTGCGGTATATCCAGATTCCGGCGCTGGCGATTAGCTCGACCAACATTCGCAAGCGGGTTGCTCGCGGCATGAGCGTGCGCTATCTTACGAGCGAGTCCGTGCTCGGCTATATCCGTAAACGCGGCCTGTATGCCGATCTTGGGCAAGACGATTTTGATTGATGGGGGAGAACGTTGTCGGTAGAAGATCAGTTTGAGGGCGACGAACGCGCGCTCTTGACGCGTATCCACGAGTTGCTCGATGTGCGCATGAAGGATAAGCGTAAGCGTTACGTGCATTCGCTCGGGGTTGCCGAGACTGCGCTGCACCTAGCCGAGGTGTACGGTGTCGACCGCTTTGATGCCGCTGCCGCCGGCCTGATCCATGACTGGGATAAGGTGCTCTCCGACGACGAGCTGGTCACGCGCGCTCTGCATTATGGCATTAAGATTGCCGGCTCTCCGTCTGCCGCGACGCCGCTTTTGCATGGCCCGGTTGCCGCCTATGAGCTTCCGCAGCTTTTTCCCGAGCTGTCGCCGGCGGTCTTTCAGGCTGTCGACCGTCACACCGTGGGCGCTTGCGACATGACGCCGCTCGATATGGTGGTCTTTGTGGCCGATGCCATCGAACCCAACCGCCACGGCGATTATGCCCATGCGCTGCGCAAGATGGTGGGGAAGTCCTCGCTCGACGAGTTGTTCTTCTCCTGTTTTGCGCAGGGTCTGGTCTATGTGATCCAGACCGGGCGTTATCTTTATCCCACGGCTATTACGATTTACAACCATTACGCCCAGCTGCGCTAGCTCGGGCTGTCTAGAAAGAGGTATTCCATGGCCGACGAGACCATGACCGACGAGCAGATTCTTGAAGGTGTGGAGCACAAGATTGAAGGTGTGGAGCACAAGAGTTTCGCTGCCACGTCCGACCGCACTGCCGCCTCGCTGTCCGCGAGCGGTGTCGCCGCCGAGGATGTCGCCCGCGCCGCCGCGCAGGCCGCCTACGACAAGAAAGGCGAGGACGTTCAGGTGCTCGACCTGACTGAGCTTTCTGATGTGTGCGACTACTTTGTTCTCGCTACCGGCACCAACAACCGCCAGGTCGATTCGATTGTCGACGAGATTGAGGAGAAGGTCGCCGAGGCTTGCGGCGAGCACCCGTTTTCCATCGAGGGCCGCGAGCAGAAGACCTGGATGCTCATGGACTACGGTTCGGTTGTCGTCCACGTCTTCACTCCCGAGGCGCGCGAGTTCTACCGCCTCGAAAAGCTCTGGGGCGACGCCCCCCAGCTTCCCCTCGACCTCCTCTAGTAGCTCATTTGGGACGGGGCTTTTTTAGCTACCCTCTGCCGTATGCCGGGCAGTTGCACTACTTGCAGCTGCCCGGTTTTCTTTTTGCCATAGGGACTAATCGTTGAAGCGGGATTGGCGGCCGAAGGATAGGGCGGTGTCGCCGAACTTGTCTCGGACGGCGTCGATGGCGACTGAGAGGTTGCGACGGTCGCTGGATTGGGCTCCGCGGTCGTCGATTTCGCAGAACAGGTCGGTCTGGATGCCGCCCTGATGGTCAAAGTCGCTCATGCCGATGCCCGCCAGGCGCACATGCATGCCTTCCTGCCAGATGTTATCGAGTAGCTCGAGCGCCACCGCCACGAAGATGTTCTCATCGTCGGTCGGATGCGGCAGCCGGCGCTGTGCCGAGCGACCGCTTCCATACGAATACTTGAGTTTGAGCGTCACCGTGGCGCCCGTTAGTCCCTGACGGCGCAGGCGGCGTCCCACTGACTCTCCCAACAGCGCAATCGCCGCTTCGATGTCCCCACGCTCAGTCAAATCTTTCGCAAAGGTGCGTTCATTGCTGACCGACTTGACCTCGCGACCTTCGTCCAAGCTCGTAACTTCGGAAACCTCGAGTCCCAGCGCACGCTGGCGCATGCGTTCGCCGTTGACGCCAAAAATAGAGGCCAAGGTGGATTCCGGTGCACGTGATAGCTCGCCGAGCGTGTAGATGCACATGCGGCGCAGCCGCTCCTCGGCAGTGTGCCCGATGCCGCTCATGGCAGATACCGGCAGCGCGGCCAAAAAGCGCTGCTCGGTTCCAGGGCGCACGATGGTCAGCCCAAACGGTTTGTCCCTCTCGCTTGCGATCTTTGCGACCGTCTTGTTGCAGCCTACGCCAATGGAGCAGGTCACTCCCAGCGCTGCCACGCGGTCGCTTATCCGCCGCGCAACCAGCAGCGGGTCTTCGGGCGCAAAGCGGCCCGGTGTGATATCGATAAAGGCCTCGTCAATTGATACGCGCTCAACACGCGGGGTCTCGTCGGCGAGAATCGCCATGACCTGTGCGCTAACCTCGTGGTAGCGATTGAAATGCCCATGCGTCCAAATGGCCTGCGGACAGAGGCGCCGTGCCTCGGCGGAGGGCATGGCGGAATGCACGCCAAAGCGGCGCGCCTCGTAGGAGCAGGTGGACACGACGCCGCGGGAATCGGCATCGCCACCCACGATGAGCGGCTTGCCGCGCCACTCGGGATGGTCGAGCATCTCCACGCTCGCAAAAAACGCATCGAGATCCATGAGGCCCACCGCCGGTCCCGTCCAGGGCGGCGGTGTGACGCCCGCAGCATCCTCATAACCGTATGTATGTTCGCGTCTTTTCATGGCATGAGTATACCGCGCAGCTCATGTGGGGTGCGTGGATGTGCTTGCAAATCGCGAATTCTTGTCTAAGATATGGATTTGCCTTCGACTACACCGAAGAAGTTGGTCTCACGGACTTCACCTGCCCGCGTCGATGGCGTATTATGTTCAACTGTTTGTTTGTAGTTGCAGCCTAAAGCTGCTTGGTTGGAGGAGTTTCCTTTGGCAGTCAAGATTCGCCTTGCTCGTCACGGCGCTAAGAAGCGTCCGTACTACCGTGTCGTCGTCGCCGATTCCCGCGCCCCGCGTGACGGTCGTATCATCGAGGAGGTTGGCCGCTACAACCCGATGACCGCCCCCAAGACCATCAACCTCGATCTCGAGAAGATCGCTGACTGGCAGTCCAAGGGCGCTCAGCTCACCGACGCTGTCGCTGCTCTGGTCAAGGCCGCCAACGAGGGCGAGAAGACCGAGACCGTCGTCAAGAAGTCCAAGAAGCAGCTCGCCAAAGAGGCCGAGGCCGCTAAGGCTGCCGCTGAGGCCGCTGAGGGCGCCGAGGAGTAAATCGTGCCTGAGGTTGACGCTGCACAGCTCGAGGGTGAGGCAATGCTCTCAGATCGCATCGCCGATCTCGTCGAATATCTCGTTGTTCAGATCGTCGACGACCCGGATTCCGTGAGCCTTGAGGTCATCGATGGTGACGACGCCTCCACGATTGAGGTTTCGGTTGCCGAGGATGACGTCGCTAAGGTCATCGGCCGTCGTGGCCGTACCATCAAGGCCATTCGCACGCTCGCCCGTGCACTGGCCGCTCGCCTCGACACTGCAGTCGAGGTAGAGGTTCTGGGCTAGGACCTTGAGGTCCCAGTACAAAAACATCGCCCGTGTGGTCAAGCCGCACGGAAGGAAGGGGGAGGTCCTCGCGCAGCCGCTGCGGGGGCTTCCTTCTGTATTGACGCCGGGTTTGCGCGTCGCCTTGACGCCGCCGGCGCTCAAGCGTGACCGTTTTTGCACGGTCACATCCGTCACCGATACGGGCGATGGCGATCTGGTCTCGTTTGAGGGCATTGATGACTTGACGGCCGCCGAGGGCATCACCGGATGCTACGTGCTGGCAAATCGTGACGACTTTGAGCTCGATTCGCTCGATGCCGCCTATACCGATCTGATGGGTCGCGAGGTGGTCGACGAGCGTTTCGGTTCGCTCGGCACGATTGTCGAGATCATGTCGACGCCCGCCAACGATGTTTGGGTTGTCGAGGGCGATCGGTACGGCGAGGTGCTGATTCCCGTGATCGAGCAGGTTGTGCTCGATCTTCCCGATCAGGGGACAATTTCCGTCCACGTTATGGACGGGTTGATTGATATGGACAAGTAGGGAGGACAACATGCTGATTGAGACCCTTTCGGTCTTTCCCGAGATGTTTGAGCCCGTCATGTCCACATCGATCTTGGGCCGCGCCCGCAAGGCCGGCCTTTTTGATTTTAAGGCCTATAACCTGCGCGACTGGACGCACGACCGCCATCGTACCGTCGATGACGAGCCGTACGGCGGCGGGCAGGGCATGCTTATGAAGGTCGAGCCCATCGCCGAGGCCATCGAGGCTATTAGTTCCGAGGGTCCCAAGCCCACCGTGGTGTTCTTTACGCCCTGCGGCGAACCCTTTACGCAGCATGTGGCCGAGCGCCTGCTCAAAAGCGAGCGCCTGCTGTTTGTTTGCAGCCGCTACGAGGGCGTCGACGAGCGCGCTTATGCGTATGCCGACGAGCGCCTGTCGATCGGCGACTACGTGCTTACGGGCGGCGAGCTTCCCGCTATGGTCGTTGCCGATGCCGTCGTACGTTTGATTCCCGGCGCCCTTGGTGACGAGATGAGCAATGTCGATGAGTCGTTCTCGACTGCCGAGGACGGTGGCCTGCTCGAGTACGCGCAGTACACCCGTCCCGCCGAGTTCAACGGCGAGGGCGTGCCGCCGGTGCTCGTGAGCGGTGACCATGCCAAGGTTGACGCCTGGCGCCGTAAGAATGCCATCGAGCGCACCTGCCGCTGGCGTCCCGACCTGATCGAGACGGCGCGGCTTACGCCCGAGGAGCGCGCATACGCGCAGGACATCCTGGACGCATCGTATTCGCAGAGCAAGGAGTGAGAATGGTTCCATCGCAGCATTCCGTGCTAAAGGGTGCGTTTGAGTGGATCGCGGTCATCGCGATCGCATTGGTCGCCACCTTCTTGATTCGCTCGTTTGTGGTCGAGCCCTTTGTGGTGCCCACCGGTTCTATGGAGGACACGATCGAGATTGGCGACCAGATCCTGGCACAAAAGGTGAGCCTCGAGCTCGGTCAGCCCGTCAAGCAGGGCGATATCGTGGTGTTTCACAACCCCGATGGCACCTCCGAGCATGATGTTCTTGTCAAGCGTGTTATTGCCACGGCCGGCCAGACGGTCGACCTGCAGGATGGCAAGGTGGTCGTTGACGGCCAAGCGCTCGACGAGGACTATACGGCGGGCATGAGCTGGCCGCTTTCGGTTCAAGCGCCCGGCGCTCAGGTGAGCTATCCCTACACCGTCCCCGACGGGTGTGTGTGGGTGATGGGCGACAACCGCGAAAACTCTGCCGACTCACGCTACTTTGGTCCCGTCGATTGCTCTGATTTGATCGCTGTGGCGCTTGTGCGCTACTGGCCGCTCAACCGCATCGGCGCTATCGACTAAAAACCGCTATAGTACAGTACCTAACCGTGTAATCGTTTCGACGAGGGGATATTAGAGGCATGAACGCTTCATCGCTTTCCTTCCAAGACATCATCCTGCGCCTCCAGCAGTACTGGGGCGAGCAGGGCTGCGTCATTATGCAGCCCTATGACTCCGAGGTCGGTGCCGGTACCTTCCATACCGCGACCACGCTGCGCTCGCTCGGTCCCGCCGAGTGGCGCACCTGCTATGCGCAGCCCTGCCGCCGTCCCGCCGACGGCCGCTACGGCGAGAACCCCAACCGCATGCAGCACTACTATCAGTTCCAGGTGCTCATCAAGCCTTCTCCGGTTAACGCCCAGGAGCTCTACCTGGGGTCTCTTGCCGCTATCGGTCTGGACCCCAACGACCATGACGTCCGCTTTGTCGAGGACGACTGGGAGAGCCCGACGCTCGGCGCCTGGGGTCTTGGCTGGGAGGTCTGGCTCAATGGCATGGAGGTCACGCAGTTTACGTACTTCCAGCAGGTGGGCGGCATCGAGGTTGACCCCGTGCCCGTCGAGATCACCTATGGCCTGGAGCGTATCGCCATGTACGCCCAGGGCGTTAACTCGGTCTACGACCTGGTGTGGAGCTACCTGCCCGACGGCACGCCCATGACCTATGGCGACGTGTTCCTCGAGAACGAGCGCGAGTTCAGTGCCTATAACTTTGAGGTCGCCAACGTCGAGATGATGCGTCAGAAGTTTGACGACTACGAGGCCGAGTGCCACTCCTGTCTGGAGCGCAAGCTGCCGCTGCCGGCGTACGACTGCGTCATGAAGTGCAGCCACGCCTTCAACCTGCTCGATGCCCGTGGCGCGCTGTCCGCGGTCGAGCGTGCCAACTACATCCTGCGCGTCCGCGCCGTCGCCAAGGCGTGCTGCGAGGCCTACATGGCCGAGGTCGCCGGAGTCAACGAGAATGCCGACCAGGAAGGCGAGGTGGCGTAAGCCATGGCAGACGCTAAGGATTTCCTGTTTGAGATCGGTACGGAGGAAATGCCCTCTGCACCGCTGAACAATGCCGTCAAGCAGCTTGGCACCATGATCGCCAAGGGTCTCGACGAGGCCGGTCTGGCCCACGGCGAGGTCCGCGTGATCTCGAGTCCGCGTCGCCTGGCTGCACTCGTTGCCGACGTCGCCACCGCGACCGATGAGGTTCACGAGGTCAAGCGTGGCCCCGCGGCCAACATTGCCTTCGACGCTGACGGTAACGCCACCAAGGCCGCCCAGGGCTTTGCCCGCAAGTGCGGTGTGGCTGCCGAGGACCTGGTCCGTCGCGAGGATACTGACGGTCGCGAGTATGTGTTCGCCGAGAAGAACATTCCCTCCGCACCGGCTACGCCGATTCTGACCGCTCTGTGCGAGAAGACCATCGCCGGCCTGCAGTGGCCCAACTACCGCAGCCAGCGCTGGGGTCACGAGCATGCGACTTTTGTTCGTCCGGTCCGCTGGATCTGCTGCCTTTTGGGCGAGGATGTTGTGCCCGTGTCGTTTGCCGACGTGACGAGCGGCAACACCACGCGCGGTCATCGTGTACTTGGCCCTGGCGACCATGTGGTTGCCAGCCCCGCCGTCTACGAGCAGGTGCTCGAGGACGCCGGCGTGCTTTCTGCCGAGCGTCGTCGTGAGGCCATCCTTGCCGGTATCGCCGAGGTCGAGGCCGCTCGCCCCGGCTGTCATGTCGACACGCCCAAGAAGGTCTTTGAGGAGGTCATTAACCTCTGCGAGTGGCCGACGGTGCTCGTCGGTACCTTCGATGAGGAGTTCCTCAAGGTCCCGCACGAGATCATCTGCGAGTCCATGCTCACCAACCAGCGTTACTTCCCGATCTATGACGGCGAGGGCAAGCTCACGCGTGAGTTCGTGGTCGTCTCCAACAGCAAGCCCGAGAACGCCGAGCGCGTGATCGACGGCAACGAGCGCGTCGTGCGCGCCCGTCTGGACGACGCAAAGTTCTTCTACGAGGAGGACCTGAAGATCTCCCTCGACGAGTTCCGTGATCGTTTGGCCAAGGTTGCCTTCCAGGAGAAACTCGGTAGCGTGCTCGCCAAGTCCGAGCGCATCGAGCAACTCGCGCTCGCTATTGCCCGTGAGGCACACCTGGGTGCTCATCTGGCAGCCGACGCCGGCCGTGCCGCGCACCTGTGCAAGGCCGACCTGGTGTCCAACGCCGTCGTCGAGTTCACGAGCCAGCAGGGCGTGATGGGCGGTTATTACGCGACCGCGATGGGGGAGAACGACGAGGTCGCTCATGCTATTCGCGATCACTATCGTCCTCGCTTTGCCGGTGACGAGCTGCCCGAGGGCACCGCCGGCTGCATCGTGGCCTGCGCCGACAAGCTCGATACCATCGCCGGTATCTTTGCCATCGGCGAGCCCCCGACCGGCTCTTCGGACCCCTACGCGCTGCGTCGTGCCGCTATCGGCATCATCAACATCCTGCGCGATCGCCTGCCGATCGACCCCACGTCGCTCATCGATTTTGCCCTTGAACTCTATAGCGAGCAGGGCATTGAGTTCGACGCCGCCGAGGTCGCCCAGCAGGTTCGCGACTTCTTCCATGGCCGCCTGGTGAGCATGGCCCGCGACGAAAAGATCCCGGCCGATACCGTTGCCGCCGTCTCTGCGGTGCACATCATCGCCCCGTCCGTCTTCTTCGCCCGCTGCGCCGCCCTCGACGAGGCCCGCAAGAACGACGCCGAGACCTTTGACAACCTGGCGACGGCCTATGCCCGTGCCGCGCATATCTCCAAGCCCGAGCTGGGCGCGGAGTACGACCGCGCCTTGATGGGCGAGGTCGAGCTCGCGCTTGCCGATGCCTCCGAGGCTGCTCAGACCGCTGTCGACGCCGCCCTTGCTGCCGAGGATTACCCGGCCGCATTTGCCGCCCTTGCCGCCCTGCGCGCCCCCATCGACCGCTTCTTCGACGAGGTCATGGTCATGGACAAGGACGAGCAGCTTCGCGATAATCGCCTTAAGCTGCTCAACCGCTTCGAGGCCGTTTTCTCCGGCATCGCCAACATCGGTGAGCTTGCCCGCAAAAAGTAAGCCAGCCTGCGCGTAAGCGCAAAAGGAGCCCCGCATGGATTGCCCGGTCACCGCTCGTCCCACCGTTATCGTTATCTCCGACTCGCTCGGTGATACCGCTTGTGAGGTGGTGCTTGCGGCGTCCGGGCAATTTGATGAAGGGGCTTTTCGTTTGTTGCGCCTGCCCAAGGTGACCTCGGTGGAGCAGGTGGAGTCGTTTGTGGGCCCGCGCGTCGATGCCGACCATCGCGATATTGCCGTGTTTCACACCATTGTCGATCCGGCGCTTCGCGCCCGCGTGCTCGATTACCTGGGCATGCTGCATATCCGTTCGGTCGACCTGATCGGTCCGACGCTCGCCGTGCTATCGTCGCTCATCGGTGTGCCGCCCAAAGGCGTCGCGGGCGTGATTCACAGGACCGATGACCGCTATTTCCATCGTATCGAGGCCATGGAATATTTCGTTGAGCACGATGATGGACGCGGCTGCGACGACCTTTCGGGAGCCGATATCGTGCTGCTGGGCGTATCCCGCACGTCCAAGACGCCGCTGTCGATGTATTTGGCCTATCAGGGTTACAAGGTCGCCAATGTTCCTTTGGCCCATGGCATGGAGCCGCCCAAGTCGATTTACGAGGTTGACCCGATGCGCCTGTTCGGCCTAATTTCGACCGTCGATGTGATTTCCGAAATTCGCGATAGCCGCTTGGGCGATGACTACGCTCGTGCCGTTGCCGGCTCCTATGCCGAGCCCGAGAGTGTGCACAGCGAGCTTGAGGAAGCTCGTGCCCTCATGAAGCGGCTAGGCTGCTTTGTGGTGCGTACCGACGGCAAGGCTATCGAGGAGAGCGCTGCCGAGATCATCAGCCACTTGGAGGAAATCCAAGAAGCCCGCGCCCGCCGCGCCGCCCGCCGCACCTAATAGTAGTAGCATTTTGATAAAGCGATTTAGCAAAAATATCGCACTTGACCTGCTTTTTTATTGCAGTGGTATCTTCATAAGGTAACCACCTTTACCTACCGTTTACCGCCAGTTTTAACACGTTTACCAAACCGCGCACCCTCTGCTCAAGCCTGCCCAAAACCCGCCGTATAGTTCCCTCACGGCTCGCATCCGGCGGGTCGATTCGTTACCACGGTCGTGCGCGAGAGCGCATGGAAGGGGAAGTATCGTGAGCGATTGCAAGAGGGTTTACCGTTTTGGAACCGACGCCCAGGGCACCTGTGTCACTGAGGGCGATAAGTCCATGAACTTCGTGCTTGGCGGCAAGGGCGCAAACCTTGCCGAGATGAGCCGCATCGGTCTGCCGGTTCCCGGTGGCTTTACCATTACCTGCCAGACCTGTGTCGAGTACTCCGGCGCCGGCAACGTGTGGCCCGAAGGCGCACTCGATGAGATCGTTGCCGCCGAGGCTGACCTCGAGGCCCGCTGCGGCAAGAAGCTCGGCGACGCCTCCGACCCGCTGCTCGTGTCGGTTCGCTCGGGCGCTCCGTTTTCCATGCCCGGCATGATGGATACGGTCCTCAACCTGGGCCTCAACGACGACTCCGTTCAGGGTCTCATCGCCCAGACTCAAAATCCGCGTTTTGCCTGGGATAGCTACCGACGCTTTATCCAGATGTTCTCCAACGTCGTTATGGGTGTTGACGCCGACCTGTTCGAGAACGCCCTGACCCAGGCACGCCTGGTCGCCGGCGTCCGCGTCGATTCCGAGCTTTCGGCCGAGGACCTGCAGGAGCTCGTCGAGACCTTCAAGGGCATCTTCTCCGAGAACGTCGAGGCCGTCCTGTATCCCGAGCTCGAGGTCGCCGACGGCAAGCCCGTCTTCCCACACGATCCGGAGCTCCAGCTACGCCTTGCCATCCAGGCCGTCTTTGGCAGCTGGATGAACGAGCGCGCCTGCATCTACCGCAAGCAGCATGGCATTTCCGACGAACTAGGCACCGCCGTTAACGTGCAGGCCATGGCCTTTGGCAACAAGGGCGAGACCTCTGCGACGGGCGTCGCTTTTACGCGCAACCCGGCCGACGGCACCAAGGAGTTCTACGGTGACTTTTTGGTTAATGCCCAGGGCGAGGACGTCGTCGCCGGTATCCGCAACACCGAGCCCATCGCCGACCTCAAGACCACCCCGGGCCTCGAGTCCGCAGGTGGGGAGCTCGAGCGCGTGTTCCTGACGCTCGAGGATCATTACCGCGATATGTGCGATATCGAGTTCACCATCGAGCAGGGCAAGCTCTGGATGCTCCAGACCCGCGTGGGCAAGCGTACCGCCACCGCCGCCCTGCGCATCGCCATCGAAATGGTCGAGGAAGGCCTGATCACCCGCGAAGAGGCCGTGAGCCGCATCGATCCCGCGCAGCTCGACCAGCTCCTTCACCCGCAGTTTGACGCCTCCAAGAAGTACGAGGCTCTCGCCAGCGGTCTTAATGCCAGCCCCGGTGCCGCCGTGGGCGAGGTCGTGTTCTCGAGCGACGATGCCGTCGCGCGCGCCAACGAGGGTCACAAGGTCATTCTGGTTCGTTGGGAGACCAACCCCGACGACCTGAAGGGCATGGTCGCCGCCGAGGGCATCCTGACCAGCCACGGTGGCAAGACGAGCCATGCCGCCGTTATCGCCCGCGGCATGGGTACGCCCTGCGTCTGCGGCGTTGAGCGCTTCCACATCGACGCCGCCGAGAAGGTCGTGCGCATCGAGGGCAGCGACCGCGTATTGCACGAGGGCGATGTCATCTCCATCGACGGCACCCAGGGCATCGTCGTCGACGGCGCCGTTGACCTGGTCTCCGCCGAGCTCACCGGCGATCTGGACACCATCCTATCCTGGGCCGACGAGATTCGCCTGGACGAGACCGGTGGCCATGCCAACCATGTGCGCGTTAATGCCGACAACCCCGAGGATGCCGCGCTCGCGCTCGAGTTTGGCGCCGAGGCCATCGGCCTGTGCCGCACCGAGCACATGTTCCTGGGCGACCGCAAGAACATCATCCAGAGCTTTATCCTGTCTGACGATGAGGCCGTGAAGCAGCAGGCCCTGGCCGACCTGCTCAAGGTTCAGACCGAGGACTTCCTGGCGATGTTCAAGACCATGTCCGGTCGCGATGTGGTCGTCCGCCTGCTCGATCCGCCGCTTCATGAGTTCCTGGATAATCCTCGCGACCTCGAGGTCGCCGTCACCAAGAAGGAAGCCGCCGGCGCCAGCGAGGAAGAGCTTGCAGCCATGCGCGCCCGCCTGCGTCGTATCGACGGCATGGTCGAGTCCAACCCGATGCTCGGCCTACGCGGCGTGCGCCTGTCCGTCGTCTTTAGCGATCTGCCGCTCATGCAGGTCCGCGCCGTCGCCACGGCTGCCGCTCGCCTCATCAAGGAGGGCGTCGATCCGCGTCCCGAGATCATGGTTCCGCTCGTCTCCATCACGGCCGAGCATGTTCAGACCCGCGAGGTTATCGAGCGCGTGATCGCCGAGGTTTCCGCCGAGGAGGGCGTCGAGCTCAACATTCCCGTGGGCACGATGCTCGAGCTGCCGCGCGCCTGCATGGTCGCTGACGAGATCGCCCATCACGCAGACTTCTTCTGCTTTGGCACCAACGACCTCACGCAGACGACCTTCGGTTTCTCGCGTGACGATGCCGAGGCCAAGTTCATCCCGCTGTACATGCACAAGAAGATCTTGAAGGACAATCCCTTCGAGACCATCGACACGGCAGTACTCGAACTGGTGCGCATGGCTGTCGAGAAGGGCCGCGCCACCAACCCCGACATGCACTTTGGCGTGTGCGGCGAGCACGGTGGCGACCCCAAGTCCATCAAGGGCCTGTTTAACGTGGCCGACGTGGACTACGTGTCCTGCTCGCCCTATCGCGTGCCCCTTGCACGCCTGGCTGCCGCTCAGGCCAAGCTCGAGACCAAGCGTTTCGCCTAACGTTTTGGGTTTAGACGCCTAGCGTAGCCCCCCTCATGCCGTCCGTCTCATTCGTGAGGCGGGCGGCTATCATGTGCGGGTTTTGTCTTTTTGTCTGCGTAAAAAATTGTTCTTGCAGCAGAAACCCGCGCGTGTATACTCGAATTCGTTTGTTCAACTACGTGCCGGCCAAGGTGGTACGGCACCTCTAGAAGAGTAAGGAATTGCACATGGATTACATCCGCGCAATCGAGCGTCAGCAGATCCGCGAGGACATTCCTCAGGTTCGCGTCGCCGACAACGTCAAGGTTCACTACCGCATTAAGGAAGGCGACCGCGAGCGCATCCAGGTCTTCCAGGGCGACGTCATCCGCATGGCCGGCGCCGGTGCCCGCGAGACCTTCACCGTCCGCAAGATGTCCTTCGGTGTCGGTGTTGAGCGTACCTTCCCGCTTCACAGCCCCAAGATCGCCAAGCTCGAGGTCGTTCGTCATGGTCGCGTCCGTCGCGCCAAGCTGTACTACCTCCGCGACAAGGTGGGCAAGGCTGCTCGCATCCCCGAGAAGCGCTAAGAAGATCGCAGCGTCTGTCCACTCGTTTGGACACAAGGGTCACCTTCGGGTGGCCCTTCTTTTTATCTGATTTGCATGCAAGGAGGCCCCGATATGGCCAACATGACGAGCTCGGTTTCGGCTTCGCAGGTTGCCGGCGAGCTGGCGAGCGCCACGTTTGAGGAGATTCCCGCCCTCGTGGAGCATTATCGCGAGGACCCGCGTCAGCAGGTGATCAAGGCTTGTGAGCGTGCTCTTAAGCGCCATGCCAAGGAACTTGCCGAGCGCGAGCGCGTCAACGGCATGTACGAGCTGATGCGCGAGCTCGGTGGGGATGGCGTGGTCGTGGGCGTCGACGAGGTGGGTCGCGGCTCGGTGGCCGGTCCTTTGACGGTATGCGCCGTTTGCCTTCCTATGGAGCCGCGCGTCTGGGGCATCAACGATTCCAAAAAGCTCACGCCCGCGCGCCGCGAGCTGCTCTCTGTGAAGATCGCCGAGGTGGCGACGGCGATCGGTTTTTGCCATATCGCTCCTGCGGATATCGATGAGATGGGCATGGCCCGCGCCATCCGCGTTGCCGTCGCGGGCGCCGTGGCCGATACGGGACTTGAACCCGACTGCGTCCTCATGGATGGCAACCCCTTGGGCGCCGTTCCCAATGAGCGCGATGTGGTGAAGGGCGATGCCAAGATCGCCTGCATCGCCGCGGCGTCCATCATGGCCAAGGTCACGCGTGACGAGATGATGGTCGAGTACGACGCCGAGTACCCCGAGTACCATCTGGCCGAGTCGAAGGGCTATGCGAGCCCCGAGCACATCGAGGCCATTCGCAAACATGGACTTTGTCCGCTGCACCGCGTGAGCTTTTGCGGAAACTTTCTGCAGACTGAGCGCCTTTTCTAGGTCAATTGTGGAGACAGGGACCTCTGGGGTTTTATAAACCTGCTGGTAGCGGGCCGTATGCAACAGCATTGCTGCGTACGGCCCGTTTTTTGTCGGCATTTGGTCAGCTTTTGGTTTGCTTCCGGTACTTACCCGCATGAAAGGTGCCCTCATCATCGGGGCAATGCAGTGTGCGGGAAAGGAGACCCCATGAGTGCCGCAAGCAAAAAGAGCAAGACGCAGCAGCTCAAGGAGCGTTGGGAAAACGGCGAGCTCGACTGCGGGGCGATGACGCCCGAGTTTATCAAGGGACTCAGTCCCCGCGAGCTGGGCATGCTGGGCGAGCTGATCACCATCGACTACTTTAACGAGCGCGGCTACACCTTGCTGGAGCAGGGTTATCGTTGCACCGAGGGCGAGGCCGATCTGGTGCTGCTCGATGATCTCGACGATGTCGTGGTGATGGCCGAGGTCAAGACCAGACGTGTCGCACTGGATTGCAACACGCAGGTCTTTCCCGAGGAGGCCGTGGACGCCCAAAAGCAACGCCGCTACCGCCGCATCGCAAGTTGCTATCTCATGGAGCATTATCCTCTCAAGGCGATTCGCTTCGATGCCGTGGGTGTCACCATTCGCGGCGGGCATATCGCCGAGATCGAGCATCAGTACAACGCGTTCGATTGGCAGGTGTCGTGATGGCGTTCGAGACGTTTGCCGTTCACGCGGCCTGCATCCGCGGCGTCGAGGCGATTCACGTCACGGTCGAGGTCTCGCTTGCTGGCGGCGTTCCGGGCATTCAGATGCTCGGCATCCCGAGTATGGAGGTGATGGAGTCACGTGGTCGTATTCGCTGTGCGATGCGCTCCGCCGGGTTCGAGATCCCGCGCTCGGGCATTACGGTCAATCTGGCGCCCGGCGATATTCGCAAGACCGGTAGCGGCTTTGATCTGCCCATCGCCATCGCGGTTCTGGCGGCCGATGGGCAGATTCCCCGTGACAACCTCGATCGCTGTCTTATCGCCGGCGAGCTCGGCTTGGACGGTACGGTGCTTCCCGTCAAGGGCGAGGTGGCGTTTCAGCTGCTGGCTCGCGACATGGGGCTGTCTTTTATCGCCGGCAGGTCAGACCAGCATGTGCCACTCGCGGGCGTGGATTGCGGATTCATCGATCATTTGTCTCAGCTTGCTCATGGTATGGGCGATGCCGCGCGGCACTACTTGGATTCCGAGGGCGTCGAGGCGACCTTTGAGCCTGAGCTCGACTATGCCGACGTGCTGGGGCAGGAAGTCGCTAAACGCGGCATGGCGCTTGCGGCGGCAGGAGAACTCGGCTTGCTCATGATCGGGTCTCCGGGATCGGGCAAGACGATGCTCGCACGCCGTATGACCGGCATCCTGCCCGAGCTTTCCGTTGAGGATCAGCAGGAGGCACTGTGCATCCATTCGGTTTTGGGTGAGAACATTGATGGCTTGTTGGCGGGGCACCGCCCCTTCCGCAGTCCCCACCACAGTATTTCGACCGCAGGCCTTATCGGCGGCGGGCGCCCGGTGCACCCGGGTGAGATCAGCCTTGCCCATGGCGGCGTGCTCTTTTTGGACGAGCTTGCCGAGTTTCCCACTGGTGTGCTGCAGACGCTGCGTCAGCCCATCGAGCGCGGCTACGTCAGGATCGTACGCGTCGACGGGGCTTTTACCTTCCCGTCGCGCTTTCAGCTGCTGGCTGCGAGCAATCCCTGCCCCTGCGGCTTTTTGGGCGATCGCGAGGTGCCGTGTCGCTGCTCGGCGGCGATGGTCGAGCGCTATCGGTCTAAACTGCGCGGTCCTTTGGCTGACCGTATCGACATGATGATCGATGTGACCCGTCCCGACCCCCAAGTGATTATCGAGGGAGCGGAGGGTATGTCGTCGGCCGAGTTACGTGACTACGTTGTGCGCGGTCGCGCCTTTCGCGCCTGGCGCGAGTCCCGTATGGACGATGCGGATGCCGAGGCCGAGGATGACGAGACGCGGTCCATTGACGGCGTCGTTTCGACCTTCGAGCTCGATGATGCTGCCGAGAAATGCGTACTCGGCCTATCCAAACGCACGCATCTCACAGGGCGTGGCATCGTGCGCCTGGTGCGTATCGCGCGTACAATCGCTGACGTCGCCGAGAGCGAGCAAGTGACGCAGGACCACGTGCTCGAGGCGGCGATGTACCAGGGGAGGAGGGACCAATGATGGCCGAGGGGACCTTTGAGCTGCATCCAGGTGATGCATTGTATCCCGAGACCGTTTTGGAGCTTTCTGATGTACCCCAGACGCTCTATGTGTGTGGCAACCCCGAGGTGCTTTCGACGCCCGCGCTCTCCATCATCGGCGCGCGTAAGGCCTCGCCGTATGGTCTTGCCGTGGCAGAGCTTGCGGCAAAGGTGGCGGTCGAGGCGGGAGTGACGGTAGTTTCGGGCGGCGCGGTCGGTTGTGACCAGGCCTCGGGTTGGGCTGCGGTCAACGCCGGCGGCAAACACGTCGTGGTGCTGGGGACGGGCGCCGACGTGGTCTACCCGCGTTCGAGCGCGGGGCTTATTACTCGCACGCTCGATACGGGTGGCGCGGTCGTGTCGATCTCTCCGTGGGGCATGGGTCCGCGCAAGTTCGCCTTTCCGCGCCGCAATCGCGTGATCGCGGCCCTGTCGCAAGCCCTCTTTGTATCCGAGGCGGGTATGCCTTCTGGGACGTTTTCCACAGCCGAGGCTGCTATGGATTTGGGGCGCGAACTTCTTGCCGTGCCGGGGTCGATCCTATCGCCCGAGTCGCGTGGCACGAATTACCTCATTGCGAACGGTGCCTGCTGCATCATCGACGAGGAATCTATCGAGATGGCTATCTCACGCATCTACGGAACCCTGCGCTACTCGCGCCCCGATGCTCCCGGCATTGCCGACCTGGATCCAACGCAGCAGACCGTGATGCATGCGCTCATCGCCTCTCCGCTCAAGGTCGACGACATCGCGGCGCTCGTCTCGCTCGATGCTGTCGGCGTACTCAAACTCTTGGGTTCGCTTGAACTCGAGGGTCTTATCGAGCGCATGATGGATGGAAGGTATGCGCCCTCCAAGTTTGCCCTTCACGCCCAGACACCCTTCGGTCACAATGGAAAACGTGTCAATTAGAAAGGTGTTTGCAGATGCAGTTCGATCAGGTGACAGTTATCGGTGGCGGTCTGGCGGGTTCGGAGTGCGCGATCCAGCTGGCAGATCGCGGTTTTGCCGTAAAGCTGTGCGAGATGCGCCCCCAGGTGAGCTCCCCGGCTCACCATACCGATCACCTGGCAGAGCTCGTCTGCTCCAATTCGTTTAAGTCGACCCGTCCGGATTCCGCGGCTGGTTTGCTGAAGGCCGAGCTTGAGCGCATGGGTTCAGTCCTGCTCGATTGCGCCCATTGCGCGGCTGTTCCTGCCGGCGGTGCCCTGGCGGTCGACCGCGTCAAGTTTTCCGAGCTTGTCGAGGCCGAGGTTGCCGCTCGTCCCAATATCGAGGTCGTGCACGGCGAGGTCACGCAGATTCCCGAGGGTCACGTGGTCATTGCCGCGGGCCCGCTGTGTTCACCGGCGCTGAGTGAAGAGGTTATGAAGCTCGTCGGTGGCGATGCCCTGGCATTCTTTGATGCGGCGGCGCCGATCGTCGATGCCTCCACGCTCGATATGGACGTGCTGTTCTCGCAGTCGCGCTACGAGGAGCAGGGGGGCGGCGACTATCTCAACGCTCCGCTCAATAAGGAGGAGTACGAGGCCTTTATCGAGGCGCTTACCACGGCCGACCGCGTGGTGCTCAAAGACTTTGAGGGCGGCGATCTGTTCCAGGCTTGCCAGCCTGCCGAGGAAGTTGCGCGCACCGGCAAGGACGCCATTCGCTTTGGCGCCATGAAGCCCGTCGGCCTCACCGACCCGCGTACCGGACGTCGCCCCTGGGCGGCGATTCAGCTGCGTGCCGAGAACAAGGAGAAGACCGCCTATAACCTGGTGGGCTTCCAGACCAACTTGACCTTTGGCGAGCAGAAGCGCGTCTTCCATATGGTGCCGGGCCTGGAGAACGCTGAGTTCTTCCGCTACGGTGTCATGCACCGCAATACCTTTGTCGACGCCCCGCATGTGCTCGATGGCACCTTTGCCGTGCCCGGTACCGGTGTGCGCCTGGCCGGTCAGATCACCGGCACCGAGGGGTACATGGAAGCCGTGGCGACAGGTCTGCTCGCGGCGCTCAACACCTATGCCGAGGCTATCGGTGCCGCGGGCGTCGAGTTGCCGCGTGTGGGCGCCCTGGGTGCGCTCGTGGGCTATGCGACCGATCCTGCCACCGTGGGCTATCAGCCCATGCATGTCAACTTTGGCCTGGTGCCGCCACTCGAGGATGGTAAGCGCCGCAGCAAGCGCGACCGCTACCAGGCCTATGCGGACCGTGCGCTCGAGGCCCTCGATGCCTACTTGGCCACGCGTTCCGACTTGTTTGGAGGCGACCGGTCATAGCCTTTGACCTGTACGACACCGTCGACTCGTTTATCGCCTATATCGCACGCGTTGAGGGGCTTTCTCCCAACACGGTGACGGCCTATGGCTCGAGGCTGGAGCGCTTTGCTGCCTGGTGCGAGCGCGAGGATATTGATGCTTTCGCTGCCGACGTGCGCACCATTCGTCGCTATCTTGCTGAGCTTTCGCGTGAGCAGGTGGCTCCCCGAACCCTTGCGGCGCATCTGTCTGCCATTCGCTCGCTCTATCGCTGGATGGCTGCCGAGGGGATTGTCGAGGGCGATGCGGTCTCGGCGATCGCATCGCCCAAGCTGCCGCGTGACCTGCCGGGCGTCCTTACGACCCAGCAGGTCGAGGCGCTGCTCAAGACGCCTGATACCTCAACGCCCGCGGGACTGCGCGATGCAGCGATGCTCGAGCTGCTCTATGCATCCGGCGCCCGTATCTCTGAGCTCGCAGCACTCAATGTGGAATCCATCTCATGGTCCGAGCGCACGCTGCGCCTGTGGGGCAAGGGAAGCAAGGAGCGCATCGTTCCTCTGTATCGTCGTGCGCTCGATGTGACGCGTCTCTATATTGAAGAGGGGAGGCCGGAGTTGCTCGGTCGGGCAAAGCGCCGCGACCTCGCTACCGGGCCGCATCCGCTGCTTATATCGGCGCGCGGCAATCGCATGAGCGCCGCGATGCTCCGGCGGCGGTTCCATACGCTGGCGACGCTCGCCGGCATTCCGGCCGACATCGCCCCGCATGCGATGCGCCATACCTTTGCGACCGACTTGCTCGAGGGCGGTGCGGACCTGCGCTCGGTTCAAGAGCTGCTAGGTCATGCGAGCCTGTCCACGACGCAGATCTACACGCATCTCACACCCGATCGGCTTAAGCGGGCTGTGGCTCAAGCCCATCCCCGCGGCGAATAGTGGCTGGGACGTCCCGCGCCGCACTCAGGTGTGTGGTTTTGATTGCGGGTTGGCAGGAAGAGGCATTCCTGCTATCATTCATCGGGTTGCTTCACGGCAACATGTTTTTATCACGCACGCGCGGCTACTTCATACCGTGGTGCCCGGGCTTTGGTAGCACATGTCCGGGTTGGTTTTGGAGGATGACCCCGCGCGGAGGCAAACCACAGGAGGTTTAACATGGCTACCAAGATTAATATCCGCACCCTGCTCGAGGCCGGCTGCCACTTCGGTCACCAGACCCGTCGCTGGAACCCCAAGATGAAGCCGTTCATCTTCGGTGAGCGCAACGGCATCTACATCCTCGACCTCAAGCAGACCATCCTCGACGCCGACCAGGCCTACACTTTCGTCAAGAACGTCGCCAAGGGTGGCAACGTGCTGTTCGTCGGTACTAAGAAGCAGGCTCAGGAGGCCGTCAAGAACGCCGCTGAGCGCGCCAACATGCCTTACATCAACCAGCGTTGGCTCGGCGGTATGCTGACCAACTTCGTCACCATCCGCTCCCGCATCAACCGCATGGAGGAGCTCGAGGCCATGGTCGAGGACGGCCGCATGGCAGTGCTCCCCAAGAAGGAGCAGGCTGTGCTCGGCAAGGAGCTCACCAAGCTCCAGACCAACCTCGGTGGCGCCCGCGACATGAAGGGTCTGCCCCAGGCTCTCTTCGTCATCGACACCAAGCGCGAGGAGAACGCCATTAAGGAGGCCCAGCGCCTGAACATCCCCGTCGTCGCCCTGATCGACACCAACTCCGATCCCGACGAGGTCGAGTACGGCATCCCCTGCAACGATGACGCTATCTCCGCTGTCACCCTTATGTGCGAGCTCATGGCTGACGCCTGCCTCGCTGGCTCCGGCAAGGAGCAGGTCTCCGAGGCCGAGATGGCCGCTGAGCCCAAGGCCGAGTAAATCAGTCTTAGTTAATTCTTTTTCATCTCTTTGAAAGGAACCACAATGGCCCAGATTACCGCCGCTATGGTCAAGCAGCTCCGCGAGATGACCGACTCCCCGATGATGGAGTGCAAGAAGGCTCTCGTCGAGGCTGACGGCGACATGGACGCCGCTGTCGACGTCCTGCGTAAGAACGGCCTTGCCAAGGCTGCCAAGAAGGCTGGCCGTGAGACCAACGAGGGCGCTGTCGCCGCGTTCGTCTCTGAGGATGGCAAGACCGGCGCTCTGCTCGAGCTCTCCTGCGAGACCGACTTCGTTGGCTCTAACGCCAAGTTCACCGGCTTTGCTTCCAAGGTCGCTGAGGTTGTCGCTACCACCGAGCCTGCTGACGTCGACGCTCTGCTCGAGAAGCCGATGGGCGAGGAGACCGTTTCCTCCGAGCTCACCGAGATGATTCACATCATGGGCGAGAACATGAAGATCTCCCGCTTCGCTGCCCGCAAGGCTGAGAACGGCGCGCTCGCTTCTTACATCCACATGGGTGGTAAGATCGGCGTCCTCGTCGAGTTCGCCTTCGAGAAGGCTGAGACCGCTCAGGCTGAATCCTTCAAGACCTTCGCTCACGACGTTGCCCTTCAGGTTGCCGCCGTCGCCCCGATCTGCGCTACCCGCGATCAGGTTCCGGCCGAGACCGTCGAGCACGAGAAGCAGATCTACATGGCTCAGGCTGCCGAGTCCGGTAAGCCCGAGGCTATCCAGGAGAAGATGGCTGTCGGCCGTCTGGAGAAGTTCTACAAGCAGTCCGTGCTCACCGAGCAGGAGTTCATCAAGGACAGCTCCCTCACCATCAAGAAGTACGCTGAGCAGGTCTCCAAGGAGCTCGGCGACACCATTACCGTCGTTGCCTTTGACCGTCTGGTCCGTGGCGAGTAAATAAGCTCTTGTAGCTGGTAATGAGCAGGCTGTGGGTTTTACTCACAGCCTGCTTTTTCATGGCTCTTCTTAGAGCCTTTGATAGAATGTTGAGAGTTCAATCTAAAGGAGGATCGCTTTGTCCGACATCCGATATAAACGCGTGCTTCTTAAGCTTTCCGGCGAAGCACTGATGGGCGACGGCCAATATGGCATCGACCCCAAGGTTACCGACCATCTTGCCAAGCAGGTCAAGGAGCTACTCGCCGTTGGCCATGAGGTCGGCGTCGTTGTCGGCGGCGGCAATATTTTCCGCGGCATGGCCGGCGCTGCCGGTGGCATGGAGCGTGCTCAGGCCGACTACATGGGCATGCTGGCAACCGTTATGAACGCGCTCGCCCTGCAGGATGCCTTCGAACATAACGATGTTCCCTGCCGCGTGATGAGCGCTATCCAGATGAACGAGATCTGCGAGCCCTATATTCGCCGTCGCGCCATCAACCACCTTTCCAAGGGCAACGTCGTTATTTTTGCCGCCGGTTCGGGCAATCCGTACTTTACGACCGACACCGCCGCGGCTCTTCGTGCGTGCGAGATCGGCGCCGAGATTCTGATCAAGGCCACCAAGGTCGACGGCATCTATGACAAGGATCCCGTCAAGTGCGCCGATGCCGTCCGCTTTGACAAGATCACCTACCATGAGGTGCTCGTCCGCGGTCTGCAGGTTATGGATTCCACGGCTACGGCACTGTGCCAGGACAACCGTATGCCGATTTTGGTCCTCAACATCGATGGCGAGGACACCGTCAAGCGCGCGCTCGCGGGTGAGCCCGTCGGCACGCTCGTCTATCAGGAGGATTAAGCATGGCAGAGAACATCACCGCCCACATGGACAAGTCGCTCGAGTCCCTCAAGCATAACTTCTCCAAGGTCCGTACCGGCCGCGCCAATGCCAACATTCTGTCCGACATCACCGTCGATTATTACGGTGTTCCCACGCCGGTCACGCAGGTTGCCGCCGTCAAGACCCCGGAGGCCCACATGCTGCTCATCGAGCCGTGGGACAAGGCGCTTATCAACGCCATCGTCAAGGCCATCGGCGCTTCCGATTTGGGTATTACCCCCAACTCCGATGGCACCGTCGTTCGTCTGCCGTTCCCGGCTCCCACCGAGGAGCGCCGTCGCGAGCTCGTCAAGGAGTGCCGCGAGTACGCCGAGCAGGCCAAGGTGTCTATCCGTAACATCCGTCGCGACTTCAACAACAAGCTCGAGCGCGATGAGGAGCTCACCGAGGACGATGTCCGTCGCGAGCAGGCTAAGGTCCAGAAGCACACTGATGAGTATGTCGCCAAGGTCGAGGAGCTTCTGAAGGAAAAAGAAGCCGAGGTCATGGAGATCTAAGGTGCAATACGACGAGCATAAACTGGTCGAGTACTTTGCCGACGCCCCCGCGGGCGTCGGTTTTTCCGACCTTGACCTCAATAACATTCCGCACCATATCTCGTGCATCATGGACGGCAACGGTCGTTGGGCCACATCGCGCGGTCTTGCACGCACCGAGGGCCACAAGGCGGGTATCGTCTCCCTTCGTGAGATTATTACCGCCTGCGTGCGTCTGGGCGTCGACGTGCTTTCGGCCTATGCGTTTTCTACCGAAAACTGGAACCGCCCGCAGCATGAGGTCAACGTCTTGATGCACCTGTTTGCCAAGACGTTCATCGACGAGCTGCCGCTTCTAAAGCGCGAAAACGTGCGCGTTGTCTTTTTGGGTGACATTTCCGCGCTGCCCAAGAAAACCCGTGACGTTTTTGAACGCGGTCTTGCCGAGTGCGCCGATCACACCGGCATGACGCTGGCGCTTGCCGTCAACTACGGCGCGCGTGCCGAGATTACCCGCGCTGTCCGTCAAATCGCACTCGACGCTGCCGCCGGTAAGATCGATCCTGGCGCAATTGATGACGACATGGTGGCTTCTCACCTTTATACCGCCGGTCTTCCCGATCCTGAGCTTGTGATTCGCACCTCTGGTGAGCTGCGCCTTTCGAACTATCTGCTGTGGCAGGTGGCTTATTCCGAGTTCTACGTCACCGATACCTATTGGCCTGACTTTGATCGTTGGGGCCTTGTCGACGCCATTTTGGCCTATCAGGGCCGTGACCGTAGGTTTGGTGGACTGAGCAAGACCGAGGAGGCTTAATCGTGTCCGATCGTCCCAAGGCATCTGCTCCCAAGACTCCTGCGCGTAAAGCTGCCACTGCGGGAGCGCCTGCAGCGAAGAACGGCACCGGTTCGTGGCTGGCGGGCTTTATTACCCGTGCCGCCGCTGGTATCGTCTACGCCGTTGTCTTTATCCTGTGCCTGGTTTTGGGTATTGTGCCCACGGCCATCTTTGTTTCTGTCATGAGCGGTCTGTGCTGCTATGAGTTTTTCCGTATGACGAGGCTCGATGGCAAGATGGCTAACGAGCGCATGGGTATCGCTGCCGCCGTACTCTTTCCGCTGTCGGCGTTGGGCGATTCGATGTTGCTGAATGCCCTGCTTTTTGCCCTGATGCTCGCTGTGGGCATTTGGTATGTTTGGTCGCCGCGTACCCGCATCTCTGATGTGGCCGTGACGCTCATGGGTCCCATCTACACTGGCTTTATGCTGTCGGCTATCGTGCTGCTGCGCGATGCCGTGCCCGGTTTTGCCGGCGCCCTGCTTTCGGTGGGCGTTTGCGCGTCCCTTTGGGTCTCCGATTCGTT
The DNA here is from genome assembly GCA_900557455.1 of uncultured Collinsella sp. The sequence continues at coordinate 93,631 of USSM01000001.1, read as the reverse complement.
TGCCTACATCGTGGGTAGCCGTATCGGCAAGCACAAGATGGTTCCCAAGATCTCTCCCAAAAAGAGCTGGGAGGGGTTTGTCGGCGGCATCCTGGGCTCGGTTTTGATTTGGCTCATCCTGTGGGCGACGCACTTCTACAAGCTCAGCCTGCCCTATGCGCTGCTGTGCGGCGTGGTCGTGTCCGTCCTGGGCGTTATCGGAGACCTCATCGAGTCGCGCATCAAGCGCGGTGTGGGCGTTAAGGATTCCGGTAACCTTATCCCGGGCCACGGCGGCATGCTCGATCGTAGCGATTCGCTTATCTTTGGCTGCATTACCGCGCAGCTGCTTTTGATGATCGGAGGCGTGCTGTAATGTCCTTCCAGACGACGTATGGCCCCGATGGACGTCTCCGTGTTGCCATCCTGGGTTGTACGGGCTCTATCGGCACCCAGGCACTCGATGTGTGCCGCCAGCATGCCGATCGCCTGCAGGTGACGGCGCTGTCCGTTAACTCCAGTACCTCCGAGCTTGTTGCCGCTGCCCGCGAGTTCTCGGTTCCGGCGGTTGCCGTGGCCGATGTCGCTCATGGCGATGACGCCGTGCTGCAGGAGTTGCCCGAGGGAACGAAGCTCGGCGTTGGCGCGCAGGCGGTTTGCGAGCTCGCGCGTCGCGACGATGTCGACTGCGTGCTCGTCGCTATTGTGGGCGCCGCCGGTCTCGAGGCGAGCCATGCGGCCTTGACCTCAAATAAGCGCCTTGCTCTTGCCAACAAGGAGTCCCTCGTCGTCGGCGGCGACTTGCTTATGCCGTTGGCGCAACCGGGCCAGCTTATTCCAGTCGACTCTGAGCACTCCGCCATCTACCAGTGCTATCTGGGGGAGAACCCACGCGAGGCTCATTGTATTTGGCTCACCTGCTCGGGCGGTCCGTTCTTTGGCCGCACCCGCGACGAGCTCGACCGCGTGACGCGTGCCGATGCCCTCGCACATCCCACGTGGGCCATGGGTGCCAAGATCACCATCGACTCCGCCACCCTCATGAACAAGGGCCTGGAGCGCATTGAGGCCATGCATCTGTTTAACTGCGACCTCGATTTCATTAACGTGGTCGTGCAGCGTCAGTCCAAGATTCACTCTATGGTCGAGTTCGCCGACGGCTCCGTGATGGCGCATCTCGGTGCTTCTGACATGCGTATTCCCATCCAGTTCGCGTTCTCGTATCCCGAGCGTTGGGATACCCCGGCGCCTCGTATCGATTTCCGCGAGCTGGGGCAGCTCACGTTTGATGCTGCCGACATGGATACCTTCCGCTGTCTGGCACTGGCCGAACGTGCCGGCAAGACGGGTGGCACCATGCCGTGCGTGCTCAATGCCGCCAACGAGGTCGCCGTCGATGCCTTCCTGCACGATGGCTGCAGCTTTACCGATATCGATCGCATTGTGGAATCCTGCATGGATTCTCACGATATGCAGGCGGTCGATTCGTTTGAGCAGCTTCGCGACATCGATGCGTGGGCGCGTGAAAAGGCTGCGCAGGTGCTCGCCGCAACCCGTTCCTAACCCATAAGGATTGCTTTTTCGTTTTATGGATACTGTTCTGAGCGTTCTCTCATCGGTCTTTTGGGGCCTGCTGATGCTTTCCGTCCTTGTGTTTTTGCACGAGGGCGGCCACTTTTTGGCGGCGCGTGCCTGCGGCGTCCGTGTGACCGAGTTCTTTTTGGGCCTGCCGTGTCGCTTTGACATCCATTACACGTCACGTCGCATTGGAACCAAGTTTGGCGTGACCCCGCTGCTGCTGGGTGGCTACGCTGCCATCTGCGGTATGGATCCGACCGACGTCTCGTGCGCCGATCGCGTGCTCGCGGCTATCTATCGTCATGGTCGCGTGACCGTGGCCGACCTTGCCGCCGAGCTCGAGCTATCCGAGGAGGTTGTGCTCGAGGCATGCGCCTTGCTCTTGGGTTGGGGCTCTATCGCGCCTTGGTATGAGGAAGGGGAGAAGCCCTCGCCGAGCTACTATCCCACCAAGTATCAGACGCTGCCACGAGACGCGGCGGGTTACACCACCTTTGACGGCCGCCGTTTCGATCGAGAGCATGCGACTACCGAGGGCGATGTGTGGGAGCTGCCGTGCGGCGAAGCCGAGTTCCTTGCGCAAGAGCGTTCGCATACCTATCTGGGCCAGGGTTTTCTCAAGCGCGCCTTTATGCTGCTCGCGGGCATTCTCGTCAATATCCTGACGGGCTTTTTGCTGCTTATGAGCATCTACTCTATTGCGGGTGTCACCGTGCCGATGGATACCAACGTGATCGGTCAGGTTGACGAGGGGTCTATTGCCGCCAAGGCGGGTATCGAGGGCGGCGACGCGATCCTTTCGGTTGACGGAGTATCGTGCTCTACCTGGATGGACGTTTACGATGCCATCGGCAAGGCCGCCGGTAAGGACGATATCGCCATTGAGTATGAGCGCGACGGCAAGCAGCATTCGACCTCGGTTGCGCTCAAAGAGGACGAGCGCCTAGGTGTGTATGCCTCTACGCAGGTGGTCCGTTTAGACCCCATCACGTCGGCTCGCCTTTCGTTCTCCTATGTCGTGCAGACAGCGGAGGGCGTGATGCGCCTGCTCCAGCCGCAGCATACGATGGAGATTCTCGATCAGTCTTCTTCGATCGTGGGCATTAGCGTTATGTCCTCACAGGCTGCTGCTGCCGGCCCTGCCACGTTCCTTTCGTTTGCCGCCCTCATTTCGTTCTCGCTTGGCTTTATGAACCTGCTGCCCGTCCCACCACTCGATGGCGGCAAGCTGGTCATCGAGATCATTCAAAAGATTGCTGGCCGCGAGCTTCCGCTCAAGGTCCAGACGATTGTGAGCTATGTGGGCATCGCGCTCTTTGCGCTGCTGTTTGTCTATATGCTTCGTTCCGACGTCCTTCGATTTATCCTGTAGGGGAGTGTTTGGATTGTCTTTATCCCATCCTTTGCCTCGCGAGTTGACGCGCCCCGTGCATGTGGGCGGCGTGCAGATCGGTGGCGGCGCTCCGGTCGTGGTTCAGTCCATGACCTGCACCGATACCGCTGACGCCCAGGCAACGCTTGCGCAAGTGTGCGCGTTGGCGCAGGCTGGCTGCGATATCGTGCGTGTGAGCGTGCCCACCGAGGCCGCGCTTGAGGGTTTCCGCATCATCTGTGCCGAGTCTCCGGTGCCGATCGTCGCCGATATTCACTTTAACCATAAGCTCGCCATCGGCGCCGTCGAGGCTGGTGCCGCCAAGCTTCGCATCAATCCCGGCAATATCGGCGATTGGGCTAAGGTCGACGCGGTGATTGATGCTGCGGGTGCTGCGGGCTGTGCGATTCGTATCGGCGTCAATGCCGGTTCGCTTGAGCAGGATATCGCCGAGCGCGATGACCTCACGCAGCCCGAAAAGCTCGTGATGTCGAGCGAGCGCTTTGTGCGGCACTTTGAGGATCGTGGGTTTACCAACATAGTGCTTTCCGCCAAGGCCCATAGCGTACAGACGACGCTCGATACCTATCGAGCCCTGTCGCGTGAGATTCCCCACGTTCCGCTTCACCTGGGCGTGACGGAGGCGGGGACCAAGCTCCAGGGCACCATCAAGAGCTCTGTAGGCTTGGGTATCTTGCTTTCCGAAGGCATTGGCGACACCATGCGTGTGTCGCTCACAGCCGATCCGGTTGAGGAGCCGCCGGTTGCCTGGGGTATTCTGCAGTCGTTGGGCCTGCGTCGCCGTGGCCCCGAGATTGTCTCGTGCCCCACATGCGCCCGCTGTCAGGTTAACCTTATTCCCATTGCCGAGGAGGTTACCGAGCGGCTTAAGAACTACTCCGCGCCGCTTTCGATCGCTGTGATGGGATGTGCCGTTAATGGCCCCGGCGAGGCTTCTGATGCCGATCTGGGCGTTGCTTGCGGACGTGGTCAGGCCTTGCTCTTTTCGCATGGCCAGATCATTGGTAAAGTAGCTGAGGACCAAATTGTCGACGCGCTGATGGCCGAGGTCGACAAACTTATTGAGGAGAAATAAATGACCCGAGCAATGTATATGTCTAAGCTCTATGCGCCGACGCTTAAAGAGGATCCGGCGGACGCTGAGCTCGCCAGCCACCGCCTGCTGCTCCGTGCCGGCATGATCCGCAAGGAGGCCGCCGGTCTGTATTCCTACCTGCCGCTTGCTTGGCGCTCGATCCGCAAGATCGAGAACATCGTGCGCGACGAGATGGACGCCGCCGGTGCCCAGGAGCTTATGATGCCTATCATGGTCGATGCCGAGTTATGGCGCGAGTCCGGCCGCATCGACGCCTATGGCAAGGAGCTTGTGCGCTTTGAAGACCGTCACGGTCGCGAGTTCGTCCTGGGCCCCACGCACGAGGAGACCGTCACGGCCCTGGTGCGCAATGAGCTGCGCTCCTACAAGCAGCTACCCGTTAACCTCTACCACATCCAGGATAAGTTCCGCGACGAGTTCCGCCCCCGCTTTGGCCTGATGCGCGGTCGCGAGTTCATCATGAAGGACGCCTACAGCTTCTCCGCCACGCAGGAGAGCCTGCAGGAGGAGTATGACAAGATGAAGCAGGCCTACGCTAACATCTGCGAGCGCTGCTATATCAAGGCCCTGCCCGTTGTTGCCGACTCCGGTGAGATCGGTGGCGATACCTCCGTCGAGTACATGGCTTTGGCCGACGCCGGCGAGGCTTCGCTCGTCTACTGTGACGATTGCGGCTTTGCTGCCGATGACGAGGCGGCAAGCACCAAGGTCGTCGTGACCGAGGGTCCTGGTGACGGTACGCTCACCAAGGTTGAGACTCCGGGCATGGGCACCATTGAGGCCGTCGCCAAGTTCTTTGGGTTCCCCGAGAACGGCACGCGCAAGTCGCTGGCACTCATCGACGGCGAGGGCAAGCCGGTCGTGGCCATTGTTCCGGGCGATCACGAGCTCAACGATTGCAAGGCCGAGCACGTCTTTGGCAAGGGCTATCGCATGATGACCGACGAGGAGCTTCAGGCGAACGGTCTGCACAAGGGCTTTATCGGACCGGTTAACCTGCCCGATGGCATTCGTCTGGTGTGCGACGAGAGCCTGCGCGATTCCAAGCAGTGGGCCTGTGGCGCCAACGAAGTCGACTATCACTTTACCGGCGCCTGCCCCGAGCGCGACTTTACCGTCGATGAGTGGGCCGATCTGGTTACCGTCGTTTCTGGCGATCCCTGCCCGCACTGCGGCAAGCCGCTCTCTGCTGCTCGCGGCATCGAGGTCTCCCAGGTCTTCCAGCTGGGCACCAAGTATTCCGAGGCCATGGGTGCCACCTTTATGGACGAGGACGGCAAGGAGAAGCCGCTCATCATGGGTTGTTACGGCGTGGGCGTGTCCCGCTCGCTTGCTGCCGTCGTGGAGCAGCACAACGACGAGCACGGCATCGTCTGGCCGGTCTCCGTTGCCCCGTACGAGGTCGCGGTGATTCCGCTTGATCCCAAGAAGGAGGAGTGCGCTACCGTTTGCGAGCAGATTGTTGATGGTCTGTGCGCCGAGGGTATTGAGGTCGTCGTCGATGACCGTGACGAGCGTCCCGGCTTTAAGTTTGCCGATAACGACCTCATGGGCTTCCCGTATCAGGTGGTTCTGGGCAAGCGCGGCCTTAAGAACGGCACCGTCGAGCTCAAGGACCGTGCCACGGGCGAGCGCGAGGACGTGGCGATCGACGTGGTCGTTGCCAAGGTTGCCGAGCTTGTTAAGGCGGCCCGCCGTTAATCGACGATTTCGCTTGTAGTTCGATATACGGGACGGCCCCGCATTTCTCCAGATCGGGGAGATGCGGGGCCGTCCTTTTATCTTGTGGCATCCTCGATATCTAAAAGGAAAACCCCACAGCCCATGCGAGCTGCGGGGTTTTCCTTGTGCCTCCGATGCGAAATAAATCGCTCAGATATTACTGATAATCGACGACGTCGATCCAGTTCTTCAGGAACTCATCGTTCACGTTGCGCTTACGAGCGAGCTCGGAAGCGGCGACGATGCTCGTCCACTGACGCACGACCTGCATGGGCATGTCGGCGCGGTCGCAGTAGAGCTCCAGGTAGGCCTCAGCCTGATCCTTGCTGTTGAGGGCAAAGAGCAGGTAGGTGGTGGCAACGTCGGCAGCAGGGGAGCCCTGGGTGGCGTGTGCCCAGTCGCACACGTAGAGCTGGCCGTCGTCGCCGACGATGACGTTGGAGGGGTTGAAGTCGCCGTGGCAGACCTTGAACTCCTTGGTCATGCCGTTCAGACGCTCCTGAAGGTTGTAGCGCGTGGTGGCATTGAGCTGATCAAGGCTGTCGATCATGCGGGCGTACTTGTCGCGCTGACGGTTGAGTAGCGGGGAGGTGTAGCCGTGGATCTCGATCTGGAGGTCGACGAACATCTCGAGGTACTCACCAAAGCGCTGGGGCTCGGCAGTCATCTTCTCGGCAAGGGTGGTGCCCGGAACCTTCTCGGTCACGAGCGCCCAGCCGTTGGCGTTCTCGAGCTGGGAAACCTCGAGCGCCTTGGGGCTGCGGATGCCGCACTCATTGATGCGGGCAAGATTCAAAGCCTCGTTGAACACGTCGGAGACAGGCTTGGTTTCGTTAAAGACCTTGACAATCTTGTCGCCCAGGTCGTAAACGACCTTGTTGCCACGGCGGACGAGCTCGGTCTTGGAATCGGGTAGCAGCATGGTTGCATCCTTTCAACGATGCGATAGAAGCGACGGCGGGGGTGTGTGAAACACCCGTGCACCCCCGCCGTTAAAAACCGTGCTAAAACTAGCAGACGGCGTAATCCTGGGGCTCGCGGCCGTAGTAGGCGTCCAGGTAGAGCTCCTTGATCTCGCTCATGAGCGGGTAGCGCGGGTTAGCGCCGGTGCACTGGTCGTTGAATGCCTGCTCGGTCATTTCGTCGAGGGTGTCGAGGAAGTACTGCTCGTCAACACCGTAGTCGGCGATGGTCTTCTTGACGCCGATGAAGTCCTTGAGCTCCTCGAGCTTCGTGATGAAGTTCTCGAAGACCTCCTTGTCGTCCTTGCCCTCGATGCCGCAGTACTTGGCCATCTCGGCGTAGTTGTGCAGCGCGTTGGGGTAAGGATACTGGGAGAAGGTACCCATCTTGACGGGAGCCTCGGCGGCGTTGTAGCGCATAACGCGGGTCAGGATGACGGCGTTGGCGAGGCCGTGGGGCAGGTGATGGAAAGCGCCGAGCTTGTGGGCCATGGAGTGGTTGAGGCCCAGGAAGGCGTTGGCGAAGGCCATACCGGCCATGCAGGAGGCGTTGTGCATCTCCTCGCGGGCATGCGGGTCCTTGGCGCCGTTCGTGAAGCTGGAGGGCAGGTTCTCGAAGACGAGCTTGGCAGCGCGCTCGGAGAGGCCCTTGGTGTAGTCGGAAGCCATGATGGAGACGTAGGACTCGATGGCGTGGGTCATGACGTCGATGCCGGAGGCAGCGGTCAGGCCGCGCGGGGCGGTCATGCAGTTGTCGGCGTCGACGATAGCCATGTTGGGGAGCAGCGCGTAGTCGGCGAGCGGCCACTTGATGCCGGTCTCCTTGTCGGTGATGATGGCGAACGGCGTGCACTCGGAGCCGGTACCCGAAGAGGTCGGGACGGCGACGAAGTAGGCCTTCTTGCCCATCTCGGGGAAGGTGAAGATACGCTTGCGGATGTCCATGAAGTCCATGGCCATGTCCTCAAACTTGCACTCGGGGTGCTCGTACATCATCCACATGATCTTGCCGGCGTCCATAGCGGAGCCACCGCCGACGGCGATGATGACGTCCGGCTCAAAGAGAGCCATCTGCTTGGCGCCGCGACGTGCGCACTGCAGCGACGGATCGGGCTCGACGTCGTAGAAGCAGTCGTGGGCGATGCCCATCTCGTCGAGCTTGGCCTCGATGGCGCGGGTGTTGCCATTCTTGAAGAGGAACTGGTCGGTGACGATGAAGGCGCGCTTCTTGCCCATGACGGTACCGAGCTCGTCGAGGGCGACGGGCGTGGAACCCTTCTTGAAGTAGACCTTCTCGGGAGCGCGGAACCACAGCATGTTCTCACGGCGCTCGGCCACAGTCTTAACGTTGATCAAGTGCTTCACCCCAACGTTCTCGGAGACGGAGTTGCCGCCCCAGGAGCCGCAGCCCAGGGTCAGAGACGGCTTCATGCCAAAGTTGTACAGGTCACCGATGCCGCCGTGCGAGGACGGGGTGTTGATGACGATACGGCAGGCCTTCATGACGTGCTCGAACAGGCTGATCTTCTCGGCCTGGGCGGGGTGCACGTACAGAGAGGCGGTGTGGCCCGGGCCACCGGCGAGCACCAGGTGCTCGGCCTTGTCGACGGCCTCCTGGAAGTCCTTGGCGTGGTACATGGCCAGGACCGGGGAGAGCTTCTCGTGGGAGAACTCCTCCTTGGCGGGGTCGGTGGAGGTGACCTCGGCGATCAGGATCTTGGTCTTGGCGGGAACCTCGATGCCGGCGAGCTCGGCGATCTTGGCGGCAGCCATGCCGGGGATGCGGTGATCGAGGGCGCCGTTCTTGAACATGGCAGCACGCAGGGCCTCCATCTCGGCACCCTGCTTGACGAAGTAGCAACCGCGCTTCTGGAACTCGGCCTTGACCTGGTCATAGATGGTGTCGATGACGGTCACGGACTGCTCGGAAGCGCAGATCATGCCGTTGTCGAAGGTCTTGGAGTGGATGATGGAGTTGACGGCGAGCAGCACGTCGGCGGTGTCGTCGATGACGACCGGGGTGTTACCGGCGCCAACGCCCAGGGCGGGCTTGCCCGAGGAGTAAGCGGCCTTGACCATGCCCGGGCCACCGGTGGCGAGGATGATGTCGACGTCGCGCATGACCATGTTGGTCAGCTCGATGGAGGGGACATCAACCCAGCCGATGATGCCCTCGGGGGCACCGGCCTTGACGGCGGCGTCAAGCACGAGCTTGGCGGCGGCGATGGTGCACTTGGCGGCAGCCGGGTGCGGGGAGATGATGATGGCGTTGCGGGTCTTCAGGCTGATCAGCGTCTTGAAGATCGCGGTAGAAGTGGGGTTGGTCGTCGGGATGACGGCGCCCACGATGCCGATGGGCTCGGCGATCTTGGTGATGCCGTAAGCCTCGTCGCGCTCCAGGACACCACAGGTCTTGGTGTTCTTGTAAGCGTTGTAGATGTACTCTGCGGCGTAGTGGTTCTTGATGACCTTGTCCTCAAGAACGCCGCGGCCGGTCTCCTCGATGGCCATCTTCGCCAACGGGATACGAGCCTTGTTGGCAGCCATGGCGGCCTCATAGAAGATCTTGTCGACCTGCTCCTGCGTGTACGTAGCAAAAAGCGCCTGGGCCTCTCGCATCTGAGCGAGCTTAGCCTCAAGCGCCTCTACGTTGTCCACAATTGCGGGAGTAGTGTTTTCCGGTGACTTTTTCACCATTTGTGTCTCCTTGCGATCGGAGATTTACCCTACGTCTTGCATGATAGCAAGAAATTAATCGGCGAACGGTCAGATTCCTGTAAAAGGCACACTAAAACGCTTCAACTAAATGAAACGATTCAACTAAAAACTATCCGCCTACTGCATCGCCCCGCTCATTGGGGACAGACTTGCATGAGTGCTTTCACTCATTTGGGACAGACATCGTTTTGCCATTTTTCCGTTCTGGACCTGTTATTGCAGCTTATTGGATATAAATAGGTCACAGGCTCAGCATTTCGCGTTGCTTCTCTCCTTTTAGGTGTTGCCTGTACAGTTTTGGAAGGAGAGATTATGCCCCGATGCGCCCGCGCCGTTTCGATCACCGGCTATTACCATGTCTTTGACCGCGGTAACTCCAAACAGATTATTTTTGAAGATGACTCCGACCGTTATCGTTTCTTATCGGATATCTCGGATAGGTTCTCGCGCCATGAAGTGGCGGTGTTGGCTTGGTGCCTTATGGACAATCACTTCCATTTGATGGTTGATGACCCATGTGACAACCTTTCAAAGGCAATGCAGTGCGCACTGACGGCATATGCTAAATATTTCAATGGGAAAACGGGGAGAACGGGGCATCTGTTTGACAATCGCTATTCGCGGGTCGCGGTTGAGTCGGACACGCAGGCAGTGCAGCTGCTCGATTATATCCATCTCAATCCCGTAAAAGGCGCGCTTGACTCACTCGAGGCGTACCGTTGGTCAAGCTACAAGGCATACCAGCTGGGCTACGATCCCTTTGACATCTGTGAAGCGGCCCCTATGCTCGATATTGTCGGCGGGTCTCGTCGTTATTGTGAGCATCTCGAGGAAGTTGCCGGGCGCATCTGGTCAGTGGAGGTTCTTCCGCGCCGGCGGATCCCCGATGAGGAGGCTCTTTCCGTTGCGCGCGAAGTCCTGCCGAGCATAGATCCTGCGCTGCTCAAGGCCCTGCCACGCCCCGAACGCGATGCCTGCCTGCTGAGGCTCAGGCGGGCACATCTCACGGTCAAGCAAATTGCCCGTATCACCGGTATCGGCGCCACAAGCGTGACCAAGGCTACTGCAGGCTGGAAGGATGCAGCGTGAGATAGGGGCCGGAGCCGATCGGGACGCCGCATGCGTGCGTCATGTCTGTCCCCAATGAGTGGGAAAACACCCATCTAAGTCTGTCCCTAATGCGTGAAAACACTCATGTAAGTCTGTCCCCAATGAGTGCGAATGAGTGCAAAAAGGCGCCCTCCGTAGGGGAGGGCACCTTTGGTAAGTTCTATATGAACGCGAGGTCTTTGACCCGGAGAGTCCGAGGTACTTGTTAGTAAGACCTTATTTAGGAGCGCGCAACCTTGCCGGACTTGAGGCAGGTGGAGCAAACGTTCATCTTGCGACGGTGACCATCGACGACGACGTAGACGCGCTGGATGTTGGGGCGGAACTTACGGTTGGTGACGCGGTGAGAGTGGCTGATGGAGCGACCGGCAACGGGGTGCTTACCGCAAACTTCGCAAACTTTGGACATAACTGACCCTCCTTGGGCGACAAACGAACATGTCGCGTTAACAAACAAGCCTGAACTATAGCACAGAAGCAGCTCCCTGTGCGTAATCTACACAGAGATATTTCTCTTTTGGCGATAGTGCTCACGCCACGGCCCTGGACGTAGATCCGATTTGCGTGCAGCAGAGGGGATTATGCCAGCTCGTGCGCACGTTTTCAAGCTAGTCCCACAAATATATATAGGTTTATTGAGCATTGGGCTCCGTTTGCGGATTGCTCTGTATTTATGCTCGCAATTAAGTTCGAGGTTGGCTAAACTATCCCTTGACCATTAAAGGGGTACGAGATACCCACATGGAATTACATAGCTGCCAAAGAGCAGCCCTTCCTGTGGGTGTCTGGTTCCGCTTTGAGCGGTCGGGCATCTATTTTTTTGACTGTGTCAGCAGTCAAGACATGTGAGGAAGGAGATCGATGGGCACGACTTCCCCCAAGGCGGTCATCATGGACGAGACCGCCGTCAATCGAGCGATGACCCGCATCGCGCACGAGATTCTCGAGCGCAACGAGGGCTGTGAAGACCTCGCTCTGGTCGGCATCGTCACGCGCGGCGACCTTCTGGCAAAGAAGCTCGCCGAGGAGATCAAGGAGATCGAGGGCGTCGACGTTCCGCTCGGCAGTCTCGACATCAGCTTCTACCGCGATGACTACGCTACCAATTTCGCTCCCGCGATCCACGCCACCAACATTCCCTTCAGTGTCGACGGCAAGCGCGTCGTGCTGGTGGACGACATCCTGTACACGGGTCGTACCATCCGCGCCGCTCTCGACGCCGTCATGGACCTGGGCCGTCCGAGCCGTATTGAGCTGGCAGTCCTCGTTGACCGCGGCCACCGTGAGCTCCCCATCTCGCCGGACTTTGTCGGCAAGAACGTTCCCTCGTCGCATGAGGAGAACGTGCACCTATATATGAAGGAAGTCGACGGCCACACCGCCGTCGAGATTAACGACGTCGCGCCGGGTTCCCACGTGGGCTCCGCGCCGCTGGGAGGTGAGTAGTACCGTGGCGTTCAACCATAAGCACCTGATCGACATTACCGAGTACTCCGAAGAGGACATCAAGCTCATCCTCGAGACCGCCAAGGCGTTCTCTGAGGTCAACGAGCGTGCGATCAAGAAGGTCCCCACGCTCAAGGGCAAGACCATTGTCAATATGTTCAACGAGCCCTCGACGCGTACCCGCAGCTCTTTCGAACTCGCCGAGAAGCGTCTTTCGGCCGACAGCCTCAACTTTGGTGGCTCCTCGACCTCCACGGTCAAGGGCGAGAGCCTCGTTGACACCGTCGAGACCCTTAACGCCTACAAGATCGACTGCATCGTCGTGCGCGACAAGCACGCCGGCGCGCCCTACATCGTCACGCAGAACTCGCCCGCGAGCGTCATCTGCGCTGGCGACGGCAAGCACAACCACCCCACGCAGGCCCTGCTCGACCTGTATACCATCTGGGAGCACAAGGGTGACTTCCACGGTTTGAAGGTCGCCGTCGTCGGCGATATCGCGCACTCCCGCGTCTGCGGCTCGCTGATCCCCGCCCTTAAGATCATGGGCTGCGAGACCTACGCCGTCGCCCCCGGCACGCTGCTGCCGCCGGCGCCCGAGGTCCTGGGCTGCGACCACGTGACGAGCGACCTCGATTCCGTCCTGCCCGAGCTGGACGTCGTCTACATGCTGCGCGTGCAGCAGGAGCGCCTCGAAGGTGCCCCGTTCCCGACCATTCGCGAGTACCACAAGCTCTTCGGCTTGACCAAGGACCGCGAGAAGCTCATGAAGCCCGATGCGATCATCTGCCACCCGGGCCCCATCAACCGCGGCGTCGAGTTCGACTCCTATATGGCCGACCACCCGCAACGCTCCGTCATCCTGGAGCAGGTCTACGCCGGTATCTGCGTGCGTATGGCTATCCTGTATCTGCTGCTTGGAGGTGCCGATAATGGCCTTGCTTCTTAAGAATGCCCACGTCGTCGACCCGTCCGTCGAGCTTGACGGTGTCGTTGACGTCCTGATTGACGGCGACAAGATCGCCGAGGTCGGCGAGAATCTCGCCGTCGAGGGAGCCGAGGTCCGCGACCTTTCCGGCAAGTACCTCGTCCCTGGCCTGGTGGATATGCACGTTCACCTTCGCGAGCCCGGCTATGAGGTCAAAGAGGACATCGAGAGCGGTACCCGCGCAGCTGCCAAGGGCGGCTTCACCGGCGTGTGCGCCATGCCCAACACCGATCCCGTCACCGATAACGGCACCGTCGTGGAGTTCGTCAAGTCCCGCGCTGCCGAGGTCGGTCACTGCCGCGTCTATCCGTCGGGCGCCATGACCCGCGGTCTTAAGGGCGAGGCCATGTCCGAGATGGGCGATATGGTCGCCCACGGCGCCGTCGCCTTCACCGACGACGGTCGCGGCGTGCAGGGTGCGGGCATGCTCCGTCGCTGCATGGACTACGGCAAGATGTTCGGCAAGGTCTTTATGAGCCACTGCCAGGACGAGGACCTGGTCGGCCACGGCCAGATCAACGAGGGCAAGGTTTCGACCCGTCTGGCCCTCGAGGGCTGGCCGGCCGCCGGCGAGGAGCTTCAGATCGCCCGCGACATCGAGATTGCCAAGCTGACCGGTGCCAAGCTGCACATCCAGCACATCTCCACCGCTCACGGCCTCGAGCTCGTGCGTGCCGGTAAGGCCGCCGGTGTCCAGGTAACCTGCGAGGCCACCCCGCACCACATGTTCCTGACCGAGAACGACTTGGACGAGACCTACAACACCTCGCTCAAGGTCAATCCGCCGCTGCGCACCGACGAGGACGCCGAGGCCATCCGTCAGGGCGTCATCGACGGTACCGTCGACGTGATCGTTACCGATCACGCTCCGCACACCCCGTGGGAGAAGGCCCGCGAGTTCGAGCTCGCACCCTTTGGCATGATCGGCCTCGAGACCTCGCTGTCGCTCGTGCTCACCGAGCTGGTCAACACGGGCAAGATGAGCATGGGCCGCATGGTCGAGCTCATGGCCATCAAACCGCGTGAGATCCTGGGCCTCGACCAGGTTCAGGTCAAGGCGGGCTCCGTTGCCGACCTGACCGTGTTCGACCCCTCCGTAACCTGGACGGTCGGCGAGGACGGTTACGAGTCGCGCGCCGAGAACTCCGGTTTTGCCGGCCGTACGCTCACCGGTCGAGCCACCGATGTGTTTGTCGGCGGTAAACAGACGCTTGCCGACGGCTGCATCTGCTAGCATAGCCTTATCGCTTTTGTGCGCGGCGCCCTTGCGGTGCCGCGCTTTCTGTTCGTTTGGACCATGCAACCGCATGGGGGATTGGAGCGTCTATGCCCACACCTTCCACTGCACGCATGCACGACTTCGAGGTCGTCTCGAACCGGGAGATCGCCGACGGCATCTTCTCGCTCGTCATCTCGGCCCCCAAGCTTGCAAGTGCGCTCAAGCCCGGTCAGTTTATGAACATTGCCGTACCCGGCGATGCGTCCTCGCTGCTTCGCGTGCCCCTGAGCTACTATCGCGCCGACGCCCAGGCCGGCACCGTCGAGCTGTGGTACGCCGTCGTGGGCGACGACACCCGTCGCCTGTCGCAGATGGGCCCCGGTTCCAAGTCCAACCTGCTGGGCCCTGGCGGCCGCGGCTGGCTGGTACCCGAGGGCACCAGGAAGGCATTGCTTGTCGCCGGCGGCATCGGTGTTCCGCCCGTGCTGTGCCTTGCCGGTAAGCTTGCCGAGCAGGGTGTGGCCGTCGACGTGTGCCTGGGCTTTGGTACCGCGTCCAAGGCCGTGGGCGTCGATGAGTTCCGCTCGCTGTGCGATACGGTTAACGTGTGCACCGACGACGGTTCGCTCGGCATGCACGGTTTCTGCACCGATCCTGCCGCCGAGCTGCTTGGCGAGGGCGGCTACGACTACGTGGCTAGCTGCGGTCCCGCCGTCATGATGAAGAAGGTCGCCGCCGCTGCCGCCGAGGCCGGTGCGTACTGCGAGGTGTCGCTCGAGCGCATGATGAGCTGTGGCTTTGGCGCCTGCAACACCTGCAATGTCGAGACGGTCGACGGTATGAAGGGCGCCTGCATGTGCGGCCCCGTGTTCGATGCTTCCAAGGTGGTGGTCTTCTAGTGGGTACCGTGAACATGGCCGTCGATTTCGGCGGCGTCAAGATGCAGAACCCCATCAACACCGCAGCCGGTACCTTTGGCTACGGATGGCAGTTCCAGAACTTCTTTGATGTCTCCCAGCTTGGTGCCATCACCACCAAGGGTTGTGCTGCCGAGCCCTGGCCCGGCAACCCCGCGCCTCGCATGGCCGAGATCCCGGGCGGCATGATCAACTCTGTGGGCCTTCAGAACCCCGGCGTGGCTGCCTTTGCCCGTGAGTCCGGTCCGTGGCTCGAGCAGCTCTCCAAGGACGGTTGCCAGGTCATCTGTCAGGTCGCCGGTCACTCCGTCGAGGAGTTTGTCCGCGCGCTCGAGATGTATGTCGAGCTGTGCCCCTGGGCTGCCGGCTACGAGATCAACGTGAGCTGCCCCAATATTGCCGCCGGCGGTGCCGCCATGGGCTCCTCGCCCGAGGGCGCCTCTGCCGTTATGGCTGCCTGCCGTAAGGTGACCGATAAGCCGCTGTTCGTAAAGATGGCGCCGGTCAACGTCGCCGAGATTGCCAAGGCTCTCGAGGCCGCGGGAGCCGACGGCCTTTCGGTCATCAACTCCATCCAGGGCATGGCCATTGACGTTCATACCCGCAAGTCCCGTGTGGCCAAGCCCAAGGGCGGCCTTTCGGGTCCGCTGTGCCACCACATCGCCGTTCGCATGGTCTGGGAGGTCGCTCAGGCCGTCGATATCCCCATCAACGGTGTCGGCGGCGTCATGACGGGCGAGGATGCGGCCGAGTTTATCCTGGCCGGCGCCACCTGCGTGTCGGTCGGCATGGCCAATTTCGTCGATCCGTGCGCCTCAATTAAGATCGCGCACGAGCTCGAGGCCTGGGCGGAGTCCCAGGGCGTGAAGGACATCAACGAGCTGGTAGGTGCTTTCGAATGCTAGAGACCGACGCCCGCGACCGCGTTATCGTCGCCCTCGACTGCGACCGTGAACGTGCGCTCGAGCTCGCCCACGAGCTTTCTGGTCATGCCGCTTGGCTCAAGGTGGGCATGACGCTCTATTACGCCGAGGGCCCCGAGATCGTCAAGACGTTCAAGGACCTGGGCTTTAAGGTCTTCCTCGACCTCAAGTTCCATGACATTCCGCATCAGGTGCGCGGTGCCGCCCGTTCGGCCTCGCTTGCCGGTGCCGACCTGCTCTCGGTCCACGGCCTGGGTTCTGGTGCTATGCTCGCTGCGTGCCGTGAGGGTGCCGAGGAGGCGCGCGAGGACCGCGCCAAGCTCGTCGCCATCACCGTGCTCACGAGCATGAACCAGGATTCGCTGGCTGAGATCGGCGTCGAGTCACCCGTGGCCGAGGAGGCCGCCCGCCTGGCAAAGCTTGCCCAGGCCAACGGTATCGACGGCATCGTGTGCTCGCCGATGGAGGCCCATGACATGCGCGAGCTGCTCGGCCCCGACGCGTTGATCGTGACTCCGGGCGTTCGTCCGGTGGGTGCCGCCCTTGGTGACCAGTCCCGTGTGGCGACGCCTTCTCAGGCTATCGAGCGCGGCGCGAGCCATATCGTGGTGGGCCGACCCATCACCGGTGCCGACGACCCGGTTGCCGCCTTTGACGCTATCGTTGCCGAGCTGGTCGAAAACGTCGCCTAAAAGATTCCCTCAAGTCACCACTTTTGGGTCTCATTAGCACAAATTAGCCCCTGTGCCTGCGAAAACTTTCCCATCCTTTGTGTGGAATCGCAGGTCAGGGGCTCAACTTTAACCTCCGTATATTGCACTTTTCGCAGGTATCGTCTAACCTATGGTGCCGTCGATTGGGCATTTAGTGCGTTTGACGTGCTAAAATGCCAATTATTGCATCAGATATAACCCAACTATTTGGAGGTTCGAATGGCACTCCCTCAGCTTACCGACGAGCAGCGCAAGCAGGCTCTTGAGAAGGCTGCCGCCGCACGTCACGCCCGCGCTGAGCTTCGCGAGCAGATCAAGAAGGGCGAGAAGTCCCTCGAGTCCGTGCTCAACTCCGATGACCCCATCGCTTCCCGCATGAAGGTTTCCACCCTCATCGAGTCTCTCCCCGGTTATGGCAAGGCCAAGGCTGCCAAGATCATGGAGGAGCTCGGCATCTCCGCTACCCGTCGCGTCCAGGGCCTCGGCGTCCGCCAGCGCGAGCAGCTCCTCGAGCAGCTGACCAAATAAGTGAGCGCTCAGGATTCAAAGCTCTTTGTGATTTCTGGACCGTCAGGTGCAGGCAAGGGCACGCTCGTCACTCGTGTGCGCGAGCGTCGCTCGAACCTGGGCCTGACGGTTTCGGCTACCACGCGAGCACCACGCAAAGGTGAGGTCGACGGCGTCAACTACTTTTTCCTGACGCGCGAGGAGTTCGACCGCCGCGTGGCAAACGGTGAGTTTGTTGAGTGGGCTGAGGTCCACGGCAACTGCTACGGCACGTTGGTGAGTGAGGTCACATCCAAGCTCGCCTCTGGCTCCTCTCTGATCTTGGAGATCGATGTTCAGGGTGCCCTGCAGGTCAAGGAGCGTTTCCCCGAGGCCGTGTTGATCTTTATCAAGCCGCCTTCGCTCGAGGTGCTTCGCGATCGCCTGGTCGGTCGCGGTACCGAGACGCCCGAGACGATCGAGCTGCGTATGGCAAACGCCGCCGATGAACTTGCCCTTGCCGACCGCTACGACGACGTCGTGGTGAATGACGATCTCGACCGCGCGACCGATGAGCTCGTTCGCGTTCTCGATATGCATGAAAGGATCTGAGGTCCGTGTCCGTTGTAAAGCCTTGCATTGACGATCTTCTGGAGAAGACCGATCACAACCGCTTCCTGCTCGCCTCGCTTGCCTCCAAGCGCGCCTGCGACATTAACAGCATGCTGCGTGGCCAGCACAACCGCGTGCTTGCCGTCCAGGATGTCGACGACATCACCATTGCGCTTTCCGGCGCCGATACCATCTCGATGGCTATGGACGAGATTGTCGACGGCGACATCTCCTACGACGAGGCCCGTTACGAGAAGGCGCTCGGCCACAAGGTTGCTGAAGCCTAAATGGCAGCCCGCGTCTGCCTGGTCCACTATCACGAGGTTGGACTGAAGGGCAAGAACCGCGCACATTTTGAGCATATCCTCATGGATAACATCAAGGCGGCCTTGGCCGCCTTTTCCGTGAATGCCGTGTCTCGAATTTCCGGTTATATCCTCGTGACCTTTAACGAGCATCAGGCCGACGAGGCGGCGCGCGTTATCCGCACTGTGCCTGGCGTTGCTCGTGTGTCCCTGGCATATCATACGAACCGCGACCCGCAGGAGTACTGCGCCGCCGCCGTGAAGGCGCTGCGCGAATTTGGTTCCTTCGAGTCGTTTAAGGTGCATGCCAAGCGCTCGAACACCGACTACGAGCTCACCTCGATTGATATCAATCGACAGGTTGGCGAGGTGCTGTGCGAGGCGTTTCCCGACAAAAAGGTCCAGATGCACGACCCCGACGCGATGGTGCACGTGCTGGTGGTCCAGGGTAGTGTCTACGTGTATGCGCGCTCCGAGCGCGGCGTGGGTGGCTTGCCGGTGGGATCTGCCGGCAAGGTCGTGACGCTTCTGTCGTCGGGCATCGATTCTCCGGTGGCGACCTGGATGCTCGCGCGTCGCGGCGCGGTGTGCGTGCCGGTACATTTCTCCGGTCGTCCGCAGACGCCTGATACGAGCGAGTATCTGGTGCAGGACATCATCCGTGCGCTTGAGCCGGGTGTTCAGATCGGCCGCCTATACGTGGTGCCGTTTGGCGATTGTCAGCGTGAGATCTCGGTGACCTGCCCCAGCAACTTGCGCGTGATCATGTATCGTCGCATCATGTATTCGGTTGCTGAGCGCATTGCGCATATCGAGGGCGCCAAGGCTATCGTGACTGGTGAATCGCTCGGTCAGGTTGCCTCCCAGACGCTCGAGAACATCATGGCCGTCAATGAGGCCGTGAAGATCCCCGTGTTCCGTCCGCTGATCGGTTCGGACAAGCAAGAGATCATCGCACGCGCTGAGGAGATCGGTACGTTCGATATCTCGACTGAGGCCGCTCCCGACTGCTGCACGCTGTTTATGCCGCGCCGTCCCGAGACGCACGCTAAACTTGATGCCGTGCATGAGGCGTGGGAGCTGTTCGATCACGAGGAGATGATTGAGCGTTTGCTCAAACAGACTGAGTACATCGACTTCGAGAGCAACACGTATAAGGCCCCTAAGACCTTAAAACGCAAGCATTCCGAGCTCGCTCCACGTGAGATTTACCAAGATCACGAATAATGTTGTGTATAGACCGGCGGTGCATTTGCATCGTCGGCCTTTTTGTATCTGGGCTTTTGGCGATAAACGGTTCATTTGTCGACGTGTGCCTGAATAAATGGACATTTTTTCGCAAGGTTTTGGTCAGCTTTTGGTTTGACCGCGAAAACCGGTGTGGGCGTGCGGAGACTGCGGCGTTCGTTTCCTGACACGATGGTGTTGGGAGGTGTTTGCTATGGCGCAACGCGAGCAACACGAACGGGTTAAACGGATGGACCGCTGGGCAGAAAAGCTGCTCGGCCATAAGGCGGTGGTCGTGGCGATTCTGGTTGTCATTGCCGCCGCGAGCGGCCTGGCGATGGCAAGTTTTAGTAGCCGCTCCAGCGGCGTGTCGTTTGAGCGCGGTGATGAGGCGGGCGCCTTGGATGTGCATGAGGCCGGGGATGCGTCACCTGACGATGCCGATGAGTCGTCTGACAAGAGCTCTTCTGCTGTCGAAGTGTACGTCGATGTTGATGGCGCCGTTGTGAAGCCTGGCGTGTACCTGCTCAAAGACGGAGCGCGGGTGTCTCAGGCGATCGATGCCGCCGGAGGGCTTACGGCCGAGGCGGATGTGACAGGGCTTAATCGTGCGTCCAAGATCACAGATGGTCAAAAGATCCATGTGCCGACGGTAGGGGAGCAACAAGCGGCTGCGGCGGTCGACGGGGGCGAAAGCGGCTCTGCCGCGACTCCTGGTGCGGGATCTTCGTCGGGGCTCGTGAACATCAATACAGCAAGTGCGGCGGAGCTGCAGACGCTTTCGGGCATCGGGCCTTCTATGGCCCAATCGATTATCGACGAGCGGACGCAAAACGGGGCCTTTGCCTCGGTCGATGACCTTATGCGTGTATCGGGGATCGGTGAGAAGAAACTCGCCAAAATCAAAGATTGCATCTGCGTATGAGCGCGTCCGAGCGCGAACATGTGATGCCACCGCGCCCATTGATGCCGTGGACCATGGCCCTTTGTGCCGGCTTGTGTGCGAGCTGTGGCCTGGTACTTAACGTGGCAGCCGATGTGCTGCTGGGAGAGCGGAAAGCGCCCGTCACATTGCTTATGGCCATTCCCGTTGTGGCTGCGGC
This sequence comes from uncultured Collinsella sp., assembly GCA_900557455.1. Next base: position 73,134 of record USSM01000001.1, on the reverse strand, counting down.
GTGCATCGTATTGGCTCGGTCCTGCATGCGCCTTGTGCGGTGGAGGCGATGGCTGTATGCCGCTGCCCTCGGCTTCATGGCGGGAGCGGTCGCGTCCTCGGGTTGGACAATGGGAGCGCTGCGTGCTTCGAGGGCGCTGAATAATCGGGCTGCGAGCAGTCTTGAGTTTGTTGTGCACGGCGACCCGTTCATCAATGACGGTGTGTACTCCTATACCTGTGATGCGTATGCGGGCGAAAAGCGTTTGGGTCAGGTACGGCTGTCGTGTGATCGTGAGCTTGGCGCCGGTTCGCATGTACGTGCTATCGGTCGAATTTCGCGCTTTGAGAATGATGCGTATGGGCGCTCACGCGTGCTTCGGGGCGAGCTTCGAAAGGTTAAAGTCGTCCGGTTGGTATCGATCGACGAGGGCCCTCCAGGCCCGTTGTCTTGGCTTCGAAACGAGCTCCTTGCCGTTATCGCGCCCGCGACCGATCCAGCGCGCTCGCTCATTGCCGGCGTTGTCTGCGGACGCTCGGCCGAGCTGCGTGCCCAGCCGGCGGGCGATTGGTTTTCGGTAACGGGCACCGCACATCTTATCGCTGTCTCGGGTAGTCATCTTGCCATCGTGGGGTTTGTGATTGAGAGCGCCCTGCAAAAGACGCGTCTCTCTCGTGGGCTGCAGCGGGGGCTGTTGGTGCTGGCCCTCGCTGCCTATGCCGTTTTTACGGGCGCTTCGCCCTCGGCCGTGCGCGCGTGCTGCATGGTGGCGGCGTCGCTTGTCGCCAACGGCGCCGGGCGTCGTCGGCATGGCCTCTCGGCTCTGTTCGTCACCATGGCAATCTTTGTGTTGCTGCGTCCGACGGTATTGTTCGAAATGGGTTTTCAGCTTTCGTGCGCCAGTGTCTTTGCCATCCTTTGTTTTTGCCCCTACGCCACCTACGCCTTGGGCGAGCTGGGCATGCCATCGGGTGTCGCCAGCGTTTTGTCTGTCACGCTGTGCTCGCAGCTGGCGACACTTCCCGTTACGATTCCCGCATTTGAGACGTTTTCGCTCATTGCCCCACTTGCAAATGCCGTGATCGGTCCGGTGATAAGCGTGCTGCTCGCTGTATCGGTTGTGCTGGTGCCCTGCTCGCTTGTGCCGCTGCTGCGTCACGGGGCGCTCGTGGTGCCCATGATTGTCGCCCGCTGTGCGCTGTTCTTTGAACAGCTCTTTGCTGCCGTTCCGGGCGCATCCGTAAGCGTGCCGCCCGATACGCCCTTGGTATATGTGGTGCCGTTCGCGCTGGTGGCCCTCTTGGTCTGGTGGCCACGTCCTCGCGCACGGAGCATGGCAGTGGGGCTGGTGTGCCTGATGCTTGCAGCGGGTGTTCCGTATGTCTATTGGGATCGATGTGCGCCGCCTTCGGTAACGGTCCTCGATGTTGGCCAGGCCGATGCGATTCTGGTTCGTCAGGGTGCCGCCGTGGCGCTCGTCGACTGCGGGCTTGATGAAAGCGTGGTGTCGGCGTTGGTTCGCAATAACGTCCACCATATCGACGTCGTCTTCGTGACGCATTGGGATGAAGACCATTGGGGCGGCCTTCCCGACGTGCTCGATCAGTTTTCGGTTGGTACCATTGCGGTTGCAGCCGATGCGCTGGACGGTGCGCCTGCTGAGGTCCTGAATCGCCCCGGCGTAATGTATCGGCAGGTGGCTCGCGGAGACACGGTCGATATCGGCGCATTTCGGGCTCGTGTGATGTGGCCGTTTGACACGGTAGATGGCGAGGGCAATGAGGACTCGCTTGTCTTGCTGCTCTCCTATGCTCGGGAAGGCAAGAGCCTGCGTATGCTCCTCACTGGTGATGCCGAACTCGATCAGGAGCGTGAGTTTGTACAGGAGGTGGGGGATATCGATGTGCTCAAGCTGGGGCATCACGGCTCAAAAGTTTCCGTCGACACAGACCTGATGGGCACGCTTAACCCCGAGCTCTCTATCGCGAGCGCGGGCGAGGGCAACCGCTACGGCCATCCATCCGATGCCTGCATTGATGCCGTTCGCGATGCGGGCTGCGCGTTCGCATGCACCATCGAACAAGGAGACATCACCGTCTCGCCGACCGTATCCGGTTTTGCCATGCGATGCCAACGACCGTGATGCTGCCGTTGGCGCGGGACCAACCCGTGGGCTAGAATGGCACGGTACGAACACGAGAGCCTGCGGGAGGGGAGCGCGATGTCCGAAACCGGTCTGTTGCCGGCATATCTGATCGTCGGTACCGACGGAGTCAAACGCGACCACGCCGTCTCGCGTATGAAGGCGCGTCTGGAAAAGACGGGCATGGTCGAGTTCAACCTCGACGAGCGCGATATGACCAAAGACCCCGATATCGAGTCGATCATCGGTTCGCTCAATACCTTTCCCATGGGTAGCGAGTTTCGCCTGGTGATCCTCGACGGCTGCTCCAAGCTTGCCAAGGCGGTCTCGGAACCGCTTGTCGAGTATCTGGCGAGTCCCAGCCCCACGACGGTTTGCCTCATAATCGCCGATTCGCTTGCCAAGAACACGCGCCTGTACAAGGCGGTCGCCAAGATTGACAAGAAGGCCGTGATCGACTGTTCGAGTACCAAGCGCTGGGAGCTGCCGCGTCGCGTGCAGCAGATGGCGACGCAGCACGGAAAGTCCATCTCGACGGCGGCCGCCGAGGAGCTCGTTTCGCGCTCGGGTGAGAACACCCGCATGCTCGATAACGACTTGGCCAAGCTTGCCCAGATGGTCGAGGGGCCGCAAATTGAGCTTTCCGATGTGGAGCGCTGGATCGTGCGCACGGCCGAAGTCCAGCCCTGGGACTTTCTCAATGCGGTCTCGGCCCGTGACATGCGCCGCTCGCTTGAGCTCTTCAATCTACTGCCCGCCAAGAGCTACGTGTGGACTTACACATTGCTGTGCGGGCGTATTCGCGAGCTTATCGTTGCCAAGGCGCTCGATGCGCGTGGGCAGGGTCGTGAGCTTGCCGCGACGCTCAAGCTTCAGGCCTGGCAGGTCAAGAATCACCTGACCTGGGCACGTCGTTTTTCGATGACCGAGCTCGTTTCCGCGCTCGAGGGTGCCGTCGATGTGGAGCTCGCGCTCAAGGGTTCGGCTGATTCTGAGACCGCGCTTTTGCTCTGGATTACGAACATCTTGAGAAAATCGTGATGATACCTGCCTATTTGACAAATTCGTTCTATCCCTTTGTGGGGGAGCGTGCTATAGTAGGCGCTTGCATGACCTCACCGTGTCTCAGAGGTGTCATACATTTTTTGCAAGGAACTCGAAAGGAACTCCAGAAGTGGCAAACATCAAGTCTCAGAAGAAGCGTATCCGCACCAATGAGGCAGCTCGCATGCGTAACAAGGCTGTCAAGTCCGAGCTCAAGACGCTGACCAAGCACGTCCAGTCCGCCGTCGCCGAGGGCGACGCCGAGAAGGCCCAGGCTGCCCTCAAGACCGTCACCAAGCGTCTCGACATGGCTGCCGCCAAGCATGTTATCCACAAGAACCAGGCTTCCAACCGCAAGTCCGGTCTTGCCAAGCTCGTGAACAGCATCAACGCCTAAGTTGTAAATTTCACATCACACAGATTGCGCGCATAAATGGAGCCTGTTTTATGGAACAGGCTCCATTTTTTGTACCGCTCGGGTAAGATAGTCCGCATGAATACTTCAATTGACATTTCCCACATCCGTAACTTCTCGATCGTAGCGCACATCGACCATGGCAAGTCCACGATCAGTGACCGTATCCTCGAACTCACCCATACCGTCGACGAGCGCGACATGGAGTCGCAGCTGCTCGACACCATGGATATCGAGCGCGAGCGCGGCATTACGATCAAGTCCAATGCCGTTCGCGTTTCCTATGACGCCGACGATGGCGAGACGTATCAGTTCAACCTGATCGATACGCCGGGCCACGTGGACTTTACCTACGAGGTCTCGCGTTCGCTGGCCGCCTGCGAGGGCGCGGTGCTCGTCGTCGACGCCACGCAGGGCGTCGAGGCGCAGACCGTCTCCAACGCGACGCTCGCCATGAACGCCAACCTGGATATCGTGCCCGCCATCAACAAGATCGACCTGCCGTCGGCACACCCCGATGAGGTCAAGACCGAGATCGAGGATGACCTGGCGATTCCCGCCGACGATGCCGTATGCGTATCAGGCAAGACCGGCGAGGGTATCCACGACCTGCTGGAGTCCATCGTCTTTTTGATTTCACCGCCCAAGGGCGATGCAAACGCGCCGCTCAAGGCGCTCATCCTGGACTCGTATTTTGATGAGTACCGCGGCGTCGTTGCCACGGTCCGTGTTTTTGACGGCTCCATTAAAAAGGGCGATACCCTTCGTATGATGCAGGCAGAAGGTGACTTTTTGGTCGACGGCGTGGGCGTCAAGCGTCCTGCCGAGACGCCGGTCGACGCGCTGACGGTCGGCGAGGTGGGCTACGTGGTCACGGGCCTGAAGGACCCCGAGGCCGTTCGCGTGGGCGACACCCTTACCTGGGCGTCGAATCCCTGCCCCGAGCCGCTGCCGGGCTACCGCGAGGCCAAGCCCATGGTCTATACGGGCCTGTTTCCGATCGACAACAAGGATTACGAGAACCTGCGCGACGCTCTCGATAAGCTGCACGTCAACGACCCGTCGTTGGTGTGGGAGCCCGAGACCTCGGTGGCGCTCGGCTTTGGCTTCCGCGTGGGCTTCTTAGGCCTGCTGCATATGGAAGTCGTCAAGGAGCGCCTGGAGCGCGAGTTCAACCTTGACCTCATTGCTACGAGCCCTTCGGTGGACTATCACGTCTATAAGACCGACGGCGAGATGATTGATGTTCGCAGCCCGCAGGATCTGCCCGAGGCTACGCGCATCGAGCGCATTGAGGAGCCTTACCTCAAGGCCAAAATTATCTGCCCGCCCGAGTATACGGGTGCCGTCATGCAGCTCGCTATCGAGCACCGCGGCATTACAACTGACATGATCCATCTCACGAGCAAATCGGTCGAGATGCGCTTTGACATGCCGCTCGCCGAGCTCATCCTGGACTTCTTTGACCAGCTCAAGAGTCGCACCAAGGGCTATGCCTCGCTCGACTACGAGTTCAACGAGTACCGTCCCTCCGAACTCGTCAAGCTCGATATTTTGCTTTCGGGCGATGAGGTGGACGCGCTTTCGTTTATCGTGCACAAGGATAAGGCCTATGGCCTGGCCCGCGGCCTGTGTGACAAGCTCAAGGAAATCATCCCGCGCCAGCTGTTCGAGGTGCCTATTCAGGGCGCCATCGGCAACAAGATCATTGCCCGCTCTACCGTCAAGGCGCGTCGCAAGGACGTTTTGGCCAAGTGCTATGGCGGCGATATCTCGCGAAAGCGCAAGCTGCTCGAGAAGCAGAAAGAGGGCAAGAAGCGCATGAAGGCCATCGGTTCGGTCGAGGTCCCGCAGGAGGCCTTTATGGCGATCCTAAAGGTAGACGAGTAAGTCCATGGCGCTTTCTGAATACAGCAAGCGGCTGCTGGGCGCCTATGCCGAGCAGCCGTTCCTTATGGCTCCCATGGCGGGCGTAACCGACCCCGCCTATCGCATCATGTGTCGCCGCCGCGGTGCCAACCTTGCCTACAGCGAGATGGTGAGCGTTGCGGGCCTTGCCTATGCCAGCAACAAGACGTGGCGCCTGGTGTTGCCGGCCGACGAGGAGCAGCAGATCTGCGTGCAGCTCTTTGGTTCCAAGCCCGATCAGTTTGCGGGTGCCGTCGCTGCCGTCGAGGAACGCGTGGGCGATCGCCTGTCATTGATTGATATCAACATGGCCTGTCCGGCTCGCAAGGTCGTTACCAAGGGCGAGGGCTCGGCGCTTATGCGTACGCCCGACCTGGCCGAGCAGATTGTCGAGGCAGCGGTGGGCGCGGCGCATGTTCCCGTGACCGTGAAGATTCGCAAGGGCTTTTACGCCGAAGACCGCAATGCCGCGACGTTTGCCCAGATGCTCGAGGGGGCAGGGGCAGCTGCGGTGGCGGTGCACGGCCGCTGTGCCACGCAGCTCTATACGGGCCAGGCCGATTGGTCGGTCGTCGATGAGGTGGCCGACGCCGTCGAGATTCCCGTTATCGGTTCGGGCGATGTGTTCTGCGCCGAGGATGCGGCGGAACGCCTGCGCAACTCGGGCGCCAGTGCCGTGTTTATCGCGCGCGGTATCTATGGCAACCCCTGGGTGTTCGGTGATGCTCGAGCCCTTGCACTCGATGGCACGCCAGTACCGGTGCGTAGCTCGGTCGAGCGCCTGGATGCCCTGCGCGAGCACCTGACGCTCACGCATGAGCTGTTGCCGCTTATGTCACGTGCCCGCACGTACGCGAGCTGGTATCTTAAGGGCATGCCCCATGCCGCCGCCTGGCGCGCGCAGGTGGTGCGCTGCTCCACATACGAGGAGTTCATGGCATTGGTCGATGATATCGAGCGCGATGTGGTGGCCTGCGAGGCCGCGCTTGCCGCCGGCGAGTCGGTGCCCGCTCATCCGCTGGAGGCCTAACGGTGGCCGTTACCGCGCTGTACGTCCACGTGCCGTTTTGCGCCCAAAAGTGCCGATACTGCGACTTTGACTCACGCAGTTTTGCTTCGTGCGACCTGAGTGCTGCGCTCGATGTCTATTTTGAGCAACTGTATGCGCGCCTCGATGCCTTTGGCGACGCAGGCGCGCTTGCGCAGGTCCGCACCGTCTATGTTGGCGGCGGCACGCCGTCGCTGGCGGGGGAGCGCCTGGTAGAACTTGCCCGACGTATCTCTGCGTGGTGCAAGCCCGTTGAGTTTACCTGCGAGGCCAATCCTGAGTCGTTGACTTCGCAGCTCGCCGCGGCGCTTGCCGGGGTGGGTGTCACGCGCGTCTCTCTGGGCGTGCAAACGCTCGATAACGCCGAACTTACCGCCATCGGCCGCATTCACGATGCCGATCGGGCGCTCGCTGCCATCACGACGGTTAAGGACGCAGGGCTCGATGTGTCCTGCGACCTGATGTGTGGCCTTCCCGGGCAGACCGCCGTAAGCTGGCAGCGCACGCTCGATGGCGTGTTGGCGGCGGCGCCGCATCACGTATCGGTGTACCCGCTCACGCTTGAGGAGGGCACGCCGCTCTACCGCATGGCGTGTCGCGACGAGTCGCTCGAGCCCGACGAGGATTTTCAGGCTGCATGCATGGATGCGGCGCGCGAGCGCCTGGGTGCGGCCGGCTATCACCCGTATGAGGTGGCAAGCTACGCGCTCGACGGCCATGAGTGTGCCCACAACATTGCCTATTGGACCGGACAGGGCTATCTGGGCTTGGGTCGCTCTGCCGCCGGTATGCTCGACGCCGAGGATTTCGATCGCCTGGCCGGGCTGTTTCCCGACGTGCCCGCTCGCGGCGATGCATATCGCGTGCGCTTGGTGCAACGCGACGATGCCGCGACGACGTTTGATGCCGAGTATCTGTCGCAGCGCGAGGCTGCGGCCGAGGATTTGATGCTCGCCTGCCGCATGACGCGTGGCATTGGGCCCGACCTGTTGGTTCGCTCGGCAAACGTGATCGCTGCAGATGAGTTGGCGGCGACCTGTGACCGTGCGCTCGAGTTGGGCCTTGCCACTTGGGTGCCCGATGGCGTTGAGGGGCTTGCGGAGCGCGTCGCCTCGAAAGACGTTATCGCAGGTCGCGTCCGTGCTCGTTTGGCGCCCAGCCACTTGGGCTGGCTCGATGGAAATGTGCTGTTCGAGCTGTTTTGGGGTCTAGCCTAGGCCGCTCGGGTAGAATTACCGCAATATATACGCTGCTGTGAGCAGGAGGTTGCCGCGCATGGCGACGATGAACGAAAAAGATTACTACGAGATTTTGGGTGTCTCCAAGGACGCCACCTCGCGTGATATACAGAAGGCCTTCCAGCAAAAGGCCCGCAAGCTCCATCCGGACGTCAACAAAGAACCGGATGCCGAGGAAAAGTTCAAAGAGGTTTCCGAGGCCTATGCCGTGCTTTCGGACGAGCAGAAGCGTGCGCGCTACGACGCCATGCGCTCGGGCAATCCCTTCGCCGGCGCTCCTACGGCTTCTCCCTATGGCGGCGGCTACGCCGGTAGCGCGGGCTATGGCAATCCCTTTGAGGGCGGCTTTCCCTTTGGTGGCGCCTGGGGCCAGCCGCGTCGCGGGCAGGCTGCCTACAATCCCGAGAACGGCGCCAACGTGGTCGTCGATATCAAGCTCGACGCCAAGGAGGCCAAGGGCGGTGCCCGCAAGACCGTCCGCTATACGCGCTTCGATACCTGTGGTCACTGCGGAGGTTCGGGTTCTGTTTCGTCCGAGCATGCACATACTTGTCCGAGCTGCGGTGGTCGCGGCCACATCGACGTCGACCTGTCTTTCCTGTTTGGCGCCGGCACGTTTCAGTCGGTCTGCCCCGAGTGCGGCGGTTCCGGTAAGGTCGTCGCCGATCCCTGCCCCGATTGCGGCGGCAGCGGGCGAACCCGTGTGACCTCCGAGCAGACGATTGAGTTTCCTGCCGGTACGCACGATGGCGATGAGGTCCGTATTGGTGGCATGGGTCACGCCGGCACCAACGGTGCCTCGGGCGGCGATCTGGTCGGTCGCGCCCATGTCGAGGCCGAGCGTCTGGAAGGCAAGGCCCGTACCGGTTTTTACCTGATGGGCATCGTGGCGCCGTTTTTGGTGCTATCGGCCATCTCGGGCGTGTTCTCGGCCTTTGCCGTGATGTGCTTTATTCCGTTTGCCATGGGCCTGTTTATGGTGCTCTCGGATGGCGTGCTGCATCGCAGCCTGCTGTGGTGGAAGCGCGGCGCGATGCAGTTTGTCAACGGTTTTGCCAACGGATTTATGTTTGCGCTCGTGTCGGTTTGGTTTGCGAGCTGCTCGCAGCGTGCCATGCTTTCGCCTTACGGAATGCAATAACATCAAACCCTCTGTTTGCGGCCGGCCCAGCTTGGGTATAGGACGCACTGTGACAATAATGAAAGTCGGAAGGATTCGGTCGTGTCGGAAAATAGGGATTACTACGAGGTGCTTGGCGTCGACAAGGATGCCGACGCGCGGACGATTAAGCGCGCGTTTCTAAAGAAGGCCCGTACCGTACACCCGGACGTTTCGGACGACCCCGAGGCCGAGGCCAAGTTCAAAGAGCTCAACGAGGCCTATTCCGTTCTTTCCGACGAGCAGAAGCGTGCTAACTACGACCGTTACGGCACCGCGGACGGCCCCGGTGGCTCGGGCTATGTCGACATCAACGATATCTTTGGCGGCATGGGCATGGACGACCTGTTCTCGTCGTTCTTTGGCGGCGGTGCCGGCGGTGGCGCCCGAAATCGCCGTGAGCGTCGTCGCGGCCGCGATATGGCCATCTCCCTTTCGGTGACCCTTGAGGAGGCGGCACTCGGTTGCAAAAAGACGATCAGCTATGACCGCCTTGCCCCCTGCGAGGATTGCAACGGCACTGGTAGGGCCGAGGGCGCACAGGAAAAGCAGTGCAGCCGCTGCCACGGCACGGGCTATGTCACGACGGTCCAGCGTTCGTTCCTAGGCCAGGTCCAGTCTTCTTCGCCCTGTCCCGACTGCCACGGCGAGGGCACGGTCATCGATCATCCCTGCGAGACCTGTGATGGCCAGGGCCGCACGCCTTCTCACGAAAAGATTGACATCGATATTCCCGCCGGTGTTTCGACCGGTCGCCAGCTGCGCGTGAGTGGTTTTGGCGAGGCCGGCCTTCGTGGCGAGCCGTCGGGCGACCTGATCGTCAACGTGCGTGTCGCCGACCACGAGCGTTTTAAGCGCAACGGTGACGACCTGTACCTCGTGAGCGATATCTCGATTGCGCAGGCCACGCTCGGTTGCGAGATTGAGGTTGAGGGCATTATGCCTGACGAGGTCGTCAAGGTGACGGTTCCCGCCGGCACACAGTACGGTGACACCGTGAGCGTCAACAATTACGGCATGCCGCGTATCGGCGGTGGCGGTTCGCGCGGTCGTCTGATCGTGCAGATGCGCGTGGTCGTCCCCACGAACCTTTCCAACAAGCAGCGCGAGCTGCTTCGCGCTTTTGCCGACGAGATGGGCGATGACGTCGCATCCGGTAAGAAATCCGTGACCGATCGCATCAAGAGCGCTCTCGACGACATCCTCGATTAAGGAGCCCGCGTGCTCGCACCTCATATCTCTGTCGTCAACCTCGGCTGCCGTGTCAACCGGGTTGAGTCCGACCGTATCACTGCCGATCTAATGCGCCTGGGCTTTGCGATGGTGGAGCCTCAGGATGCTGAGCTGATCGTCATTAACACCTGTGCCGTTACGGGCGAGGCCGAGGCCAAGACCCGTAAGGCCGTTCGCCATGCGCTGGCCTATCCAAACGAGCCCTATGTGGTCGTGACCGGATGCGTGGTCAATTTGCACCCCGAGGAGCTGCTGGAGCTTTCGGACCGCGTGATCGCCGAGCCGTCCAAGATTGATGTCGCCGATCGCGTCTGCGAGGTGCTGGGCGTTGAGTCCGATGACGTTCCCGCCTGCAGCGACGGCGAGGTGGTCGACGCACTCGGTCGCTCGCGTCTGGGCGTGAAGATCCAGGACGGCTGCAACCATCGTTGCACCTATTGCATTGTGTGGAAGGCCCGCGGCCCCGAGCGCTCCGTGCCGGTCGAGTCCGTACTCGAGCAGGTTCGCGAGGCCCAGGAGGCCGGCGTGCCCGAGGTAGTGCTGACGGGCGTGAACCTGGGCGCCTACGATGGCAAGAGCGCGACTGATGAACACGTCGAGATCGATGAGCTGCTCGAGGCGATCATGGAGCGCACGTCCATTCCGCATGTGCGCATTTCCTCGGTCGAGCCCATGGATATCTCCGAGTCCCTGCTTAAGGTCATGGCGCGCTATCCGAAGCGCATCGCCCCGTTTTTACACCTGCCTGTGCAGTCCGGCTGCACCAGGACGCTGCATCGCATGGGGCGTCCCTATAGCGCCGAGGCCTTTGAGGAGACGGTGCGCATGATTCGCACCAACTTGCCACAGGCTGCACTTTCGTGCGACGTTATCGTCGGTTTTCCTGGCGAGACGGACGAGGAGTTCGAGGAGTCGCTGGCGCTGTGCCGCCGCGTGGGCTTTTCGCGTATGCATGTGTTTCGTTACAGCAAGCGTCCCGGTACCCTTGCTGCCGATATGCCCGACCAGGTGCCGCCCGAGGTTATGGCCGAGCGCAGCCGTCGTATGCGAGCCGCGGCGCAGGAACTCGCCATTGCCGACGCTCGCCGCCGCGTGGGTACCGTCGAGCGCGCCGTGCTCGAGTATGGCGACAACCTGACGCTCGGTTCGTTCCACCATGCCCGTCTTGACGATACCTGTGGACTCACAGCCCCGTGCCTGCTCGATGTTGCTATCATCGGAGTCGATGATTCCGGCTTGGTCCATGCACGCAGGGAGGTTCATGGAAGCCTCGAAGATTAGACTTACCGTTCCCGAGGGAATTGATCCTTCGCGCGTTTTGGGTGCCGGCGACGGCGTCCTTCGTGCGCTGGAGAGCTTGGTTCGCGCTCACGTGGTCGCCCGTGGCGACAGTATCGCCGTGAGCGGTGACCCGGACGAGGTCGAGCTTGTGGCGCGCTTTTTCGAACATGCTTTTCGCGAGGCTGCTGCCGGGCGCACGCTTTCTGCCGACGATGTCTCTCGCTGCCTGGCCGTATTGCGCGACGGTGAGCACGAGGCTACATCGCTTCGCGATGACGTGCTGCTTTCGTATCGCGGTCGCGTCATTCGCCCCAAGACGCTCGGTCAAAAACGCTATGTGGATGCCATCCGCTCGCATACCATCACGTTTGGCCTGGGTCCTGCCGGTACCGGTAAGACCTATCTGGCCATGGCGCTCGCCGTTGCCGCGCTCAAGCGTCACGAGGTGGGCCGTCTGATCTTGACGCGTCCGGTTGTCGAGGCGGGGGAGAACCTGGGCTTTTTGCCCGGTACCCTCGAGGAAAAGATCGACCCCTACATGCGTCCGCTCTACGACGCCCTTTTTGACATGATGGATCGCGAGCGCACCGATGAGCTCATGGAACGCGGCGTGATCGAGATCGCCCCGCTTGCCTACATGCGCGGCCGCACGCTGAGCGATGCCTTCGTGGTGCTCGACGAGGCGCAAAATACCACGCCCGAGCAGATGAAGATGTTCCTGACGCGCCTGGGCTTTAACTCCAAGTTTGTGATTACCGGCGACCTGAGCCAGCGCGATCTGGTGGGTCGTCGCGGCGGTCTTGCCGACGTTGAGCAGATTTTGGGCCGTGTCGACGATGTCGCATTTTCGCACCTCGAGCGTGCCGACGTGGTGCGCCATGCCTTGGTGGGGCGTATCGTCGAGGCATACGATACTTATGATGATGTGCGCGAGAAACGCGTGCGTGACCGAAAGGAGTCCCGTTGAGTGTATTGATCAGCAACGATGCCGAGCTCGATACGCTGCTCGACGCGCAGGAGGTAGAGCACATCTGCGAGGTCGTGCTTGCCGCCGAGGGCGTTGAGCGTGAAGTCGAGATTTCCCTTTCATATGTCGATGAGGACGAGATGCACGAGCTCAACCACGAGTGGCGCGGTATCGACCGTACCACCGATGTCCTCTCGTTTGAGTGCGACTCGGCCTTTGACGAGGATATTCCCGCCGACGAGACGCTCGAGCTCGGCGATATTATCCTGGCCCCGCAGGTCATTGCCCGTCAGGCCCCCGGCTTTGGTAATAGCCCTGCCGACGAGTGCCGCCTGATGCTCGTGCATGGCATGCTGCACCTGCTGGGGTATGACCACATTGAGGACGACGAGGCCGAGGTCATGGAGGCCCGCGAGGACGCCATCTTGCGCGATCTGGCGCTCGAGCGCGGCGAGGACCCCAAGCTGGTCCACGTCGGCCCCATCACCAACCACGCCCACGACTAGGAGCCGTCTATGATTCCCGGATCGAACAAGGACCATCCGTCCTTCTTAAAGTCGTTCTCCTACGCCATGGAGGGCTTCGTCACCGCCGTTAAAACCGAGCGCAACATTAAGGTCATGCTCGTGGCGGGCGTGTGCACCGTCATTGCCGGCTGCGTTGTCGGCCTCGACATTGCCGAGTGGGCCACAGTTATCATCTGCTGTGGCTTGGTGATTCACGGCGAGCTGTGCAATACCGCTATGGAGGCGATCGTCGACCTGGCGACCCAGGAACTTCATCCGCTGGCAAAGCGCGCGAAGGATATCGCCGCTGCCTCTGTATACGTGCTTTCCATCACCGCGGCGATTGTGGGATTGCTGGTATTTGCCCACGCGCTCGGCTTTATTTAGAAAGGGATTTCCATGTCCGACATTATGCAGCCTATCGATGAAACTCTGGACGACGAGTCCCTGGATGCGTTGGATGCCGAAGCGAACGAGGCCTATGAGGATGTCGAGGAGTTCGACCCGTTTGAGGGCATGAGCGACGAGGAGCTCGATGCCCTGTGCGACGAGGATGAGAGCCTCGCGGGCTTTGGCGACGTGGAGCCCGGTTTCCGCAGCGGCTTCGTGGCCTTGGTCGGCCGCCCCAACGCCGGTAAGTCCACGCTGCTCAACGCCTGCTATGGCAAAAAGGTTGCCATCACCTCGCCGGTGGCCCAGACGACCCGCCGTCGCATGCGCGCCGTCGTCAACCGTCCCGGCTACCAGCTGGTTTTTGTCGATACACCGGGTATTCACAAACCCAAGGACGGTCTGGGATCCGAGCTCAACAAGAGCGCGCTGTTCGAGCTGAACGATGTCGATGTCGTCGCGTTTTTGATTGATGCCACCAAGCCGATCGGCAGGGGAGACGCCTGGGTTGCCGAGCGCGTCAAGAATGCCCGTTCCAAGAAGGTCCTGGTGCTCACCAAGGCCGATGAGGCCGACCCCGCACAGGTCATGGAGCAGCTTAAGGCCGCCCACGAGCTCATGGAATATGATGACGAGATCGTGACGTCGTCGGTCAAGAACTTCAACGTCGATGCCTTTATCGAGACCGTTGCGCACTTTTTGCCCGAGGGTCCGCGTTGGTTCCCCGAGGACATGGGTACCGACGCTTCCGACGAGACCCTCGTTGCCGAGTTTGTGCGCGAGAAGGTCTTGCGCCGCACCCGTGATGAGATCCCGCACTCCGTTGGCGTGATCTGCGATGCGCTCGAGCAGACTAAGAAGGTGCTGCGCGTGCACGCCACCATTTACGTTGAGCGCGAGGGCCAAAAGGGCATCATCATCGGCAAGGGCGGCGAGATGGTCAAGCATATCGGTATCGACGCCCGCCGCGATCTTGAGCGCATCTTTGGCACGCAGGTCTTTTTGGAGCTGGACGTGAAGGTCAAGGCCGGCTGGCGTGACGACGAGGCCCAGATTCGCCGCTTTGGCTACAACGCCGAGGACTAAGGACGCGCGGCGCGCATGGCAGGCTCCCGGACATATCGCACGAAGGTGCTCGTCCTCGATAAGACCAAGCTCAAAGAGACGGACCTGATCCTGACGATGCTTGACGAACGGGGTCGGCAGGTTCGCGCCGTGGCAAAGGGCGCCCGCAAACCCGGTGGGCGCCTGGCTGCGCGCTGTGAGCTGTTCTGCACCGTCGATATGCTGCTCGCGCATGGACGGTCGCTCGACGTGGTTTCCCAGGCTGAGCTTATGGAGGCGCCGCTCGGCGCTGCGCCCGATTACGAGACGACCTGCGCCGCGAGCGCGATCGCCGAGGTTGCGCGTGTGTGCTCGTTCGAGGACGCCGAGGACCCGTTTACCTTTGCCATAACACAGCGAGCGCTTGCCCTGGTGGGCAGCGGGCTCGACACGGCGCATATGGATCTGCTTGTGGCGGCATATGTCTTTAAGCTGCTGTCGCACGTTGGCTATCGACCCGATTTTTCTGCCTGCGTGCTGTGCGGAGACCCCATGCTGTCGTATTTTTCGCCCCGGGCGGGCGGTCTTCTGTGCGGGTCGTGCGCGTCGAGCGTTCCGGGTGCCGAGTTGGTGTCGACCGGTGAGGTCGCGTGGCTGCGCGCCCTCATGTCCATGACCTTCGATGCACTCATGGCCGAGAGGGTCGATCCCCATACCGCTGCCTTTTTGTTGGGGCTTTCGCATGTTTGGGCTGCGACGCACACCGATCAGCGCCTCCGTGCGATGGAATTCATGTTGGGTCGGTGATGATGCGCAGGCGCGGGCTGCTTGTGGTAACATACCGACCTGTTGGTACCTCGATCTTGGATGCTCGCTCCACCGGCGGCTTCCCAGTCCGAGGCGAATAGCGTCGCCCGAGGGCGACAAGAAACGAAAGGTGAAACAATGACTGTTTCCAAAGAGCGCAAGGCGGAGCTGACTGCCCAGTTCGGTAACACCCCGGTCGACACCGGCAACCCCAAGGTTCAGGTCGCCATCCTGTCCGAGCGCATCAAGGAGCTGACCGAGCACATGAAGTCCCACCAGAAGGACTTCCACACCCGTCGTGGCCTGCTCATGCTCGTCGGCCGTCGTCGTCGTCTTCTCTCCTACATTAAGAAGAACGACATCGTCGAGTACCGTGAGCTCATCAAGGCTCTGGGCATCCGCGACAACATCCAGTAAGGATTTGTACATGCTAAGAGCGTCCTGCGCAGCGGGGCGCTCTTTTTGTGTAAGGGCGCGAACAATCACGCTCTGAAGCGTGGCGGGGGCAGGGGGCCTGCGTCACATGAGAAGCCCGCAGGCAAGGGGCCTGTGGGGTAAAGGAGAACAATGACACTCGTATCCAAGACCTTTGAGCTGTACGGCAAGACCTACACCTTTGAGTCGGGCGAGCTTGCCAAGCAGGCCACCGGCGCCTGCCTGGTCAAGCAGGGCGACACCACGATGCTCGACACCGTGGTCGTCTCCAAGGAGCGCAAGAACTACGACTTCTTCCCGCTGACCGTCGACTTCAACGAGAAGATGTACGCAGCCGGCCGCATCCCGGGTGGTTACCTCAAGCGTGAGGGTCGTCCCAGCGAGAAGGCCACGCTCACCGCGCGCATGATCGACCGTCCGATCCGCCCGAGTTTCCCGGACGGCTTCCGCAACGAGGTGCACATCGTCGCCACCTCGCTCGTCGCCGACCAGGTCAACCCCTTCGACGTCATCAACGTCATGGGTGCTTCCCTGGCCATGACGCTCGGTGGCGTGCCCTTCGAGGGCCCGCTTGCCTGCGTGCGCATCGGCCGTAACGTGGAGACTGGCGAGTTTATCGTCAACCCCACCTACGAGGAGCGCGAGAACTCCGATCTGGACCTGGAGCTGGGCGGCTCTGCCGACTTCATCTCGATGGTCGAGGCCGGCGCCGAGGAGATCTCCGAGGACGACATGCTCGCCGCCATGAAGTTTGGCCAGGAGGCCCTTGCTGCCTTCTGCCAGGCCCAGGACGAGTTCGTCGCCGAGTGGGAGCAGGTCAACGGCCCCATCGTCAAGAAGGAGTACCCGCTCGACCAGCCCGTCGAGGAGGTTCAGGAGCGCATCTTCGCCCACTACGACGAGATGGCAGCTGCCCTTCGCGACGCCGACAAGCTCTCCCGTATCGGTAAGGTCGAGGCTCTGAAGGAGTCCATCCGCGCCGAGTTTACCGAGGAGGAGCAGGCCGCTTGGGAGCGCGAGATCCCCGTGGCGCTCAAGAAGCTCGAGAAGAAGGCTATGCGCACCATGGTCGTCGAGACTGGCGAGCGCGTCGATGGTCGTGCCGCCGATGAGATTCGCCCCATCATGGTGAAGGACAACTACCTGCCGCTCGTTCATGGCTCCGGCCTGTTCCAGCGCGGCCAGACCCAGGTGCTCTCGGTTCTTTCGCTCGGCATGCTCAACGAGGGCCAGCGTCTGGATACCATCGAGCCCACCGAGGGCAAGCGCTACATGCACCACTACAACTTCCCGCCGTTCTGCACTGGTGAGACTGGCCGCATGGGCAGCCCCAAGCGCCGCGAGATCGGTCACGGCAACCTTGCCGAGCGCGCCCTGCTTCCGGTGCTCCCCGACGAGAACGAGTTCCCCTACGCCATCCGCGTCGTTTCCGAGGTCATGGAGTCCAACGGCTCCTCTTCGATGGCTTCGACCTGCGGCTCCACGCTCGCCCTTATGGACGGCGGCGTGCCCATTAAGCGCCCGGTCTCCGGTATCGCCATGGGTCTGATCCAGGAGGAGGGCAAGACCGTGGTCCTGTCCGATATCCAGGGTCTCGAGGACTTCCTGGGCGACATGGACTTTAAGGTCACCGGCACCACCAAGGGCATCACCGCCCTGCAGATGGACAACAAGGCCACCGGTCTTACCTTCGACATCTTGGCCCGCGCCCTGCAGCAGGCCAAGGAGGGTCGCGCCTTCATTCTGCAGAAGATGCTCGATGTGATCCCCGAGCCGCGCCACACCACGCGCAGCACCGCTCCGCGCATCGTCTCCATCCAGGTTCCGACCGATAAGATTCGCGATGTCATCGGCTCCGGCGGCAAGGTCATCCGCGGTATCCAGGACGAGACCGGCGCCTCGGTCGACATCCAGGAGGACGGCACCGTCTTTGTCGGCGGCACTGGCGAGTCCGTCGACCAGGCTGTCGAGCGCATCAAGCTCATCATCAAGGTTCCCGAGCCGGGCGAGGAGTACACCGGTCGCGTGGTCTCCATCCAGCCCTTCGGCGCCTTCGTGAACCTGCTGCCCGGCAAGGACGGCCTGCTCCACATTTCCCGCGTTGCTAAGGGCCGCGTGGAGAAGGTCGAGGATGTCCTCAACGTGGGTGACGAGGTCAAGGTCGTCGTCATCGAGGTCGACGATCGCGGCAAGATCTCGCTCGATCGTCTGGACAAGCCCGAGGCCCCGGCTCGCGCCGAGGGTGCCTCCGAGGGCGACGGCGAGCACTTCCAGCGTCGTGAGCGTCCGCGTCGCGAGCGCTCCGAGCGCAGCGACCGCCCGCGCCGTCCCGGCGACAACGGAGGCCGCAAGCCCCGCCGTCACCACGACGCCGAGTAACAGTTACACATAAGCAGCTCAACAAGGGCGACTCCGGACAGGGGTCGCCCTTTTGCTTGCGCCCGGGAGGGACGCATATGAAGTTTCCTGCTCTACAGTCCTGCGCAAGACGGAAAGCACATTAAGTGCTTTCCTTTGCGTGCGGAACTCGCGATAAACTTCATATGCGCCCCTCCCGGGCGCAAGCAAAAGGGCTAGTTAGTGCCGCTCGCCATTGAGTTAGACAGTCTATTCAGCAGTCAGATTTCGGATCTGTAGAGAGATGCAGCAGCATTTCCCCAGATAATACCTACCAATATAAACCTGTCCCTTATTGTCAGGTTTCCCGTGGGGCGGGCACTGATGAAGTTTATCGCGAGTTCCGCACGAACAGGAGGCCACTTAATGTGGCCTCCGTCGTGAGCAGGACTGTAGAGCAGGAAACTTCATCAGTGCCCGCCCCACGGGAAACCGGCGGGATAGACCGGTTCAGATGGGGCTTTGATGCATGGGTGGTCTGTTGGTGGGCAAATGGGTATGATGCTGTAGTTACTGCATCGACTCTGTGATGCATGTTTGTACGTTCCCGGCGGTCGGTTTGCCAGAAGCGCCCCGTCGGTTGTTCCAGACCCGTTTAGAAGAAAGGAAACCACACGAACCTATGGCAGCTAAAAAATCATCTCCCTTGAAGATCATCCCGCTCGGCGGCCTTGATGGCATCGGCAAGAACATGACGGTCTTCGAGTGCGGCGACGACATGGTGCTCGTCGACGCCGGCCTCATGTTCCCCGACGACTCGCAGCCCGGTATCGACCTGGTGCTTCCCGACTACACCTATGTCCTGGAGAACGAGGAGAAGCTCCGCGGCATCGTTGTCACCCACGGCCACGAGGACCACACCGGTTCGCTTCCGTATCTGCTGCAGGACCTCAACAACAAGGTGCCCATCTTCTCGAGCAAGCTGACGCTCGGTTTTATCGAGGGCAAGCTCTCCGAGTTCCGCATCCGCGCGCCCAAGTTCCGTGAGGTCAAGGGCGGCAGCCACGTCAATCTGGGTGGCATCTCGCTCGACTTCTTCTCGATGACGCACTCCATCCCCGGCGCTCTGGGCGTGTTCATCCGCACCAATCAGGGCACCGTTATGCACACGGGCGACTTTAAGCTTGACCAGACGCCCATCGATGGTGTCACGCCCGACTATGCCGCTATCAGCCGCTTTGCCAAGCAGGGCATCGACCTGCTGCTTTCCGACTCTACCAACGCCACGGTTCCCGGCTTTACCAAGTCCGAGGCCGAGGTTGGTCCCAACCTGCTGCATGCCATCAAGAATGCTCCGGGCCGCGTGTTCGTCGCGTCGTTCTCGAGCCACATCCATCGCTTGCAGCAGATCTGCGACGCCGCCCGCAAGTGCGGCCGCAAGGTCGTCGTGACCGGACGTTCCATGCTCACCAACACCCGCGTGGCGCGCGAGCTGGGCTACCTCAACATCGACGATGCCGATATCATCGATGCCTTTGATATCGATAACCTGCCCGACGATAAGATCGTCGTCATGTGCACCGGTTCGCAGGGCGAGCCGCTGTCGGCCCTGTCCCGCATGGCCAACGGCGAGCACAAGACGCTTTCCATCCACGAGGGCGATACCGTCATCCTCTCGGCAACTCCCGTTCCCGGCAACGAGAAGGCCGTCCAGCAGGTCGTCAACAGCCTGGCCAAGCTTGGCTGCGACGTCTGGGATAAGTCCCGTGCCCTCGTCCACGTCTCGGGCCACGGCAGCCAGGAGGAGCTCAAGCTCATGATAGCCATGGCCAAGCCCACCTACTTTATGCCGGTTCACGGCGAGGCCGTTCACCTGCGCGCCCATGCCCAGCTCGCCCGCAAGATGGGCCTTAAGGACGATCACATCTTTATCCTCGATAACGGTGACACGCTCGAGATGCGCGGCGGTATCGTCAAACGCGGTGCGCCCGTCGAGTCCGGCGTTGTCTATGTCGACGGTCTGCGCATCGGCGATACCGACCCCATTGTCCTGCGCGATCGCCAAAAGCTCGCCAACGACGGTATGGTCACGGCTGTTGCCATCGTCTCGCTCAAGCACAAGAAGATCGAGGCTATCGAGTTCTCGGGCCGCGGCGTTTCGTTTGCCATCGACGACCAGTTCTCCGAGGATGCCTCCGCAGCCATCATGAAGACGATCGAGAAGGGCAAGTTTAGCTTTACCAGCAGCGGCTCCGATGCCATTCGCAAAGCCGTGCGCGATTCGCTCTCCAACTTTATCTGGAGCCGTACGCGCACCCGTCCGATGATCATCCCGGTCGTCATGGAGGTTTAGTTTGGCGCGCGGATCTGCACAAAACGCCAAAGGCAATAAAGCCAACAGCCAACCGGCATCTGCTAAGGGTGCCGGTTCCCATCTGCGTGCCAATAAGGGTCACGAGGCGGAGTTCGATGAGTTCGAGCCCCTGGTCGAGCCTTCGGCCAATCGCGATATCGCCGGCGTGGTCATTGCCGTTTTGGCGATTGCATCCTTCATTGCCGTGATTTCGCCGGCAACGGCGCCCGTGACGGCTGCTGTCGCCGGTTTCTATCACCTCGGCTTTGGCCTGGGCGCCTACGTGCTGCCGATCGTTATCTTGCTGTTTGCCGCCACGCTCTTTTTGGGTGAGGACTCGCCGCTCAACATTCGCTCGGTCGCGGGTGGTGCCGTGGTGTTTGTGGCCATTGTCTCTATCCTGTCGCTGATGGTGCCGGGCACGAGCGATTCGTGCGACCTCATGTTTGCGCCGCAGAACCTTTCCGCCTCAGGCGGCTACATTGGCGCCTTTATCGCAAGTACCTTGCAAAACGCCCTGGGTAAGCCTATTGCCATGGTTGTCTTGCTGGGGCTTGTCGTCGTTGGCCTGGTCATTATCGGCTTTTCGGTGGGCGGCGTTTTGCGCTCCGCACGCGATCGCGCTGCCGATTTTGCCGAGCGCCGTCGTGCCGATGTCAATGCGAGCCCGTGGGGCGATGAAGAGGCCCTGTCGGTTCCTGGCGCTGCCCGTTCGCATCTGAGCATCCTGCGCCAGAAGGGAACTGACGCCGCCGTGACCGCGGTCATGGGTGGCGATGTTGATCCTGTTTTGGATGACGACGAGGACGATGACCCGTTTGTCGACGTTTCCGAGGCCGTGGAGGCCGAGCGAGCTAAGACCACGCTGCTGCCGCACCGCCATACCAAGAAGGGCAAGGCCGCGCCCAAGCTCAACACGAGCGAGCCCGACCCGTCTTGGTGCGATAGTGAAATTGAACTCACCGAGGGCGATGACGAGGACGACGAGACTCCGCTCGAGACCGCCAAGACAACCTTGCTGCCGCGCCGCCATGCCAAGCGCGGACAGGTCACTGGACAGTTTTCGATAGAAGACGACCCGGACAAGGCTGACGAGTCTGAACCGCCGTTTGCCGTGAATCCCGTTTCGGCAGCTCCGCAGATCCCCGACTTCCTAAAGCATCCCAAGGTTTCCAATGCCTCCACTCCTACGGCTACTGCTACTCCTGTTGCAGCCGACGATGGGGGAGCGGACGGCACCACTGCCGATATCGAGGGCGAACAAGAGGATGGCCTCAAGTTTCCGCCGCTCGAAATCCTGCATGCCAACCCGCAGTCGGTGTCCTCCGCGTCTTCTGACAAGGAGCTGGAACAGACTGCCGAGTCGTTGCAGTCCACCTTGCTTGAGTTTGGCCGTAGCGCCCGCGTTGTCGGCTGGATTGCCGGCCCCACGGTCACGACTTTTAAGCTGCAGCCCGGTGAGGGCGAGCGCGTGAGCAAGATCTCGAGTCTCGAGGACGATATCGCGCTTTCGCTTGCCGCCCAGTCGGTGCGCATCTTTGCGCCGATCCCCGGCACCTCGCTCGTTGGTATCGAGATTCCCAATCGCAAGCGTCAGAACGTCAACCTGGGCGACGTACTTCCCTATGTGAAGGGCGGTCCGCTCGAGCTTGCCATCGGTCGCGATGCCGAGGGCACGCCGGTTGTCGCCGACCTCGCCAAGATGCCCCACCTGCTGATCGCCGGTACCACCGGTTCCGGTAAGTCGGTCATGATCAACTCCATCATCACGACCCTGCTCATGCGCGCCCTTCCCGAGGACGTTCGCCTGATCATGGTCGACCCCAAGCGCGTCGAGCTTGCAGGCTATAACGGTCTGCCGCATCTCTATGTGCCCGTGGTGACCGAGCCCAAGCAGGCTGCCAGTGCGCTGCAATGGGCCGTGTCCGAGATGGAGCGTCGCCTGAAGGTCTTCGAGCGCCTCAACGTTCGCAAGATCTCGACCTATAACGAAAAGCAGGCCGCCGGCGAGTTTGAGCATTACGATAACCCGCCGCAAAAGATGCCCTATCTGGTCATCATCATCGACGAGCTTTCGGACCTGATGATGGTCGCCGGCAAGGATGTCGAGGCCTCGATCGTCCGTATCGCCCAGCTGGGCCGTGCCGCCGGTATTCACCTTATCGTGGCTACGCAGCGCCCCAGCTCCAACGTGGTGACGGGCCTTATTAAGGCCAACATCACCAACCGTATTGCCTTTAACGTGGCTACGGGCATCGATTCCCGCGTCATTATCGACCAGATGGGCGCCGAAAAGCTTACCGGTTTGGGCGACATGCTGTTCTCCAAGGTCGACTGGGGCAAACCCCGCCGTATCCAGGGCTGTTTTGTCTCGGACGACGAGATCAACGAGATCGTCGAGTTCGTTAAGTCGCAAAGCGAGCCCGACTACCACGAGGAGATTCTGTCTGCCGTGGCGCCTGCTTCCATGTCCATGGCTGGTGGCGGCATTGTTCGCACGGGCGTTGCCGAACCGCAAGATGACGACCCGCTTATCTGGGAGGCCGCCCATATTGTGGTGGAATCGCAGCTGGGCTCCACATCTGGGCTGCAACGCCGCCTCAAGGTTGGCTATGCGCGCGCCGGGCGTATTATGGACATGCTGGAAGAAAAGGGTGTCGTCGGCCCGCCCGATGGTTCCAAGCCGCGCGAGGTCCTGCTGGACGAGGAGGGGCTCGCCGCGTTGGAGTCTGTCGACGCCGAGATGGCACGTGAAGATCGTGAGTTTGGAGGATTCTGATGGCTGCACGCTTTGGTGACATGCTGCTCGAGCAGCGTCGCCGGATGGGCCTTTCCATCCAGCAGGTCGCCAACACCATCAAAATCAGGCCGCAGATCATCGAGTTTTTCGAGACCGGTAACTTTGCATCGATGCCCCCGCGCGGCTATGCGCAGGGCATGATTTCGAGCTATGCTCGCTTTTTGGGGCTTAACCCGCGCGAGGTCGTCAACGCTTATTTTGATGACCTCATGGCATATGAACGCGAGACCTCGCAGCAGGGCGGTCGTTTTCAGGATGCTGCCGGCTACGTTAACTCGCGTTCGTCGGTCGATAACGGACGCTTTCTGATGGTTCAGGGTGGTCGCTCGACGCGGTACGGCCAGCGCCCTCCGCAGGCGGGCTATATCACCGAGACGGGCTCCAGCGAGGAGATTCGTTCTCAGCGAGATCGCTTTCGCAGCACGCCCATGCCTGATGACCGTGCGCTTCCCGCCGCTCGCGGGTTGAGTCGCGATCCCCGCGCCGGTTACGGCGACGGTGGCTACTCCGGCCGTGGTTATCGCGGAGTTTCTGCCGGGCGTTCCCACGGTGGTTACGCCGACGCCGATACCACGCAGGTGACGCCGCGCCTCCGTTCGCAATCGCAGCCTTACGGGCAGCGCTCTTCGGCGCCTCGCTCTGGCCAGCGTGGCTATCAGAACCGTGGCGAGCTTGCGCCGCGTTCTGGCCAGCGCGGCTCGCAGAGCCAAGGCGGCTATCGTGGTCGTCCCGATAGCGGTCGCGGCCGTATGCCGCAGGGGAATGGGCGTGGCGGCTCCAGTCGCGCACGCAGCGGCGGGCGCGTCTCCCAGAACAACGGACTCGATCCGCGTATCGTTTACGCCGGCATCGGTGCCGTTGCGCTGCTGCTGATTTTGCTCATCGTGGTCCTCCTGCGTGGCTGCGGCTCTTCTGCACCCGAGTCGACGCCTGAGACGCCCGCGGCCACCAAGACGACCAAGAAGTCTTCCAAGAAGACCGAATCCGTTGACGAGGATGAAGGCACCGACGAGGCGATTGATTCTGCCGATTCCGATGCCGCCAAGGCGACGGCGAAAAAGGAAGAGGACGAGGTCATCAAGGTCAAGGTCTCCGTTGCCAAGGGCAAGACCGCCTGGATCGAGGTCAAGGTCGACGGTAAATCGGTCTTCGGCGCCCAGGCAACCGGTCCCTTTGAGCAGGAGTACACGCCCGAGTCCTCGATCGAGATCACCACGTCCAAGCCCTCCGTTGTTACGGTTACCAAGAACGGTGAAAAGGTTCGCTACGACACCAAGACATCGGGTGTGGCGCGCGTGACCATTACCGTTCCCAAGAAGGAGACCGAAGAGTCCGAGGATGGCGAGAGTACCGACGGCAATGATGCTGCCGACGGCACCGACGCCCAGTCTACCGACGGCACCGACCCTCAGTCTACCGACGGTACCGACACGGCATCCGACGGCCAGACTGCAAACGATTCAGACGACTATTCGTACGACAGCTACTAAGGCTCCCCGTACCGAAAGGAAGAACCATGGCTAAAGATTCCAGCTTCGACGTTGTGTCCGAGGTCAATATGCAGGAGGTCGATAACGCCTTCCAGCAGACCACCCGCGAGATCTCTCAGCGCTATGACCTCAAGGACTCCGGCGCCACCATCGAGCTTTCGAAGGGCGACAAGCTCTTTACGATCAATGCCCCGGCCGATTTTGTCTCCAAGCAGATCATTGACGTGCTGAGCTCCAAGCTCATCAAGCGCGGCATCGACCTTAAGGCTGTCTCTTGGGACGCGCCGCAGGCGGCATCGGGCGGTACCGTGCGCGTGCTCGGCCATATCGTCGAAGGCATCGACCAAGCGACCGCCAAGAAGATTAATAAGGACATCAAGGATCAAAAGCTCAAGGTCAAGGTGACCATCGAGGCCGATAAGCTGCGCGTTACCTCGGCCTCTAAGGACGCGCTTCAGACGGTGATCCAGTTCCTGCGCGACCAAGACTACGGCCAGCCGCTGCAGTTTACCAACTACCGCTAATTTACTCGAAAGGACCGTTCTCCAACATGGATACTCCGTTGGGTTCCGTACTCTACATCACGCTTGGCTGCGCTAAGAACGAGGTCGATACCGACCGCATGCGTTCTCTTTTGACCGCTGCGGGCTACGAGGAGGCATTCGATCCGCAGGATGCCGATATCGCTATCGTCAACACGTGCTCGTTTCTCGCCTCGGCGACGTCCGAGAGCATCGAGACCACGCTCGAGCTCGCTAACGAGGTGCAGGACGGCGTTCGCGCCTGCCCCATCGTCATGTGCGGTTGCGTGCCGTCTCGTTACGGCGATGACCTGCCCGACGAGCTTCCCGAGGTCGCTGCCTTTGTGAAGGCCGATGAGGAAGACGGTATCGTATCTGTCATCGACAACGTTCTTGGCGTGGAGCGTGAGATCGCAGCCTATATTCCGCATGTCAAGCGTACTGTCGAGGGCGCCGTTGCCTACGTCAAGATCTCCGATGGCTGCAATCGTTTTTGCAGCTTCTGCATGATCCCCTACATTCGCGGTCGCTATCATTCGCGCAATGCTGAGAGCATTATCTCCGAGGTGCGCGACCTGGTTGCCGGCGGTGTGCGCGAGATCGTGCTGATCGGCCAGGACACGGGCATTTGGGGCACCGACTTTGCCGACGAGGACTTCGCCGAGGGCTCGCCGCGCAATCTGGCGCAGCTGCTGCGTGCCGTCGCCGAGGCTGTGCGCCCGCATAACGTCTGGGTCCGCGTGCTCTATCTGCAGCCCGAGGGCATGACCGACGAGCTTATCGAGACGATTCGCGATACGCCCGAGGTACTGCCCTATATCGATATCCCCGTACAGCACTGCGATGCGCGCATCCTCAAGGCCATGCGTCGCTCCGGTTCGCGCCAGGAGCTCGAGGATCTGTTCCGCGACCTTCGCGAGCGCATCCCCGGTATTGTGATTCGCTCCACGGCCATGGTCGGCTTCCCGACCGAGACCGACGACGAGTTTCGCGATCTTATCGACTTTATGGACACCGTCGGCTTTGACTACGCGAGCGTTTTCGCCTACTCGCGTGAGGAGGGCAGCCTGGCCGCCAAGATGGAGGGCCAGGTCGATGAGGAGGTCAAGCTCGAGCGTGCCCAGGAGGCCATGGATCTGGCCGAGTCGCTCGGTTTTGCCGCCACGGCGGCCCATGTGGGCGAGCGCGCACAGGTGATCGTCGATGGCATCGAAGAGACTGAGGACGGCGCCGAGCTGATCGGTCACGCCTGGTTCCAGGCGCCCGATTCCGATGGCGCGGTGCATCTGGACGCCAGCGAGGCGTCCGTGGGCGATATTCTGACCGTCGAGTTTACCGATAGCTTCTGCTATGAGCTTATCGGTCATGTTGTGGAGTAGGAGAGCGTTGTGGCAAACGAGAGCAATAAGGAACTGACGAGTGTTTGGACGCCCGCCAACATCGTGACGTGCGTTCGCATCGTCTTTATCCCGGTGTTCATGATCGTCTCGGCCCTGTCTCACGCATGCGTTGCCGGTACGGACTGGAGCACCTTCGACGGCCCGCTCGCCGCCGCTGCCTTCATTTTGTATGTGATCCTGTCGTGCACCGATAAGGTCGACGGCTATCTGGCGCGCTCGCGCAACGAGATCACCGATTTCGGCAAGTTCTTGGACCCCATCGCCGACAAGCTGCTGGTGTTCTCGGCCCTGCTGCTGTTCCTGGATTTTGGCGCGGTGACCGTGTGGTCCGTGTTCATTATCCTGTTTCGTGAGCTGTTGGTGAGCGCCCTTCGTATGGTCGCAAGTGCTGCCGGTGTGGTCGTTGCCGCCGATAAGCTCGGCAAGTATAAGACGGCGACCACGATGGTCTCTATCTGCGGCTATCTGTGCGTCTTTGCGATGGCCGGTCTTCAGCTGGGGCCGGTGTCGCTGCTGCTCGGTGTCTATTCGGTGTCGCGCTTCCTGTACGTCATCGCCGTGATTTTGACCATTGTCTCGGGTGCCCAGTACTTCTGGAACTGCCGTAAGATCGTCTTTTCGGTCTAGGTCCTGGTGGGTATGACGGAGTCTTATTTGCAGATCGCCGCAAACAACGAGGACTTGGCGCGCGATCTTGTCGAGCACGCGAGTGCCCGTGGTGTGACGGTGTCGACGGCGGAGTCGGTGACGGCGGGCATGATCGCCTCGACGATTGCCGATATCCCGGGTGCCTCGGCGGTGCTTCGTGGCGGTGCGGTGACCTACTGCGATGAGATCAAACATCGCGTGCTTGGCGTCGAGCAGGAAACGCTCGATCGGTTTAGCGCCGTGTCGCACCAGACGGCGCGTGAGATGGCCGCGGGCTCGCTGGACCTTTATCAGAGCGATATAGCCGTAAGCGCAACGGGCTACGCTGGGCCCGGTGGTGGCACCGAGCAAGACCCCGCCGGTACGTTCTATATTGGGTGGGCGTATCGCACGGCCGATGGGGGAGCGCCGGTTGTCGAGTCTGCGCGCTGTCATTATGAGGGCGATCGGTCGTGCGTTCGTGCCCATGCGGTCGCGGAGGCTTTGGGACGCATTGTCCGCGTGCTCAATTCTATGGAATAGACGTGGTTTAAGGGGCCTTAGGGCCCCTTAATTGTGGAGATAGGGACCTTTGACCGGAATTACGTTTGCGCTGGTACATGGCATAAATTTGTTCGCGCACTCGTATTTGTGATTGGCGGGGTCAAGCGTTTGGTCGGTGATTGGTCGGCGTTTGGTCGGGTTTTGGAATGTTCAGGTGCATATGATGATTCAGAACGGTTGACCACGAACAGCCGTTCGTTTATTATCGTTTCAGGTTGTTAAGAGGAGGGCTATTCATGGCCAAGAATTCAGGTCCCGTACGTACCGTTCATGCACGCACGACGGGTAAAGAGCGCGATGAGATGATCGCCACCACCAAGGCCGAGATCGAGAAGAAGTTCGGCCAGGGCTCTATCATGAGGTATGGCGACGGCGGTCCGGAGCTCGAGGTCGAGGCTATTCCGACGGGCTCTCTGGCGCTCGATGCCGCCTTGGGTATCGGCGGCGTGCCGCGCGGCCGTATCGTCGAGATTTATGGTCCCGAGTCCTCCGGTAAGACGACGCTTTCGCTCGAGATTCTTGCAGAAGCACAGGCCATGGGCGGCGTCGTTGCATTTATCGATGCCGAGCACGCGCTTGATCCCACCTATGCCGCGCGCATCGGTGTTGATATCGATGAGGTCCTCATTTCCCAGCCCGATACGGGCGAGCAGGCGCTCGAGATCGTCGATATGCTTGTGCGCTCAGGTGCCATCGACGCCATCGTCGTCGACTCTGTTGCCGCCTTGACTCCACGTGCCGAGATCGAGGGCGAGATCGGTGACACGACGGTGGGTCTGCAGGCTCGCTTGATGAGCCAGGCACTCCGCAAGCTCGCCGGCTCGCTTGCCAAGTCCAACACGACCTGCATCTTCATTAACCAGCTGCGCGAGAAGATCGGCGTCATGTTCGGCAACCCCGAGACCACCACGGGCGGCCGCGCGCTCAAGTTCTTCTCTTCCGTGCGAATCGATATTCGCAAAATCGATACCATCAAGCTCAAGGACGAGGTTATCGGCAATCGCGTTCGTGCCAAGGTCGTTAAGAACAAGGTGGCGGCTCCGTTCCGTTCGGCCGAGTTTGACATCATGTACGGCACCGGCATCTCCAAAGAGGGCTCGATTCTGGATATGGCCGTCGAGTGCGGCATCTGCAAAAAGATGGGGTCCTGGTTTGCCTATGGCGAGGACAAGCTCGGCAATGGTCGCGAGGCCGCCAAGACGTTCCTGCGCGAGCACCCCGATTGCACCGACGAGATCGAACACAAGGTTCGCCTTGCCTGCGGTCTTGAGTATGACGACGATGCCCCCTCTGAGGTTGAGTTGACCGATCAGCCCGCCCCCGAGGAGTTTGATGAGCTGTACGCCATCGATGGCTCCGCAATGCTCGACGATGACGACGAGTAGCGGATGCCGACATGTCGTATACGGTGACCGAGGCTACGGTCGTCTTTCCTGATAAGAAGGCGGCCTCTTCGTTCTCGAGTGATTATGCGTCTAAAAAGCCCTGCGCGCATATCGATTGCGATCTCGACGGCGGTTTCGAACGTTCCATTTGGATTCCCGTGCGCGTGGCGCGCCTGTACGTTAAGAACCGCCCCGATCTTCCCTGTGATTGGGATGACTTTCGCGAGGCGGTGCAGCTTATCGAACGCAAATGTGCACTCACCATGGTGACCGAGATGCTTTCGCGCCGCGATCATGCCACGGGCGAGGTGCGCGATAAGTTGGCGCGCTATGGCTTTCGACAGCCCGCGATCGATTTTGCGGTTGCTCGAGCGACCGAGTATCGGTTTTTGGACGAGAACCGTTTTTGCTCGTACTTTATCGAAGAGCGCAAACGTCGCGGCTGGGGACAGCGCAAGATCGAGGTTGAGCTCAAGCGTCGTCATGTCGTGCTTGACGATATCCCCGGGTATCCCGAGGCATATTTTGCCGTGGATGACGACTTGGCCCGCGCTTCGGCCTTGCTCGCTAAACGTCGCGTCCCCGAGGTCCGTGCATTCGAAAAGCTCGTCAGATTTTTGATGGGTAAAGGCTTCTCGTATCACATCGCCGCCGATGCCGTTAAGGCGCGCCTCGATGCCTTAAGCGAGGAATGCGCCGTATAAGCGTTCGCCCGTTACGCCCCTGCCGTTCTCCGCTCGATTGGCGCCGTGCCGGGTGCGTTTATTTGACAGTTGTTGCGGTTCAACGTAGGATATTTACTGTCATTTGCTCTGTGATATGTGCTCATCTGTGATGAGTTTGTTTATATGTTTATCTGTATCCGACCCGCATAAGCTGCGCCCATATTACTCAAATGTCGCGAGCCGTTCGTAAGGACGGTTCGCTTTGCTGTGTAACGAATCCATAAAAAGGAGTGAGCATGCCTATCATTGCAGCGCTCGTTGGCCTCGTTTTGGGTGCCATCGCCGCCATTGCCTACATGCGCACCGCCAAGCAGGGTAGTCTTCACGAGGCCGACGAAAAGATTCAGTCGGCACACGCGCAGGCAGAGTCCCTGATCGGTGATGCAAAGCGTCAGGCCGAGACCCTCAAAAAAGAGGCTCTGCTCGAGGCCAAGGAAGAGATCATCAAGAACAAGCAGGCCGCCGAGGCCGAGGACAAGCAGCGTAAGAGCGAGATTCGCACGCTCGAAAACCGCGTGATGCAGCGCGAGGAATCGCTCGATCGTCGCAACGATGCGCTCGATAAACGCGAGCACCAGCTGTCCAGCCAGGCCGGTCAGGTCGAGAAGCGCTCTCGCGAGCTTGAGGAGCTCTGCGCCAAGCAGACCTCCGAGCTCGAGCGTATTGCCGACCTTACGCGCGAGGATGCTCACAAGGAGCTGCTCGACAAGGTCCGCGGCGAGGTTACCCACGAGGCGGCCACCATCATCCGCGAGTCCGAGCAGCAGGTCCGCGCCGAGTGCCATAAGACCGCCCAGGAGATTCTCTCCCTGGCGATTCAGCGTTGCGCCGCCGACCATACCGCCGAGGTCACCGTCACTTCCGTTCATATTCCCTCCGATGACCTCAAGGGTCGCATTATCGGTCGCGAGGGTCGCAACATCCGCACCTTCGAGCAGGTGTCCGGCGTCAACCTCGTGATTGATGATACTCCCGAGACCGTTGTACTCTCGAGCTTCGATCCAGTCCGTCGTGAGACCGCCCGCGTGGCGCTCGAGAACCTCATTGCCGACGGTCGTATTCACCCCGCCCGCATCGAGGAGATGTATCACAAGGCCGCCGACCTGGTTCAGCAGCGTGTGCGCGAGGCTGGCGAGCAGGCCGCCTTCGATACCGGTATCCACGACCTGCATCCCGAGATCGTCAAGACCCTGGGCGCTTTGCGCTACCGCACCTCGTTTGGCCAGAACGTTCTGCAGCACTCGCTTGAGGTCTCCGACCTGTGCGGCGTTATGGCCTCCGAGCTTGGTCTGGATGTTGTGACCGCCAAGCGCGCCGGTCTTCTGCACGACCTGGGCAAGGCCATCGACCATGATGTTGAGGGTCCGCATGCTGTCATTGGCGCCGAGCTTGCCCGCCGTTATGGCGAGAAGCCCGTTATCGTCCACGCGATCGAAGCCCATCATGCCGATGTCGACCCCAACACGGTGCTCGACGTTCTGGTCCAGGCTGCCGATGCCGTTTCTGCTTCTCGTCCCGGTGCCCGCCGCGAGTCGGCCGAGAACTACATCAAGCGTCTTGAGAAGCTCGAGGAGATTGCCAACTCTCACGACGGCGTCGAGCGTACCTATGCCATGCAGGCCGGTCGCGAGGTTCATGTCATGGTTCAGCCTGACAAGATCTCCGATGCCCAGTCCACGGTGCTTGCGCACGATATCGCCCATCAGATCGAGGAAGAGATGGAGTATCCCGGTCAGGTTCGCGTTGTCGTGATTCGCGAGAGCCGTGCCGTCGATATCGCTAAATAACATGAACGACGCGAACGAGCTCATCTCATTTATCGCGTCGATGTCGGGGGAGGGCAACCTTCGCGTCGAGGAAAACCTTGGCGAGGGGTATGTCCGCCTCCGAGTTTCGGAGGCCGAGCGCCGTCAGGCCAAGCATGACATTCAGCATGTAGAGGACATTGTCATCGAGATGCTGCGTAATGCTCGCGATGCCGGAGCCGATAAGGTCTATCTTGCCACGACCAAGGAGGAGGGTGTTCGCACCCTCCTCTTCCTGGATAACGGTTCTGGGGTGCCGCAGGATATGCAGGAGCGTATCTTCGATGCTCGTGTCACTTCCAAGCTCGAGAGCATGAAAATGGACCGTTGGGGTGTTCACGGTCGTGGTATGGCGCTGTTCTCTATCAAGCAGAACACGGATGAGGCGCGCGTTGTTTCATCGGGCGTCGATTTGGGCTCTTCGTTTAAGGTGCGCGTTGCCACCGAACGCTTGGGTGAGCGCGCCGACCAGTCGAGCTGGCCTCAGGCGGTTAAAGACGAAGACGGCCGCTATGTATGTGCTCGCGGCCCCCACAACATCATTCGCGCGGCCTGTGAGTTTGCCCTTGAGGAGCTGCGTTGCTGCGATGTGTATCTGGGCTCTCCGTCCGAGATCGCTGCGACCCTGTACGCTCAGGCTTCGAGTCGTCTCGATACGTCGCGCCTGCTCTTTATCGATGACGAGTGCGAGCTTCCAGTTATCGATCGCTTGGGCCTTGCCTCGGATGCCGAGGACTTTATCCGGATCTGCTCCGGTCTGGGCCTTGAGATGTCCGAGCGCACTGCCCACCGAATTCTGTCGGGTCAGATTAAGCCCGTTCGCGGCGTGACTGCGCGTCTGCTGCGCGAGCGCGACTCCACCTCTCATGCGCCGGCTCCCATCGATCTTGCCAAGGACCGTCGAGGCCTTCGTATCGCCAAGGATGATATGGCGCAGTTTTCGCGTGCGGTCGAGCGTGACTTTAACGACCTCGCTGCCCGGTATTACCTCAATCTGTACGGCGACCCTAAGATTCGCGTTTCGCGTGATCGCATCACGGTGACGTTCGATCTTGCCAAAGAGGAATAAAATCTTTACCGAGTCCGCTCGGTACGATACAGTTATTGCAGTTAAAACGTACTTTTAAACGCAGGAGTTTCTTCATGGATTGCCTGAAGGTATCAAGCAAATCATCGCCCGCGTCCGTTGCCGGCGCCATTGCCGGCATGGTCAAAGATGGCGTCCCCGTCAACATTCAATGCGTCGGTGCCGGTGCCGTCAACCAGGCCATTAAGGCCGTTGCCATTGCGCGCGGTTTTCTGATTCCGACCGGCTTTGATGTCTCCTGCGCGCCGGTGTTTTCCGACATTCTTATTAACGGAGAGTCGCGCACGGCAATTCGTCTCTCTATCTACGTTCACCAGATTAATCGGGCTGCTATGGATAACGTCGTCATGGATGACGTTAAGCCCGTTGCGTAAGCGAGCCATCTGCACGCTTGTAGCACCTATGCGCCCCGTCGATACCATCGTTAGGATGTAAGCTCATGGACCAGCGTTCCGTACGCGATATTCTTGCCGGTAAAACCTACTTTATCCGCACATTCGGCTGCCAGATGAACCAGCACGACTCCGAGCGCGTGAGTGGCTTGCTCGATTCGTATGGCTGTCTTATGGCGCTCGATCCCGAGCATGCCGATATTGTCGTGTTCATGACGTGCTGTGTGCGCGAGGCTGCCGATACGCGCCTGTATGGTCAGTGCAATTCCTGCAAGAGCCTTCCTCCTTCGCCTTCGGGTAAGCGTGTTGTCGCCGTGGGCGGCTGCATCGCCCAGCGCGATGGTGAGGGCTTGCTCACCAACGTCGATAACGTCAACGTCATTTTCGGCACCCATTCTATTGCGCACGTGGCTGAGCTTATCGCCGAGGCGTTTTTGGATGGTAAGCGCCATATCCGTACGAATGAGCATGAGGATACCGACGCCATGAGTATGCCGTGGCATCGCGAGACGCAGTATCACGCCTGGGTGCCCATCATGACGGGCTGCAACAATTTCTGTACGTACTGCATCGTGCCGTACGTCCGTGGTCGTGAGAAGAGCCGTCCCTTCGAGGAGATTGTCGACGAGGTGACCGGGCTCGTGCGTCAGGGCGTGCGCGAGATTACGCTTCTGGGCCAAAACGTTAACTCCTACGGTCGCGATCTCTTTGGCAAGCCGCGCTTTGCCGATCTGCTGCGCGCGGTGGGCGATACGGGCGTCGAGCGCATCTTCTTTACCTCTTCGAATCCTAAGGATCTGCTGCCCGAGACCATCGATGCTATGGCCGAGACACCTGCCGTCATGCCGCAGCTTCACTTGGCCGTTCAGTCGGGCTCCACGCGCATTCTTAAAGAGATGAATCGTCGGTACACGCGCGAGGATTATCTGGGTCTGGTCGATCGTATTCGTAACCGTATGCCCGATATTGCGCTTTCGACCGACATCATTGTGGGCTTCCCGGGCGAGACTGAGGAAGACTTTGAACAGACGCTCTCGCTTGCCGAGACGGTGCGCTATGCCCAGGCCTACACGTTTATTTACTCCAAGCGCGCCGGTACCCCGGCAGCTGAGATTTATGATCCCACCCCGCATGAGGTTATCCTTGAGCGCTTTAACCGTCTGGTCAAGGTTATCGAGACGACGGCGCACGAGTATAACCAGGGCGAGCTTCACACCGTGGTGCCTGCACTTATTGAGGGCACGAGCAAGAAGAACGACGCTGTCCTTCTGGGCAAGAGCCCCAAGAACCAGACGGTGCATGCGCCGATTCCTGCTGGCTATAGCATCGATCAACTCATCGGCAAAATCGTCGATGTTGATATTGATGTCGCCAAGACGTGGTATCTGTCTGGCTCCGTCGTGGGCGAGCCCCGCTAATGATCTCTCCTGGTGCAAGCCTTTCTGCCGTAGCGATCGTCGGTCCGACGGCGGTCGGCAAGAGCGATGTTGCCGACCGTCTGGCTGCTCGCCTGTCGTCTGAAGTGTTGTCTTGTGACGCGATGCAAATCTATCGTGGTATGGACATCGGTACGGCCAAGATGATGCCCGAGGAGTGCTCGGCACCGTTGCGCCTTGTCGATATCGTGAATCCGGGCGTCGCGTATTCTGCCGCGCTCTACCAGTCGGACGCCCGAGCATATGTCGAGCGTTTGCTTGGTGAGCAACGTCTTCCGGTTTTTTGCGGCGGTACGGGCCTGTATCTCAAGGCCGCACTCGATGAAATGGATTTTCCTTCGGGAGAACTCGAGGACGAACGCCGCGCGGGCTATCAGGAGCTTGCCGAGCGCATTGGAGAGGAAGCATTGCATGCCCTGCTTGCCGAGCGCGACCCCGAATCGGCTGCCGTGATTCATCCCCATAATGTGCGTCGTGTGATTCGTGCGCTCGAGATGCACGATGACGGTGTGTCGTATGCCGAGCAGAAGTCGAAATTCAGCGTTCCGCGTGAGCGTTATCATGCCTTGTGGTTTGGTCTGACGCGTAGCCGTAAAGTGCTCTATGAGCGCATTAACCTGCGTGTCGACCTTATGTTTGAGCAGGGGCTGGTTGATGAGGTCCGTGGTCTTATGGACCAGGGCCTAGGTGATGCACTGACGTCGATGCAGGCAATCGGTTACAAAGAGATTATCGATGCCTTGCGAGGCGCTATTACCATGGATGAGGCCCGTGAGCTTATCAAGATGCGCTCACGTCGCTATGCCAAGCGCCAGTTATCCTGGTTTAAGCGTGACGATCGCATCGTGTGGTTCGATATGGATGAGTTTACGATCGATGAGGTCGTTGATGATATTTACCATCGCATCGAGGCTGCCTAATGGCTCGTTTCCCTTTGGTCCCCACGGCGCCTGAACCCGAGCGCGCCATCTTGGTTGGTGTTGAGTGGCGCGATAACGCCTGGCCGCTCGACCGTTCGCTCGACGAGCTCGAGCGTCTAGCCCACACTGCTGGAGCCCAATGCGTGGCACGCTTGTCGCAGCGCCTGGTCAAGCCCTATCCCAAATCGTTTATTGGCTCTGGCAAGGTTGAGGAGTTGTGCGGTTTGGTGCATCGTATGGATGCGGATGTTGTTATCTTCGACGATGACCTGACGCCCTCGCAGCAGTCCTATCTTGAGAAAGCTGTGGGCGAACCGGTCAAGATTATTGACCGTACGGCGTTGATTTTGGATATCTTTGGTCTGCATGCCCAGACGCGTGAGGGCCGCTTGCAGGTGCAGCTGGCACAGTTGCAGTACCTGCTGCCTCGTTTGCGAGGTATGTGGAGCCACCTTGCCAAGGAACAGACGCGTGGCGGTATTGGCTCGCGCTTTGGCCAGGGTGAAAGCCAGCTCGAGGTCGACCGTCGTCTGATTCGCAATAAGATCGCTGCGCTTCGACGCGAACTGAAACAGGTTGAACAGCGCCGCGATGTGCAATCGAAAAGCCGTATTGAATCGCCAGCGTTTCGCGTTGCGTTGGCTGGCTACACCAATGCCGGCAAGTCGACGTTGCTTAATCGTTTGACGGGATCCACGGTACTTTCGCAGGATAAGCTGTTTGCCACGCTCGATCCTACAACGCGCTCGTACCGTTTGCCCGGTGGTCGTGGCATGACGATCACCGATACCGTCGGCTTTATTCAAAAGCTGCCCCATGGCCTGGTCGACGCGTTTAAATCTACGCTTTCCGAGGTGCTCGGCGCCGATTTGATACTTAAAGTTGTAGACGCTTCCGATGAGGATTACGAGCGTCAGCTCGAGGCGGTTGATCGTGTCCTTGACGAGATTGGTGCCGGTGAGCGCCTAACGCTTACCGTGTTCAATAAAATTGATCTGCTCGATAGCGTCGATCGTTTGAGCTTTCGCCGGCGCTATCCCGAGGCGGTGCTGTTCTCGGCTCAGACGGGTGAGGGTCTTGATGACTTAGTCGACCGCATCGCTCGTGAAGCGGCCGCTACGGACGTGTTGCTCTCGGCCGATATCCCGTATCGAGAGGGCGCGTTAATCACGCTCGTGCACGAACACGGAACCCTTCTGCACGAGGAATATCTTGAGGGCGGCGTTCGTATTGTGGCAAAGCTGCCGGCCCGTATCGCACCACGTCTTGAGCGTTACCGAACGGAATAAATCAGCTCCAGTACGCCCAATATAACGGGCTGATGAAGCAGATAGAACGGTAGTGCATGGCGTCCGAGGCTTGCGAGCACGGGGATGGGATTCTCATAGGCCCATACTGGTGCCTCGCAGTTTGATTCCTGTGCCGTTCGAGCGGCAAAGAAGCCTGCGAGGTACATAAAATAGAATGGGATGAGCGGATAGTAATCACCGGAGACAAAGTCTGGATCTGGGAAACCCAGCCAAGCTAGATAGGGGATAGGGTAGACCGCTTTAGGAATGCTCCAGGTACAGGCAAAGAGTATGAGGCAAATCGTTATACCCCATACTGCAGGTACCCTATCGAGAACCGGGCGCGCGAGTGCAACAATGGCTGTGCATGCCGCCATGCAGAAAATGATGCCGAAGTTCACCGAGTCATCGACCGAGACGAGCGTCGTTGCGACCCATACAATTAAAGTGGCAACGGCATATTTGGCGGCACGCTTGATGTTGTTGCGCGAGAGAGTGCACATCCAGCCGGCAATAAACAAAAATACCCAACTGATGCTGGCGCGCCAGATGTCTTGGAAGATGGTCTGGGTAAACCAGGGCATCTTCCAACCATATAGGTAGGCAAGGTCGTAGCAGGCATGAAATCCCGCCATCGACAGCATGGTAAACCCGCGAATGGTATCAAAGACCGTGATGCGTTTTTGCATTACGAGAACCGGCGCATCAAGCCGACGACCTTGCCCAGGATTGTGGGATTTGTCGCGTAGATAGGCTCCATGGTGTCGTTTTCGGGCTGCAGGCGAACGCGTCCCTGCTCCTTGTAGAACGTTTTGACCGTTGCGGAACCATCGATCATGGCCACGACAATCTCGCCATTCATGGCGCTTTTCTGCTCCCGAACGATGATGTAGTCGCCGTTATAGATGCCGACGTTAATCATCGAATTGCCGTGGACCTCGAGGATAAAGGACCCCTGGTCCGTTGCGATCTCGGTTGGGATGGTAAAGGTGTCCTCGATATTCTGCTCGGCAAGGATGGGAATCCCTGCAGCGACACGGCCTACGAGAGGCAGCGATACGGTGCCGCGAGGCGCCGTGGGCTCATCGGACTTTGAGATGGAGACGGAAGATCCGTCCTCGTCAAAGAGCTCGAGAGCGCGAGGCTTGGTGGCATCACGCTTGAGTAGGCCGCGTGCTTCCAGCGCGGAGAGATGGGCATGTACGGTGCTAGGGGAGGAAAGGCCCACGGCCGAAGCCATCTCGCGCACACTGGGCGGATAGCCCTTCTCCTGCTGATATTCCTTGATGAAGTCGTAAATTTGCTGCTGACGCTTGGTAATTTTGCGAGCCATCAGGGATTCCTCTCTACCCATACCAAACAAATGTTCTATTTTTGCTTGACAGGAACAACTGTTCGAAGATAATAATAACCGAACACTCGTTCCCGCGCTAGACTTTTTTGTCCCCGCGGCTTGATAAAACAGTTCTCGTCAAAACAAACGAGAGGAGAACAGAATGAACGCAGCGGATATGGTCCAGGGAAACCTCGCTCTTAAGATTGAGACGCCCGCCTCGCCTGCCTTTACGGTCGTGAAGGGCGGACGCTCTCATTTTCAGGCCGTGGCCACTAAGCCCGTTCGCACCCAGCGTGCGTCCGTTGCTTTGGCTCCTGTTGCCCTGAAGGCCTCGACGATTGTTGCTGTTGCTGTAGCGTTCACCCTGTTCTTCGTGCTCGCCACGTCAGTTTTTTCTGCTCGCCACGCAGCATATGCCGATTCCGTAGCCAACGTTACCTACGAGACGGTTCGCGTGCAGCCCGGCGATTCCCTGTGGTCGCTTGCCCAGGAGCATCCCATCGATGGCCTTTCCACACAGGAGACTTCCGACATGATTCGTAGCGTCAATCACCTCGATCGCGGCTCTCTTGATGCTGGTGCAGTTCTGAAAGTTCCGACTCGTTCGTAAGATTTCGGCTCGGTCGCATGGTACCCTTGTTATCGTTTAGGAGGAGGTACCATGCGCTGTCCCAAATGCGGCAAGGCACATACCCGCGTTGTCGATTCCCGTATGCAGGAGTCGAACAACACTATCAAGCGTCGTCGCGAATGCTGTTCGTGCAATTATCGTTTTACGACGTTCGAGCGCTGCGAAGATCCCATCGAGGTTATCAAATCCGACGGGTCAAAGCAGCGGTTCGATCGCAACAAGCTGCTGGTCGGCCTGATGCGCGCCACGATTAAGCGCGATATCGACACGAAAAAGCTCAACGAGATCATCGATGATATCGAGGTGGAGTTGCGTTCGCGTACGCTGACGGCTGTTACGTCCCACGAACTGGGCGATATGGTGCTCAAGCGCCTGGCCAAGATCGACAAGGTGGCCTACATTCGCTTTGCCTCGGTCTATCGCGATTTCAAAGACGTCGACGAGTTTTTGCAAGAGCTCGACAAGCTAAGGTGATTTCATGTCCAACATTACCGTTAACATTAAGCGTCTCGATCCCACGGTCGAGCTTCCCAAATACGCACATCCCACGGATGCCGGCCTTGACCTCCGCTCCAACGAAGACTGCACCCTCAAGCCCTTTGAGCGCCGCTTGGTCTCCACTGGCTTGGCCATTGCGCTGCCCGATGGCTACGCCGGCTTTGTCCAACCCCGCAGCGGCCTAGCCATTAAGCAGGGCCTGTCTATAGTCAACACGCCCGGCCTCATCGACGCCCACTATCGAGGCGAACTTAAGGTCATCCTCATCAATCTGGATCCCACCAACAATATCCAGATCAACAAAGGCGACCGCATTGCCCAACTCGTCATTCAAGAAGTCCCCACAGTCAATCTCGTAGAAGTAGACGAACTAGACGAAACTGATCGAGGAGCCGGCGGTTTCGGTTCTAGCGGCGTATCCTAGTCGTTTACGTACTTTCCGCTGACCGGCCCGACCCGCCCATATATCATCCCATGCT
This sequence comes from uncultured Collinsella sp., assembly GCA_900557455.1. The sequence goes on along the minus strand of USSM01000001.1, from coordinate 33,462 downwards.
CAAACATTCTCGCTTCGCTGCGAAACTGCGCGTGGGACGATATATAGGCGGGTCGGGCCGGTCAGCTGCGTTTACGCACTACAAGCTGCGCCGGATCCTCACATTAGAAGCTGCAAAGGTGAACCAAAGTAATTAATTGCAGTTTGCAGATGCGGCAAAGGGATTGCTCCTTTGTCGCATCTGCATATCAGAAAGATTGATTATTGTTTTCAAGCGAGTAGACGCCCGCCCACCTCTCACACATATCGTTCCACGCGCAGTTTCGCAGCGAGCGAAGCGAAGCGAGAATGTTTGAGCATGGAATGATATGTGTGAGAGGTGGGCGGGAGGGATGCGAGCGCCCCGCGAGAATGTTTGAGCATGGAATGATATATGGGCGGCTCCCGCCGAGCAGCGAACTTTCGGCTAGCGGATATGCGCTGGTTTTTCGCCCCAGTAGAAGCGGCAGAAGGCTCGTTTGCGCTTTTGGGGCTTTCCTGCAAGCTCCATGGTTGCGATGGCGATGTCCTCGGCTGCGCGTGGACGGCGCAACACTTCGCCGTTGATGAGTAGTGCCTTGAGCGATTCGGGATGATCGTGCAGGTGGCGCAGGGTTACGATGAGCTCTCGCGCCGTGGTGACATGCATGCTGGCGCCCATGCCGGTGAGCATGGTGGTGTTGGCCTTTTCCTGGCCATATGACTTGCCCAGCAGAATCATAGGCAGGTGTGCGCACAGGCATTCGGTAACAGTGAGTCCGCCAGATTTGAGGATTGCCAGGTCACAGCCGTGCATAAGCGCTGCCATGTCATCGACGTAGTCAAGAACCGTGACGTTCTCGAGTTTCATGGCATCGAAAAGCGTTTTGAGACGGGTGGCATATTCGGCATCCTTGCCCGGCAAAAAGACAAAGTGCATGTCCTCGAAGCTGCGCAGGAAGGGGAGGGTGCGGTCCATCTCCGCGCGAAAGCGAACGTACGGTTGAGGCAAACTGGCGCCGGCCATCACCAGCACAACGAGCTTGTCTGTGGGGAGATTGAACTTCTCGAGTTCTTCCTCGCGGTTGTAGTCCGTATCAAATCCGGCGCGAATGGGGATGCCCGTAATGCGGATCTTTGCCTCGGGAACCTTACGGGGTCGGAGTGTTTCGGCCATAAACTCGTTTGCCACGCAGAATAGGTCGGTGTCCTTATGGGGCCACCAACCCTCGACCTCGTAATCGGTCGGTACGCAAATGACGGGATAGTCGATGCCCGTAATGACGCGCGCGCCGACGGCGACGTTGGCTGCCGTGATATGTGTGGCTACCACGGCAATGGGCCTGCGAGTTCGAACGTATTCGTTAAATGCGGGGAACATGATGCGCGACCATGCCGTGCCACCGCCCCAAAGCAGGTGTCCGGTAAGGGTATAACGCCAGGTCAAGTCATAAATTGGGCGCGTGGCGCCGGTAAACGAGGCGGCCGTTTTGTTGCCGTCGAATTTTATGCGTCCAAAATCAAGGATATCGAGCACTTCAATCTCAACATCCTCGGGGATGCCATTGGTGCCGCGGATGTGGTCGAATGCCTGCGCAATCGCATTTGCGGCGGCCTTGTGGCCCGAGCCGACCGAGGCGTGCACGATAGTCACGAGAGGTTTTTGCTGAGCCAAGAGCGTGGTTTGTCCCGATTGGGGAGTGCTGTGCGTGAGCAGGGGAGCGTCATCGCTCGTCTGCGTCTGATCCATCGATATCTCCCCTTCATCTTTGTTTCACAGAGAATCATTGTAGTGCATGAGTGTCACGTTCGCATAAATTTGGGTATGAGCGCAAAGAACGCCAATCTTTCGACAGGAGGTCTCTTCATGACTACTCATCAGCCGATCGATGTTGCGATTATCGGCGGCGGGCCTGCGGGCTATGCTGCAGCCATTTACGCGGCGCGCGCCAACCTAACGACGACCGTGATAGAGCAAGGCATGTCGGGAGGACAGATCGCCACAACCAATGAGGTCGAGAACTATCCGGGCATTCCGCTCTTGAGTGGCGCCGAACTCGGCGAGCGGTTTCAGCAACATGCAGAGGGCCTGGGAGCACAGGTTGCATGGAGCATGGTTGCGGGTATCGATTACGATGCGGATGTGGCGCTGTTTACGGTGCATCACGATATGGGCGATACGCTGGCCTCGAGCGTTATCGCTTGCATGGGTGCCACGCCGCGATCTGCTGGTTTTGTTGGCGAGGATACGTATCGCGGTCGTGGCGTTTCTTATTGCGCGACGTGCGATGGCATGTTCTTTCGCGGTAAACAGGTCTTTGTCATCGGTGGCGGTAATGCTGCCTGCGAGGAAGCCCTGTTCTTGTCAGAAATCGCCAGCAGCGTGAGCATCGTCTTGCGCCGCGATCAGTTCCGTGCTCCCGATGGCGTAGTTCAAAAGGTGCTCGCAAAAGATAATATTTCAGTTAGGTACCAAACTAGTATTGTGGAACTTTCGGGCGAGGCCATGCCCACGACTATCACCTTTAAGGACAACGCTACGGGTGGCACTTATTCCGAGTCCTTTGATCCTGGTTCGTTTGGCATTTTTGTCTTTGCTGGCACGCAGCCCCATACCGAGCTTGTAGAGCATCTGGTAGATCTGGCGCCCGACGGCGGTATTGTGACCGACGAATCGATGGCCACCCGCACGCCTGGCTTATTTGCCGCCGGCGATATCCGCTTCAAGCGTTTACGTCAAGTTGTGACCGCCGTTTCGGACGGAGCCATAGCGGCTACCAGCGCATACGCTTTTCTACGCGGATAAGTACGATAATATATCTTATGTAAGGTTGCTATCTTTAAACAAAGTGGTTGGACGGTGCGTCAATGTGCTGTCCAACCACTTTTACTTAGCGGCAATGTGGTATGCAAAACTAGATTATCTAGAATACAATATAGTAAACGAACGGAGGCCTCTGATGAACCACGTCAAACATGTTATCCCGATGTCCGATACATCGGTCGGCATTAAGCCGGAGGATATTCAGCCGACGGTGCTGCCGGATGCATTTATTCAGTCCGATACGGTGCGTAAACTCAACGCGTTGAGCCTGCCGCGCTATGACCAGCTGCCTAACGTATCGCTCTATCGTGATCAGGTTATCGAATATGTTGCGCAGTGGATGGAGCCGCTTTCGATTTGTGTGGAGCAGCCCGTCATTACGCCATCGATGATCAATAACTACGTAAAGGTCGGCCTCGTTCCCGCTCCGGTTAAAAAGCAATATGGTCGCGAGCAGATTGCGCGTCTCATCTCCATTTGTATCTTTAAGCAGGTGCTGCCCATCGCAGCGGTTCAGGCACTCTTTAACATTCAGCGCCTGAGCTATGATGCACCGACCGCCTTTGATTATGTGATTGATCAGCTCGAGGCATCGATTCGCGCGGCTTTTTCCATTGAGCAGGTTCCTGTACCCGATACGGCTCATCAGGTCACACGCGAGTCGCTGCTCGTACGCAGCGCGGTATCGTCTTTTGTATCGAAGGCGTATCTAATGAGCTACCTAAAGTTCAACGGGTTTAATAGCTAGCCGACGTACAAGACGGGCGGGACAAAGAGTCATCAGACACTTTGTCCCGCCCGTGTTTTTGTTTAGTTGGATTTTATCGGCCCGAAGCAACGACCATGCCGTAGCCGATAATGAGCCCGTGCATCTCGGCATAGTATGAATCCAGTCCGTTGCAGGGCATGATGATGGTCTTGGAACCGGGCCAATGCTCCACAATGCGGCTGGCAAGTGCCTGGGCGCCCGCCTCATTTTCGACATGGTCGATTACGACCTCGCCGCCAGTAAAGCCTTCGGCCTCCATGGTGTCGACAATCTTGGTGAGCATCTTCTTTTCGCCGCGGGTGTGACCAACGAGTTCAATTTTGCCCGCTTCGCTCGCCGTGCCCAAAATGCGGATATTGAGCTTGTTAGCAATAACGCCGGCCGCCTTAGGGATACGTCCGGCCTTCGCAAGGTTTTCGTAATTGCACAAACTAAAGAGGATCTTGCTGTTCTGCTCCAAGCTATCGAAATAGGCGCAGGCGTCCTCAAAGGAGGCATCTGGGTTGCTTGCAAGATAGCGGTCGAACAGCAGGAAGATCAAATCCATTTTGCCACCTGCGGCTCGCGAGTTAACCAAATGAATCTGACGGTCCGGCTCCTCGGCAAGCACCATGTCACGTGCGGTGGCCGCGGCATTGTAGCTTCCCGAGACTCCCTCGGAGATGGGCATGCAAATCGTCTTGTCGGCAAGCCTAAAGAGTTCGGTCCACTCGCCTACGCTCGGACAGGCGCTCGAAGAAGCGCTCGACTCCGCCTGCACGGCGCAATTGAGTTCGTGAACATCGAGCGTGAGGTCATCGACGAACTCGCGCTCCCCCACTCGAATTTTGAGGGGTGCAAATGCAAAGGTGGTATGGGGCGCGGTCGGTTGCCAATCGCGGAGGTTGCAGCTCGAATCGGAGATAAGTGCCCAGCTCATAGAGGGTCCTTTCTAGATGTTTCTCATTTATTATAGCCATCTTGCTTACCTTTGAAACGTGCATCTAGTATTGAAAACTAGCTCATTGGGGTCATGTATGGAGCACGGTCACAAATAAATGAACCTCGCAGCCCAAAGGCCACGAGGTTCACATTCGTTTGCTATACAGAGTGACTTAGTAGCGCACGAAAATGTAGTTGTTGTTCATGCCGGCTGCGACGGAGCTGATGATGACGCCCGTCTTGTAGTCGGAAGCATGGATCATCTGACCATTACCGATATAGATGCCAGTATGGTAGGAGTTAACCACGACATCGCCCGGTTGCGGGTCGGACACGCGGGTCCAACCCATGAAGGTGCCGGTGGTGCCCAGACGGCAGTAGCGGCCCGTGAGACAGTAGCTTACAAAACCGGAGCAGTCAAAGCTGTCCGGTCCAATGCCGCCCCAGGAATAAGCGCAACCCAGCTTGCTGTAGGCACGCGAAACAACGGAGCCGCCGTCAACAGACTGGTTCGGTGCGGAAGGCGTCGGAGCCGGTGCCGGAGCCGGGGCGGGCTGCGGCGTAGGGGCCGGAGCGGGCGTAGGAGTGGGCGCGGGCGTATTGCCGCCATCGTTGGTGTTCTCAGTCGTACCGGCGGTGTCGTTGCTCACCGTAGCCTTCTCGGCGGTGCTGGCGTTAATGCCGGCCTGAAGTGCTGCGTTGGCTTCAGCCTCGGCGGCAAGCTCGGCCTGAAGCTGGGAGTCCAGGGAGCTCACGACACTCTGGGCCTCAGCCTGCTGGGTGTTGAGCTCGTCGACCTTCTTCTGCGTCGCGGCGACGTTCTTCTCCTGCTCGGCCTGCTTATCAGTGAGCTGCTGCTTAAGGTCCTTGACATCCTGAATGGTCTGGGCCTGCTTGTCGGAAACCTTGCCGTAATAGAACAGACGGTTGAGCATGTCGCCCAGATCGTCGACGCCCGTCAGAACCTGAAGGAGACTCAGACCGCCGGTCTTGTACTCACCGGCAACGTAGCTCGAAAGCTTTGCCTGGCCCTCGGCAATCTCTTGCTGCTTTTGCGTGATCTCGCCTGCAGTCTGATCAAGCTCCTGCGTCTGTGCGGAGAGTTCTTCATGAATTTGCTGGGTCTGCGTGCCGATCTGCTCGAGTTTGGTACGAGCGGCGGCAAGGTCGGATGCGGTATCGGCATAGGCCGGAGCCGCGAGGCCCAGGCCCAAAACACAAGCGAGGGTTGCCGTAGCAGCGCAGCGTGCCATGTTTTTGTGCGTATTTGCTGTGCGCATGGAGCTTCCTTTCCGGTATCTAAGGGTAGCGGCTAGTCCACCGTTACCAGGCTAAAGAGCTCGACGTCCTCGTTGGAAGGCGTGAGCTTCTTGCGCGGGTTAAGAAACGCAAGCTCGAGGATACAACCGTAACCCACAAGCTTTGCGCCCATATCTCGCACCAGTTTACCTGTTGCCTCGACGGTTCCGCCCGTCGCGACCAAGTCGTCCAGAATCAACACGGTATCTTTAGAGGTAATGGCATCGGCGTGGATCTCGATAGAGTCGGTGCCATATTCGAGCTCGTAGCTCTCGCTCACCGTCTTGCGAGGCAGCTTGCCCGGCTTGCGTGCGGGCACAAAGCCAGCGCCCAGGGCGACGGCCACGGGCACGCCGACCATAAAGCCGCGAGCCTCGGGACCCACGACCTTGGTGATGCCCATGCCGGCAAAATGCTCGGCCAGGGCATCTACCATGGCCTTTAGCGCTTCGGGATTACCAAAGAGCGGCGTGATGTCCTTAAAGACAACTCCGAGCTCGGGATAGTCGGGGATGTCGACGATGTGAGATTCGAAGTCGTACATGGCATGACCTTTCAGGGGAGGCTGGTTTGTAGCAGCGTCTATTTGGCCGCGCTGGCGGTGCCGGCGCGTGAGGGGGCGACAACCTTGAGCGGCTGCACGAGGGATTCCTCACGCACGGGGACCGCGGAGGTAGATGTCTCTTCGCTTTTGGCCTTGGTTGACTCGGAGCGTGCGATCTCCTCGTCGAGGGCATCGATATCGGCGTCCTCGACCACGGCGTTGAGCGACTCGAATACACGGTTCTTGAGCAGAGCGGTATGGACGCCCTCGGTGAGGTCATGCAGCTTCTTAAACGCACGCTCGAGCTTGGCATCGCGCTCGTCATCGGAGGTATCCATGCCGAGCATGCTCACGAGAACCTGCTCAAACATCGAGGACTCGCGGTTTGCGGACGATACGTACTGGCGCAGGTTGCGCGGCTCGATATGGAAGCGCGAAAGCTCGGAGCAATAGCGGATGATTGGGAAATCGCGGCCATCGACAAGCTCGCGATTCTGCGGGCTTTTGATGATGCGAATGAGGTCGTTTTCGGCCAGGGAGCGGATAAACGAGATCTCGACTCCGAGCATATCGGGGATGGTCTCGATGGGATGCAGTTTTTGCTTAGTCTCCTTGGGTTCCGTCTTGAGCGGAACATCGGACAACAGGCCCACCTCGTAGGCGAGCGTAGACAGGTCCGTGGCGTTTTCCAGGCGCTGCTTGATCACGTTGAGCGGCATGTAGCGAGTCTTCTGGAGGTGCAGAATGACCTCCAGGCGGTCAACGTCCTCCTTGGAGTACTGACGATAGCCCTTAGGCGTGCGATGAGGGGTGATGAGCCCCTCATCTTCGAGAAATCTAATTTTTGAGTTCGAAAGATCGGGGTATGCGCCTCGAAGTAGATTGACGACCTGGCCGATACTCAGATAATTGCGTTCGGCCATGCCCTACTCACCGGTTTCGATGCGCTCCGGCGTGCTCTCGTGGTAGATGAGCGTAAACGTACCGATCTGGACGGAAGAGCCATCGTGCAGCGGTGCGCCGTTGACGATAGCGCCGTCAACCCACGTACCGTTGAGCGAGCCCAGGTCTTCGATGCGGGCACCCAGACCCTCGCGAATAATGCGCGCATGGCTACGCGACACGGTCATGTCGTTGAGGAAGATGCCGTTAGCGGGATCGCGGCCGATGGTGGTCACATTATCCTCGAGCTCAAAGGCTGCACCGGTTTGAGGGCCTTTGACGATAGATAAGACGGGCGCGGTGATGTGCACGTTGGCCATGAGGTCGGGAACGGTGACATCGCTCGAAGGAACGCGGAAAACGCAGGTGGCGTCTGAGGCCTTATCGTTCTGAGGCATATTGTTAACCATGTTGTCCATGACAACCCCTAACTTAACGCGGACATGCCGCAAAGAATGAACTGTACGTAATCATACCCCAACGACTTAGTCTTCGATTTCGGGGTTAAGAAAGTCGATGTCTTCGTCCTCGGGATGCGCCACGGCTTGTTTAATGGCCGCTCCACCCTTAATGGAATAGATGACAGCGGTGAGCATGGAGAAGATGACGCCGCCGTACACAAAGAAGATGCCAAGCGGTACTGGGCTGCCGTTTAGGCCCGGGAATGCCGTGAACGTGGCGGGCAACAGATGCCAGCCATTCACAGTGGGAAAGCCCAACAGCATGAGCGAGAAGCCGGTCATGAGCAGCGCCGTCGCAATCTTGCCGGGAAAGACGACGTCGATGGGGCGGCGGTGATAGTGGCGCACGATGAGCGTGCCGATACCCAGGTATATATCGCGACCAATGATGAGCACGCAGACCCAGATGGGAAGCTCGCCGCGGACCACCAGGCCCAGTACGCCGGTAAATAGCAGCGCACGGTCGCAGATGGGATCCATAACCTTGCCGAGCCACGAGACCGTTTTGGTCATGCGGGCAATCTGGCCGTCCATCCAGTCGGTGGAGGCCGCGATGGCATAGATGACGATGGCGACGACACGGTTGTTGTCCGTCACAAACAGGTACAGGAAGACCAGCGTGAGGATCAGGCGCGTGAAGGTAATGAAATTGGAGATCGTGAAGATCTTATTCGACGGGTAATCGGAAGTGCCGATAAGCTCCTTTTTGATCTTCTTTTTGATGCCCACAGGACTCCCCCGCTGGTAAACGACAAAACTTTCGATACTATACCCGTTCTGGCGATGTCTATCCAGCGCGAGCATAGAGAGTCCAGACATGTGGAGGACGGTTGGTCGTTGCTTCTTCGTTGCTTTAAGCAATTGATTATTAAACAAAAAAGGTCAGGCACTAGGTGCCTGACCTGCAAACTTCTGGTCGGGACGACTGGATTCGAACCAGCGACCCCTTGACCCCCAGTCAAGTGCGCTACCAAGCTGCGCCACGTCCCGAAGCTTTTGTTTGTTGCTCTGCTCTCGCTCGCAACAGGGAGTATATTAACCCGAAACTTTAGACTTGTGCAAGAACTTTTTTACAAATTTTGAAGCAAGTCCAAAATTGTATCTGCGAGCTGGGGTTTTGTTAGTACGGGAAGTTCTTGCGTACCCGTTGTGCTCACAATCCAGGCCTTGTTGGTGTCGGTCCCAAAGCCCGAATCGGTGCGTGAGACATCGTTGGCGATTATTACATCGCACCCCTTGCGGGCCAATTTGCGCTCTGCGTACTCGACAACGTTATCGGTCTCGGCCGCAAATCCGATCACGCATCGCTCGCCCTTCTGGCGCGAGAGCTCGGCCAAAATATCGACCGTCTCGACCAGTTCGATGCGATCCAGGCGCTCGTTGGCCTTTTTAAGCTTATGGTCCGCAGGGGCCGCGGGGGTGTAGTCGGCGACGGCGGCCGCACAAATTGCCGCATCGGCCGTCTGGAAGGCGCTCAGGGCCGCCTGGAGCATCTCTGCGGCGGTCTGCACGCGCACGCACTCCACGCCGCAGGGCACATCGAGTGATGTCGGTCCCAACACGAGCGTGACCGCAGCGCCGCGGCGTGCGGCCTCCCCCGCCAGGGCGATGCCCATCTTGCCCGAAGAGCGGTTGCCAATGAATCGCACGGGGTCGATCGGCTCGTGCGTGGGACCGGCGGTAATTACGATGCGCTTACCCGCCAGGTCCTGTGGCGCGGGGTTGAGCACCTCACAGACAGCCTCTACGATGTCCTCGGGCTCGCTCATGCGTCCCGTGTCCACGTCGCCGCAGGCAAGGTAGCCGCTGCCCGGACCCACCACATGGACACCGCGCTCGCGCAGCGTGGCCATGTTGGCCTGCGTCGCCGGCGCCTTCCACATGCCGTTGTTCATGGCGGGTGCGATCACGATGGGTCGCGGCGTGGCAAGCAGCGTAGTGGAGATGAGGTCATCGGCGATGCCGTTGGCCATCTTGGCGATGATATTGGCCGTCGCGGGCGTCACGACCACCAGATCGGGCTCCTGTGCCAGCGAAATGTGGTGGATGGGGTCGGAGGGGTCGTCGAACAGACCCACTGCGACCGGCTCATTGGTGAGCGCGCGGAAGGTGAGCGGGCCCACAAACTCGGTGGCATGCTCGCTCATAACGACCTTGACGCGTGCGCCGCGCTTTTGCAGCAGACGCACGATATTGCACGACTTATAGGCGGCGATCCCGCCGGTAATGCCCAGCAGGATCGTATTTCCCTCAAGTAGCATTGAATTGTTGGGTGCCGCCGTCATCGTTAGGCTTCCTTGCTAGGGAGCACGAGCAGGCGGTGGCAGTACGGGCAGTGCGTAATCTCACTGCCGTCATGGTTGAGGTCGCTCATGGACGACGCCTGCAGCGCGGTGTGGCAGACCGTGGGGATGTTGCCCTGAATGGTTTCGACGGCCAGGCCACGGAACTGCTTGAGCAGACGTTCGTAGTCGGTGAGCACGTCGGCGGGCAGCGTGGCAGCAAGCGCGGTGCGCTCCTTAGCGGCGGCGTCAATCTGAGCCTGCAGGTCGGCAGCCTTGGCGCGGGCGGCCTTGGTATCGGCCTTCACGCCCTCCTCGAACTTGGCGATGATTGCCTGCGCGCGGGCCTCGCGGTCGAGCGCCTCCTTATGGGCGACAACGACGTCCTTGCGGGTGTGCTCAATCTTGTCCAGACGCTTGGCCAGGGTGGCGAGCTCATTTTCCAGGTCCTGAACCTCGCGGTAGTCGGAGCCGTCGACGTGGCGCTTCTTGGCAGCCTCGATGGCGTTGTTGGTCTGAATCTCGGTTGTATTGAGATCGTCGAGCTCAATGTCCAGATCCTTGCGCTGGGCGTAGAGCTTGGTCATCTCGGACTTGAGCTTCACATAGGTCTTGCGCTTGGAAGCGAGCTCCTTGAGCTCCGGCATATTGGCAAGTTCGCTCTTGTTGCGGGCGAGCTCCAAATCGATCTGTTGCAGCTTGAGTAGCGTAGCGCCGGCGCTCATAAGTTCTCTCCTTTTGTCACAGTCCACCATTGGCAAGGGTTCAGTATTTTAATCGCATGACGGGGGTCGACCCCGGCGTCAACTGCAGAGTTCATCAATATATCAACGAACGGCTCCTCGGAGCGGTCGTGGCCGAGCAAGATCACCGGTAGCCCACGCAAGGCAAGGTCTTGCGCCACGTGGTAGCCCGCCTCGCCCGTCACGACAACATCTGTGCCCGCGGTGATGGCGAGCTCTCCAAAGTCGCCCAGGGAGCCGCCCAAAATGGCGACGGTGCGGCACGGGCGATCGGCTTCGCCCCACACACGCGGGTCACTGCCGAAGGCCGTGGCAGCACGGGTGGCAAGATCGCGCAGCGTGCACGGGTCGTTGAGCGTTGCAAGCGCGCCCAGGCCGGTTGCCTCGGGGTCGTCCACATGCTCCAGCGAGCTCATGGGTTCAGCGCCCAGCAACTCACTCAGGCGAACGCGCGCTTCGTGCGAACGGTCCAGGTTGGTGTGGAGCGAAATAATGCTCACGCCGCAACGGGCCGCCTCGTACAGCGCAGCGCTGCACTGGGGGCGTGACGCATCCGCCGGACAAAACGCCTCGGGCGCCTTGATATAGACGGGGTGATGCGTCAGCAGCACGTTGGCACCGGCATCTTGTGCGCGGCGAACATTAGCTTCGGTCGCATCGAGTGCGCAGGCCACGCCAGCAATCTCGGCGGCAGGGTCGCCCACGGAGAGCCCTACATGATCCCAGCCCTCGGCGTCCGCCTTGGGGTAGCGTGCCAGCAGCGCGCGCTCAAGCTCGGCGACGATCATGCGGCACCCACGATCGAGAGCAGCGTCTGGGCAAACTCATCCAGGTCAGCAGGATTCACGCGGTCATCAAAGGAAATGCGCAGTGCGCCCAATGCCTGCTCGCGACCGATGCCCATCGCGCTTAAAACATGGCTCGGGTCCATGCTGCCGCTCGAGCACGCCGAGCCTGCCGATACCTCAAAGCCGGCGGCGTCGAGCTTGACGATGAGCTCCTCGGAGTCCATGCCGTCGACGTAGATCGAAACCATGCCCGGCAGACGATCGGCCTGTGCGTAGTCGCCCATGGTGGCATGAATACGCGGATGAGCCGTAAGCGTGGCGTAGAGCTTGTCGGAAAGAGCTTGCAGCATCGTACGCTCCTGGGCCACGCGGGGCGCCAACGTGCGGGCGGCAGCGGCAAAGGCCAGCTGCGTGCGCAGGTCCTGCGTGCCGGCACGACGACCGGCCTCCTGTCCGCCGCCAAAGATGCGCGGACGCAGCGGCGTGCGGCTCTTAAGGTAGAGCGCTCCGGATGCCACGGGGCCGCCGATCTTGTGCGCGGCAACGGTCATAGCATCGACGCCCAGCTCGGTGACATCGAGAGGAATATGCAGATAGCCCTGGATGGCATCGGTGTGGAACAGGGCGCCGGCAGCATGTGCGGCGGCGGCCAGCTCGCGGATGGGCTGCACCACGCCGGTCTCGTTGTTGGCGACCATGATGGTCACGAGCGCCACGTCGTCGCCTAGCAGCTCGACAAGCGTGGCGGGCTCTATGTAGCCAGCGCGGCAGGGCTGCACCAGGTCGACGGTAAAGCCGGCGGCGCGCAGCAGCGGCAGGTTGTCCAAAATCGAATCGTGCTCGATGGCCGAAACGATCACGCGGTCACGCTTACGGTCGCGCTGACGAACGCCCTCGGCAAGACCGAGCAGCGCCAGCTGGTTGGCCTCGGTGCCGCCGTTGGTAAGGATGATCTCGGACGGGCGAACGCGTGCGCCAAAGCTGCGGGCGATCTCGCGACGTGCAACCTCCAGACGCGCGGCAGCCTTGCGGCCGAGCGAGTGCAGCGAGTTGGGGTTGACGCCGGCAAGCTCGCTGTCGTCGTACTCGCGCTGCGCAAGGAGCGCCTCGGCGCGCATGGGCGTCGAGGCGGCATAGTCAAGATTCACGGGTATGCGGTTTTGACCTGCGGTCATAAGGGTTTATGCCTCCTGTGCGGCCTCGTTGCCCAGCTTCTGCAGCAGCGCAACCTCGGCAGCGGGATCTTCGGACTTAAATACGGCGGAGCCGGCCACCAGAACATCGGCACCGGCCTTAACGACCTCGGCGATGTTTTTGGAAGAGATGCCGCCGTCGACCTCGATGAGGGGCGAAACGCCGTGGCGCTCACACATGGCCTTGAGCTCGTGCAGTTTGGCGATGGTGCCGGGGATAAAGCTCTGGCCGCCAAAGCCGGGGTTCACGCTCATGAGCAGCACCATATCGACAATGTCGATGATGCTATCGAGCACGCAGACGGGCGTGGCGGGGTTGAGCACCACACCGGCCTTGACGCCGCGCTGCTGCAGATGCGTGAGCGTGCGGTGCAGGTGCGTGGAAGCCTCGTAGTGCACGGTGATCATGTCGGCACCGGCGTCGGCGTACCAATCAACGGTCTCGTCGGGGTTCGACACCATCAGGTGCGCGTCGACCGGTACATCGGTGGAGCGCTTGACGGCCTTGAGGATGTCGACGCCAAAGGTGAGGTTGCCGGTAAAGTGACCGTCCATAACGTCGAAGTGCACGTAGTCGGCACCGGCGATCTTGTCGAGCTCGCCCTTGAGGTTGGCCATGTCGGCCGAAAGGATGGACGGAGCGATTTTGATGGAACCCATGGTAGAAGCCTTTCTGCGCTAGTCGGTGAGTCCGTAGAACTCTTGAGAAGGGACGCGTTCGGTAAGAATCTCGAGCGCCCTATCCAAAGTAACACCGTTGTAGAGCGTTTGCTCCACGGCAAAGGTGAGCGGAATGTCTACGCCCAGTGAACGGGCAAGCTCGCTCACGCTGCGGGCCGCGACGGCGCCCTCGACAACCATATGCGTGCGCGTCTGATACTCGTCGAGCGACACGCCGTGGGCAAACTCGTAGCCAAAGGTGCGGTTGCGCGAATGCTCCGAGGTGCAGGTGGCAATGAGGTCACCCATGCCGGCAAGTCCCATGCAGGTCATAGCTTGACCGCCGCGGGCATGCACCAGACGGCTAATCTCGGCCAGGCCGCGCGTCATGATGAGGGCGAGCGTGTTGTCGCCGGCACCGGTGCCGGCGGAGATGCCGCACACGATGGCGATGACATTTTTCATGGCGCCGCAAACCTCGACACCGGTCATGTCTTGCGACAGATAGATGCGGAAGGCCGTGGACAGGAGCAGGTCCTTAAAGGTCTCCCCTATCTGCGGATCTTTGCTGGCGATGACGGCGGCAGAAAGCCCGCTGCGGCAGATCTCCTCGGCATGGTTGGGGCCCGAGAGCGCCGCCACGCGCGCCTCGTTGCCGATCTCGCTGGCGATGACCTCGCTCATGAGCAGGCCGGACTCGGGCTCAATGCCCTTGGTGAGGCAGAGCACCGGGGTATTGGCTGCGATAAAGGGCGCGGCCTGGTGGCACACGCTGCGAAGGTGCGTCGAAGGAACGGCGAAGATGATGGCCTCGGCGCCGTCGAGCGCCTGTACCAGGTCCGTGGTGGCGACGACGTTGCCGGGCAGCTCGTAGCCCACCAAATACCGGGGGTTGCGGTGCTCGCCATTGATGCCGGCGGCCGTCTGCTCGCTGTGGGCCCACATGGTCACGCGCTCGGCTCGCGCGGCGGCAAGGCCGGCGACGGCGGTTCCCCAGGAGCCGGAGCCAATCAGCGCAACATTCATGACTCTCTCCTACTTATCGTCGGGCTCGGTGACGCGCTTGGTAAACGAGAGCTTGGATTCCTTACCGGTCATGAGCTTTTTGATGTTCGCACGATGGGCCCACACCACGGTGATGCCGATCATCGCCATGCAAAACTTAAGTCCCAGGCTGCTGTACGGAAAGACCGCGCAGGCAGCGATGGGAAGACCGATGGCAGCGGCAAGCGAGCCCACCGACACAAACTTGGTGATGGCGACGGCCACGATAAACATGCCCAGCAACGACAGGCCAATAGGCCAGTACCAGGCGAGGATGACGCCCAGACCAACCGCGATACCCTTGCCGCCATGGAAATTGAGGTAGGGCGAGAAGATATGGCCCCACACGGCTGCCAGGCAGATGACGCCGAGCATCCAGTCGCCGGCGGCGCCGGGGGCCATAATGCTCACGGGGAAGCCATAGCCCAAGTCGGCGATAAGCGGACGCGCGATAAGGACGCAGATGGCGCCCTTAAGGCAGTCGAGCAGCAGCGTGAGCGCGGCCACCTTGGGGCCGGCCACGCGCAGCGCGTTGGTGGTGCCGATGTTGCCGGAGCCCGCCTTGCGAATGTCCGTGTGGTTGAACACGCGGCCCAAGATCAGGCCAAACGGAATCGCTCCGATAAAGAACGAGACCACGGCGCAGACGGCGGTCAGCAGAATCGGATTATGCATCCTTTTGCTCCTTCTTTCTAAAGAAGAGTCGAATGGGCGTGCCGGCAAAGTCGAAGCTCGAGCGCATGCGGTTCTCCACATAGCGCTGGTAGGTGTCGTTGACCAAGTCGCTGTGGTTGACGAAGAACGTGAACGTCGGCGGGTTGACGCCCGTCTGAGTCACGTAGTGCATGCGCAGGCGGCGCTTGCCGTCCACCACGGTATGACCGAACTCGCGCAGGTCGGTGAGGAACGTGTTGAGGCGCGAGGTGCTGATCTTTTGCGAGCGCGTCTTTTCGGCGGCGTCGACCATCGCCCAGATCTTCTCGACGCTGCGGCCGGTCAGGGCAGAGATGCGCAGGTACTGGGCCCAGGGAGCCATAACGCCCAGACGGCGGTCGATGGTCTCCATGCAGGCCTCGCGCTTACGGTCGTCGTCGAGCAGATCCCACTTGTTGAGCAGCACCACGATGGCGCAGCCGCGCTCGATGGCAAGACCCATGACCTTCTGGTCCTGCTCAGTGACGCCCACGGAGGCATCGACGACGAGCAGCGCCACGTCGGCGCGGTCGATGGCACGCAGGCCGCGGACCATGGAGTAGTACTCGATGTTCTCGTACACAGTGCTCTTCTTGCGGATGCCCGCGGTATCGACCATGCGGTAGTGCTTACCGTTGCGCTCCACGACGGTGTCGATGGCGTCGCGCGTCGTGCCGGCGATGTTGGACACGATAGAGCGGTCGGCGCCCAGGATGCGGTTGAACAACGAGGACTTACCGGCGTTGGGGCGGCCGATGATGGCGACGTTCAGCGCGTCGGGGAACTCGTCGGCGATCTCGTCCTCCTCCTCGGGCAACAGGGCCACGATGTCGTCGAGCAGGTCGCCCGTGCCGTGGCCGTGCAGGGCCGAGAGCGGCGTGGGCTCACCGATGCCGAGCGAATAGAACTCCCAGATGCTGTCGTTCTCGCGATCGGGGTTGTCGAGCTTGTTCACCAGCAAAAAGACAGGCTTGTCGCAGCGCTTGAGCATGCGGGCGACCGACTCATCCTCCTCGGTGACGCCGGTGCGGCCGTCGACCACAAACAGGATGACGGCGGCTTCCTCGGCGGCGGCGAGCGCCTGATCGCGGATGGACGTGGCAAAGACGTCGTCGCTCTTGAGTGGCTCGATACCGCCCGTGTCGACGATGGTGAACTCGCGGCCGTTCCAATCGGCCGTGTGATATGAGCGGTCGCGCGTAACGCCACGGGACTCGTGGACGATAGCGTCCGAGGTCTGGGCCAGGCGGTTAACGAGCGTGGACTTGCCCACGTTAGGGCGTCCGACGACGGCGACGATAGGTTTCATCTGCTCTCCTTTAATGGATAGGGTCAGCGGAATTAGTAGAGTCGGCAGGCACAATGCCAAGGATGTGCTCCAGGGTATCGAGCAGCTCATGCGGCATGGTCGACACCACATGAACCTCGGCGCCGCGACTGGTAAGGCTTGCGAGTAAATCGTCACGATGATACTCGTCAAGCGTCATGCCGTCAGCGTTGAACATGAGCTTAGGCACAAAGAGCATAACCCCCGACAGATCTTGGGGCAGCTGCTCCAGAATGTCACACGCGACGATGAGGCCGGTCACGTCCACGTTGCCGCCAAAGTAGCGGTTCTTGATGGCTGTGACGGTGCCGGCGAGACCCAGCGGCGACTCCACGAAGCGGGCCACGGTGCCGCGCGCGCTGGCGCCAGAGAGGCACAGCAGACGCTGGCCGCGAGCGGCGACGGCCTCGCGAACGCGGGCCAGACGCTCGGCGTCGGCGGCGAGCACGTCATCGGTCTCGTCCAGATACGAGCGAATCATGCCGATGCCGTCGTAGTACTGTGGGTAACCGTCGTAAAAGTCTGCCTCGGGAGGATCGATGCCGGCGTCCAGATAGAACTCGTCGCTCATCTGGAAGGTGTGGCGGCCAAAGCGCTCGTACGCGCGGTCCTGGAAGGGCCGAATCATGGCAATGGTCTCGCGCGCAAGCTCGGGCTTGTCGCTGTAGGACCAGCTAAAGCGGTTCTGGTGCTTGGTAAAACCGAGCGGCACAATGCCCAGGCTGGTAATCTGCTCGTGCTCCTCGCAAAAGCGCAGGGTCTTTTCCAGCTCCTCGCCGTCGTTCATGCCGGGGCACAAAACGATCTGCGCGTGAATCTCGATTCCGGCGGCCATGATGGCCTCGAGCACGTCCATGCCGCGCTGGGCGTTGCGGCCCATCATGCGGCGGCGGACGTCGGGGCTCACGGCATGGACCGACACGTTCATCGGACTCATGTTGCGATTGATAACGTTTTGCACGTCCTCGTCGGAAAGGTTCGTGAGCGTGACAAAGTTACCCTGTAAAAAGCTCAGGCGATAGTCGTCGTCGCGAATGTAGAGCGTGGAGCGGCCGCCCTTGGGCAGCATCGTCATAAAGCAGAACACGCAGGCGTTTACACAGGTACGCATGCCGTCAAAGATGGGGCCGTCGAACTCAAGACCCCAATCCTCACCGGGAAAACGGTCGAGCTCCACGGGGGTGACCGTGCCGTCGCGCGGATCGAATACCTCCAGCTCGACGGTATCGTCGTCTGCTTCCCAAAGCCAGACGATCATGTCGGTGAGTTGCTCGCCGTTGACCGTGAGCACGCGCATGCCCGGCTCGATACCCACATCCCATGCGGGCGATTCGGGACGCACGTTCTTAACGAGCGCGCCCTCACCCGGCTCGGGGTCGCGGCTGCGCCCGTAATCGGCCACCTCGGCGGCGTATGCGGGTACGGTCTGGTCCATGATTAGCGGCAAAGCTCCTTGATGCGTACAACGGCGCGTTCGATGTGTTCTTGCGGGGTGGAGGCTCCGGCGGTGATGCCGATGTGGCGCGCGTTGGCAAACCATGCGGCCTCGAGCTCGGAAGCTTCCTCGATGTGATGCGTGTGTTCGCAGACGCTGGCGCAAATCTGCGCCAGGCGGCGCGTGTTGCCGGAGTTTTTGCCGCCCACGACGACCATGCAATCACAGCGGTTCGCAAGCGACGCGGCTGCCTGCTGGCGCTCGCTTGTGGCGGCGCAGATGGTGTTGACCACGCGCAGTTCCTGCACGCGTGGGGTGATGGAGGCCACAACCTCGGCCAGGTTCTGCGCGGTTTGGGTGGTCTGCACAACCAGGCCCACCTTGCCTTTGAGCGACAGCTCGTCGGCGTCGGCGGCACAGCTCACAACTTGAGCGTCATCACCGGCGTGGCCCAGAATGCCCTCGACCTCGGGATGGCCCGGCTCGCCCACGACGATCACACGGTAGCCCTCGCGCACCAGGCGCTCGGCCGCCACATGGACCTTCTTCACGTAGGGGCAGGTGGCATCGACCACGGTAAGGCCGCGTTCGCGAGCGGCGTCAATGACCTGCGGCACCACGCCGTGGGCGCGGATGATTACGGTGCCCGACGCGGCGTCGTCCAAGGTGTCGGCCAGGCCCACGCCTGCCTCGGCGAGCTCGCGTACCACGATGGGGTTATGGATGAGCGGGCCCAGGGTGTGGACCTGAGCGTTCTCCCCCGCCAGCGGGGCGGCCGCCAATGCCATGTCGAGCGCACGCTGCACGCCGTAGCAGGTGCCAGCGTGGGCGGCGATTTCGATGGTGGGGGCGGTTGCCTGGTCGGACGCAGTCGCAGCGGTGTTCTTGACTTCCTCGCCCATGGTTAGAACCTTCCCGGGTGCTCGGCGCACAGGTCATCGCGCATGGCGTAGACGCGGTTCATGGCCTCGGACTCAAACCATGCCAGGCGCTCCTTGCGCTTGAGCTCGGCCGGTGCATCGGTTAGCGAGATGGCCTTGCCGGCGCGGATCCAGCACTTTTTGGGGCGCATGAGCTTTTTGCCCTTAGGCGTAATGTCGGACCAGCCACAAATGGCGAGTGGGTTGACGGGCGCCTTGCCCATCTGGGCGATAAGCGCAAAGCCTCCGTGGACCTCGGGCTTGATCTCGCGCGAGCGGATGCGCGTACCCTCGGGGAAGATCAGGACGTCCTCGCCGCGCTGCAGTGCATGCTGGGCGGCACGCAGACACTTCATGTCGGCGGTGCCGCGCTCGACGGGAATGCCACCCACGCGGCTAAAGGCCCAGCGCACAATCTTGGTCTTGGCAAACTCGGACTTAAAGATGGGGCGGATGCGGCGGCCGCCAAAGAACAGCGCCGTCTCCACGGCCAAGAGTTCGGCCATCGAGGTGTGGTTGCAGATGACCACGCTGCCGCGGCCTTCCTGGCGCTCAAACAGCAGGTCGGCATCCTCGACCTTCCAGCGCCACATAAGCTTGGAGAAGACCCACAGGATGCCCATGACCACGACGACGGTGCCGCGGATGAGCGCCGGGAACTCGGCGTAGGGGGCGTTGTAGTAATCCTCGGGCGTCTGCTTAAACAGGCGCATGGGCTACCTCCTTTGGTTGATGAGGTCCTCGATAATGCGGACGACCTCGTCGATGGTGTGGGCGGTGGAGTCGACGTGCACGGCGTCCTCGGCGGGCACGAGCGGCGCGACCTCGCGGCTGCTGTCGAGTTTGTCGCGCCGTTTGAGGGCGTCGAGGGTCTCGTCGACCTCGGCCTCGAGCTGCTCTGCGCTGAGCGGCTGGGCGTCATCTTGGTGACGCTGCAGCACGCGGCGACGGGCGCGCTCGCGCGGGTCGGCGGTCAGGAACACCTTGACCTGCGCGTTGGGGAACACGACGGTTCCGATGTCACGGCCCTCGGCCACGATATCGCGGTCCTCGGCGGCACGGCGCTGATGGATGAGCATGGCCGCGCGCACGCCCGGGTAGGCCGAGACCTTGGACACGTTAGCGTCAACCTGCGGGGTGCGAATGGCAGCCGACGCGTCCTTGCCGTCGATGGTCAGGCGCGTGTCCTCGCCGGTGCCGTTGGTAAAGCGGATTTCGATTTGCTCGGCGAGGGCGTCGATGGCCGCCTCGTCGTCCAGATCGATGCCGCGGTCGAGCGCGGCGAAGGTGACAGCGCGATACATGGCGCCCGTGTCGAGCTTGTTAAAGCCGAGCTGGCGGGCGATCTCCTTGGCGATAGTGGACTTGCCGGAACCGGCGGGGCCGTCGATGGCGACGATCATGCAATGCTTCCTTTCGGTGGTTGACGTGTTGGTATGGGACGCGGACGCTGGGGCTTGGCGGACTGGCTAGCCTGTGTAGCGCTCGCGGTAGGTGTTGCGCTTGGGCGCGGAGCCGTGGCTGCCGTGGTGGCGCGTGCGGCTCGCGGTGGTGGACGCGGGCGCGGCGGCGCGCTTGGAGGCGGCCTGCTTGGGCGGGATACCGCCGGCCTTGAGGATCTGCACCTCGCGGTCGGTGAGCTCGCGCCACGAGCCCTTGGCCACGTCCTTGAGCTCCAGGCCGGCAAAGTTGCAGCGATGCAGGCGAATTACCGGGTGGTGGATCTTGCTCAGCATGCGCTTGACCTGGTTTTTGCGCCCCTCGCGGATGATGACCTCAACGGCGGTGGTGCCGGGCTTGACGCCTTGCGGAGCCACGGCTTCGGCCTCGCGCGCGTTAATGACGCGGCAGATCGCCGGCTGACACAGGCCGTCGTCGAGCTCGATGCCGCGACGCAGCGGTGTAAGATCGCGGTCGGACAGCTCGCCGTCCACGAGCGCCTGGTAGGTCTTGTAGACGTGCTTGCTGGGGTGCAGCAGATCCTGCGACAGATCGCCGTCGGTGGTAAAGAGCAAAAGGCCCGTGGTGTCGCGGTCCAGGCGACCCACTGGGAAGAGCCCCGGAAAGCGGTCGCGCGGGACCAGCTCGGCCACGCAGGGGCGCTCCTGCGGATCGCTCATGGTGGTTAGGTAGCCGGTCGGCTTGTAGAGCATCAGGTACACGGCGCCCTGGTTGAGCTTGACGGGCATGCCGTCGACCTCGATGTTGTCGCGGTCGACGTCGACCTTGGTGCCCAGTTCGGTCGCGACCTGGCCATTAACCATCACGCGGCCTGCGGTCATCAGGTCCTCCGAGCCGCGGCGGCTCGCCACGCCCGCGCGCGCCAAAAAGCGCTGCAGGCGCATCGTGTGCGGGTAGACGGGCTGGGCGTCGCCTGTGGGCGTTGTGGCGCCCTCGGCGCTTGCGACGCGCGTCTCCCCTGCTTCGTTAGTCCTCGTCATGTATATCCTCCGAGGTGTCACCGGTGGGCAGAAGCTCATCGCCATCGGTGTCCTCAACATCGGTATCGATCAGTTCGCGCTCTTCGTCCAGATCTTCGGCCTGCTCCTCGAGCGTGGACTGAATGCTGCGGCCGCTCAGACGCTCGCGGATAAACTGGCGCGACTGCTCGTCGGGAGCAAACTGCTCCAGATCGGGCAGGTCGCGAGTGGAGCGCAGGCCGAACTTTTCCAAGAAGGCGTTGGTCGTGCCGTAGATGATGGCCTGACCGCGCTCGGGGTCGCGGCCGAGCTCGCGCACTAGGCCTTTGTCCACGAGCGACGCGATGACGCCGTCGGAGTTGACGCCGCGGATGCCCTTGACCACCTCGCGCGTGACGGGCTGGTGATAGGCGATGACGGCCAGAGTCTCGAGCGCCGCCTGCGACAGCTTTTGCGTGTCCCAGCTCAGCACATAGGCCTCGACCACGTCGTGGTAGGCGGGGTGCGTAAACAGGCGCCAGCCACCGGCGACCTCGC
The DNA here is from genome assembly GCA_900557455.1 of uncultured Collinsella sp. Next base: position 11,703 of record USSM01000001.1, on the reverse strand, counting down.
GCAGCTGAAAGCCGCGGTTGGCCTCCTCATACTCAACCTTGAGCTCGGCGAGCAGCGACGCGCACTCGCCCGGGGCGATATCCAGCGCACCTGCCAGCGCGGGTGCGCTTACCGGGTCGCTCGACACCAGCAGCAGCGCCTCGAGGGCGCCTTTGAGGCTGTTTGCCTCCAGCGTGGAAAGGTTCGACATACTAGCGTCTCCTATTCGGTGAGCTCGGGGCCCTCGCCGGGCACGTATGCCTCGGCGCCCTCGACGCGGTTGATTTGAATGGTTCCAAAGATCTCGTCCTGGCTCAGCGTGAGCGAGCCGCGTTTGGCAAGCTCCAACATGGCCAGGAAGGTGACGACGAGCTGCTCGGTGGTGGCGTCGCCGTCCAGCAGCTCGCGGAAGGTACAGGTTTGGTGCGCCATGGTAAAGCGGTCGACCGAGGCCACCGTCAGGTCGAGCGGCACGCGATGCGGTGCCACGTGCTCGGCCTCCAGCAGGAAGGTCTGGCGCTTGCCGTCTAGGTCGGCGCAGATGACGGCGAGGCCACGCAGGGTGATGCCGGCCAGGTAGTCGGGCATAAGGCCTAGAAACTCGGGGTCGGGGCCGGCCACGCGCGGATGCATGCGGCTCTCGGCCTGCATGCGCGCGCCAAGCGCCGCCGCCGCGCCCTTAAACTGCTTGTAGGCGATCAGACGCTGGATCAGGACCTCGCGCAGGGCGTCGCCGTCGAGCGCACTGAGTTCCTCGAGGTCTTCGTCGTCCTCGTCATCGTCAACGGTTTTGCTCGGGGCTTCTTGGGGCACCAGCGAGGCGGCCTTGATGTCCAGAAGGGTTGCCGCGACCAGCAAAAAGTCGCTCGCCACGTCCAAGTCCAGCGCCTCGATGCGCTCGGCCTCGGCAAGGTACTGCTCGGCCACCTCGCTGATCGAGATGGCGCCGATATCAACTTTTTGGCGGGTTACCAGCTGGAGCAGCAGGTCGAACGGTCCGCTGTAGACCTGCGTCGACACGCGATACGACATCTTCGACCTCCTTTGACGGCGCCTTCGCGGCGCGGTTTGGGTGCATGCTGTGACCGTTTTGCGCGGTCGACCTGTAAGTTTACCTTAGATGCCGGCGATTGCGAAGTTGAGCAGCCACTCGGCCAGCGGATACACGGTAACGTCGAAATAGCGCCCGATCACGTCGATACCGGTCCACATGGGCAGCAGGTACAGGACCAGGATGAGGATGGGCATGGCGTATTGCTGCAAACGATAGTAGTTGGCGAGCGCCTTGCCTTTGAGGAACGGCACGATAATCGACGAGCCGTCGAGCGGCGGGATCGGGATGAGGTTAAAGAACGCGAGCGACAGGTTGACCACGATAAAGGTGGCGCCGAAGTTCATGATTTGGGAGGCCACGGCAAAGGACATGCTGGCGTAGAGGTTGCCGTATGCTGCATGCGTGAGGGCGGCGGCAAGGCATGCCAACGTGATGTTCGATGCGGGGCCGGCCACGCTCACCAGGACCTCGTCGCGCTTGGGGTGCTTGAGGTTGTTGAGGTAGACGGGCACGGGCTTGGCAAAGGCGAACACCGGGCCGCCGGCGGCGAGCATCAGCAGCGGCAGAAGAATGGTGCCAAACGGGTCGATATGGTTGAGCGGGTTGAGCGAGACGCGCCCGCGCGAACGGGCCGTCTTGTCGCCGAGCGCCCAGGCCGCGGCGGCGTGCGCGCTCTCGTGGATCACGATGCCGACGATGACGGCAAAGGCGCTGGCGAGCAGGTTCATGAGGTAGCTGCTGGACATGTCACTCCCCTAGCGGACGCGGTGCGAGGCGCGCGTGAGCAGGTAGTCGGCCACAAACAGGATGACGGCCACGATGGCGTAATCCAGGCGGAACACACCGCCAAAGGGCGACGTGATGACGCCGTAGCCGGCGATGGCGCTCGGCAGTGCGCGCGAAAGCTCGACGACAAAGCCCACGATCTGCAGCTTGGCGGTGAGGCCGCTAAAGCACAGCAGCACGGTCATCGCGCTCATAAAGATGCCGCAGATGCGACAGGCGATGGCGATGATGCTCATCGCCACGGCAGCGGCTTTACGAGAGTTCACGCGCGGTCTCCTCTTCGATCTGGGTGGAAAGCTCCAGCCATTCGTCCTCGAGCTTGGGCAGCTCTTGCTTAAGGCCGTTATATTCCCCCAGCGCGGCGTTGAACTTGTCCTGATCGGCATAAAGCTCTTCGCTTGCCATCAATTCCATAAGCTCGTCATAGCGGGCGCGCTTTTTGTCCAGCTCCGCCTCGATCTTCTTGAGCTGGTTGCGAACGCCCTTGAGCTTTTTGTTGAGCGCGGCGCGGGCCTGGGCCTCGGCGCGCTTTTGCTCCTTGGTCTTTTTGCCCTCGGCCGGCTTGGGGGCCGCAGCGGTGCTGCTGGCCTGGGCGGCGCTGGCAGGCTTGGTGCTCTTGCTCGCCGCCGGCGCGCTCTCCCCTGCCGCCTCGGCAGCGGCGCGGGCAGTGAGATCCTCGCGTTTGTAGAGGTAGTAGTCGTAGTCGCCGTCGTAGACCGTGACCTTGCCGTCGCGGATGTCGATGATGCGGTTGGCCACGGCACGCACCAGGTGCTCGTCGTGGCTGATCAGCACGATGGTGCCGGGGAAGTTTTGCAGGGCGTTCTCGAGCATGTCCACCGAGTCGATGTCCAGGTGGTTGGTGGGCTCGTCCAGGCACAGGAGCGCCTCGGGGGCCACGAGCATCTTGGCGAGCGCCAGACGCGCCTTTTCGCCGCCGGAGAGGACGCGGACCTGCTTTTCGATTGCATCGTTGTCGCTAAACAGGAATGCGCCCAACAGGCTGCGCTGCTGCGGCACGGTCCACTTGGGCGTGACGGTGTCGATCTCTTGCAGGACGGTGTTGGACTCGGTCATGCCCTCGAGCGCGTGCTGGGCGTAGTAGGCGACGCCCACGTTGGTGCCCAAGTCGCGCGTGCCGGTGGTGGGAGGCTCCAGGCCGGCGATGATCTTCATGAGGGTGGACTTGCCGGCGCCGTTGGGGCCGACGAGCGCCACATGCTCGCCGCGGTAGAGCTTGAGGTCTATGTCGCTGTAGATGTGCTTGTTGCCGTAGGATTTGGACACGCCCTCCAGGTCCACGACCATGTCGCCCGAGCGCGGCGGGTCGGGGAACTTAAAGTCGATGTGCTTGTGGCCTTCGGGCAGGATGACGAGCTCCTTTTTGATCTGCTCGATCTTGCGGATGCGTTCCTGCGCCTGGGCGGCCTTGGTGGGCTTGTAGCGGAACTTGTCGACGAAGACCTGCATATGGGCGATGTCGCGCTCCTGGGCGGCACGCTTGGCGCGCATCTGCTCCAGGTTGTCCTCGCGCTGCTTGAGGTAGCTGCTGTAGTTGCCGGTGTAGGTGGTCACGCGGCGGTTCTCGAGCGCGGCGACGTGGTCGACGCAGGCGTCCATGAAGGCGCGGTCGTGGCTGACGATGAGAACGGCGCCGTCGTAATTGGCGATAAAGCCGCGCAACCACTGGACGCTCTCGAGGTCTAGGTGGTTGGTGGGCTCGTCGAGCAGCAGCAGGTCGGGGTGGCGCAGGAAGAGCTTTGCCAGCGCGATGCGCATCTGCCAGCCGCCGGAGAACTCGGAGCACGGGCGCTCAAAGTCGGTGACCTTAAAGCCCAGGCCGGACAGGATCTTGCGGGCGTTGCTCTCGAGCTCGTAGCCGCCCAGGTGCTCAAAGCGGTCTTGGACCTGGCCGTACTCGTTAAGGAGCGCGTCGACGTCCTTGCCCTGCTCGGATAGCTCGGTGATCTGGGCCTGCAGTTCGTTGGCACGCTCGCCCATGCGGCGGATTTCTTTAGCGGCGGCCATGACCTCGGCGAGGATGGTGGTGTCCTTTTGCTCCAGGTTGGTTTCCTGCTCTAGGTAGCCCACCTGGCAGTCCTTTGCGTACTGGACCTGGCCGGCGTCGGGGCTGTCGATGCCCATGATGATTTTGAGCATGGTGGTTTTGCCGGCGCCGTTGGGTCCCACGAGCGCGAAGCGCTCGCCGGGGTTGATCTGGAAGGACGCGCCGCTAAAGAGGACGCGCGCGCCGAAGCTTTTTTCGATCTTGTCGACCAGGAGGATCATGGTGCCGCCTTTGACCTTGTGTGCCTATATGAAAAAAGGCCCCAACTTGCGTTGGAGCCTCATTCAATGCTCGGGTGGAGACGAGGGGGATCGAACCCCTGACCTCTTGACTGCCAGTCAAGCGCTCTCCCAGCTGAGCTACGCCCCCGTGCGAAGAAGTACTATACGGGAACTCGGACGGCGATGCAAGGACAATTTTGGAAAACATTTTGCGGGCGGCGGCGCCCCGCGGGCGCGTCCCATGGGCCGTCCGCCACGAAACCGGCCCACGCCGTGACGGGCAGCCTGACTCTGCGAAGGCTATATCCGCGGCATGTTTTTGTAGACGCCCTGGCGGTGGCCGACCCTCACGACCTCGACGACGGCCTTCCCATCCTCGATCCTCCCCAGGATACGGTAGACCCCGACGCGCCAGCGCCAACCGGAGTCGGTGCCCTGAAGCTGTTTTCCGTTCGGTGCGAGACGTGGGTCTTCGCATCCATTAAGATGTTCTTGGACCCAGGACAGGACGATGAGCCTTTGCTTTTTCGGGATCTTGACAAGTTGCTTGGCCGCAGCCTTGGACCACTCGACACTGAAGCTCATTCGGCCTCCATGGCCATGCGCATGACGTCATCCATCGAGTAGCGGGTGCCGTCATCTTCTACCAACGCCTCGTTGTATGCCTTGATATCAGCTGCCTCTTCGACCTTCTCGAGGGCGGCACTCCTCACGAATTCAGAAAAGGACATGCCGAGGACGCTCGCATAGGACTGGATCCAGTCCTTCTCTCCCTCGTCGAACCTAATGGCGGTCGCACTCATGGCCATGGTTACTCCAATCAACGTAATACGATGTAATACGTCAATTATACCCGTTCGTTTCGGGTACAGTCCCAAAATGTGTATGTATTAGAATTATCTTAACGTAAAATCAATACCTTTCCATTTAAGTTGAATCCGGCTATCCAATATGATGCTGTGCAGTTCCTAGCAATGAAGTTTTTTTGCATTTTGCAGTTGTGGATAGTTGTGGATAGACAGAAGAAACACGAGGATTCGAGAAGGAAAAACAAATACGAAAGCGGTTTCCCCGATTGACTGGAAATCAGAGAAACCGCTGGTAGATGCTGGTGGGCCCTCCGGGATTCGAACCCAGAACCCAGGGATTATGAGTCCCCTGCGCTAACCGTTGCGCCAAGAGCCCTTTTAGTTAGTGGCTGTGATAGTAATGGCGGCTATCCATTTGCATTAGTTTCACACCACGAGGAAGAATACTACCATGCACGCGACGGTCGTTCAACGCACGATCTTGTCGACCAGGAGGATCATGGCGCCGCCTTTGACCTTGTGTGCCTATATGAAAAAAGGCCCCAACTTGCGTTGGAGCCTCATTCAATGCTCGGGTGGAGACGAGGGGGATCGAACCCCTGACCTCTTGACTGCCAGTCAAGCGCTCTCCCAGCTGAGCTACGCCCCCGTGCGAACAAGTACTATACGGGAACTCGGACGGCGATGCAAGGACAATTTTGGAAAAACTTCCCGCGGCGATACCGCCCACCTTCATTATGACCGGATTCACAATCACGATATCCCCGTAGCAGACCTTTTGCCCCGCTATGGTTTCGCAGCTGCGGTAAGCGGCGTTAAGTCATTGACATATACATAGCAAGGCAAAGATCGGCCGAAGACATTGGGCGATTATATACATTTGTAGGAATTGTGAAGGGGTCATATTCAATAAAAAAGGAGACCCCATTTTAATAAAGTTACAAAATTTGGTGTCACTTTTGGTGTCACCCTTGGTGTTAAAAAGAAAAAGGCCAGAGGCTTAACACCTCTGACCTGTGCTTTAGATGGTGGGCGATACAAGATTCGAACTTGTGACCCCATCCGTGTGAAGGATATGCTCTACCCCTGAGCCAATCGCCCGTCGCCTTTCGGCAAAAGAGATACTATCATAGCCGCGCGTGGTTTACCAAGAACTTTTTGCCCCCGATTTTAAATTCGTGGGCGCTGGCTGCTCTGGCGGAGTCCAAATAAACAGCAAACCCGCAGCTTAACGAGCCCTTACCGCTTGATCCACGAGGTCTCGGGGCGGCAGATGAGTCGTGCTTTGTTGTAGGCCATATCGAGCGTGAGGCAGGTGCGCGCGGCGTAGAAGCCGTCCTCGCGTTGGATGGTCAGCGCCAGTTCGGGCTTGTCGCCGGTTGTGCACAGTGGAAGCAGCAGTTTAATCCGTCCACCGTAGAACTGCGGCACGGCGAGCGTGTAGTTTGCGGCGGCGCGGCGGGCGGCCTCGACGACGGCGCCCTCAAAGGCGCGGCGCAGCAGCAGTGAGTTACCCTCCCCCATCAGGCTGGCGGGGATACGCGTGAGGTTTTCCTCGTCGCCCAGGATGTGGTCGATGTTGGAGCGGATCGGCAAGCGGTAGTCAAAGACCAGCTCGGAGGGGTCCTCGGCAAAGCGCACGCGGCACGGCAGGTACTCAAACGAGACCAGCATGGGGTCGCTTTCCTTAAAAAAGCCCTTCAAAAACCAGCGCTGGCGCGCGTCGGGCCTGGTGTTGGGCTCAAACAGGCCGTAGATGGTCTCGTAACGGCGCGTGTACAGGCCGGTGTTGAACAGGCAACGGTCGTCGTCGAACACCAGCGGCAGGTTGGACGGCGCGGTCTGGTCTACCCCCGCACTTCCGGAATATAGGCATTTTAGCAGCGATCTGAGGTGCCCTCGGGCACCATGCAACAGGGTGCAACGCTCAAAATCTACATTGCAAGAAGTAGGTTCTCCTTGAGCTCGTCTCGTTCGGCCAGAGAACTGGACGCGCTTTTGTCCGGTATGGCGAACATCCTTGGCACAATCCCAACGAGCGACGCGGTAAAGTCGTCATTTCTGACCATTTTACTAACCACCATGGTTAGAAAAATGGTCAGAATATGGGTAGGAGACACGAAAGATCCCCTTCGGCGCGCCGCAGATACAGACCCTGAAGATAACCTCATCGGACGGTCTCTACACAAACCTCGGCCTGCTCCTGTCCGACCAGTGCCTGCACACCGTCAAAGCGGCCGTTTTCGAGGGGACGGACCAGAGTGTGTTCAAGGATCGCCGGGAGTTCTCCGGGTCCCTCATGCGGCAGCTCGACGAGGCCTACGACTACATCGACTTCCACAACCGGACCCATGCCACTTTCCAAAAGCTGCTGCGCGTCGACACCAGGGACTACCCGGAGGTCGCCGTGCGCGAGGCCTTGCTGAACTCGCTCGTGCACAGGGACTACTCCTTCCGCGCCAGCACGCTGATCAGCGTCTACGACGACAGGATCGAGTTCGTGTCAGTCGGCGGCCTTCTGCCCGGCTTGGAGCTGGAGGATTTGATGATGGGCATCTCTGCCTGCCGGAACTCGCATCTCGCCAACGTCTTCTATCGCCTGCAGCTCATCGAGGCATACGGCACGGGGATGAGGAAGATCATGGGGGCCTACGCGGATGCGGCCTCTCAGCCGCAAATCATGGCCACGAACAACGCATTCAAAATCGTTCTGCCCAACATGAACTTCGCAGCAACGGCAGCGGAAACGCCCGCGTCAAACAGCAAGCAGGCGCCCGCTGCTTCCCATTCCCGAGAGGACGAGATCCTGCGGTTCTTGGCAGAGCACCCCTCAATTACCCGAAGGGAAGCGCGGGCGTTGCTCGGGATCGGCCAGTCCACGGCCGGCCGCATACTGAAAGAGATGGTGGATAGGGGGCAAATCGCAACGCACAGCGGGGTCGCACATTGCGATACGAATTGGCGTAACGATGTGTCTCTGAGGCAATTGCCCACTTTGCGTTCCGTCCGGGCGGGCATAACAAAAGCGAGCCGCGACCACTTCCCCTGCTTTGGGAAACATAAAACTTGCTTTTAATCGGTTGCGCGCGAGATTAATTGCGCCTCATCCTTTTTCTCGGGGGCAATCATCGAACTTAAGGTGGCGCATCGGAGCCATGGAATTAAAGAACTTATCACCGAAATAGTCGAGCAGAAACTCTGGAAAAGCCGATAGCACAAACACCGAACCGTCCTCGATCCGCATCCTTTTCTCCTCGCGGAAGATCGCATCGACCGTAACCAGCTCTCGATACGTCTCAAATGAAACCTCATCGAGACCGAGCAGGCACTTGCATCTCAATACGAAGGCAGCGATTGCATCTTTCCATTGGGGAAGCTCCATGTGCTTCCCCACGTTAACGTTTCCCTCTCCCGACTTATTTTTATATTGAGCGATTTCCGAGTTGTCAACAAAACAGCCTGAATGCGCCTGGCACTGCCCTGCGCGATAATCGTACAGTGCCTCGACCATCGGGTAGCTTATATAGAGCTTTCCGCTCTCGTGCTCGTTATCGAATGCGAGGAGCATCGCCTCCACAAGGGCATCGGACTCGCATCCAGGCGCATTGTTCTGATGAGAGTCGTAGTCAAAGAAGAGAAAGACCTCATCAACAGAATCCCTCTCCACGCCCTCTAGACATTTTGCAGCAGAAGGCACCGTTTCTCTCAGTACCTCCACAACATCCAGATCGAAGTCCTCCTCTGCAAGCCGCTCGTAAAGCATGTAGATGTTCTGCGCCGCTGGCAGACAGATCACCCTCAGGTCATCTCTCCCTTTCAGAAAAAGATCCTTCATCTTCTCCGCAAAGCGCAGGTCACGCGACTCTCCTTCAACGATGAAGAGCGTGACCGGGCTAGCCATCGAAAGCACCGGCCTTAAACATCTTCTGGAGGTTATGCGCCAATCTGAGCTCCTTGGGTGTTAGCTTTTCCAGCGAGCGAATCTCCCCCTCCTTGAGAATGAAATAGACATCGGGACGCATGAGGTCGTTCGTCAAAAGGTCCGTGTTGTGCGTCGTAATGAAAACCTGGACACCCTCAAGGTCCCGTAGCATCTCCACGATCGACCGGGACAATTCAAAGTGATAAAAGGCATCGAATTCATCGATAAAGACCAAGGAAGCCTTGCTCATCTTGATATACCAGTAGTAGTACAGAGCAAGTGACATGGTGCCTGTCGAGGCGACCGACGCAAACGGAACGGTACCGCCCTCGAACCTGCAATAAAGCTCGGGAACTCCATTCACGTCCACGGATACGAGGTTCAGGGAGATTCCCTGCTGGCGCAAGAATTCTTGGAAGTCCTCCATCTTTCCTTCGCGAATAATGCCCTGGGTAAAGATATCCGAGCCAACCGAAAGCCCCTGATATCCACGCTCATCGAGCGAGTAGAACATGAGCATGTTGTCGACAAAGGAGGTGAAGGCTCTAAACGCCCTGGCAGACGGCTCATCTCGCAGTATTGCATTGCTCTTGACATATTTGACACGCGACAGCCTGTCGGACTCAGTGGGGAGATCGGTAGAAAGCGAGAGGAACTCGGCGCCCGGCAGGTCAACATGGCCCGTTTGAGCGTCGAACCTGTAGCTCAAGACCTCCACGCCAGCAATGTACAGACTCTCGTATACAAGCGTCTGTGGGTCGGTTTTCCCGTAGCGGTATACGACCTCGATATTGTCGAAGACAAAATCGTATTGAAACTCTGTGATTGAGCTCTTTGAATCAAGGCACCGGTATGGCGAGTATTTTTTGAGCAGCTTTTCCTTGTCGGTCAGATGCAGAACGATGTCGAATATCGCGAGGGCGAAATTGGACTTTCCGCTGCCATTCGCGCCATAAATGATGCCCTTTGCCTTAACGCCATCCTGAATCACCTGTTGATTGAATGAATAGTTAGCGGGATCGGATAGATCAAATGTAATTCGCTTATCGAAGCACTTGAAATTTGAAACCGAAAACTTCTTGAGCATGGCACAGCTCCTCTGCTTTCTAAGGCTATTTGAAACACAGGATAAAGCAGCTGAGCAAATCGGTCAATTTGCCCGTAATTTTACTACGGGTATTCCGAAGAAAAACTACGGAAGTACGCGATGTGCACCGGACCTGTCCAACCGATTCTGTAGTCCAGTCATATCTTTAGTAATTAAAATTGTCCGTTCAATAGTAGGGGCTAAATTAGGTCGACGTTAATATCGGCCTGTGCCCCATTACAGTCAGAAATGAGCTATTCGATACCCCGTTGATGTATTTCCCCGGTGTCGGATACGATTCAAGCAAGCCCGAAAGGGCCGCCGATCGGGCGCCCGCGTACGGCCGGCTGCGCTCCATCCTCTTGGAATCCTGCCCGGCGTTCGAGGCCCTGGTGGACCCCTCGGACCCGAGGTGGCTGCGCGTCCTCGCCCGCCTCGGCGGCGCCTGGGGCGTGGCGGACGCGGGGAGGGCGTCGCTCTCCGCGCTCATGCGGGGCGCGGGCGGATCGGCGCGCGCGGACGCCTGGACCGCGATAGCCTCGTCGACCAGGCCCTCCGAGGTCATGGTGAGGGCCGAGAATCCGCAGGTGAGGATGCTTGCGAGGCGCATATCGGAGGCGATGGAGGAGGCGTCGCGCCTCGACGCCGAGATCGCGTCCCTGCTCGAGTCGGACGACACCTACGCGTGCCTGCTGACGATCCCGGGCATCGGGCCGAGGACGGCGTCGGAGCTGACGATAGCGATCGACATATCGTCGTTCCCCGACCACGACCACCTGGCTTCGTACTGCGGCATCGCCCCGAGGAACCGCAGGTCCGGGACCTCGATAGCGTCGGTGGCTGCATCGAGGCGGGGGAACAGGAGGCTGAAGAACCTGCTCATATTCTCATGCAACTCGCTGACGAGAAGCGCGAACAGGTTCGGCGAGTACTACCGCGCGTGCAGGGGCCGCGGGATGTGCCACGGCGAGGCGCTGAAGGCGGTCGCGAGGAAGAGGCTGAAGGTGATCTACGCGGTCATGCGAGACAAGGCCCCTTACGCGGCCTAGCCCCGCAAAAATGAAAGAGAGCTGCCGCGCCGATGGGCTGGCGCCAGCATGGAGAGAATCTAGGTAGCTCAACGGAGAAAACCGTTGACAAAACTATAGGAACACCCCCTCGTCAATGATTTGTTGTTTAGCAGCAAAAACCCTATGGCGGAGCGCAGATCGTGTTCCGTCATAGGGTTGTCAATTTGCGAAAAAAAATATTTGTTAGCTCAGAGAATAGCATCGTTAAATAATCCATCCTCAAGCGTAATCACAAGTACGATCTATCGATATAAAAGCTGAAGTGCCAGTTTTTAAGTTGCGAATCAGCATCCCCGTTGTCATCAACAAACTCGGAGAGTATATCCGCACCCTCAGTAATTGGGCAGCGATCGCCCTCGTATTTCATGGAAGGAAAAGCACCATCTCTGGAACCGGTAGCAAACACAAAACCTGATGGATTGATTGCCCAACAGACGTATGCATCCTTTCCACGGGAAAGCAACAACGATCCGTTGCAACCGTTAGGCAGGAAGCGGTTAAACGCCTCGTCCAAGGACGAATAGGCACCGGATTCCATCCAGCGCTGATTCTCCAAACTTGCAATTGTCCAAAGAAAGGACTTCATCTCTTCCAGATATGTCCAGTCAAACCATATCCCATCTTCATCGAACCCGCTCCTCCCTTTACCCGATGTTAGCGCCGGAATAATTTAGCCAAATATAGTCGGCCGAGATTGACCAATCCCG